>NZ_JBIPCS010000069.1:0-208 GCF_044005985.1 Flavobacterium sp. FlaQc-49 | reverse complement strand
AATTCCAAATTCCAACTTTTGAAACAGAAGTATTGCTGCCTTATTGATCAATATACTCTTATGATTGAGAACTGGGGGTTATAAATTCCAATATTTTAAATTCCAAATTCCAACTTTTGAAACAGAAGTATTGCTGCCTTATTGATCAATATACTCTTATGATTGAGAACTGGGGGTTATAAATTCCAATATTTTAAATTCCAAATTC
>NZ_JBIPCS010000068.1:0-210 GCF_044005985.1 Flavobacterium sp. FlaQc-49 | reverse complement strand
GCTTATCACGCCTTTCATCGCCTCTGAGAGCCAAGGCATCCCCCATACGCCCTTATTTTGCTTATTGTACCAATCATAAAATTAATTATGACCGTTTTTTTTTGTTTTTTATTATCTGTATTACTACTTATAACAAAAAACGCTTTCTACTTTTTATTATTTCTTATCTCAATATGTCAATGAACTTTTATTTACTACTTTTATAGTAAA
>NZ_JBIPCS010000067.1:0-212 GCF_044005985.1 Flavobacterium sp. FlaQc-49 | reverse complement strand
AGAAACACACGTTCGTAGACATATTGAATTGACAGCCGTTTTAACAGAGATGTTAAAACAAAAGAATAAGAGTAATGGAATCGATAGATTCGAAAAGAACCGATAGAGAACGCATCGCAATATAATATAAAAAATATACGATGAAGAGTTTGATCCTGGCTCAGGATGAACGCTAGCGGCAGGCTTAACACATGCAAGTCGAGGGGTAGAGT
>NZ_JBIPCS010000066.1:0-236 GCF_044005985.1 Flavobacterium sp. FlaQc-49 | reverse complement strand
CTTCAATTTATTTTTTATCTTTGAAAAGCGAAAAAATGCCTTTTAATGTGATTTTAGGTGTATTTTATAGATAGCTAAGTTCCTGTATTTATTGATTTAAGATACGTTTAGATTACTATCCTTTTGGTATGCTCGTGCCTAATAGGTATAAAAGCCTTGATGACTATCGTTATGGGTTCCAAGGGCAGGAGAAGGATGATGAGATTAAGGGTGGTGAAGGGAATTCGCTTAACTAT
>NZ_JBIPCS010000065.1:0-241 GCF_044005985.1 Flavobacterium sp. FlaQc-49 | reverse complement strand
AAACCAAACAAGCAAAGTAAAATCCAAGCGCTGCCTTATATTTTCTTACATCACTTATATGGTTTAAATATTCCCTTTTTAGCATCAAACAAATAAAAAATGAGCTTTGAACCCTATAAACCAAACAAGCAAAGTAAAATCCAAGCGCTGCCTTATATTTTCTTACATCACTTATATGGTTTAAATATTCCCTTTTTAGCATCAAACAAATAAAAAATGAGCTTTGAACCCTATAAACCAA
>NZ_JBIPCS010000064.1:0-247 GCF_044005985.1 Flavobacterium sp. FlaQc-49 | reverse complement strand
ACTATGTTTATCTGTTAGCGTTCAGTTTTCATTCTCAGACGCATTTATGTCACCCTGAGCGAAGTCGAAGGCTTGTTAGTTGTAAAGGGCTTCGACTTCGCTCAGCCTGACAGTTTGGGGTTTTAGTTTCAAGTTTCAAGTTTCAAGTTGCGACTGAAAACTGCGACTATTTCCTCTTTCAGTTTTCATTTTCGGGTACATTGATGTCACCCTGAGCGGAGTCGAAGGCTTGCTAGTTGTAAAGGGC
>NZ_JBIPCS010000063.1:0-255 GCF_044005985.1 Flavobacterium sp. FlaQc-49 | reverse complement strand
AGTGCTTCCATCAGGAGCAGGTAAAAATATTACCTCTAAAGTAAACCAGGCACAATTGCATAACGTTTGTCAAACAACAAGTCCAAGCAGTTATATGGTCACTGTAACTCCTCAAGATTTGATTCATCTAAATGCTGATTTTGGTGTTAACTGCAAATTAGTTAGAGACATAGTGGCCAATGACGATACTGCCGGTCCATTTCCTAGTGTAAATCAAATCACTCCAAATGTGCTGAATGTATTACCAAATGATAC
>NZ_JBIPCS010000062.1:0-255 GCF_044005985.1 Flavobacterium sp. FlaQc-49 | reverse complement strand
ACTGGTAACTAGGGCTAAGTCGTAACAAGGTAGCCGTACCGGAAGGTGCGGCTGGAACACCTCCTTTCTAGAGCCTAAGTGTTAGCAAGCAATTGCACGGTTAGGAAAAAAGATGCAGATCTAAATGGTTCTGAATCATGAAATTTTATTACTCTTGCTGTTAGTTCAAATAATAAATTTAAGTAAAACAGAGTCTCGTAGCTCAGCTGGTTAGAGTACTACACTGATAATGTAGGGGTCGGCAGTTCGAGTCTG
>NZ_JBIPCS010000061.1:0-255 GCF_044005985.1 Flavobacterium sp. FlaQc-49 | reverse complement strand
AAGGGTGGGTAATTTTACAAATTTAAAGTTGTAGGAAAAAAAGCTGATTTGTATGAGCTTTTACTTGAGTATTGTAAGAGGAAGTTGGTTGTGAAAAAAGAGGCATCGAAAAGATAGGAATTTGAAAAATAAAATAGAATTTATTGCTGAAAAGGTCGATTTTTAATTAAGGTCTTAATTTTTGAAAATGTCTTGCTTATTTATTAAAGCTGTGGTATTGGAAAAAAGACGCAATAACTTAATTTTTTGTTAGGT
>NZ_JBIPCS010000060.1:0-255 GCF_044005985.1 Flavobacterium sp. FlaQc-49 | reverse complement strand
CGATTTTTAATTAAGGTCTTAATTTTTGAAAATGTCTTGCTTATTTATTAAAGCTGTGGTATTGGAAAAAAGACGCAATAACTTAATTTTTTGTTAGGTCTTTGTTTTTATTTTTGCTTATTAAAGCTAGAACAGTTTGTGAAGGGATAGGATTGGAAGTTTTTTTTGAATGCTAAAGCTCTATAGGAACTGAAAAAAAATCAAAAGACGGCAAAAATTAAGAAATACACCTGGTAAAGGAACCTTAAAAAAGTA
>NZ_JBIPCS010000059.1:0-255 GCF_044005985.1 Flavobacterium sp. FlaQc-49 | reverse complement strand
ATAGCCAATGGGAATGGATTGATCTTAATGGTGATGGCAGTTTTACCGGTCCTCAAAATGTTGGAGAATTAAATGAGGGAGGTTTTGGTAATGCGTTAACACCTAATGTGATTATTGATGGGCCTAATGGTTATCATAAAGAAGTTATTGTAAGCCAAACAGGATTCTGGAGAGACCGACCAGAAACAGCAAATCCTAATGGAGATTATACGATAAAATTGGTAAAAGATGGTAATCTGGATGCTGTTGCTACAG
>NZ_JBIPCS010000058.1:0-255 GCF_044005985.1 Flavobacterium sp. FlaQc-49 | reverse complement strand
GCCGAAAGGACAAACGGGATGCATATTCTGTAAATAAACTAAATTTCCACATCCAATTCTTTAGCACTTCATTCGTTTTGAACTTAACCCCGGAGTTCTTTCAAAGATTGAAATTAGATTTTTACCCAGCTCAAAGTTTATGCCTGTCAAGTTTCCTTCGACTTCGCTCAGGAAGACATATGGCAAAAGAATCTAAAGTAAAAGAAATAAGAATAAAACCAGGGATCTTACAATGAATCAAATTCAAAAGTTGTA
>NZ_JBIPCS010000057.1:0-255 GCF_044005985.1 Flavobacterium sp. FlaQc-49 | reverse complement strand
AACCGGTTCGGACCTCCACACTGTGTTACCAGCGCTTCATCCTGCCCATGGGTAGATCACACGGTTTCGCGTCTAACACTACTGACTAAAGCGCCCTATTCAGACTCGCTTTCGCTACGGATCCGTGGCTTAACCACTTATCCTTGCCAGCAACGTTAACTCGTAGGCTCATTATGCAAAAGGCACGCCGTCACCCCACGAAAGGGCTCCGACCGCTTGTAAGCGTATGGTTTCAGGATCTATTTCACTCCGTTA
>NZ_JBIPCS010000056.1:0-255 GCF_044005985.1 Flavobacterium sp. FlaQc-49 | reverse complement strand
GCCGAAAGGACAAACGGGATGCATATTCTGTAAATAAACTAAATTTCCACATCCAATTCTTTAGCACTTCATTCGTTTTGAACTTAACCCCGGAGTTCTTTCAAAGATTGAAATTAGATTTTTACCCGGCTCAAAGTTTATGCCTGTCAAGTTTCCTTCGACTTCGCTCAGGAAGACATATGGCAAAAGAATCTAAAGTAAAAGAAATAAGAATAAAACCAGGGATCTTACAATGAATCAAATTCAAAAGTTGTA
>NZ_JBIPCS010000055.1:0-255 GCF_044005985.1 Flavobacterium sp. FlaQc-49 | reverse complement strand
GATACAGGATTAAGTTGTTGCAATATGAAAAACACAGCAAAAGAAAGAAAATTCCTTAAAAACACAAAAGCCTAAGTTTTGTAAAAACACCATTACCAGTAAGTTAAGAAAAAGATTGAAAAAAAGGTAAAAAAAGCAAAGTAAAAAGCTTGTAAAAGCGAATAAAGGGGCTACTTTTGCACCCGCAACAAGACAGACGTTCCCTGATAGACTGACAAGAAAAGAGGATTAATTTTTTAGAAAAGTTTGAGAAAA
>NZ_JBIPCS010000054.1:0-256 GCF_044005985.1 Flavobacterium sp. FlaQc-49 | reverse complement strand
GCTTATCACGCCTTTCATCGCCTCTGAGAGCCAAGGCATCCCCCATACGCCCTTATTTTGCTTATTGTACCAATCATAAAATTAATTATGACCGTTTTTTTTTGTTTTTTATTATCTGTATTACTACCAATAACAAAAAACGCTTTCTACTTTTTATTATTTCTTATCTCAATATGTCAATGAACTTTTATTTACTACTTTTATAGTAAATCAGTGGAGAATAACGGAGTCGAACCGTTGACCTCCTGCGTGCAAG
>NZ_JBIPCS010000053.1:0-258 GCF_044005985.1 Flavobacterium sp. FlaQc-49 | reverse complement strand
GTTTTTCGGTGTGCGGGTTTCTCGCCCGCATTATCGTTACTTATGCCTACATTTTCTTTTCTAACCAGTCCAGCATACCTTACGATACACCTTCAACCCTGTTAGAATGCTCCCCTACCACTTACAGTCAGACTGTAAATCCATAGCTTCGGTAATATGCTTATGCCCGATTATTATCCATGCTCGTCCGCTCGACTAGTGAGCTGTTACGCACTCTTTAAATGAATGGCTGCTTCCAAGCCAACATCCTAGCTGTCT
>NZ_JBIPCS010000052.1:0-267 GCF_044005985.1 Flavobacterium sp. FlaQc-49 | reverse complement strand
AGAGGTGAGCCCCGCCGCAATAACCACCTTAAGGTCGTTGTTACTTGAGGTAACGTACAATTAATTAAAAATTTAATATTAATAATTAAATAATTGCAACAATATCTTAACATACTGAGATAAAGAAAGTATTTTATTTTAGAAAGTTTCTTCCCCACACCGAAGTGTGGGGAAAAGGGTGTACATAAGCTTACGGATTATTAGTACTACTCGACTATGACATTACTGCCTTTACATCTATAGCCTATCAACGTGGTCATCTTCCAC
>NZ_JBIPCS010000051.1:0-268 GCF_044005985.1 Flavobacterium sp. FlaQc-49 | reverse complement strand
GTTCTGGTTAAGATATAAGCATTTCCATCACAACCACTTCCTCCGTTATTGGTATCAGTTACGGTGATTGTTACATTTGAATCACAATTATCAGAAACATTCGTTACATCTTGTGGTGTACCGGCAGCAATAGCAGCTATACTCTCTAAACCGGTAACATCTGTAGGAACAGTTCCCGTTGGAGCTGTTGTATCTCTCACGGTTATAATTTGAACATAAGATGTAGTGTTACCAGAGCAATCCGTTGCTGTCCAGGTACGTGTTAAGG
>NZ_JBIPCS010000050.1:0-274 GCF_044005985.1 Flavobacterium sp. FlaQc-49 | reverse complement strand
CTTTCACGCAAGTGATTACAATTGAAGATACCAGTAAACCAATATTTACCGGAGATCTTCCAAAAGATAGTACTGTTTCTTGTGACGCTGTTCCTGCCCCTGCTCAACTAGTAGTTTCAGACAGTTGTACTTCAGATTTACCAATTATTTTCACTGAAACAAAAAGTGATATTCAAAATCAATGTGATTCTAATTATACCTTAACACGTACCTGGACAGCAACGGATTGCTCTGGTAACACTACATCTTATGTTCAAATTATAACCGTGAGAGA
>NZ_JBIPCS010000049.1:0-278 GCF_044005985.1 Flavobacterium sp. FlaQc-49 | reverse complement strand
AAAGATTCAAAAAAGCTTGTGAGATTTGAAAACGCTGCTTACCTTTGCACCCCGCAAAACACGCAAGTTCATTGAGAGATTGGTTAAGAAAAGAAGAAAATTGGAAACGAAAAGTTTCTAAAAAAAAACTTCAAAAAAGTCTTGCCAGTTAAAAATAAAGATGTAGTTTTGCACCCGCTTTGCAACACAAGCGAAATTAAAAAGAAACACACGTTCGTAGACATATTGAATTGACAGCCGTTTTAACAGAGATGTTAAAACAAAAGAATAAGAGTAAT
>NZ_JBIPCS010000048.1:0-283 GCF_044005985.1 Flavobacterium sp. FlaQc-49 | reverse complement strand
ATTTCCGCTTGCGTTAGAAGTAGCTGTCAAAGTTGTAGCGCCAGAAACTGCTGAAACTGTAACTCCCGCAACTGCAGTCGCTCCATTTAAAACTGTTCCGCTTACTGTATAATATACCGGAGTAACAGCTTGTGTAAAATTCAACGTTTTATTAGTAGCAATTGCTGTGTAAACTGTTGAAGCCGGTGTAAATGTTACACCTGATTTTGCAGCTGTTACTGTATAATCTAATCCTGCTACTAAATTAGCAACTGTATAATTTCCACTTGCATCTGAAGTAGCT
>NZ_JBIPCS010000047.1:0-284 GCF_044005985.1 Flavobacterium sp. FlaQc-49 | reverse complement strand
GACCGGTAAAACTGCCATCACCATTAAGATCAATCCATTCCCATTGGCTATAGTCGATTGCACCATTTGCGTCAGGAGTATTTTTGGTTACAATTCCATCATTATTGGCATCGTACCATTCGTCTTGAATTCCGTTACCGTTGGTGTCGTACCAAACATAATCTCCTAAAACAGGTCGAGTTGATGATCCATATAAGAAATTATGCACTTGAAATTTACATTCTTCAAGAGTAGTAAGGAATACATTTGAATCCACCGGATATAATTGGTGTACGCTACTTAAA
>NZ_JBIPCS010000046.1:0-285 GCF_044005985.1 Flavobacterium sp. FlaQc-49 | reverse complement strand
AGAGGTGAGCCCCGCCGCAATAACCACCTTAAGGTCGTTGTTACTTGAGGTAACGTACAATTAATTAAAAATTTAATATTAATAATTAAATAATTGCAACAATATCTTAACATACTGAGATAAAGAATATAAAAAAGTCCTTGACCTTAGTCGAAGGGAGAAAGTTTCTTCCCCACACCGAAGTGTGGGGAAAAGGGTGTACATAAGCTTACGGATTATTAGTACTACTCGACTATGACATTACTGCCTTTACATCTATAGCCTATCAACGTGGTCATCTTCCAC
>NZ_JBIPCS010000045.1:0-287 GCF_044005985.1 Flavobacterium sp. FlaQc-49 | reverse complement strand
AGAGGTGAGCCCCGCCGCAATAACCACCTTAAGGTCGTTGTTACTTGAGGTAACGTACAATTAATTAAAAATTTATAATTAATAATTAAATAATTGCAACAATATCTTAACATACTGAGATAAAGAAAGTATTTATTTTAGAAAGTTTCTTCCCCACACCAAAGTGTGGGGAAAAGGGTGTACATAAGCTTACGGATTATTAGTACTACTCGACTATGACATTACTGCCTTTACATCTATAGCCTATCAACGTGGTCATCTTCCACGATCCTTAAAAGAAATCTCAT
>NZ_JBIPCS010000044.1:0-309 GCF_044005985.1 Flavobacterium sp. FlaQc-49 | reverse complement strand
AAGATGAGATTTCTTTTAAGGATCGTGGAAGATGACCACGTTGATAGGCTATAGATGTAAAGGCAGTAATGTCATAGTCGAGTAGTACTAATAATCCGTAAGCTTATGTACACCCTTTTCCCCACACCTTGGTGTGGGGAAGAAACTTTCTCCCTTCGACTCATGTCAAGGACTTTTTTATATTCTTTATCTCAGTATGTTAAGATATTGTTGCAATTATTTAATTATTAATTATAAATTTTTAATTAATTGTACGTTACCTCAAGTAACAACGACCTTAAGGTGGTTATTGCGGCGGGGCTCACCTCT
>NZ_JBIPCS010000043.1:0-314 GCF_044005985.1 Flavobacterium sp. FlaQc-49 | reverse complement strand
TTTTAGTTTCAAGTTTCAAGTTTCAAGTTGCGACTGAAAACTGCGACTATTTCCTCTTTCAGTTTTCATTTTCGGGTACATTGATGTCACCCTGAGCGGAGTCGAAGGCTTGCTAGTTGTAAAGGGCTTCGACTTCGCTCAGCCTGACAGTTTGGAGTTTTAGTCTGAGGTTTCAAGTTTCAGGTTTCGACTGAAAACTGCGACTATTTCCTCTTTCAGTTTTCATTTTCGGGTACATTGATGTCACCCTGAGCGGAGTCGAAGGCTTGCTAGTTGTAAAGGGCTTCGACTTCGCTCAGCCTGACAGTTTGGAG
>NZ_JBIPCS010000042.1:0-333 GCF_044005985.1 Flavobacterium sp. FlaQc-49 | reverse complement strand
TATTGTACCAATCATAAAATCAATTATGACCGTTTTTTTTTGTTTTTTATTATCTGTATTACTACTTATAACAAAAAACGCTTTCTACTTTTTATTATTTCTTATCTCAATATGTCAATGAACTTTTTCTTTTAGAATAAATAACATAGAGACAAGAGTATAGACCAAGTCTATTTTCTTTTTTCTATATTCTATCTTCCTTAGATAGTGGAGAATAACGGAGTCGAACCGTTGACCTCCTGCGTGCAAGGCAGGCGCTCTAGCCAGCTGAGCTAATCCCCCATTTTGCAATCTTAGATTGTAGAATTCAGATTTTAGATTTCTTAATTCTTC
>NZ_JBIPCS010000041.1:0-336 GCF_044005985.1 Flavobacterium sp. FlaQc-49 | reverse complement strand
TAATTGCTTTTAAACCATTAACAAAAATATTTTTTTGAGTTACATTGTCCAAAACAACATGACCATTTTGACCTCCAATAGAAACAATAACAGGAACGCCACTATCTCTTAAGGATTTTATATCGTTCTTCAACAATTGCTTATTGAAAACATTATTCGTCAAATATCTAGTATCATTTGTAGTTAATACTGGTGTATAACCATCACGATTAACAGTTTCTACGAAAGCATAATCAACTACGTTAAACTTACTTCCCACCATTTGAGAAAAATATAAAAATGGAGCACCGGCATTTTCCCAAGAATGCGCATATCCTAAAATAACTTTTGGAGGAA
>NZ_JBIPCS010000040.1:0-361 GCF_044005985.1 Flavobacterium sp. FlaQc-49 | reverse complement strand
CAACTACGCCACAAGTTTATAATTTCAATACACAAGCGGTGGTTGTGACTAAACCGGTGGTTGCTATTACTGCGCCAACAGCTTCGGCGATTGCTATAAATTTAGGATCAGCGATTAATTTTGTTGCTAGTGTTGGATTAAGTGCTGCTGATGCTACTACAATCTCATCTGTTGCATTTAGTTTAGATGGGCAAAGCTTGAATGCTACCAATTCTTCAGGAACTTATACAGCGGTTTGGACACCAGTAGCAAATCAGTTTTCGCTTAGTCATACCTTAACTGTTACGGCTACTGCGTCAAACGGAACAACAGATTCAAAAACATATAGTTTTACATTAACTTGTTCTGGTGCAAACTGCCC
>NZ_JBIPCS010000039.1:0-371 GCF_044005985.1 Flavobacterium sp. FlaQc-49 | reverse complement strand
ATCCCGAACAGAGTAGTTAAGCCCGCCTGCGCAGATGGTACTGCAGTTATGTGGGAGAGTATGTCGTCGCCTTTCTTTTAAAAACCCTATCCAAATCGGATAGGGTTTTTTGTTTTATATAACTTTTCGGTTATTTTTTTAAACCATATAAGTGATGTAAGTTCAGTTTAGATTTACTTTGCGTCCTTTACGTAAACCCCTAACGAACTTTGCGGTTAAAAAAAAACAGTACAGATGAGAATTTTACAACTTTTGAATTTGATTCATTGTAAGATCCCTGGTTTTATTCTTATTTCTTTTACTTTAGATTCTTTTGCCATATGTCTTCCTGAGCGAAGTCGAAGGAAACTTGACAGGCATAAACTTTGAGC
>NZ_JBIPCS010000038.1:0-516 GCF_044005985.1 Flavobacterium sp. FlaQc-49 | reverse complement strand
TAACAGTTTCTACGAAAGCATAATCAACTACGTTAAACTTACTTCCCACCATTTGAGAAAAATATAAAAATGGAGCACCGGCATTTTCCCAAGAATGCGCATATCCTAAAATAACTTTTGGAGGAAGCGGAATAAATCTGTTGGTGCTTATTGGAGCAATTTTAACCGTATTGTTTAATGTAGTTACAGCAGATTTATTATCAGTTGCTTTGATTACAACCGGATAATCCTGATAAGCTGTAGGTGTAAAATTATACGTATAGGTATTATTTGCACTTGCTGTCATGTTGAACGTACCACCATTGATGGTAATAGTAACACCTGAAACCGATCCGTCACTATCAACCGCTGTAACCGAAATTGGCACAACTTGGAAAGTACTTTGGTATACAGTAGTATTCGATGGTGAACTCCAAGTAATTACAGGTAATTGATTTGGGCAGTTTGCACCAGAACAAGTTAATGTAAAACTATATGTTTTTGAATCTGTTGTTCCGTTTGACGCAGTAGCCGTAA
>NZ_JBIPCS010000037.1:0-581 GCF_044005985.1 Flavobacterium sp. FlaQc-49 | reverse complement strand
GATGTCACCCTGAGCGGAGTCGAAGGCTTGCTAGTTGTAAAGGGCTTCGACTTCGCTCAGCCTGACAGTTTGGAGTTTTAGTCTGAGGTTTCAAGTTTCAGGTTTCGACTGAAAACTGCGACTATTTTTTCTCTCAGTCTTCATTCTCGGGCGCATTAATGTCACCCTGAGCGAAGTCGAAGGCTTGTTAGTTGTAAAGGGCTTCGACTTCGCTCAGCCTGACAGTTGGGGGTTTTAGTCTGAGGTTTCAAGTTTCAGGTTTCGACTGAAAACTGAGACTGGGACTATGTTTATCTGTTAGCGTTCAGTTTTCATTCTCAGACGCATTAATGTCACCCTGAGCGGAGTCGAAGGCTTATTAGTTGTAAAGGGCTTCGACTTCGCTCAGCCTGACAGTTGGGGGTTTTAGTCTGAGGTTTCAGGTTTCAGGTTTCGACTGAAAACTGAGACTGGGACTATGTTTATCTGTTAGCGTTCAGTTTTCATTCTCAGACGCATTTATGTCACCCTGAGCGAAGTCGAAGGCTTGTTAGTTGTAAAGGGCTTCGACTTCGCTCAGCCTGACAGTTTGGGGTTTTAGT
>NZ_JBIPCS010000036.1:0-657 GCF_044005985.1 Flavobacterium sp. FlaQc-49 | reverse complement strand
ATTTTATGATTGGTACAATAAGCAAAATAAGGGCGTATGGGGGATGCCTTGGCTCTCAGAGGCGATGAAAGGCGTGATAAGCTGCGAAAAGCTACGGGGACGGGCACACACCGATTGATCCGTAGATACCTGAATGGGGCAACCCACTATGTTGAAGACATAGTACACCGATAGGTGGGCAAACCCGCTGAACTGAAACATCTAAGTAGGCGGAGGAGAAGAAAACAAAAGTGATTCCGTAAGTAGTGGCGAGCGAACGCGGATTAGCCCAAACCAATGTTGTTACGGCAAGATTGGGGTTGTAGGACCACGACATTTTATGCACAAGGAACTAGAAGTGACTGGAAAGTTATGCCATAGAGAGTGATAGCCTCGTATAGGTAACAAGTGTAATAGATAGTGGTATCCTGAGTAGGGCGGGGCACGTGAAACCCTGTCTGAATTTGGCGGGACCATCCGCTAAGGCTAAATACTCCTGAGAGACCGATAGTGAACCAGTACCGTGAGGGAAAGGTGAAAAGAACCGTGAATAACGGAGTGAAATAGATCCTGAAACCATACGCTTACAAGCGGTCGGAGCCCTTTCGTGGGGTGACGGCGTGCCTTTTGCATAATGAGCCTACGAGTTAACGTTGCTGGCAAGGATAAGTGGTTAAG
>NZ_JBIPCS010000035.1:0-743 GCF_044005985.1 Flavobacterium sp. FlaQc-49 | reverse complement strand
CTGCCGGTACACCACAAGATGTAACGAATGTTTCTGATAATTGTGATTCAAATGTAACAATCACCGTAACTGATACCAATAACGGAGGAAGTGGTTGTGATGGAAATGCTTATATCTTAACCAGAACTTACACCCTTACAGATTGTGCTGGTAATAAAACAGAACTGGTACAAACCTTTACTGTCGAAAATAAAGTGTCTGTGAGCGGAATTGCTTCGAACGTAACTTGTCTTGGTGGTACTGATGGTTCTATCATGATTACAAGTAGTCCTGGTGCTACAGTTGTAATTAGAAATCAAAACAATGAAGTTGTTGGAAATACAAACTTACCCGCCGGTACTTATACCTTAACTGCAACATCGTCAGTTAACAATGGAAACCAAACTTGTACAGCAACGACTACCGTTGTAATAACACAACCGGATTACAAAGTAAAAATATCCGGACAAATTATTAATGCTGATACCAATACACCTATTGCCAACGTACCGGTAACATTAATTCCACAAGGTACTACAACAGGTCCAATTCTATTGCGCATCACTGGTGCAGATGGTATATACAATTTCTCAGGTGTTCCGACAGGAAGCTACCTGGTTCAGGTTCAGGACGCTAATTTAAGTAGCGTACACCAATTATATCCGGTGGATTCAAATGTATTCCTTACTACTCTTGAAGAATGTAAATTTCAAGTGCATAATTTCTTATATGGATCATCAACTCGACCTGTTTTAGGAGATTAT
>NZ_JBIPCS010000034.1:0-763 GCF_044005985.1 Flavobacterium sp. FlaQc-49 | reverse complement strand
ATCTACGGATCAATCGGTGTGTGCCCGTCCCCGTAGCTTTTCGCAGCTTATCACGCCTTTCATCGCCTCTGAGAGCCAAGGCATCCCCCATACGCCCTTATTTTGCTTATTGTACCAATCATAAAATTAATTATGACCGTTTTTTTTTGTTTTTTATTATCTGTATTACTACTTATAACAAAAAACGCTTTCTACTTTTTATTATTTCTTATCTCAATATGTCAATGAACTTTTATTTACTACTTTTATAGTAAATCAGTGGAGAATAACGGAGTCGAACCGTTGACCTCCTGCGTGCAAGGCAGGCGCTCTAGCCAGCTGAGCTAATCCCCCATTTTGCAATCTTAGATTGTAGAATTCAGATTTTAGATTTCTTAATTCTTCTCTAATTTCTTTGGTGAATTCCAACTTCTAGAATTTCCTTTTTTTAAGCTTTTCAGTCTTTTTAAGTTGTTTTTAATTATAAATTTTTGATTTTTAATTAATTCTCTTAAAAAGTAGTCCCGGGCAGACTCGAACTGCCGACCCCTACATTATCAGTGTAGTACTCTAACCAGCTGAGCTACGAGACTCTGTTTTACTTAAATTTATTATTTGAACTAACAGCAAGAGTAATAAAATTTCATGATTCAGAAACATTTAGATCTGCATCTTTTTTCCTAACCGTGCAATTGCTTGCTAACACTTAGGCTCTAGAAAGGAGGTGTTCCAGCCGCACCTTCCGGTACGGCTACCTTGTTACGACTTAGCCCTAGTTACCAGT
>NZ_JBIPCS010000033.1:0-776 GCF_044005985.1 Flavobacterium sp. FlaQc-49 | reverse complement strand
GCGGAAATTATACAATTGCAAATTTAGTTGCAGGTTTAGATTACACGGTTACAGCTGTGAAAACTGGTTTAAGTTTTACACCGGCTTCAACTGTTTATACTGCAATTGCTGCAAATAAAACGTTGAACTTTACACAAGTGGTTACTCCAGTATATTACACTGTAAGTGGATCAGTATTAAACGGAGCAACTGCAGTTTCGGGAGTTACAATTTTAGCATTTTCTGGATCAACTACATTAACGACTACTTCAGACGCAAGTGGAAATTATACACTTGGTAGTTTAGTTTCAGGGTCAAATTATACAGTTACAGCTGCAAAAACAGGATTAAGTTTTACTCCGGCATCGACAGTTTATACTGCTATTGCTGCTAATAAAACATTAAACTTTGTGCAACAAGTTGTTGCAGGTGGAACTTTAATCAGCGGAAGTGTTAAAAGCGGATCAAGTCCAGTTTCAGGCGCTAAAGTAGAATTGATTTTACCTTGGACAGACAACACACACGGTTATGTAAGCATTATTGCTACTACTGATGCTTCAGGAAATTTCAGCTATGCTAATTCAGTTTTATCTGGTTATACTAACATAACAAGCTTAAAAATGAATTCTTGGCAGAATGGGGAAGTAGCTTATTTTCCAAACAATCTGGCGAATTTCGCAATGCCAACTACGCCACAAGTTTATAATTTCAATACACAAGCGGTGGTTGTGACTAAACCGGTGGTTGCTATTACTGCGCCAACAGCTTCGGCGATTGCTATAAATTTAGGATCAGCG
>NZ_JBIPCS010000032.1:0-817 GCF_044005985.1 Flavobacterium sp. FlaQc-49 | reverse complement strand
TAACGGAGTGAAATAGATCCTGAAACCATACGCTTACAAGCGGTCGGAGCCCTTTCGTGGGGTGACGGCGTGCCTTTTGCATAATGAGCCTACGAGTTAACGTTGCTGGCAAGGATAAGTGGTTAAGTCACGGATCCGTAGCGAAAGCGAGTCTGAATAGGGCGCTTTAGTCAGTAGTGTTAGACGCGAAACCGTGTGATCTACCCATGGGCAGGATGAAGCGCTGGTAACACAGTGTGGAGGTCCGAACCGGTTGACGTTGAAAAGTCTTCGGATGACCTGTGGGTAGGGGTGAAAGGCCAATCAAACTCGGAAATAGCTCGTACTCCCCGAAATGCATTTAGGTGCAGCGTTATTTTAGTTATATAGAGGTAGAGCTACTGATTGGATGCGGGGGCTTCACCGCCTACCAATTCCTGACAAACTCCGAATGCTATATAATGATTGATAACAGTGAGGGCTTGGGTGCTAAGGTCCAAGTCCGAGAGGGAAAGAACCCAGACCATCAGCTAAGGTCCCCAAATATATGCTAAGTTGAAAGAACGAGGTTTGTCTGCCCAGACAGCTAGGATGTTGGCTTGGAAGCAGCCATTCATTTAAAGAGTGCGTAACAGCTCACTAGTCGAGCGGACGAGCATGGATAATAATCGGGCATAAGCATATTACCGAAGCTATGGATTTACAGTTTTGCTGTAAGTGGTAGGGGAGCATTCTAACAGGGTTGAAGGTGTATCGTAAGGTATGCTGGACTGGTTAGAAAAGAAAATGTAGGCATAAGTAACGATAATGCGGGCGAGAAACCCGCACACCGAAAAAC
>NZ_JBIPCS010000031.1:0-1368 GCF_044005985.1 Flavobacterium sp. FlaQc-49 | reverse complement strand
TTTAGAAACTTTTCGTTTCCAATTTTCTTCTTTTCTTAACCAATCTCTCAATGAACTTGCGTGTTTTGCGGGGTGCAAAGGTAAGCAGCGTTTTCAAATCTCACAAGCTTTTTTGAATCTTTTTTTTTTATTTTGTTTTCTCAAACTTTTCTAAAAAATTAATCCTCTTTTCTTGTCAGTCTATCAGGGAACGTCTGTCTTGTTGCGGGTGCAAAAGTAGCCCCTTTATTCGCTTTTACAAGCTTTTTACTTTGCTTTTTTTGCCTTTTTTTCAATCTTTTTCTTAACTTACTGGTAATGGTGTTTTTACAAAACTTAGGCTTTTGTGTTTTTAAGGAATTTTCTTTCTTTTGCTGTGTTTTTCATATTGCAACAACTTAATCCTGTATCTTTTTTAAAGAGTTTTCTACTTCTCTACTACTTTTTTAAGGTTCCTTTACCAGGTGTATTTCTTAATTTTTGCCGTCTTTTGATTTTTTTTCAGTTCCTATAGAGCTTTAGCATTCAAAAAAAACTTCCAATCCTATCCCTTCACAAACTGTTCTGGCTTTAATAAGCAAAAATAAAAACAAAGACCTAACAAAAAATTAAGTTATTGCGTCTTTTTTCCAATACCACAGCTTTAATAAATAAGCAAGACATTTTCAAAAATTAAGACCTTAATTAAAAATCGACCTTTTCAGCAATAAATTCTATTTTATCTTTCAAATTCCTATCTTTTCGATGCCTCTTTTTTCACAACCAACTTCCTCTTACAATACTCAAGTAAAAGCTCATACAAATCAGCTTTTTTTCCTACAACTTTAAATTTGTAAAATTACCCACCCTTACCTAGTCTTCAACCTAGACAACATCTTATAAAAAGACACAATTGAAGACAATAAGTCATCAAACCCAATTAGAGCATTTTTTCTTATAAAAATATTATATTTTAAAAATTAAGATTTCAGATCAAATTCAAAAGAAGTGAAGTCTTGTGAAAATTTAGACAGACTGCTCTAGTTAGCACTCTAATTTCTTTCTTTGAAACCGACATAGTTTTTATTTTAAATAATACTATTTCTCAATATATAGTTTAACACCTCTTTGTAGCTTCCCTTTTTACAACATCAATTTATCAAGTCTATTTCTTGTAATTCTGTTTTTTTCAACAAAAGATAAATCTTCATTTTCTTATCTTGTTTTATGGAATTTCTTGCTGAGATTTACTTCACCTATTCGCTTTCGCTCGGATTTCCTAGGCCGAAAGGACAAACGGGATGCATATTCTGTAAATAAACTAAATTTCCACATCCAATTCTTTAGCACTTCATTCGTTTTGAACTTAACCCCGGAGTTCTTTCAAAGATTGAAATTAGATTTTTACCC
>NZ_JBIPCS010000030.1:0-1389 GCF_044005985.1 Flavobacterium sp. FlaQc-49 | reverse complement strand
TGACTAGTCCTAAATAATCGATACAGATTATTAGATAAAAATATTTTAATTAAACACCTGCAAAAACGTTTTTGCAGGTGTTTTTTGTTTTATAAGTTCTCATTTCAACTTTACTTTGTTCGTGCATTTGATTCGGCGTTAGCATATAATTAGAATAATGGGGTCTTTTGTTGTTATAAATACTAACCGCATTTTTTACTAAGATCTTCATTACGGAAAGTTCTTTATTAAACTTATCAATATTAAATTCTTGTTTCAAAATACCATTTACCCTTTCTGCTACTGCATTTTCATACGGATCAGAGTTTTGTGTCATACTGCATTTTATATTATTTTTCTTTAACACTTTTTGATACTCATCTGCACAATACTGCAATCCTCTGTCTGAATGATGTATTAATGATTTTTCCCTGTTCTGACGTTGTTTTATTGCATTTTTCAAAGCTATTACACTACTTAGAGTACTCATATTATCAGCCACATTAAAACCTACTATTTTTTTAGAATAGGCATCAGTAATTAAACTTAAATAGCATGGCTTTTCTCTTTTTCCAATATAAGTTATATCTGAGACCCAGACCTGTTCAGGCCTTTGTATTTGTAAATCTAATATTTGATTTTGATGCTTTCTAAATCGATGATGAGAATTAGTTGTTATATGATAGGAACGTTTCGCTGTAATTAAGAGATGGTTGGCTCTGAGTATAGCTATAAACTTATCTCTGCCTATTTTTAATGGTTTTAGTTGATTCTTTAAAAGATAATACAGCTTCTTTGATCCGATCCTGGGCATAGATTGTCTAATTTCTTGAACAACAGAAACAACTATCGATGCTTTATTGTGTTTAAGCTGTCTTGCTTTTATTTTTCGATAATAAACCTGTCTGTCTATCCCGAACAAAGTACAGGCAAACTTTATCGTTTGTTGATGTTCTTCTTTAAAATAGTCGATTGTTCGGGTGGTGAGTTTTTTCGGATGTCAATTTGATATTCTTTTTCTGCTATATCAATCATCATATCAAAAATAATAGCTTTCTTATCAGCAACAAAAGCTTGCTGTTCTAAAAAAGATTTTTGTTTTTCTAATAACTTCACTTTTGCTTCAAGTTCCATTATTTTTTGTTCTGGAGATTTTGACATAATGCAAGGTGTTTGATTGTCCCAATCAAAGTTACCGAATTTTCTCAGCCATTGAACGATTGTTGAACGAGATTGAATAGCATAATCTTTCCTAACTTGAGAAATTGAGGTTTTTCCCTGTTCTATTTCTTGAACAATTTGTAATTTAAAAGACATACTGTAGTCTTTTTGGGTACGCTTTACATAGCGTAATTCCTGATGGTTTTCCATAATGACACTTTTTGTGTATCGCTATTTCAGGACAAGACA
>NZ_JBIPCS010000029.1:0-1412 GCF_044005985.1 Flavobacterium sp. FlaQc-49 | reverse complement strand
ATGTCTCGTCCTAAAATAAGTTTACATATTTATCCTTAATCCTAAAATAGATTTACAATTCATTTTTAGTCCTGTTATTGGTTTACAATAATAGGACTTTTTAGATAATAGTTCTTCCATAATTTTTCTGTTTTTATGTTGTTTTGATGTACTAGATTTGGAGTTAAATTGCCTATACTCATATGAGGTCGTTCATTATTGTATAATTGAATAACTGCTTTCAATAATTCTTTAGCCTCTTCTAAATTATCCACTTGATAATCATTTAAATACTCTTCTTTTATTATGCCATTGACTCTTTCTGCAATAGCATTTTCCAAAGGATCTCCATTTTCGGTCATACTAATTCCAATATTGTTATTTTCTAGAAGTTTTATATATTCATTACTACAATATTGGGTTCCTCTATCGGAATGATGTATCAATTGTAGTCCTTTTTTTTCATTTGCATTACTTGAAATTGCCATTTCTAAGGCTTGAATTGTTTCAGATGTTTGCAAACTATCTCCTAAATGATAACCAACTATTTTTTTTGAATAGGCATCTGTAATAAAACTGATATATAGAAAATCATCTTTAATTTTCCAGTAAGTTATATCGCTTACCCATAATTGATTTGGAGTACTAGGGATAAAATCTCTAATAAGATTTGGATACTTTTTAAATCTATGGAATGAATTGGTAGTAATGGTTTGTTTTTTTCTACGCCTAACTAAAAGATAATTAACCGATAAAACATCAAATAATCTATCTCTACCCATTTTTATTTGATGTTCTAAAAGAAAGGGTTGAAGTAGTTCATATAACTTTCTACCTCCCATATGTCGATGGTTTTTTCTGATTCTTAATACTTCAGAAATAACAAGTTCATCTTCAAGAACAAGCTGTTCTTGGTGCCAAAAATGTTGATAATATGATTGCCGAGTAACGCCAAGTAATCGGCAAAACTTGCCTAAACTAACTTTGGGATAATTATGTTTCATCTCCTGAATCACTTGGTATTGGACTTTTTTACAATCTTAATTTTAAATTCCTGTTCGGCTATAGCTATCATTCTACGATAGGTTTCTACTAAAAGTCGAGCTTCTTCGAGTTCTTTTTTTAAATGCAATAAAGAATCTTCTTCCTTGGTTATCAGTAATTTGGTTCTTTGATTTTTCATACTAGGTAAAGCTACAATACTAGGCTTAGAATAATCAAATCCAAGTTTTTTTAACCAATAAGTAATTCTGGAATGACCAATATTATATTTGTCTTCCACTTCTCTTCTTGTCAAAGTACCAGTTAAAAATTCATTACAGACAAATCTCTTAAATTCTTCACTGTATTTAGATTGCCATTTTGAGGTTGATATTTTTGTATATCGTTCCATTTTGTTACACTTTTGTGTAAACCTATTTCAGGACAAGACA
>NZ_JBIPCS010000026.1:0-4949 GCF_044005985.1 Flavobacterium sp. FlaQc-49 | reverse complement strand
AAGAAACAGTACTATCTTTTGGAAGATCTCCGGTAAATATTGGTTTACTGGTATCTTCAATTGTAATCACTTGCGTGAAAGTATCAGAAGTATTACCACAATCGTCTTTAACAGTCCAAGTGTTAGTATAAGTTCCGGCGTTAGCGCAACCTTCAGAGGCTACAAAAGCACCACTTGTTTTCACGATATTAGAAACATCACCATCACAAGAATCAGTAGCAACCGGGAATTGTGTTTGAGCGGTAGTCAAAGCTGTTGCATCACTACACTGAACAGTTACGTTTAATGTTCCGGCCTCAGTTGTCCAAGTTGGGGCAGTGGTATCTTCAATAGTAATCACTTGAGTGTAAACATCAGAAGTGTTACCACAATCATCTTTAACAGTCCAAGTGTTAGTATAAGTTCCGGCATTAGTACAACCTTCAGAGGCCACAAAAGCACCGCTGGTTTTTACGATATTCGAAACATCACCATCACAAGAATCAGTCGCAACCGGGAATTGTGTTTGAGCAGTATTTAAAGCTGTTGCATCACTACATTGAACAGTTACGTTTAATGTTCCGGCCTCAGTTGTCCAAGTTGGAGCAGTGGTATCTTCGATTGTAATAATTTGAGTGTAAACATCAGAAGTGTTACCACAATCATCTTTAACAGTCCAAGTATTAGTATAAGTTCCAGCGTTAGCGCAACCTTCAGAAGCTACAAAAGCACCGCTGGTTTTTACGATATTAGAAACATCACCATCACAAGAGTCAGTAGCAACCGGGAATTGTGTTTGAGCAGTAGTCAAAGCTGTTGCATCGCTACATTGAACAGTTACGTTTAATGTTCCGGTTTGAGTTGTCCATGTTGGAGCAGTAGTATCTTCGATAGTAATGATTTGAGTGAAAGTATCAGAAGTATTTCCACAATCATCTTTTACAGTCCAAGTGTTAGTATAAGTTCCTGCATTTGCACAACCTTCAGAGGCCACAAAAGCACCGCTGGTTTTTACGATATTCGAAACATCACCATCACAAGAATCAGTAGCAACCGGGAATTGTGTTTGAGCAGTAGTTAAAGCTGTTGCATCGCTACATTGAACAGTTACATTTAATGTTCCGGCCTCAGTTGTCCAAGTTGGGGCAGTGGTATCTTCAATTGTAATTACTTGAGTGAAAGCATCCGTAACGTTTCCACAATCATCTTTTGCAATCCAAGAGTTGGTATACGTTCCAGCGTTAGCACAACCTTCAGAGGCAACAAAAGTGCCACTTGTTTTGGTATAAGTTACAACTGAACAATTGGCTGTAGCTGCAGGAGCTTGATTTTGAGCAGCAGTTAATCCTGCAGCATCACTACATTGAACAGTAGTGTTTAATGTTCCAGCCTGAGTAATCCAAGTTGGTATTGCGGTATCCTGAACGGTAATTACCTGAGTAAAGACAGTTGAGGTATTATTGCAAGTATCGGTTGCAGTCCAGGTGTTGGTGTAAGTACCAGTACTTCCACAACTTCCTTTTTGTAATTGACCGGTTACTTTAGTATAAGTTATAGTTCCATCGCAATTATCTGTTGCAATTGGAGCTTGGTTTTGAGCAGCTGTCAATCCATCAGTATCGCTACATTGAACAGTAACGTTTAATGTTCCAGGCTGAGTTGTCCAAGTTGGAGCAGTGGTATCTTCGATTGTAATTACTTGTGTGAAAACATCTGAAGTATTTCCACAATCATCTTTTACAGTCCAAGTATTAGTATATGTTCCTGCATTTGCACAAGTTTCAGAGGCTACAAAAGCACCACTTGTTTTCACGATATTAGAAACATCACCATCACAGCTATCAGTTGCAACCGGGAATTGTGTTTGAGCAGTAGTCAAAGCTGTTGCATCGCTACATTGAACAGTAACGTTTAATGTTCCAGGCTGAGTTGTCCAAGTTGGCGCAGTGGTATCTTCGATTGTAATCACTTGCGTGAAAGTATCTGAAGTATTTCCACAATCATCTTTTACAGTCCAAGTATTGGTATAAGTTCCAGCGTTAGCGCAACCTTCAGAGGCTACAAAAGCACCACTTGTTTTCACGATATTAGAAACATCACCATCACAAGAGTCAGTAGCAACGGGGAATTGTGTTTGAGCAGTAGTCAAAGCTGTTGCATCACTACATTGAACAGTAACGTTTAATGTTCCGGCCTCAGTTGTCCAAGTTGGAGCAGTGGTATCTTCAATTGTAATCACTTGAGTGTAAATAGCAGAAGTATTTCCACAATCATCTTTAACGGTCCAAGTGTTAGTATAAGTTCCAGCGTTAGCGCAACCTTCAGAGGCTACAAAAGCACCACTTGTTTTTACGATATTAGAAACATCACCATCACAAGAATCAGTAGCAACCGGGAATTGTGTTTGAGCAGTAGTTAAAGCCGTTGCATCGCTACATTGAACAGTAACGTTTAATGTTCCAGGCTGAGTTGTCCAAGTTGGAGCAGTGGTATCTTCGATTGTAATCACTTGCGTGTAAATATCAGAAGTATTTCCACAATCATCTTTTACAGTCCAAGTGTTAGTATAAGTTCCTGCATTTGCACAAGTTTCAGAAGCTACAAAAGCACCACTTGTTTTCACGATATTAGAAACATCACCATCACAAGAGTCAGTAGCAACTGGGAATTGTGTTTGAGCAGTAGTCAAAGCTGTTGCATCGCTACATTGAACAGTAACGTTTAATGTTCCGGCTTGAGTTGACCAAGTTGGTGCAGTAGTATCTTCGATGGTAATGATTTGCGTGAAGGTATCAGAAGTATTTCCACAATCATCTTTAACAGTCCAAGTATTAGTATAAGTTCCTGCATTTGCGCAACCTTCAGAGGCTACAAAAGCACCACTTGTTTTCACGATATTAGAAACATCACCATCACAAGCATCAGCCGCAATAGGGAATTGAGCTTGAGCAGCATTTAAAGCTGTTACATCACTACATTGAACAGTCACGTTTAATGTTTCGGCCTCAGTTGTCCAAGTTGGAGCAGTTGTATCTTCAATAGTAATTACTTGAATAAAGGCATCCGTAACGTTTCCGCAATCATCTTTTGCAACCCAAGAGTTGGTATAAGTTCCAGCATTAGCGCAACCTTCAGAGGCAATAAAAGAACCACTTGTTTTGGTATAAGTTACAATTGAACAATTGGCTGTAGCTGCAGGAGCTTGATTTTGAGCAGCAGTTAATGCTGCAGCATCACTACATTGAACAGTAGTGTCTAATGTTCCAGCCTGAGTAATCCAAGTTGGAATTGCAGTATCCTGAACGGTAATTACCTGAGTAAAGACAGTTGAGGTATTATTGCAAGTATCAGTTGCAGTCCAGGTGTTGGTGTAAGTACCAGTACTTCCACAGCTACCTTTTTGTAATTGACCAGTTACTTTAGTATAAGTTATAGTTCCATCACAATTATCTGTTGCAATTGGAGCTTGGTTTTGAGCGGTTGTCAATCCGTCATTATCGCTACATTGTAAAGTAACATCTAATGTTCCCCCTTGAGTTGACCAAGTAGGAGCAGTAGTATCTTCGATAGTAATGATTTGCGTGAAAACATCAGAAGTATTTCCACAATCGTCATTAACCGTCCAAGTATTAGTATATGTTCCGGCGTTAGTACAACCTTGAGAAGCTACAAAAGCACCGCTTACTTTTACAATGTTTGTCACATCCGTATCACAAGCGTCAGCAGCCACTGGGAATTGAGCTTGAGCATTAGCCAAAGCTGCTGCATTGCTACATTGAACCGTTGTATTTAATGTTCCCCCTTGAGTTGACCAAGTTGGAGCAGTAGTATCTTCGATGGTAATGATTTGCGTGAAAACATCAGAAGTATTTCCGCAATCATCATTAACCGTCCAAGTATTAGTATAAGTTCCAGCGTTAGCGCAACCTTGAGAAGCAACAAAAGCACCGCTTACTTTTACAATGTTGGTCACATCAGTATCACAGCTATCCGTTGCAACTGGGAATTGTGCTTGAGCATTAGCTAAAGCTGTTGCATCGCTACATTGAACAGTAGTATTTAATGTTCCCCCTTGAGTAGACCAAGTTGGAGCAGTAGTATCTTCGATAGTAATGATTTGTGTGAAAATAGCAGAAGTATTTCCACAATCGTCATTAACCGTCCAAGTATTAGTATAAGTTCCGGCGTTAGCGCAACCTTGAGAGGCAACAAAAGCACCACTTACTTTTACAATGTTGGTCACATCTGTATCACAAGCATCAGTAGCTACTGGGAATTGAGCTTGAGCATTAGCCAAAGCTGTTGCATCACTACATTGAACAGTAGTATTTAATGTTCCGGCTTGAGTTGACCAAGTAGGAGCAGTCGTATCTTCGATGGTAATGATTTGTGTGAAAATAGCAGAAGTATTTCCGCAATCGTCATTAACAGTCCAAGTATTAGTATATGTTCCGGCGTTAGCACAACCTTGAGAAGCTACAAAAGCACCGCTTACTTTTACAATGTTTGTGACATCAGTATCACAAGCATCAGTAGCTACTGGGAATTGAGCTTGAGCATTAGCTAAAGCTGCTGCATCACTACATTGAACCGTAACGTTTAACGTTCCGGCCTCAGTTGTCCAAGTTGGCGCAGTAGTATCTTCGATGGTAATAATTTGAGTGAAAATAGCAGAAGTATTTCCACAATCATCATTAACCGTCCAAGTATTAGTGTAAGTTCCGGCGTTAGCACAACCTTGAGAAGCTACAAAAGCACCGCTTACTTTTACAATGTTTGTCAAATCTGTATCACAAGCGTCAGTTGCAACTGGGAATTGAGCTTGAGCATTAGCCAAAGCTGTTGCATCACTACATTGAACCGTAACGTTTAACGTTCCGGCCTCAGTTGTCCAAGTTGGCGCAGTAGTATCTTCGATGGTAATAATTTGAGTGAAAATAGCAGAAGTATTTCCACAATCATCATTAACC
>NZ_JBIPCS010000025.1:0-18374 GCF_044005985.1 Flavobacterium sp. FlaQc-49 | reverse complement strand
TGCACGAACAAAGTAAAGTTGAAATGAGAACTTATAAAACAAAAAACACCTGCAAAAACGTTTTTGCAGGTGTTTAATTAAAATATTTTTATCTAATAATCTGTATCGATTATTTAGGACTAGTCAAAAATGTTTCAGTTGATGCTTCAAATAGGCCAGGTTTAGATTTGGATTAGCTTTCGGGAGCCACCAGTTAATCATCTTGACGAAATAAAGAATCAATACGAAAATCTGTGGAGTAGTAAAAATCTCGCGGAGTCGCAAAATCGCAAAGTTTTAATGAGAAAGTAGAAAAAAGCTTTGAGACTCCGTGAGATTTCGAGGAACTCAAATTGAAAAGTGGAAAACAGAAGGGTAAAACTTAAAAATAAAAAGAGAAAACTTAGCAGCTTGGCGTTTTTGCGAGACTGTTAAAGCGAGAAGTTTGGAAATTCGCACTTTATGACCTTTTTTTACACGCAGATTTAGCAGATAGCAATGATAAAAAAATCTGCCAAAATCCGCTAAATCTGCGTGCTATTTTATTTTAGCATTTCCCGCCCCGTAAAGACATTCTGTAAAAGTCAACAACTCTTTGTTATCTGCCACAGATTAAAAATATTGGAAGGATTTAGATAAAAAAAAAACACTCCGAAAGAGTGGTTTTTTTGAAGTTGTTTATTCAATCGGTACGTGTTTTTTACGGTTAAAGACCCAGAAGATAATCGGAAACACTAATAAGGTTAAAATCGTGGCGGTGATCAGTCCTCCAATAATTACAATAGCCAAAGGTTTTTGCGATTCAGAACCAATTCCTGTTGAAATAGCTGCGGGCATTAAACCTATAGAAGCCATGAGGGCTGTCATTACAACGGCTCTTGTTCGTGCTTTTACCCCCATAAAAATAGATTCCTCGAGGCTAAACTTCGCCTTTAGATTATGATGGAATTCCGAGATCAGAATAACGCCATTCTGAATACAAATTCCAAGCAAAGCAATAAAACCAACACCAGCCGAGATTCCGAAGTTCATACGGGTAAGATGCAAAGCAATAATACCACCGATAATAGCAAAAGGAACATTAGCTAAAACAAGTAAGGAGTCTTTAATATTTCCAAAAAGGATAAATAACAAGACAAATATTCCGATTAAACTTATGGGAACAACTTGTGCTAAACGTGCACTGGCACGCACCTGATTTTCAAATTCTCCCGTCCATCCGGTAGTATAACCTTGTGGTAGTTTCATTTTGTCTACTTTTTTCTGTGCTTCGGCAATGGTACTTCCTAAATCACGATCACGAACAGAGAATTTAACCCCGATAAAACGTTTGGTATTGTCTCTGTATATGAAAGCCGGGCCTGTAATGGTCTTGATATCTGAGATTTCTTTTAAAGGAATTTTAATACCACTAATCGTCGGTACTTTTATTTCTTCCAAATCTTTTTCGTCTTTTCTGTATTCTTGAGAAAAACGAACTCTCACGTCAAATTTTTTCTCGTCTTCGTATTTTTCTGTAGCTGTTTTTCCTCCAAAAGCAAGTTCAAGTACCGCTTGGGCATCGCTCAAAGTAACACCGTAGGCTGCCATTTTTTCTCTGTCCAGAATAACACTGATCTCAGGTTGTCCCACATTTCGAAGTATTCCGGCATCTTTTATACCGGGAATGTTTTTAATTTGGGCCAATACTTCATTGGCCAATTCATCGAGTTTGTTAAGATCATCACCGTATATTTTTACGGCATTAGAAGCTTTAAATCCTGCTACAGATTCAGCTACATTATCAATAACGGGTTGTGAATAATTATAGGTAATGCCCTGATGGACTTTTAATTTTTGATCCATTTGATTGATCAGATCGTCCATCGTAATTTTTCGCGTCCATTCTGCTTTTGGTTTTAGATCAACCTGAAGCTGAATAAACCCAAAACCGTTTGGATCGGTTCCATCATTACTTCTTCCGGTTTGTGACAGCACTTTTTTTACTTCGGGAAAGCTTTCGAGGTCTTTTCGGATCATAGCAGCTGTTTTCACACTTTCGGGAAGAGAAGTACTCATTGGTAATTCTGCGGTTACCCATAAGGCGCCTTCATTTAATTGAGGCAAAAATTCAGTTCCAAGAAAAGTTGCAGAAAAGAAAACGGTTGCCAATAAAACGATTGAAGCGATTAGTGTTTTGGCTTTGTGTTTGAAGGTCCAGGCAAAACCTTTACCTACTATCCGGTCCCAAAAGTTGACAAACGGATTGTGCTTCTCTTTTACATTTTTATTTAAAAGGATATGGGATAAGACCGGTACCAATGTCAAAGTAAAAATTAAAGCTCCCATTAAAGCAAATCCTAAGGTATAGGCAAGGGGAGAGAACATTTTCCCTTCTACTTTCTGAAAGGAGAAAATAGGTAGTAAAGCGGTAATAATGATTAGTTTAGAAAAGAAGATTGCTTTCCCCATTTCGGTTCCGGTTCTTTTAATCAGACTGCCTTTCGCTATTTTATTAAAAGCAGTCATGCCTAATTGATGCGCCCGACGGTCTAAAACAACAAACAATCCTTCAACCATTACCACGGCACCATCAATGATAATTCCAAAATCGACGGCTCCTAAACTCAATAAATTAGCACTCATTCCCATCATTTTGAGGCATAAAAACGCAAACAACAGCGACAGCGGAATAACGATAGAAACGGTAAAGGTAGTTCTCCAGTCGGCCATAAAAAGAAAGACGACACAAGTAACCAGAATAATACCTTCAAATAAGTTGTGCATTACCGTTTCGGTGGTGAAATTCATCAGATTATCACGATCATAAAACGTTTCTAATGTAATGTCTTTTGGAAGGATATTGTCGTTAAGATCCTTTATTTTGGCTTTGATGAGTGCCAGAGTTTCCTGAGGATTCTCCCCTTTACGCATTACAATAATTCCTTCAACCGCATCATCATTATCCCCGATTCCGGTTTGTCCGACTCTTGGCATCGAACTTTCATTTACTGCCGCTAAGTTTTTAACCAAAATTGGATTTCCTCCTGCATCGTCAACAATAATATTTTCAATATCCGGAATAGATTTTAATAAGCCTACACCACGAACTACAAACGCCTGTCCGTTTTTTTCGATTACATCACCACCAACATTTAGATTTCCTGCATTGACTGCATTATAAACCTGAAGAGGAGTAATGTTGTATTTGGCTAATTTTATCGGATCAACGGCTACTTCATAAGTTTTAGTCTGCCCTCCAAATACATTTAGATCGGCAACACCGGGAAGGGAGCGCAGTTGTTTGTCGATCACCCAGTTTTGATAGGTTAATAATTCCCTGCTGTCTCTGCTTTTACTTTTTATAATGTATCTGAAAATTTCTCCTGTTGGACCGTATGGAGGCTGAACGTCCGGTTCGACATCATCGGGTAATGACACATTTTTAAGGAGATTGTTAACCTGAAAACGGGCAAAAGTATCATCGACACCATCATCAAAAATGATTTTGATAACCGATAAACCAAACATGGTAATACTGCGGACACTGGTCTTCTTTTGTACCGAGTTCATCGAAATTTCGATAGGAGAAGTAACAAAACGTTCCACTTCCTCAGCACTTTTCCCGTTCCATTGTGTGATGATAATGATCTGTGTATTGGTTACATCAGGAAAAGCATCAATAGGCATGGTTTTGAAAGAAATAAATCCTGCAACGGCCAGTAATCCCACCCAAAAGAAGGTAAATGCTTTGTTCTTAAGCGAGAAAGCAATAATGTTTTTTATGAATTTGTTCATTTTAAAAAGTATTTTTAATGATGAATTTTATGTTTTAATTCGCTTTAGAATTTGGTATGAAAACGCAAGACGAATAATTGAGCAGGTCTACTGTCTTTAATACAGGCCGGATTTAGTACAAATTGATAATCGGAGAAAGTATAGAATAGGTCTTAGAAATTAGAAAAGGAGTTAAATCAGTATCCAGATTTCCTATTTTTAGACTCTAACTACGTATTGAATCTCTTTCCTGCTAATTTGGTTAATTGTTTAAGGCACCGTATATAAACAACTGATTGTTGGTGATGACCTTCTCATTTTCTTTTAGTCCGCTCGAAATATAGGTTACGTCACCAACTACTCTGTACACGTCCACTTTTCTGGTTTCAATATTGTTACGGTCTTTAAAAATCACAACAAAGTTTTTACTCTTATCAAAAACGATTGCTTTACTTGGTACGGCTATCATAGACTCCTTTTCGTCGAAGGATAATTTTATGCTGGCATTCATATCCGGTTTTAATAAGTACCCCGGATTACTTAATTTTATACGTGCCTGCATGGCTTTGGTTTCAGGATCGATCACATTATAGATCTTGTCTACTTTTCCTTTAAAAACCTGATCGGGATAACTTAGCGTAGTTACAGCAGCTGCAGTGCCCAGTTTTACTTTATTGATGTCAATTTCGTTAATGTTAGCCATGGCCCATACTTCGCTAATTTCGGCGATATCAAAAATGTTTTCAGTACGATCATTTCTCAAAAGCATGTCCTGATTGATGCTTTTTTGAATGATAAAACCGCTTATTGGTGCTGTTACTTCATAGATAGAACCGGCTTTGATATTGTAAATTTTATAGGTTTCCTGAATTTTACTGACCTGTGATTGCGCTTTATTTACTTCCGATTTTGCCTGTAAGACATCACTCTCCGAGTTTAATTTGCCGTCATATAATTCCTGAGCTACTTTCAGGCCGTTTTTTGCTACCAATAAATCATTTTTGGCATCTATAGCCTGTTTTTCGAAGTCGGCAACATCGGTACTTTTTATCGAGGCTAAAACTTGTCCCTTTTTTACATAGTCTCCAAGTTCAACATTCACTTTTAATACACTTCCGCCAACAAGCGGGTAAACGTCAATCATTTTGTTGTTGTCGGCCGTAATTTTGCCATAAAAACTCAATACATTTTTTACGGGCTGTTTTTCTGCCGGTGCAGTAGTGGTTGTTTTTAGCATGGCATCGCTTAGTACAAAAGAAGTATTGGTATCGGGATTTTCAACTTCTTTTTTGCAGCCGGTTATGGATAAACTTACAATCGCAATTCCTATAATTAGTTTATGTTTCATCTTTAGTTTGTTTTAGAATAAGTCTTTATTGATTGTACTATTTAATTCTTCACCGGAAAGGGCTACTTTTTTCTTTATTTCGTTTACCTGAATAGTGGCCTGATTGTAACTTTCCATAAAATCGGTAAATTCTAAAATACTGATGTTTCGTTTTTGAAAATTGGCCAGGATTCCATTGTAAACCGCTTCAAAGTCAGCATTCACTGTTGGTTTTATCACACTGTAATTTTTTCGTGATTCGTCCCACTTGGTCCAGGCCGATGTGATTTCGGTTTGTAATTGCAATTCAAAATTTTGTTTGTCAATTTTGGATTGTTCCAGAATCGTCTGTGCGTATTTGATATTTCCTTTGTTTTTGTTCCAAAGAGGGAGTGGAATCCCAATGGTCAAGTTACTTTCTTTGTTAAAAGCACCACTGCGCTGATCGTAGTTGGCTCCCAGAGTAAGGTCAGGAATCGACAGTGATTTTTGCCATTTTACATTTATTTCGTTGGCATCAATTTCTTTTTGTTTGGCCTGATAGTCCGGTCGATTGGCAATGGCATCGGTTTCGAATTTCTTTAAATCGAAGTCAATCGTTTTAAGATACTTATCAAATTCTTCTTTGGAAACTACAGGAATTACATTTTCAGTTTCATTTAATAATAATTTTAAGTTAGCCTGTTCGTCAATGTTATCATTTACAGTTTCCATTCTTGCATTTTTAAAATTTAGAAAAAGAGATTGCAAGCGAACAACATCTTTTAAAGGAACATTGCCTTTTTGAGCCTGAATAGTATAAGAATTGATCAAATCTTCCAGATGAACGACTTGTTTGTCTGTGGTTTCCAGATTCTTGATGTTGAAATAAACAGTATAAAAACTTTTGCGTAATTGAAGTTTTAATGTTCGCAGAAGATCGTTAAATTGAAGTTCTGCCAGTTGTTCATTGGTTTTAGCCAATTTTACTTCATTGCGTTTTTTTCCGCCTAAATAGATGAGTTGTTCGATTCCAAAAGCCTTTTGCCCTTCTTTTCCAATATCAAAATACTGATTCCGTTCCGGGTTATAAGCATTCAATTCAGCTGTAAGAGTGGGGTTATCCCAAATTCGGGCTTGAATAGTCATGGCTTTTGATGCATCAATATTGTATTGAGAAGCCAGTAACAAGAGGTTCTTTTTTAAAAATTGAGCCTCACAGTCTTGAAGGGTGACCGTTTTTTGAGCCATTGCAGCCTGATTAAGCATTGCGAATAGGAGTAATGCAAATAACTTTTTCATTGTATCATTTTTAGTTTGTACAAATATGCTATCGACAGACTTTAAGATACCTTAAAATCTACCTTAAAAATAGCTTAAAATTACTTACAAATGAAAAGTTAACCGAAATAAATTCGTGTTAATATGTGATACTGAGTAGTTTATGGTTGCTTTGTGTAGCGTGAGGATTCGTTGAACAATTCTCAGTCCAAGGCCAAATCCGGTTGTTCCTTTTGAATTTTGGCCGCGCATAAAAGGCTGAAAAAGGTTTTTTTGCTCTTCTTCGCTTAAGGTAATTCCGGTATTAGAAACAGAGAGAATTAAATGATGGTCGTCTGCACTAATTTTAACTGTTGCCTGTTTGTTGTCGGAGTAAACACAGGCATTTTTGAGAACATTGCTCAAGGCAATTTCCAGTAGGTTTTTATTTCCTTTTATTTCTAAAGCGGTATCGAGGTTTTCATTTTCTTCAATTTCAAATAGAATTACAAAATCGGGAAAACTTTTATTCAGATTTTCAATAGCAGAAAAGAGGATTTCATCCATGCGATGTATTTCTGTATTTTCGCCTCTGTTGGTATCTACTTTAGACAAAATCAATAAGGAATTAATCAGTTCCGTTAATTGATTTACGTCCGCTAATATATTGGTTAAAAAGGATTTATTTTCAACACTCGTTTTAGGATCTGCAACGGCATTTTCGATTTGCGAAGTAATTCTGGACAGTGGAGTTCTGAGTTCATGCGAAGCGTTTGCCGTGAATTCTTTCTGTTTTTGATAGGAGACTTCAATTCGGTCCATCATGAAATTGAATTCGTTGGCAATCAGATCAATTTCGTTTTTATTGCTTTTAGACTCAATACGGGTATCGAGATTGTTCTCGTTTATATTTTTTATTTTTTGATGAAAGGAATTCAGAGGATTCATCAGTTTTTTTACGGTAAAAGAAGTGATAATCCAACACAGACAGGTAAAGAAAAGATACGATACAATTAAGGTATATCGCAGAAAAAGCAATTTCTTTTTACCAAAATTGTCCGTCGCCGAGATCAGCGCATAAAAATCACGGTCGTTGGTATCGTAAAAAACGCCGTATACTTCATAATCACCTTGTTGTTTAAAAAAGGTTTTGTTCTTTTTTAAATACTTCAGATCATCAACTGACCATTTTATTTTAGCATCATCAATACTGCTATAGATTAATTTGTAGTTAGAATCAAAAACCAGCGTTTTTTCGTCGTATAACTTATTGATGGAGTTCTGATCGATAATTTTAAGCAATTGATTGTCGACTTGCTTGACGTTTACCAGAAGTTTAATGTTTGATAAAGCCTTAATTTCTAACCGGTCGCGGAATTCTTCTTTTCTGTAATTGGAATATAAAATGAATATCACGGTCGAAGCTAAACCAAAAAGGATGGTAAACAGCAAACTGACTAATAGCGATATTCGATTTTTTAATGTCATTCCTGGTCACTTAAATAATATCCGTAGCCAATTTTGGTACGAATGAGTTTTGTTTCGTGGTCTTTATCAATTTTTTTTCTTAAAAAATTAATGTAAACTTCAATAGTATTTTGATTGGTTTCGATGTGATAGTCCCAAAGTTTTTCGGCAATAAATTGTTTAGACAGTACTTTTCCTTTAGCATGAGCCAAAATTAAAATGAGTTTAAACTCTTTTGGGGTTAGTTTTATTTCTTCGCCGGAGCGAAAGACTTTCATTTCTTCTTCCTGAATTTCCAGATCCTTAATAAGAATCTTTTTTTCGGTTTGTTGCGGAATGTCCTTTCGTCTTAAAAGCGAAGTTATTCGGGCATATAGTTCTTCAAAATGAAACGGTTTTACCAGATAATCATCGGCGCCATTGTCAAAAGAAGCCAGTTTGTCTTCGATTTCGCTAAAAGCAGTCAGCATAATTATAGGCGTTTTTTTGTCGACTTCGCGAATGCCTTTGCAAACGTCTATTCCCGTTGTTCCGGGTACATTGATGTCCAGAATTATTAAGTCGTATTCGTTAGGAAGATACTTTTTTAATAATAAGGAGCCGTCGTAATAGGGAAAACACTCGAATTCTTTTGAGGCAAAGAATGTTGAGATTTCTTTTGATAAAGTAAAATCATCTTCGAGTAGTAAAATTTTCATGTTCTTTTTATATTGGTTAATTCGGTTATCCGATGTTTGTATCGAATAACCGAACCAATGTTTTATGAGTCTCAAATAGAAGTTTAAAACGATGTGTTTTTATCTATTTGTGATTGAGTTCTAAAAATATTTTTTGCCACGAATTTCACGAATTGGCGCGAATTAATTAATTTAATTTGTGCAATTCGTGTCTAATTTTTTTGCCACAGATTAATAGGATTGAAATGATTTGATCTGTGGGGATTAATTTAATTCTATCTTTTTTTTCACGCAGATTTAGCAGATTTAGGGGATTTTTTATCATTGCTTTGGCGAAAATCTGCCTAATCTGCTAAATCTGCGTGCTATTTTTATCTTGCGTCTTTGAATTGCTTTAATTTTTATCACGCTGAATTAGCAGATTCTAACAAAAGAACTGATAAAAAATCCGCCAAATCCGCTTAATCCGCCAAATCCGCGTGCCATTTTTTTTACATCCCTTATTTGAAATACGAAAACGTTTCGTTGTTTTCGATTTTCAATATAGATTCATAAATCAACTGAATCACATTTTCAACATCTTCTCTGTGTACCATTTCCACCGTGGTATGCATATAACGTAAAGGTAATGAAATCAAAGCAGATGCGACACCACCATTGCTGTATGCAAAGGCATCTGTATCGGTTCCTGTAGCGCGCGAAGAGGCATGACGCTGGAATGGGATTTTGTTTTCCTCAGCAGTATCCACAATTAAATCGCGTAATTTATTTTGTACTGCAGGAGCATAAGCAATTACAGGACCTTTCCCCATTTTTAGATCACCTTCTACTTTTTTGTCAATCATAGGAGTTGTCGTATCATGGCAAACATCAGTAACTATGGCTACATTAGGTTTAATCGTTTGTGCAATCATTTCAGCACCACGAAGACCAATTTCTTCCTGAACGGAGTTTACGATATACAAACCAAAAGGAAGTTCTTTTTTGTTTTCATGAAGCAAACGGGCTACTTCGGCGATCATAAAACCACCCATTCTGTTGTCGATGGCACGACACACAAATTTGTTTTCGTTCAGAATCATAAATTCATCCGGATAGGTAATTACACAGCCCACATGAACTCCCATTGCTTCGACCTGTTCTTTGGTCTCACAACCTAAATCGATAAAAATATTGCTGATTTTTGGCGTCTCTTCTTTATCACGTAATCGGGTATGAATGGCCGGCCATCCGAAAACCCCTTTTACAATTCCTTTTTTAGTGTGAATATGCACTCTTTTTGAGGGAGCGATTTGGTGATCAGAACCACCATTTCTGATCACATATAGTAATCCGTCATCAGTAATATAGTTTACATACCATGAAATTTCATCTGCATGTCCTTCAATAACCACTTTAAAAGGAGCATCGGGATTGATAACTCCAACGGCTGTACCATAGGTATCAGTAATAAAGGTGTCTACATAAGGTTTCAGATAATCCATCCAAAGTTTTTGGCCTTCGCTTTCGTAACCGGTAGGTGAGGCATTATTAAGGTAGCTTTCAAGAAAAGCTATAGAGGTATCTTTTAAGATAGATTTTGTGCTCATAGAAAAATTTTTGCGCTAATTTATAAATTTGGTATTAGAGTTGTATATAAATATATAATTTTACATTTAAATTATGACTCCATGAGATTTACCTACTTTATTTTATTTTTTATATTGATTAGTTTTAAAAGTCAAGCCCAGGTTACCCCTAAAGAGAATCAGGAAATGGGCTATATATTGACCGAACAGGATACCATCTTAAATGATACTATCGAATTGCCGGAGATTATAATTTCTAAAGAGAAGCTGGATCCCGAGGCACAAAAGCAATTTCTTATTCTGCAGAATCGGGTTTATAAAACCTATCCTTATGCCAAAACAACCGCAGACAGGCTTACTGCCTTAAATCAGGGAATGGCACGTTTAAAAACAAATCGCGAAAAGAAAAAGTATTTCAAAATCGTTGAGGATTACCTTAACAATGAATTTGAAGACCGTCTTAAAAAACTTTCCAGAAAACAAGGACAAATACTCGTAAAACTGGTTCATCGCCAAACCGGAACTACGACCTTTGACCTTATCAAGAATTTAAAAAGCGGTTTCAAAGCATTTGTATCCAATACGACAGCTAATTTATTCGATATCAGCCTAAAAAGAGAGTACAAACCCTATGAAGTAAACGAAGATTATTTGATCGAAACCATACTCGTCAGAGCCTTCGAATCGGGCAGATTAATCAATCAAAAGCCCGCACATCCCGTTGATTACGATGATTTGAGTAATCATTGGCAGGAAAAAGCAAAAGAGCTGAAAGTAGCAAAATAAATAAACACATCTATTTAAAAAGACTTACCGGATTAATTTTTGGTAGGTCTTTTTTTTATGTAGGATTAAACGTATTTTTTGAATTACAAATCGAGGAGTATTCTTTCTGCAGGATTTTAATGATTGTGTTTTGATTTTCCCAAGTAGCCCTTGCATTGGAGATCCTATTTAGGTTGTTTTTTTAGAATTTATTGATGCTTTTTGTTCTTTATTTAAGAATTTTCTCATTGTTATTGTTTGTTTTTAGGTGTATAGTTTGTTATGTTTACTTTTTTTTAACTATTAATTAACCAAAAAATACGCATATGATAAAAAAAATACTTAGCTTAATTGTGATGTTTTTTGCGACTACAATATGGTCGCAGGAGGGAATTCAGAAGGATTATTCTGTTTTTATAAACGGAAATAAAATACTGACCTCTGCCAATTTTAAAGAACAGGCCAGAGAATTTAAGAAGAATACAAACAAGCAAAAGCCCGTCGCAACTTACAGTTTGGTGCAATTTACCCAGATGCCATCTGTAAAAGAGCAGCAAAAGTTAAAAGAGCAAGGTATTACATTGCTTAGTTATTTATCGAATAATGCGTATTATGCTTTAATTAATTCAGACTATTACAATAAAGGGGTTATTTCTTCTACTATCAGGACTGTTATTACGGTAGATTCAAAGTATAAAATAGATCCAATGATTGCCACTGGAGCAATTCCGGATTATGCCTTAGAAGGAAGTAATAACGTTAAGGTCGTGGTAAGCTACTTTAAGGGAGTTGACAGTAAAATCATTTTACAAAATCTGGCAGGTTTATTTGTGAAAAGCAGTAAGATCGACGAATCTTTTAATGAGGTTTATTTGGAAGCTTCCAGAGATAAATTGGAGGAAATAGCAAAATTAAACTGGGTTCAGAATATTGAACTGGTTGCTGCTCCTGTTGAAAGTGATAATAAGCCTGGTGTAACTTCTCATAAAGTAAATATTTTAAGTTCAGCTATTCCCGGTTTAGGATACGGATTGACAGGAAAAGGAGTTAAAGTGGGTGTTTGGGATGGAAATCTGGAAAAACATAAGGATCATACCGGTAGAGTTACGATTAGAGAATATGAGTCTAATTCTTCTCACGGAACACACGTTTCCGGAACAATCGGCGGTGCTGGTTTATTAGATCCAAGAGCCAGAGGTATGGCGCCGGAGGTACAAATGTTTGGTTGGAATTTTAATACACAATCAAATGGTTTAAGTGTGCAACAAGAAAGAGTAAAAGCGGTAACGGAAGACGGGATCGAAATCACCTCTAATTCTTACGGATCCAATCTTACCTCCGGATACAATGTGAGGAGATACGAGAATGCAGACCGTGGAGATGATAATGTTACGGTTCTATATCCTTATCTTTTAAATGTGTATTCTAATGGAAATGCACAATCAGCATACCCGGGTGGTTTTAATACCTCTACTAAAAATTCAAAAAACTCATTGCACGTAGCAGCCAATAATCCTGATGATTTGATTAGTAGTTACAGTAGCTTCGGACCAACGATTGATGGTCGTTTGGTACCACAAATTGCGGCAGTTGGTTCAGATGTATATTCATTAGATTATAGTAATGGATACCAGTCGATGAGCGGAACTTCAATGGCTACGCCAGGAACCAGTGGTACAATAGCTTTGCTCTACGAAAGATATAAAAATATTTATGGAGAAAAACCATTAGCCTCTTTAATGAAAGCGTTGGTTACCAATACGGCAAAAGATGCCGGTAACCCAGGCCCGGATTATAAATACGGTTTTGGAAATTTGAATGGTCTAAGAGCAATTAAAGCTTTAGATAAAAGAATGTTTTACACAGCTACTGTAGCTGGCGGAGCAGTTAGTGAAAAAGAAATTGTGGTGCCTGCGGGTTTAGTTTCTTTAAAAGTTATACTTGCTTATTCGGACGTAGCAGGAACACCCGGCTCAACTTCTATTCAAGTAAATGATTTGGATATTAAAATTGTAAAAGACGGTACTACGACCTTACCGTGGGTTTTAAATCCAACAACTCCAAATGCAAATGCAACAAGGGGAGTAGATACGATGAACAATATCGAGCAAGTAACTTTAGATAATCCTGCTCCCGGAACCTATAAAATTGTGGTTACCGGTACAAGAGTTCCTCTTAACAGTCAGGAATTTTCAGTAGTATACGATTATGTGGCACCGGAATTAAGTCTGACTTATCCAATTGGTAGAGAAAAATTCAATCCGGAGACTACAGAATACATTCGTTGGGATTATGAAGGAGAAGCAAAAACGTTCATGATCGAATATTCACTTGATGGAGGAATAAATTATACAACACTAGCAAAAGAAGTTCCTGCTGCGGCAAGAAGTTTTGCTTGGAAAGTACCTGCAGCTGTGGTTGCAAACGCTAAGTTAAGAATTAGTACAGGTGCAAAAGTAGATACTTCAAAAGAGGTATTTAATATTATTGCAGAGCCTGAAAATTTAGTGATTGCGCCAGCTGTCTGCGGTACCTCTTCTTATACAATGGATTGGGATCCTATTGCGGGAGCAAAATATGAAGTTTTAAAAATGAACGGATACAAGTTTGATGTTGTCGCGACAGTTACAGAACCTACTTATACGTTTAATAATCTTACAGCAGGGGAAGACAATTGGTTCTCTGTTCGCACAATAGATGTCGCTACAGGAATTACCTCTGAAAGAGCTAAAGCAATAAACGTGGATCCGGTTTCACAGCCGGTTTTGACAGTTGCCAGTTTACCGTTTTTAGAAAACTTTAATGAAAGAAAAGCAACGAATTATGTTCTTTCCAAAGGAACTGCAGGTATTATAAAATATGAATTTGTAAACGCAACACTACTGGATGGTGTAAAAATGGCAGGGTCCGGAAATGTATCTTTGACGCCATGGGTTGCAAGTACAACTGCGAATGCCTTTGCCAATAACCCGAATTTCATAAAAAAAATGTCTTTTTGCGATGTCGACGCTACAGCACTGACAGGAAAAGTGATTCGTATGAAATTTAATTTAATTTGGAATAGTGTTGGTGCCGCTAATAAAAACTTTTTTAGAGTTTTGGTAAATGGAAACCCGCTAAGCAGTCATGAAAACATAGACGTATATGCAGGAGCTACGCTATCAGGAAATACAGAAGTAACCTATGATTTGTCAGCATTCGCAGGAACAACATTTAGTATTGCTTTTGAAGCTGTCATGGATAATGATGCGATTGTGGTTGGCAATGATATGGTATACAGTACTGTTTTTGTTGATAATGTTAGTCTTTTCGAAGCTACAACTACCGATTTAGCACTATCTTCATTGGTAGCTAATACTGCTTTAACTGCTGCTGAGACGGTGACAATGAAAGTGTCTAACAATTCTCCTGTTGCAGTAAGTGCTATTCCTGTTTCCTATAAAATTAATGAAGGAACAGAAGTTAGTGAAGTTATTCCGGGACCCATTGCCCCTTTGAGCAGCGTGTCTTATAATTTTGTTCAGAAAGCCAATTATGCTACTCCGGGTGTGTACAAAGTTGTTGGTAATGTAAATTATACCGGTGACGCTGTTGTTGAAAACAATACTATTGCAAAAACTGTTTATAATAACGGGACAGATGTTTTAATGGGATCGACTACCCCAAATACTAATTGTTCAGCAGTATTTACAGATAACGGAACACGTTTCGCTAATTATAGTGATAACGTAACCCAGACCCTAACTTTTAAACCCGCTACAGCAGGAAGCAGTATAAAAGTAGATTTTACAGCTTTTGACACAGAACAAGATTTTGATTATTTGTATGTTTATAACGGACCTTCCGTTTCTGCAGCTTCATTGGTCGGCACTTTTACAGGTAATGCTTTGCCTTCATCAGTAACATCTACTGCAGCAGGAGGGGAGCTAACTTTTAGGTTTACTTCAGATTCAAACACAAATGGAGCAGGGTGGACCGCTGACATCAGTTGTGTTGCAAAACCAACCGTACTTGATGCTAGTGTCGCTGCTATAGTTACGCCGGAGATTCTTGGAAAAAAAACAAGTACAAATGATGTAACGATTAGAATTAGTAATTTAGGCGCAACTGCTTTAACAAACCACCCGGTATATTATCAGGTAAACGGAGGAGCAAAAGTTGCAGAGACAGTTCCTGCTATAGCTGCTTATGCTACAGTAAGTTTTACTTTTGCTGCCAAAGCAGATTTGTCTGATGTTGGAGCAACTTACCTAATAAAAAGTGGTGTTGATATAACAGACGATAATAATAGTAATGACGCAAAAGAAAAGACAGTATATAACAAAAATGAACTACCTGTTCATGAGAATACCAGTGGATATGCCATTTCTAAATTGAAATGGAATGATGTTGTGAATACTTCAGGAACGACTGCCTATTCTGATTTTAAGAATATAAAAATTCCGGTATATCCGGGATTGACCTATCAGCCTGAGGTTTCAATCACCAAAATAGAAATACCAATCACAAGAGATCTGTCAGCAACTGCTGTTGGTGTGTTTACTATGATGGTTATTGATTTGAATGGAGATGGTAATCTAACCGATGAATTTTATGCGGGTAATTTTTGGGTGAACACAACACCTACTTCAGCTGCACCGGCAATTCCATCTACAACAAGTACCCATTATTTTAGAAATAATTTTTCATTGACAGGAGGTTTAACGATTCCTGCAGGTACTACAGCAGGTGAAAAATTGATGCGTGTTATCCATATGTTTCGTTCACCGAATGAGTATTTTAACGTAAACCTTGGACCAACTATTGATGGATTAACAAGTTCAAGAGGAGATTTTGAGGTAGAAGAATATACCGTTAATGTATTGCCATTTACCGCTGCTGATGCAAGTGTAGAAAGAATTACAGCACCTTTTAAATCTGCTAATAAACCTGTGACCGTAACAGCAGTTATACGCAATTTTTCAAATACTGCAATCGCTAATTTCCCTATAGCATACAAAATTAATGGCGGAACCGAAGTGGTTCAAAATGTCAGCACCTCTATTGCAGCACTGGGAACAGCTACTTTTTCATTCACTACTAAAGCAGACTTAAGTGCGCCAGGAGATTATACAATTGAAGTATATACTAAATTGGCAGGTGATACAGACGCAACAAACGACAGTAAATCAATTTCACTTACACATGCGGCGAATTATGCTTCAAACGTAGTAGGGACTTTCGATGGAGTTGATGATTTTATAAAGACAGATGTTACACCAGCTCTGGATCTTACCAACAATTACACATTCGAAGCATGGGTTAATCAGAAGAAACCATCGACCTTTGGTAGAGTTTTAGACAAAAGCAGGGCGTTAGTTTTTATTCACAACAGTAATAATGTAACGCTTTACAAAGAAAATAGTCTGGTAATTTCTATTACAACTGCTTCAGGTTCTTATGTAATCAATACAGGAGTAAACTCGATTAAACAAAACATTTGGCAGCATATTGCCTACACAGTGAGTTCAACTAATGTGTATACTGTTTATATTGATGGAGTTTCTGTTCCTTTTACTAGTACCGGTATTGCCGGGGCAGCTACTACAAATGCAACACTGCCGGCTTATATTGGTAACAATGCCACTTTAACACGTGGTTTAAATGGTAACATAGATGAAGTTCGTATTTGGTCAGGTGTTCGCGATCAGGCAACAATTTCAGGTAATGCAATGGTAAGATATACGGGTAATGAAGCTGGGTTAACAGGTTATTATCCTTTCTCTGAAGGTGATAAACAATTTGTTCATGATTCTTCTACAAATGATAATACAGCTGTAGTAACAAATGCCGATTCAAATGGCTTAGGTGAAGGGAAATTCTGGAATATTCCTGTTCTGTTGCAAAAGGTAGATTTTGTAAATCAGCTTTCGTCCACTTACGATGCAGCAACCAAAACTTATACTGTATTGTTGAATAATGGATCCGATATAACGACAGCAGTTGCCAACTGGGGATTAGGAATGAATAGTATTGCAAAAATAAACGGAATAACACAAGTAAATGGTGTTACAACAAATGACTATACTAATCCACTTACGCTAACAGTTGAGGGAGTTGGTTTTAATACAGGAATTTCAGAAACGTATACTATTAAAGTGATTACCGATTTAAAAACGGAAAGCAAATTAATTTCGTATAATTTTACAACCGCATCAAATCCGGTGTTAACATCAGATATTAATACAGATATATCAGGAAACAATGTTACAAAAACAGTAGTCTTTGGAACTAATATTTCAAGTTTAAAAGCAGATTTTGCTGTCTCTCCGGGAGCAGAACTTTATATAGACGGGGTGAAGCAGTTAAATTCGAAAACAATAATATCAGATTATTCGAATAGTTTTCTGGTTACTGTTGTCTCAGAAAACAAACTTTCACAGACCAATTATACGGTTACATTAAAAGCGAGAAATTCAGAGGCCAATATTTTGGCATATACTGTTGCAAATCAAGTAGGAACAAGTGTTATTGATCCGGTTTCCAAAACAGCTAAGGTTTTGGTTGATAATAATGCTGATTTAGCTACAGTAGTACCGGTTTTCCAAATATCTGATTTTGCTACATTGCGTATCGGTACCTATTTTCAAGATAGTGGCGTTACGAGATTAAACTATACTTCGCCAGTTGTTTATAATGTATTGGCGCAAAATGGAGATATTGTAGATTGGACCATAACAATTGAAAGAGCCGCACCAACTATAACGCTTTTAGGAGATGCTATAGTTTCTATTAATAAAGGTTGTGTTTTTACCGATGCAGGTTATAGTGCAAAAGACAATTTAGGTGTTGATATTGGAGCAGGAGTTGTAGTTTCGGGTTCTGTTGATGTAAATACGCCGGGTCAATACATTCGTACTTATACCGTCAAAGATGCCTTGCAAAATCAAACTTCAGTAACTCGTATAATAAATGTATCAAGTACAGCATGTAGTTTAGGAGTAGATTCCAATACAATTGAAGGATTTGTTATCTACCCAAATCCGGTAAAAGACGGGAAAGTACACATACAAACAAGTTCTGGCAGTTCTAAAAACATCAGAATATCGGATATGTCCGGAAAAAAGGTGTTTACGATACGATCTGCTGACAAAGAAATAAATGTTTCTAGTTTGCCATCGGGAGTTTATATAATTAAAGTAGAGCAAGATGGTAAAAGCGCAACACAAAAATTAATTATCAAATAAGTTTCGTCTAGTATATTAAAAAAAACAAGCCATCACAATAGCATTCAAAGCCGGTCTTGTTCTAATATACACCAAATCCACAACCCGACAGGTTTTTAAAACCTGTCGGGTTTGTTTGTTAAAGAGAGTAAGGTAGAGAATAACAGTTGTCCTTATATATAGGTGTAATTACATCCTTAATTATACACCCCCAACCCGACAGGTTTTCAAAACCTGTCGGGTTTGTTGTTTAAAGGTCCCAGTATTAAAAAGCATCCAGCCTACAAAAGAAGTTATAGATTCCCTAAATTAGATACTATAATATATAGGAGCAATCATATCCTTAATAATACACCCCCAACCCGACAGGTTTTCAAAACCTGTCGGGTTT
>NZ_JBIPCS010000024.1:0-19209 GCF_044005985.1 Flavobacterium sp. FlaQc-49 | reverse complement strand
TCGCAAAGTCGCAAAGCCGCAAAGTTTTTCCTCCCCAAGTGTCAGGCTGAGCGAAGTCGAAGCCCACTTTTTTCTCAAATTCCAACTTATTTAATTCAATAAAAAATCCCAAATTCCAATTAAGGAATTTGGGATCTTTCTATTACGAAACTCCAAATTTGGAATTTGGAATTTAAAATATTGGAATTTAACCCTTAGTGTGTGGTTTTCCATAAAAGTCTCCCCTCTTAGCCTCAGAATTTCTCTCGCAAAGTCGCAAAGCCGCAAAGTTTTTCCTCCCCAAGTGTCAGGCTGAGCGAAGTCGAAGCCCACTTTTTTCTCAAATTCCAACTTATTTAATTCAATAAAAAATCCCAAATTCCAATTAAGGAACTTGGGATCTTTCTATTACGAAACTCCTAATTTGGAATTTAAAATATTGGAATTTAACCCTTAGTATGTGGTTTTCCATAAAAGTAGCCTCCGAATGTCTCTCGCAAAGTCGCAAAGCCGCAAAGTTTTTTTCTCCAAATGTCAGGCTGAGCGAAGTCGAAGATCCCTTTTTTATCAAATTCCAACTAATTTAATTCAATAAAAAATCCCAAATTCCAATTAAGGAATTTGGGATCTTTTTATTCTGAAAGTCCTAATTTAAAATTTGGAATTTGGAATTTAAAATATTGGAATTTAAATTCTTAGTGCGTGTGTTTCGGGTTAAAACCATCTTCACTTACTTCTGTTGGCACATAATCCGCTACCATTTCAGCTTCGTAGTCGATTTTTTCACCTTTAGAGAATTTATGAATGATTTTCTCCATGATGTTATAGATTACAGGAACTACAATCAAGGTTAAGAATAACGAAGAAATCAATCCTCCGATAATTACCCAAGCCAATCCGTTTTTCCACTCTGCTCCTGCTCCTGATGCTAATGCAATTGGGAACATACCGAATACCATCGCAATTGTCGTCATCAAAATCGGACGTAAACGAGCGTGGTTTGCCTGGATTAATGCGGTTCTGATCGATTCTCCGGCAGCTCTTCGCTGGTTGGTATAATCGACAAGCATGATCGCATTCTTACACACCAGACCAATCAACATGATGATACCTAAAATCGTAAAGATGTTTAATGAATTGTTGGTCAAAGCCAACGCTAACATCGCACCAATAAACGAAAGCGGGATCGCAAATAATACCACAAACGGGTGAACAAAACTATCATAAAGTGCCACCATTACAAGGTAAACTAATATAATAGCTGCTAGTAAAGCGATTCCTAAAGTACCAAAACCTTCACTTTGGTTTTCCTGATCACCTCCCCAGATGTAGTTTACACCGGTTGGTTTTTTAAGCTTATCCAGTTTGGCTTGCCATTGTGTAACAATTGTTCCGGAAGGAACCCCAACGTTTTGTCCTTTTACCGTTACAGAAGCAGATTTGTCCCTACGCTCTAACTGGCTAGGTCCTGAACCTTCTGTAATAGAGGCAAACTGAGATAATTTAATTTGCTGTCCGGCTGAATTAATAAAAATCAAGTTACTAACATCTTTAATACTTTTTCTGTCAAAAGCATTGTATCTGATGTTGATATCGTATTCGTATTCTCCAGCTCTGTATTTACCATCTGTGTTTCCACTAAAAGCTGTTTGCATCGTTAGACCAACTGTTTGAAGTGTTAATCCTAAGGCAGCCATTTTATCACGATCAACCTTAACGTTGATTTCAGGATTTCCGTCCTCAACCGTTAATTTAATCTCTGTTGTACCGGGAATAGTACGTAACTCAGCTTCCGCTAATTTAGCAAAGGCCATCGCACTTTCAGTTGATGGACCTGTTACGATCAATCCTAAAGTAGCATCCTCAGCAGTACCTAAGATACCAACGGGAACGGTTTTTACTTTTGCTCCAACTAATACTTTCTCCAGTTTACGCTTCATTTTAGCAGCATAAACGTTTGCATCGTCAGTTCGATCTTTTTGTTCGATCATCTTAACGTCAATCTCCGCTTTGTATGCTGTAGCTTGCGATGCTCCAAAACCTTCACTGGTTTGTCCTACCGTTGTAATCTGACTGTGTACGTATTCTTGTCCTTTTAAGTATGCTTCCGCTTTTTGAGTCATGAAGTTGGTTTGCTCTAACGAAGCGTCTTTCGGCATTTCGATTTGAACTAAGAACTCCCCACTATCAGAAGAAGCAAAGAACTCTCCACCGATGAATCCACCGCCCATTAATCCAACTGTTGAAGCAAAGAACAATACAATTACTACAGCAAAAGTTTTAATATAGTGATCCAAACACCAGGTCAATAATTCAGAAACCCAGTTGGTAAAACGTGTTAAATAGCTTTCGAAACCAAGAATAATTCTTCCAAATAAATTCTTTCCTTCAATATGCTCTAATTTACCATAACGAGATGATAACCAAGGGATAATTGTAAATGAAGCTAAAAGTGACAGTAAAGTTGAAATAATTACGGTAACACAAAATTGTGTAATAATATTAGATACTAAACCAGAACTCATCGCGATCGGCAAGAATACCACCACAATTACCAATGTAATCGAAGTTACTGTTCCACCAATTTCAGCAGTTCCATCGTACGAAGCACGAATTCTGCTTTTACCCATCTCCATATGCCTGTAAATATTCTCGAGGACCACAATCGCATCATCGACCAGAATACCAACAACAAGAGACAATCCTAATAAACTCATTAAGTTTAACGTATATCCCATTAAATAAATACCAATAAAAGTGGCAATCAAAGAGGCCGGGATAGACACCATTACAATCAACGAGTTTCTAATACTGTGCAAGAAGAACAACATTACAAACGCAACCAAAACAACCGCAATTAATAAATCGTGTACAACAGAATCTGCTGCTTCTAATGTAAAAATAGTACTGTCTTTTGCTACTTCAAGTTTTAACTGATTGCTTTTGTAATCGTTTTCAAGAGTTGCAATCGTTTTCAATAATTGCTCACTTACCGCTACGGCATTGGCATCTGACTGTTTTACAATTTGCAAAACAATCGCACTTTTTTGATCTACACGAGATATTTTCTCTGCAATTTTTTGAGTATCCTGTACATCTGCAATATCACTTAAACGAATTTGAATTCCGTTTTGAGAAGACACTACCAAGTTTCTTAATTCTTCAACACTTTTATATTTACCCGCTAAACGAATTAATATTTTCTGATCACGAGTTTGAATATTTCCTGTAGGGAAATCCAGGTTGGAAGTCAAAATATTCTGTTGTACTTGTGGAATCGAAAGTCCGTAACCCTGCATTTTTAAGGCATCAAGGTTCACCTGAATCTCACGCTCAGAACCACCAATGATACTTACCTGCGCTACCCCTTGTACACGAGATAAAATAGGCGCAATTTTTTTATCAATTAAGTCGTAAAACTCTGCCTCATCCATTTTACCATTTGCTCCAAGCGTCATGATTGGTAAATCACTCAGCGAGAATTTGGTCAGCGCCGGTGTTTTAACATCTTCCGGTAAATCACTTATGATGGCATTAATTTTTCGCTGTGCATCATTCATCGAAAAATCGACTTTTGCATTAGAGGTCAGCGTAATCGACACGATGGATAAACTCTCATAAGATTTCGAGTCAATCTTCTTGACATTTTCTAAGGATGCGATCGCATCTTCTATTTTCTTGGTTACGGTATTCTCTACCTCACTCGGAGAAGCTCCGGGATAAATAGTAGAAATCGTAATCACATTTTGTTCAAATTTCGGGATCAGTTCATAACCCAACTGGCTATAGCTGAACAATCCACCAAGTGTCAGAATCGTAAACAATACAATTACTAACGACGGACGTTTTATCGATATTTCGGCTAATTTCATTTGTTTTGTTTTTGGCTGTAGGCTTTAGGCTGTACGCTTTAGGCAATAAGCTTAATACTTACTGCTTATTGCCTAAAGCTTAAAAGCGTCCAATTATTTAATAATTTCTACTGTATTTCCGTCTTGTAAGTTAATTTGACCTGTAGTAATTACAGTTTCACCGTCAGACAATCCGTTGATAATTTCTACCTGATCACCCAAAATTCTTCCAGCCGTAACTTTTCTTAATTTTGCAATACCATTATGTGCTACAAAAATCTCATTACTGCTCACACTTCCAACAAATGCATTTCTAGGTACAACCATTAAGTGTTGTTTTTGTTGTTTGGATGCAAAATTTGCTGTTCCGTACATACCTGCTTTTAAATCGTTGTTCGAGTTGTTTGCGATTTCAATTTCAACAGGAAAGTTTAAAGAAGCATCTGCTTTTGCAGCAACAAAAGTAATTTTTCCTGAAAAAGTTTTATCCGGATAAACACTGGCTGTTACGTTTACATTGTCTCCATTTTTCAAACTTGCTACTTGGTTTTCGTTTACCGTAACCGTCAATTTTAATTTAGAAACATTTACGATATCAAACAATGCTGTTGCCGGCATACCTGCTAAGATCGAACCCGGTTCAATATATTTTTTATTGATAAATCCATTAATCGGAGCTTTTACTCTTGTATCACCCACATTAATTTTAGCTTCTGTATAATTAGAGTGTGCATTGGTTAAAGCCAATTTTGCCTGATCCAATTGTTGTTTTGTAACACCACCGGTTTTAAAAGCATTTTCGTATCTGCTGTAATCTGATTTTGCATTTAAATAAGCTGCTTCAGCCGTTTGTGCATTTACATTAATTACATCTCCTCTTACCGTTAGTAAAGTTTGGCCTACTCTTACATAGTCTCCTTCTTTAGCCAAAACACTGATCACTTTTCCTGATTTTTCAGCAGAGAAAGTCAATTCCTGAGTTGGTTGGAAGTTTCCGTTTGCCACGAAATCCAACGAAACTTCTTCTGTTTTTACAGGAGTTACTTTTACTGAAACCGCTGCATTTTTCTCTGCAACAATGTCTGTTTTAGCTTTATTCTCCTTCTTATTATTATTTAAGACAAATCCAATCAGAGCTAATGCTGCAATTATGATTACGATAGTTATAATAGTTTTTTTCATTTGTGTATAGTTATTTAATAAGAGATTTAAGTTCGCCTTTTGATTTGATTAATGCTACTTCGGCAACTTTGTAATTTAAAACTGCTCTGGTATAATTGTTTTGTGCTTCCAGTGATGCATTTTCAGCATCTAACAAATCGGTCAATGATGCCAATCCCTGAAGGTAATTGTTTTTTGTATTGCTTAAGATCTCACTTGCCAATCGCATATTTTCTTTCTGATTTTCGATTGTTACAAGGTTATTCTCAATTTGAGTTTTTGCGTTTCTGTAATCTAAGTCAAGAGAAAGACGTGTGTCTTTAATATCTTCCTGAAGTGATCTGATGTCTACATCTGCCTTTCTTACTTTAGCACGGGTACCGAATCCTGTAAAAATCGGCACTTTTAAATTCACTCCGATTGCTGAGTAATCAGACCAGTATACTCCATCTCTAGGTTTTGCAAAAAGAGGCATTTCCGGACCCTGACCAATAAAATTATAGCCTGCAACTAAAGAAAGTGTCGGATAGTATTCTGCCATAACCGCTTTCTTTTGAAAGGTTAACAATTCTTCTTGTTTTTTCAAAAGCAAATATTCTGTTCTGTTGGCCATATTTGGCTCTTCTGTCAAAGCGTGAATCGTAACTTCGAATTGTTCTTGTGGAATTTCGATTTGAGTTTCGATAGGCATTCCCATATAAAACTTCAAGGCGTTTTCCTGTAACTGAACCTGATTTAAGATTTGCTGACGTTCTGTACTAATGTTTGACATTTTTACAATAATCCTGTCTAAATCGATCTTTTTAGCAAGACCGTTATCAAACTGACCTTTAACAATATCACGTACTTTAGTCGTATTTACATAGTTACTGTCCAGTAAAACCAATCTTTCACGTTGTACATAAACAGAATAATAATTGTTAGCTACTCTTTCAATTACCTGCTCTTCTGTTAATTGATCGTTGATCTGATAAAATTCACGTGTAGATTTTGCTGCTCTCAATCCTGTAAAAACAGATTGATCAAACAAAGCCTGAGTCAAAGAAATTCCGGCTCCCGAAGTCCATTTTTGACCAAAAGTAGCTTGAATAGTCGTTCCCGGCTGTCCAAATCCTGCTCCGTCGATCACACTTGTTTGTAAGACTGGGTTATAAGTTAAGTTTCCATTTCCTGTAATCTGAGGCAAGGCTCTGGAACGTACTTCCTGAATTTGATATTCACTTTTTTCAACCTCTAATTTAGACTTTTTAGCATCGGCTTTATTCTCAAGCGCGTAGGTAATAGCCTCTTTTAAGGTTAGTGTTTTGACTTGTGCGTTGACACTTAAGCCAATGGAACACAAAAATATAAGAATGATTCTTTTCATAGATTGATGATTAAGTAGTAAATTTTTTAAGTTGTTTTTCTAATTCGACAATGCCTTCTGCTGTTGCCATGGCTCTGGTGTGATATTCCAAAGCTTCTAATTCTATGCTTTGTGCCTCTTTTTCTGAGACTGTATTTTCGTTGATATGAAAAATCAAAATGTAATAGAATTTCACATATACCTCAACATTTAAATCTGCTCTGTATAAATTCTGCTCGATTCCTTTTGCAATATTATCTCTGAACCATTGACTGCACAAATCAATTTCCTGACTCATTATATTATGGTATATTTCCGGATAATGTTTTTTTAACTGATAAATAGGGGAAGAATCAATATTGTTCTTAAACATCTCACAAAACATTTCTCTGATTTCAAAATTCTCATGAATTGCATTGTGGTTTTTTGCTACTATAGAATCAATAATCTGATGTACTTGTGTATGAACCAATGAAGTACTCTCTTCTATTAAAACCTCTTTATTACAGAAATACTTGTAGATCGTTTTTTTAGAAATACACATTTCCCCTGCAATATCATCCATAGTAACACTTTTAAAACCTAGTTTTAAAAACAATTCACTTGCTTTTGATATGATTTTCTCTTTCATTTTAATTTTCAAATTGTACTACAAATATAATTTGGAAACTTTGTTTACGAAAATAGTTTCCAATAAATTTGTAATAATTTTACATTAATTTGTTCACTATATAACAGTTATATACTAAATTCTAAATTGGCAATAAGCTTCATATCTTTTCCCAATGCCAAACCTCCGTTATGGTTAAACGAATTATAATCTAACCCAAAATCTTGGCGTTTGATGTTTCCGGTAATTTCAAAAGCGACTTTCTGTTTACCATCATAAGAATTAACTCCAATAAACTCAGCATCAAGCTCTACCACTTTCGTTACATCTTTTATTGTCAGATCTCCTTTGAAAAAATTAATATTATTACTCACTCTCTGAAAAGAGGTCGATTTAAAACTAATAATCGGATGTTCGTTTACGTTAAACAAATCATTCAATTGTAAATGGGTGTCCATTTGCTGGAAACTATCATTTCGGTTGTTTATATCCAGAAAAAACTCAACAGAAGCATCTTCAATTTCATTGTTTTTAAAATCTACATAACCGTCAAATTTGTTTGTAGTTCCTCCTAAATAAGCAATTATCGAATGTCTCATTTTTATTAAAACATCTGATTGACTAGAATCTATGGTCCATGTTGTTTTCATAAATACCTGATTTTACTGTGTTAACACATTACTTGAGCTCTTACGTGGAAACTTTTATAGTTTCCTGAGTTTCCATATCTGCGGTGCAAATATAAACAGGAAACTTTAAACACCAACAAAGTTTCCAAGTTTTTTTATATTTTTTTTGATGTATTGTGCATTACCCGCTCCAAACGCTGTTTTTAATGCATAATTCCTTTTAAAATTTAAGAACTAATTATTCATAATTGAATTGTATCTTTGGACTTCGTAAATCAGAATTTCATTTTATGCACGATATTAGTCAGTACCAGGATTTCTTTATTAGTTATTTAAACAAACAAAGCATCAATAAAGAACCCAAAGATCTTTATGAACCCATTGAATATATTTTAGGTCTTGGCGGAAAACGTATGCGTCCTGTACTTACCTTAATGGCGGCAGAAGTTTTTGATGCCGATTACAAAACAGCACTTCCGGCTGCTATGGCTGTTGAAGTTTTTCATAACTTTTCACTGGTTCATGATGACATTATGGATGACGCTCCTTTGCGAAGAGGAAAAGAAACGGTACATGAAAAGTGGAATCTGAATACCGGAATTCTATCGGGAGATGCCATGTTAATTCTGGCGTATCAATATTTTGAACAATACGAACCGACTATTTTCAGAGACCTGGCAAAATTGTTCAGCAAAACCGCTCTTGAAGTTTGCGAAGGACAACAATGGGATGTTGATTTTGAAAACAGAACCAATGTAACCATTCCGGAATACCTTAAAATGATTGAATATAAAACAGCTGTTTTGGTAGCCGCTGCCATGAAAATGGGGGCAATTGTAGCCAAAACTTCTGAACAAGAGGCAGATTTAATCTATGACTTCGGACTTAACTTAGGACTGGCCTTTCAACTTCAGGATGATTTTCTGGATGCTTTCGGAGACCCGGAAACTTTTGGAAAACAAGTTGGGGGTGATATCATAGAAAATAAAAAAACCTACTTATACTTAAAAGCAATAGAATTCTCCTCAAAGGAAAGAGCTTTGCAACTGCAAAATTTGTTCGGCTTACAACTTGACGACAATACAGCTAAGATTGAAACAGCAAAGGCCATTTTTAATGAATCGGGTGCTTCAAAAGCAACACAGGAAGCGATAGAAATGTATACTTTTAAAGCTTTTGAAACTTTAGAAAAAATAAATATCAGCGCAGAGAAGAAAAACATTCTAAAAACCTTTGGTGAAAATTTAATGGGCAGAAAAGTGTAGCTTTTAAACGCAAAAGCTGCTTTTTCAATACAACGATCTGATGGACAAAATAGAAGCGGTTATTTTTAATTCCGAAAGAAATGATGCAAAACTGCAATTCCTTTTTGCAATAGGTTTTCCGTTTTTTACTGTTCTGGCATTAGGGATCGATTCTGTCTTTTTTACCGAGCATTATTTTGACGGCAGACAGCTGACCAACGTATTGTGCATCCTTTATTTTGCGGGTTTTTATTTTACATCAAACTCCTATTTAAGAAAATTGATGCTCGTAATGCTTGGGCTTTCTTATATCGGTGAGCTACTTTTCTGTAGCCTGTTAGGAATGTATTCGTACAGAACTCCGGCAATTCCTTTATATGTGCCTTTTGGACATGCTATTGTTTACGTTTCGGGTTATGTTTTTGCCAATACCCAATGGTCCATTTCTAAAGAACTTTATTTAAGAAAATATTTCCTCTCCTTTTTTGCTCTTTTATTTTTAAGTGTTGCTTTATTTTTAAAGGACTATTTTTCGTTGCTTCTCGGCATTCTGTTTTTTGTACTTTTGAAGAGAAAACGTTGGCAGAATCTCTACTGTTTTATAGCCTTTTGTGTTATATTTATAGAGCTGGTAGGCACTTATTTTAAATGTTGGACTTGGGTCCCGAATGTATTTGGAGTTATCCCAACTTCAAATCCGCCAATGGGCGCCGTTTTTGTCTATGCAGGCGGAGATGTGCTGCTGGCGAAGATTGTAGGTGTTTGGGAAAATAAAAAGAAAACTGTATGAATTTCATCGCTCCAAAATCAACTGAGCTATTACTCCAGCAAGCCCAAACCGAGGCTTTGTACCTAAAATTAATTGAACAGATTAATAAGGATTTTAATTTAGCCAACGAAGGAATCGATTTTCCGTTAAGTATTTCTCCTGATGAAATAAAAATTCAGCTGCACGAAAAAATCTACCGTATGATTCAGTACAAATTTGCCGAATACTTGAATCTGCTGTATATTATAGATGTGTCTGAAACCGAAATAAAAAAACTTGACGGATCGGATTTGGTACTCCTGGCCGAACAAGTTTCTTTTCTAATTTTAAAAAGGGAATGGCAAAAGGTTTGGTTTAGAAACAACTATTAAACCTCCGCTTCCTCTTCGATTTCGTTGTATTCGTAGATTACCTTTCCAAATTTATCCGATTCTGTGTTAAACGACTTTAAAATAAAATCAGACAACGAATCTTCTTCTGTGAAAACGGAATCAACTAATAGTTTTTTTGTTTCATAAAATTCCAAACCGGAAACTAAATCCTGAGTTGTACCCAGACAATTGCCTATAAAACTGATATTTCGCATCATTAAATTGGCGATCAATAGGGTTAAATTGGTTGGTTTAACCTCTTTTAACTTGCCTATCGATTGATTAAAAATACCACAAGTCAAGTAACGGGCATTAATATTTAACTGAGGTAATAAAAGCTCTAAATACGTGTCTGAAAAAGAGTCCAGCACTACATCTATCAACAGTGTATTCGGAATGTTTTTTTCTTTTACTGCGAAAATATCTTTTATAAACGGAAAATGTTCGCGTACTAACGCTATATTTTTTCCGGAATAGGATAAGCCGTAAACATTACAGTCCATATTCCAAAGCGCATTTAATAAAAAATAAGAGGTGTTTGACGTTACAGAGGTCACGAGTACGTTATCTCCTTTTTTAATATTGGCTTTTCGAATCATGGCATTAGCCGTTTGTGTTCCGATTCCTAAAGCACCGGCCTCAACGCCTGTGAGATAAGAGGGTACTTTTACCAATTTTCCGTAATGATAAATTTCATGTTCTTTACTTGAATGATTGGACGGAATTCCGGGCATTGCTCCGTTTTCGGCCTCCGGATAGAAGCAGTTTCCGATTACCAAATCTCCAACAGACAAAGTCGTAACATTTTTACCAATTGCAATTACATGCCCTGCAAAATCTGACCCGATCGGATAAAAAGTATCGATAGTAGCCCCTTTTAATCGCTGCCAGGCATTTTCTACAATGCCTAAATCTCTGTAATTTAAGGAAAAACTAACTTTTTTTACCAATACAAAATTGGCATGTTGATCTGATTCGGCATCAAAATCAGGGAAATTTCCTTCGACAAACGCCAAAGGAATTTCCACATTATCAATACGAAGTAAGTGTTTGTTATGGTCTTCAATCTTATCAAATAAGGAAGAAGTTACTACTGCCAGTGCTCTCATATTTTTAAGATATTAATTCTGTTACTTCTTTCGTTTTCTCGTTTTTACCGGTATGAAGCTGTTTGCTGTAATATTTGTATAAAAAGTCATAGACAACCATTTCATGAATTCTGTGTTTTGTTAAAAAGATTCGGTTACAAATCATATGAACATAACTCAACATTATATTATCCAGATGAGTTGGTAAACGGTGCTCTTTGTCTATCGCTTTTATTGCTTTTACAGGCGATACATTTTTCTCGGAACGCTCCTCCAGAATCTCAATCAAAGGTGCATACATTTCATCCATAACAGCCGGGTTTAAGAAAGATTCTATATCAAATTCATACTTTACAAACATTTCATTAATTTGTTTGTTAAGACGGCCTGAGCGGTTAAATTCTTTTCCAAAACCGGTTTTAGCTACATTAAACAATTTGATTTTCCCCTCCAGTTTTACATCAAAATCATTTAAAAAGTGGTCTATTGACAATAAAGCAAACATCCATCTTATTTTTTCTCCGGAATCTCCTTCGATCATATCGGTGAATTTTAACGTACAGGCGCTGTCATTAAAAAACAAAGATTCGGTTTCTTCGATAGCCTCATAACCGTAACGTTGTAACTCTCTCAGATAATTATCGGTTTGTGTTTTCCAGATAATTCTTGTTTTTTCAAGAGGTTCAATATGTTGTCTTATCGTTTGAATGCAATCGGTAAATAAATTGCTGTTTTTTAACAAAACACGGAATCTGATGTGGTGTCCCTGTACATCGTAGTATCGGATAAAAAACCACTTCTCAATTAAATCTTTTGATTGTAATTCTTCAATAATAGGATTGATCGCTCTGTTTAAGAGTTCTTCACCAGCTCTTTCTCCACAATAAAATTTATAGTAAAGCCATTTTTCACCTATTGAAAATGAAGTCGCTACACCCTCTTGATTTTCTTTTGAAACAAATTGGTTTGCAATAGAAGTTTCTTCTTTTTTGGCAATATTTTTATGAGCGGTAAAGATGATTTCATTGCAATAATTTCCTGTAATGGTATCTTCTGCAAATAAAAATTCTTTTAATTGAATGAAAGTCTCCCCTTTCAACATGTAGTAAAAAACATTACAGCTCAAATCATTATTGAAATTAATCAACACTTCATTGTCACCCTGAGAAACATAGATCAAATCAGGAATGTTTCTTTTTTCTCTGAAATCGCGAATAAATTCAACCGTTTTAGACTCACCAACCGCTAGTATACTTTCAATTTCTGTCTTTGTAATATTCCAGGTTGCTCTGCTTAAAATGGTGTCTTTGTAATTTACTCTTGGCAGAAAATCAAACTCATTTTGTAAGGCTCCCCAGCCAAAACCAAAGCCGAAAGAGTTTTGATTCTGAAGATCACACAAGAAATGATAAATTGGTAAGGCATTCGAAGCAAAATTATGAGCATTACTCAATCTAGGGATTATTTCTTTATTCAGTCTTTTTGAACGCAAAACAATTTTTCCTCCTTTTACGGAAACATACAGGTCTTCAATCTTAATCTGGTGATCGCTGTCTACCGAAGCATTTCCTAAATAAGGAATTTCGTATGCTCTCTGAAAGTTTCGATATAGAATGTTTCCTGTTCTTGCTTGTGGTAAATGCACGATTTCTGCTACAATTTTATCAGAATACAACTCATTTTCTATAGTTGTAACTTCATTACATAAATCCAGAATCTTGGTATCTAAATGGCTGAATCTGCCTATTAACCCATTTGCAGACGGTCCACTTGCCGTTTTTAGATTGATTTTTTCAACTCCATTTTCATGAAATACATTTACAAATGCCGAAAAACTATCCGGATATAAAGATTCATTTTCTTCAAATTTGTTGATTTCCTCATCTAACAAATCAATTGCTTGCAAATTGTTTTTTGTCGCGTGGATTAGCTTTTTTAACAGAAATGTTTTTTTAGCATCCATCGAGATCTGATTGACACCCGATTGACCTGAATTGATTAATAAATCTTCCACTAAAGGCGATTTTGCTCCTGATATTTTTCCGTACCCAATCCCGATATCCGGATCCAGAACACTTACCAAAGGTTGCTCATACTCTTCAAATCGCTCCAGGAATTTTTTTCTGAATTCTTTTAAATGGCCGTTTTCTGAACTCGATTGCAATTTGTTTAAAACACTTAACGCCGGGCGCAAATTCTTAAGGGTTTTAAAACTAATAGAACCATTCTCGATTTTTCTGAAACTGTCTACCTGAAATAATTTTGAAATATCTACATGTTCTAATTCTTCATTTACCAACTCATGAATCTCTGTATACAAAGCAGGATCGTTACTGCTATTGGTATCGAGGAAATTGATTTTGGCTTTTAAATTAGTAATCAGTTCTTTGATCACACCTGCTTCGTAAAAGTCAAATCGCTCTTCAGAAAGTACACGCAATAATCGCTCAAAATAGTCTTCTCCGGTAATGGTGAATTCCAGTTCGGTTACGATAAACTGACTTTTAATAAGTGTGTCTATAAATTCATTGGCATCTTTCAAAGAAATCTCATCAGAAACAAGTAATTCGGCCAGTTCACTTACCAAAACTCCATTTTTGGCTTTTTCGAATATTAACTCTAAGTACTCGCTTATTTCAACTTCAGAAATTTTATGAAACCTTACATTGTCTTTAAAATAATACTCAACATAACGGTATTTATCAAACACCGTATAAATCGAATTGTTGCTGTAAAATTTTAAAACGGCTCTAATAGCATCATTGTTTACAATAACCGGCAGAAAGCTTCCTAAGAAATACATGTCAAATTTGGTAAACCTTCCAAATGCACTTGCTGCAATATTAAGATTGGTTTCTGCGCTCAAATCTACCGCTGCCACTGTAGAAAACATTCCAAAGGGCGTGCTTCTGTTCGACAATCGGGAAGCATATTTGTATAAAGATCCTTTTAAACTTTTAAGTTCTTCTTCTGTTTGAAAAGCTTCGCCTTTTTCCCATAAAAGAAGTGCTTTGTAAATATTTGGTGAACCTATAAATAAAGCTTCTCTGTTTTCTTTTTTAGAAAAAATTTCTTTGATTTTTTCCCAGGTAAGATCCGTTTGCTTTTCTTCAATTGGAGTTCTTACGATAGCCGTTTTTGTAAAAGAGTAATTTTTCATTTTTGTTAAATTTCCTTATTAAACAATTATATTATTCCACATTCTATAATAGTATTCTTTTTTATCCATAAGCTCATCATGAGAGCCTGATTCGACGATTTCTCCTTTTTTGAAGGCATAAATAACGTCTGCTTTTTTAATCGACTGCAATTTGTGTGCAATCACAATAATGGTTTTGCCTTGCTCGCTCAGCTCTTCAATTAATTTTTTAATCACCAATTCCGATTCAGAATCAAGTGCCGAAGTAGCTTCATCAAGAATAAGTACTTCCGGATCTTTGTAAAGCGCTCTTGCAAAAGCAATTCTTTGTCGCTCTCCTCCCGATAAATTTGCACCAAACTCTCCCAGATAAGTATTAAAACCGTTTGGTAAAGATTCAATGAAATCGTAAGCACCTACTTTTTTACTTACTTCAATAATTTTCTCCATATCGGGATTTGATTCTCCAATAGAAATATTAAAAGCAATCGTTCCGTCAAAAAGCTCCACATTTTGAGGCACTGTAGTAATAAGTGCATTAATACTTGGTTTCGAGATGTAATTTAAGTCATATTCTCCAATAAATATTTTCCCTTCTTTTGGATTATAAATATTTTGAATTAAGGAGGCAATCGTACTTTTTCCACTTCCGCTTTCTCCGACCAATGCTGTAAATTGTCCTTTTTTGATTGTCAGATTTAAGTCTTTAAAAATATAACGCCCTAATTCATAAGAGAAATCAATGTTTTTAAACTTAATATCATCAAAGTTACTTTTTGTCAGTTGCACTTTTGATTCCATTTCCTCTCTGTCAAGATCCATTATTCCAAACAAACGATCTGAGGCAATCATAGCATTCTGAATGGCTTGATTGGTTCCGATTAATTGTGAGGCCGGTCCTGTAAAATATCCTATGATCGAATAAAATGAGAACAATTCTCCGGGAGTAATTTCACCGTCTATCGCATAATACGTTCCTACCCATAAAAGAATGATTGTAAACAATCGGGAAATAAAATCAGTAGAAGTTCTTGCAAAAATTCCGTTCATTCCGGATTTGTAGATGCTTTTCAGTAAATCAATAAATTTTATTTCTGTTCTTATTTTTGAAAAATCTTCTAAGGACAATCGTTTAACAGTTCCAATATTTTTTATCGATTCTACCAGTTGCGACTCCAAAAACGCATTTTTCTCCATTATTTCGCGTTCTGCTTTTTTATTCAACTTGTTTGCAATTAAATAAATAATCACATAAAACGGAATGATCAACGAGATAATCAGGGCCAGTTTCCAATAGAACGAGAACATAAAAATAAACGAAAAAAATACGATTAGTACATTTACTGAAATGCTTAAAGCAGTTTCGTTTATTAAAGCGCGTATTTTTACAGCATCTCCTATTCTTGACATGATTTCACCAATTCGCATAGTGTCAAAAAACTTTTGAGGCATTGTAAAAAGGTGCTTGTAATACCCTAAAATTAGCCTGGAATCGATTTGCTGACTTGTTTTTAAGATAAAAACATCTTTTAAAACACTGTATAAAATTTGAAGCAGCAAACAACCGATAACAATAATACTCATTAGATTCAGCAAACTTTTGTTCCCACTCACGAGTACAAAATCGGTAATCTTACCTACATATATCGAAACCGAAAAACCTAGTAAAGTGTATAAAACCGCTCCGATAATGGCTTGCAACAAAATGTATTTATGAGGTTTCAGTAAAAATAATATTCTTCTGAAATTGGATATCTTCTCGTTTTTTTCTTTAAAAATATCTTCGTCAGGAATTAATATTAAAGCGTAACCTGTGAATATTTCTTCAAAATCTGCTAATGGTTTTTTTTCCAACTTACCCGACTGTGGGTCCATTACCTGGATATAGGTACTGGTAATTTTATAAGCGACAACATAATGAGGGAACTCATGCCCGTCCTTTTTTATCAGGACGTGTAAGATCGCCGGTAATGGCACATCTTTTAATCCTTCAAATCCAACTTTTACGCCTTTGGCAAGAAATCCTAATTTTACTGAAGCTTCTCTTAATCCTAATAATGTTGTTCCTTTTTGATTGGTACTTGCATATTGTCTAATTCTCGAAATAGGCAGGCTTAAATTATAATGCTCTGAAATTGAAGCTAAACAAGTCGCTCCGCAATCTGAAAAATCATGTTGTTTTATTTCTATTTTACTCATTTTTGCTATTGTAAGGATTAAACCAATCTTCTACTTTGTCAAATAATAACTGAAATGCAGTTCTTTTAGTTAAGAAAAAACGGCTTGTTAAACTCATTCCTTTTTTCAGATTTCCTTTGGCTCCATTTTTAAGGGTTAAACTATTGTATTGCAGATTACTTTTTATTTTATAGTAAGGCTCATTATTTACGATAAGGATGTCCTTGCTTATTTCGAAGATTGTTCCTCTTGCAAATCCCCATTGATTGGAATTAAAGGCATCTATTTGATAAATCGCATCACCACCTTCTTTTAAATAACCTATTTCAGAAGGATTTACATAAGTCTCTACGATAATGCTTTTATCAGGAGAAATTTCTACAATTGGGTTCCCGGCCGCAATTCCACTTCCTTTATGAAAGCCTTGCATATTGACCAATTCGCCGTCAATGGGAGCAATGATGATATAATTATTCTCTTCTTCTTTAAGCTGTTTCTGATTGGAATGAATGCTTTTATTATCCTGGCTTAACTGCGTGTATTCTTTTTGCCAGGACAACTCTGTTTGTTTGATCAGATTAATTCGGTCATTTTTGATTTTATCCAGTTCTAATTGTGCTTTTTCAAATTCCGATTTCGATATGACTTCTTTTCTGTAAAGATGTTCTTTTCGGTCAAAATCGGTTTGGGTGTTTCTGACCACGATATCCAGATTATACAATTCCTGTTGGTGTTTTAAAAGCTCTCTTTTATACTGATCAGATTGTACCTGGCTGTAATTTCTGTTAATTAAATTCTTCAGGTCATTTAAGTAAACAGAATTTTCTGAGCTCTGAATCGTGTTTAAGTTTTCTCTTTCTTTTAATATGTTATGATCTATGATCAGTAACGTATCTCCTTTTTTTATTTTTTTATTCTCCTCAACATTAAAAAAGGAGATTTTACCGCTTATAGGAGAGTAAAGAGTCAGCTTCTTTTCCTGTGGGATTATCGTTCCTCTACTTGTTGTATAGATGTCTATATATATAAAAGGAAGTGAGATAAAAGCAACTAAAAGAGCCATAAACGTAATCACAAATAAACGTGATGTTTTTTTATTGTGTTTAACAATATGACTTTCAACTGTGTTGTTTAAAATCTCTTCTGGGAAAATTTCTTTATCGTTCATCGGTATCGGTATTAATTACAGGACAAATGAACCTAATATTTAAGGAAGAAAAAAATGAAAAATACCCATTTTTATAAAAAATAGTGTTCTTTTTGAGTTTTAACTTACTGATTTACAGTATTTTATTTTTACTTTGGATTGATTTAATTCTAAAGCTGTCTAAGGTCTGTTTTAAGAGCAAAAAGCATAAAAAAAAGCATTATCAGTAAAACCGATAATGCTTTTTGAAGGAGAACATGTTCAAAATTATATTGAATATATCGTCATACCGATATGATCCGGAATGTAAAAAGCTGAGCTTCCACCATCAACTTGATGCATTTAACCGACATATAATTTTGTAACTGCTATTTATTTTAATACAGCTTGTTGTTCACGTTTTGTTTTACACCAAATAATTAGTCTAAGGCTTGAGCCAATAAAAAGCTAATTACTAAATAACATGCCGGAGTGCTTCCACCGTCTACGTCATGTAATTGATTGTCATTTAATTCGATAACAGCTACTTTATTAAAAGCTAACTTGTTGATTGCATTTTGTTTTTTCATCTTTTAAATTTTTAAGGGGTTAATTACAGCGCTTTAGCCAATAAAAAGCTAATTACTAGATAACATGCCGGAGTACTTCCGCCGTCAACATCATGCAATTGATTGTCGTTTAATTCGATAACAGCTACTTTATTAAAAGCAAGCTTGTTGGTTGTGTTTTGTTTTTTCATCTTTATTTGGTTTTTTGGTTGTTAGATTAGTCTAAGGCTTTGGCCAATAGAAAACTGATTACTAAATAACATGCTGGTGTACTTCCACCGTCAACATCATGTAATTGATTGTCGTTTAATTCTGTAACAGCTACTTTATTGAAAGCAAGCTTGTTCGTTGCGTTTTGTTTTTTCATCTTTTTGAACTTTTAAGGATTAGTCTAGGGCTTTTGCCAATAAATAACTGATTACTAAATAACATGCTGGAGTACTTCCACCGTCTACATCATGCAATTGATTGTCGTTTAATTCGATAACAGCTACTTTGTTGAAAGCTAACTTGTTCGTTGCGTTTTGTTTTTTCATCTTTTTAAATTTTTAAGGTTTTGATTAGTCTAAGGCTTTGGCCAATAAATAACTGATTACTAAATAACATGCTGGTGTACTTCCGCCGTCTACATCATGCAATTGATTGTCGTTTAATTCGATAACAGCTACTTTGTTGAAAGCTAACTTGTTGGTTGTGTTTTGTTTTTTCATCTTTTTAAATTTTTAAGGTTGTGAATTAGTCTAAGGCTTTTGCCAATAGAAAACTGATTACTAAATAACATGCTGGAGTACTTCCTCCGTCTACATCATGTAATTGATTGTCGTTTAATTCGATAACAGCTACTTTATTGAAAGCAAGCTTGTTCGTTGCGTTTTGTTTTTTCATCTTTTTAGAATTTTAAGGGTTTGGGATTAGTCTAAGGCTTTAGCCAATAAATAACTGATTACTAAATAACATGCTGGAGTACTTCCTCCGTCTACGTCATGCAATTGATTGTCATTTAATTCGATAACAGCTACTTTATTGAAAGCAAGCTTGTTCGTTGCGTTTTGTTTTTTCATCTTTTTAAATTTTTAAGGTTTTGGATTAGTCTAAGGCTTTGGCCAATAAATAACTGATTACTAAATAACATGCTGGTGTACTTCCACCG
>NZ_JBIPCS010000023.1:0-20220 GCF_044005985.1 Flavobacterium sp. FlaQc-49 | reverse complement strand
GTCATGTTGTTTTGGACAATGTAACTCAAAAAAATATTTTTGTTAATGGTTTAAAAGCAATTATTGATGAGTATCAATTTGATGGAGTTGATATTGATTTTGAAGGCGGATCGATGAATTTTAATGCCGGAGGTTTAAGAGATATTTCTTATGCGGGGATTTCTGCTTATCCAAGATTGAAAAACGTAGTAGATGCTTGCAAAGAATTAAAAGCATACTATGGCCCTGGATTCTTATTAACTGCAGCTCCGGAAACACAATACGTACAAGGAGGATATTCTACCTATAATGATACTTTTGGTTCCTTCCTGCCAATCATTCAAAACTTGCGTAATGAATTGGATTTGTTAGCTGTACAATTGTATAATACAGGTGGTGAAAACGGATTGGATGGCCAATATTATGGTTCAGCTAAAAAAGCAAACATGGTAACAGCCCTAACGGATATGATAATAAAAGGGTATAACATTGCTACAACCGGAATGCGTTTTGATGGTTTACCGGCTTCAAAAGTTCTTATTGCATTACCCGCTTGTCCAAGTGCAGCTGGTAGCGGTTTTATAACGCCGGCAGAAGGAATTAATGCGATGCATTATTTAAGAACCGGAACGACTTTTACAGGAAGAACATACACGATGCAGTCAGGCGGACCTTATCCTTCTTTAAGAGGTTTAATGACTTGGTCTGTAAACTGGGACGCTTCTTCTTGTGGTAATTCATCTGAATTATCTAAAGCTTACGCAGTATATTTTGCCTCACAAGCAGCGGCAAAAATGTTATCTCTGGATAAAATTGAAGCGAAGAGCAGTACAGTAGCTTATTTTAAAAATGATGCTTTGTCAGTTTCAAATGAAACAGAAGATATTGCTCAGGTGGATGTATTTAATACTATCGGACAAGCTTTAGTAAGTCATAAAAACATTCAAAATAATAAAGAAATCCTGATTCAGAACAGAAACTTCACGACTAAACAATTGTTTGTCGTTATAGTGACGGACAGAGCAGGAAATAAAAAATCATTCAAAGTGATGAACTTTTTAAACTAAGGTTTAGAACTAAAGAATGGAAAATTTAGAAATAAAAAAATTGGGACGGTTAAAATTGAGTTTGGATATTTATTTTTTAATCAGGTTTTTATATTTCGAATAAATGTTGCGAATTGAGGTGATTTGTTATTTGGTTTTCGCCTGAAGGAATGCATTATGAACCCGACAATTGTATTGTCGGGTTTTTTATGGAAAATAGTGAGAAAGTAAGAATTGTAATTTATTTTCGAATAATTTTGTAGAAGCATCAAGAAACAACGAAGTATGAAAGCGCTATCATTTATTAAATATACCTTTTTAACTATTGGTTTAGTTTTAATCGCCGCAGCTCTTTATTTCTACCAAAAGCAACATGTTTTTCAGGAAAAAGCAGTTACAGCACAAGGCACAGTTATTGAATTATTAGAGTCAACATCTGACAATAGTATCGTATATAAGCCACTCGTTTTATTTAAGACTAAGGAAGGTAAAGAAGTGACGTTTACTACTTCTTTTAGTACTAGTCCACCAAGTTATAGCGTAGGAGAAAGTGTCGAAGTGTTATACGATTCAGCCGAACCCAATTCTGCTTCTATTAACGGATTTACATCTTTATGGCTCGGCCCTTTAATCTGCGGGGTTTTGGGAATGATTTTCTTTTTAATAGGTTTCTTTATTATTTTGTTTGATAAAGTAAAACAAAGAGAAATTCGATACCTGCGTGAAAATGGAAAACGTATTTCAACAAAATTTGCTCAAGTGAAGTTTAATAATGGACTGGCCGTAAATGGTAGAAACCCTTTTCTGATTTATAGTCAGTGGCTTGATACAAATACAAATGAATTGTATGTGTTTAAAAGCGATAACATTTGGTTTGATCCTACCGATTTTATAGGAACCGAACCTATTAAGGTTATGATTGACCCAAAAAATCCAAAGAAATACTATATGGATATTTCTTTTTTGCCTGCGATGAAGAATTAACTTAAAGGACAAAGCGGATTGAACGTTTGAGTATTTCTACTGCTTGATTTTCTTTTTAATCCATTTATCTACAAGGATTTTTTTCTCGACATATTCCAGATATTCTTTACTATGAAAAGAATCTAAGTAAACGGCGTAGAATTTTTTCCCGTCTTCAGAGACTTTAAAATTCTTAAAATCATCATAGCTCTCATTAGAACTGTGGAGATAAGAACCACATAATTCAAAGGTTGCTATCTTATAAAAAGGGTCAAGTGCAGACGGTTTTCCAACAATTTCAAAATAGATTTCTGTGCCCTTACAGTCAGAACCATTTATTTGAAGGATTTGCTTTTTTCTTTTTTCAAAGAAAGTTACTATCTGTTTTTCCTTTTCATTGTACTCAAATTGATATGGGATAAATTGATGGTTTTCTATTTCAAAATCTTTAGGGTGATTCCGTTTCTCAGTTGGTTGTATTTCAACTCCATTTTTACCAACATATCCCCAAGTTCCACCAACTAATTGCGGATGCTCAGGGTCTTTTGAATAATCAAAATGGCACCCGTTACAAAATTGAGCAAAGCCAAATTTTATTCGCGAAATCCAATCGTATTTGGCCGGAATAATTTTCTCGCCCTGATCACTGTATAAGCCACTTTTTTTATTTTCAGTATACCGAATAAAACCTTCATTAATATCATCCGGGCCTTCAGAAGTTAAATAAACATCAAATAAAAAGTCTCCTTTTCGATTGTAGTATTGATGAAAATTCAGGTTGAAAATCTTAGTTTTTATTTCCTGTCCATTAAGATAATAATCTGCAAAAGGGGAAGGTTGCAAGGGAATAATAATCTTTCCGTTTTGATTTTTCACTCCTAATAAACTGTCCTTTTCGGTATAATAGAATAATTTTTCTGTTTGTGAGAAACTAAATAGACTGCCTATAATTAGAAGTGAAGTAAATAATTTTTTCATTTAAAAGAGCTTATAATAGTGAGGATGTAAATAATGGTGAATCCTATTGTATTCAAAAGTACTAATAAAGTTTTTAGAATTTTAAGTACTTTTGAACTTGATTTATTTTATACAATTTCATGAAAAAACTACTTAGTGCTGTTACTGCAATTTTTATTTCTATTTCTTGCTTCGCGCAGTCAAAATACGGAAATCCTGAGGTAGACCCTATTGCCATTCAAAGCAAATTTTCGGATTGGTGGGCGTATCAAAATAAAAAAATAATGCTTTCCAGGGATTTTACACCACTTGATTCTCTTTCTAATGCAATGACAAAAGAAGCTTTTCTGGAAGAGCTTACAAAAGGAAATTTTATTCCGATACGTTTACTTTCAGATGAAGCTATTTACAATTATAAGTTGTTTAAAATTAAACCGGATTCTGATACCAGTATAAAAGCGACAATTGTTCAGGAAGCTTTTGATGCGGATAAGAATTTCAAGATGGAGGGAACCGCGTTTCCAAAGTTTTCTTTTAAAGATTTAGACGGGAGTATAGTTTCAAATGAGACGATGAAGGGTAAAATAGTTGTCATTAAATGCTGGTATATTCATTGTGCAGCCTGTATTAAAGAATTTCCACATGTCAATGCATTAGTTTCAAAGTATAAAGACCGAAAAGATATTGTTTTTGTGAGTCTGGCCGAAGATAATCCGCAGCAGTTAAAAGCATTTTTGACTAAGAGACCTTTGTCTTATTCTGTGGTTCCGAATATGAAAATTTATATGAATGAAGCGTTACAATTAAATGCTTTTCCAACCCATTTTATTCTCGATAAAGAGGGTTTAATCAAAAAGGTAGTCTCGAATTATGAGAGTTTGGAAGTTGCTTTAGCGAAAGAGAGCAAAATGTGATTTTTTTTAAACCATATAAGTTATGTAAGAAAATATAAGTTTTGTTTAATTTAGTTTGTAGTGGAAGTTTTGTGTCAAAATAAGAAGCATTGAAAAGATAAAAATTAGCGACTTGGCGCCTTTGCGAGAGATAGAATTTAGCAAGAAGTTAAACTATCCGGTTAGCTTAAATGGACTTCTATAACTTATATGGTTTAAAAATTTGCGCATGTAAGAAAATATAACTTTTGTTTAAATAAAGGTTGTAGTGGAAGTTTTGTGTTAAAATAAGAAGTATTGAAAAGATAGAAATTAGCGCCTTTGCGAGAGATAGAATTTAGCAAGAAGTTGAACGATACGGTTGGCTAAAATGGACTTAAATAACTTATATGGTTTAAAAAAATACATATCTAAACTTAGCCTCTTAGTTTCTTTGCAGCTCTGAACCTTTTTCCTTACTTTTGCACAAAATTAATTAAAAAGACATTCATGTTAACAGTCAATAATTTATCAGTTCAATTTGGCAAACGAATTTTGTTTGACGAAGTAAATACCACTTTCACGCACGGAAATATTTATGGAGTTATTGGAGCCAATGGTGCTGGGAAATCTACTTTTCTTAAAATCATTTCAGGTGATATCGATCCAACTTCTGGCCATATTCATTTAGAGCCGGGAAAACGTATGTCGGTTTTAAACCAGAATCACAACATGTTCGATGAGCATACTGTTTTGGAAACCGTTTTGATGGGAAATAAAGTGCTGTACGCTGTTAAGAAAGAAATGGATGAGCTTTATTTAGACTACAACGATAAAAACGCAGACAGAATAGGGGAGCTTCAAGTTCAATTTGAAGAAATGAACGGTTGGAATGCCGATTCTGATGCAGCATCAATGTTGTCTAACTTAGGAATCAATGAAGAGCATCATTATACTTTAATGGGCGATCTTGAGGGGAAAATTAAAGTTCGTGTGCTTTTGGCGCAGGCTCTTTTTGGAAACCCGGATATGCTGATCATGGATGAGCCTACCAACGATTTGGATTTTGAAACCATCGCTTGGTTAGAAAACTTCTTAGCAAATTATGAAAATACTGTAATTGTAGTATCTCACGACCGTCACTTTTTAGATGCCGTTTGTACTCATATTTCTGATATTGATTTTGGAAAAATAAACCATTATTCAGGAAATTATACGTTCTGGTACGAGTCAAGCCAATTGGCTGCAAAACAACGTGCACAGCAAAACAAAAAAGCAGAAGAAAAGAAACAAGAATTAGAAGAATTTATCCGTCGTTTTAGCGCCAACGTAGCAAAATCTAAACAAGCTACATCTCGTAAAAAAATGATTAGTAAATTGAATATTTCAGAGATCAAACCTTCAAGCCGTCGTTACCCTGCTATTATTTTTGATCAGGATCGTGAAGCAGGAGATCAAATTTTGAATGTTGAAAATTTAAGCGCTTCTGTAGACGGAGAATTATTGTTTAAAGATGTGGACTTGAACATGGCAAAAGGCGACAAAATCGTTCTTTTCTCTAAAGACTCCCGTGCAACTACAGCGTTCTATGAAATCTTAAACAATGAACAAAAAGCAGATTCCGGAACTTTTGATTGGGGAATTACAACCAACCAAGCATATTTACCGGCTGAAAATCATTCATTTTTTGAAAATGATTTAAGTTTAGTAGACTGGTTGCGTCAATATGCAAAAACAGAAGAAGAGCGTGATGAAGTATTTATTAGAGGATTCTTAGGGAAAATGATTTTTTCAGGAGAAGAAGCGTTAAAAACTAGTCGTGTATTATCAGGAGGAGAGAAAGTACGTTGTATGTTGTCTAGAATGATGATGGAACGTGCCAATATCTTAATGCTGGATGAGCCAACGAATCACTTGGATTTGGAATCGATTACTGCTTTTAACAACTCATTAAAAAACTTTAAAGGTTCGGTAATTTTTACCACTCATGACCACGAGTTTGCACAAACAGTTGGTAACCGAGTAGTAGAGTTAACACCAAATGGCGTTATCGACCGTTACATGACTTTTGATGAATATTTGGATGATGAAAAAATTCAAGAACAAAGAAAGAAAATGTACAATTTGTAATTGAAAAGAGTTCGTCTTGAAAAAAGAAGGACTTTCTACTATAAAAAGATAAAACCTGTTCCGTTGTTGAACAGGTTTTTTTATGCTTATTTTCCACCAAGGAATTTACTGATTATAAAAACAACGAGGGCAATGATAAAAACAACTAGAAAAATACCAAAGCCCATTCCTGCTTTAAAAATATCTCCAATCACTTCGCAGCTTGTAAATGTCAATAGTATAACGAATACTAGTGTCAATTTTAGTGTTTTGTTTTTCATGATTTTACTATTTTAATTCTAAAAAAAAACAAGTATTATTCTAACATGAAGTTACTGACTGTTATGAAATTAGGTGTTACATAATTTTCCGAAATTGTTTTATTATTTAATTTCTATTATTTATGAAACTTAATTGAGAATAGTTAAAAATTAGATTTATAAATGCTTGATAATTGAGGATTTAGATTGTAGATTTTGATGAAATAAAATTATTTTTGAGAGATATACCTTTAATTAAATCCTTTATATCTTATGTCAGAAAACGCTTTTAGTTTAAAGTCACCTCGAATAGAAGTGATAGATGCCTTACGTGGTTTAGCCATCATGGCTATTATGTTACTTCATAATTTAGAACATTTTGATTTTTATCATTTACCTGAGTATCTGCCCGAATCAATAAAAAGATTAGATAAGGTGATTTGGGATACTTTATTTTTCCTTTTTGCGGGAAAATCATATGCGATTTTTTCTCTACTGTTTGGATTTAGCTTTTTTATTCAAAATGATAATCAGGCTAAAAAAGGAAATGATTTTAGAGCAAAGTTTGTTTGGAGACTTGTTATATTGTTTGTTTTTGGACTGGTAAATACCCTTTTTTTTTCTGGTGATATATTAATGATGTATGCGGTTTTAGGATTGATTTTGATTCCGGTTTGTAATCTGAAAACGAAATATGTATTGATTATAGCAAGTTTTTTAATGACATTGCCTTTAGAATGGTACAATTTTTTTAATATTCTTTATAACCCTGATTATGTACTTCCTGCTAATAGGTCAAATGCCTATTATGGGGATATGTATACCTATTTAAGAGACGGCTCGTTTATGGATCACGCAGTAGGCAATGTAACAATAGGCAGGTGGGCTTCTGTGTTCTGGTCTTGGGAAAATGGAAGATTTTTTCAAGCTCCGGCGCTATTCATGTTTGGAATGATAGTGGGAAGAAAGCAACTTTTTGTAGCCTCGCCGGCGAATAATGCGTTTTGGAAAAAAGCATTACTATATGCTTCAATATTGTTTATTCCGATTTTTGGATTCAAAACTTTTTTGCCGGATGTTGTTGCTAATAAGAATTTAGTAAACAGCTTATTAATCATTTTTACTTCGTGGTCAAATGTTACTTTTATGGTGGTGTTGGTAAGCACATTTGTGTTGTTATACCAAAAAGAAGCTGTAAATAAGGTTTTAACAAAATTGATTCCTTTTGGAAAAATGAGTTTGACTTGTTATTTTACACAATCTATTTTAGGCTCTTTTATATACTATCGTTTTGGTTTAGGGCTTTACCAATATACCGGAGCAACATTCGGATTGTTGATTGGTATTGTTTTGTTTTTATTACAATTGAGTTTTTGCACTTGGTGGCTTAAAACACACCGACAAGGACCATTGGAGTCGCTTTGGCACAAACTTACATGGTTTTCTTTTGCGAAAGAAAAGAAGCCGGTTTCAGCATAATTGTGCTGGTATTGACTGGAATAGATTTCGGTAATTTTAATAGTTAACTTTACAATAAAGAGAAGTAAAGATAAAAGAAGGGTAATGTTGTCTTAAAAGTATTTGCATTTTGGTAGAATACTTTTGTGTCGTCTAAACAACGAAAAACAACTTATGAAAAAACTTTACTATCTACTACTATTTTTAGGAATAAGTTTAGCTTCACGTGCACAAACGCTATTTCCTTATTTGCAAAATGCAACACCGACCTCTATTTACGTTAACTGGAAAACCAACAGTAATCCCGAATCTATTGTAGAGTACGGAACGGCTGCAACCAGTCTTAATGTAACAGTTACGGGTAATACGAATGTCTTTACAGATTCAGGTTACCCGGGGAATTATTTTTATCACAGTGCGAAGCTGATGAATCTTTCGCCCAATACTAAATATTATTACAGAATAAAAACCGGAGCTGAAGTGTCTTCGGTTTATTCTTTTAAAACGCTGCCTAATCCGGGGCAAGCTGCTACAAAAGATGGTCATATTCGCTTTTTGATTATGGGTGATAATCAATTGAAAGCAGTACCTCGTTATGATTCTTTAGTGTCGGCTGCCAAAAGAAAAATCAGACAGAAATGGGGTGCAACCTTATCTCCGGACGATAATATTGCGATGACATTTATGGTGGGCGATCAGGTCGATGTAGGTACTTTGGATCATTATGAGAATGTACATTTTAAAAAGAACAGAGGTTTATCGGGTAATATTCCTATTCAGACAACAGTAGGAAACCATGAAACTTACGGAACACTTGGAATGAATTCGTATTACGATCATTTTTACATTAGTGAACTTTCTTATAAAGGAATTTCATCAGGGACAGAGAATTATTATGCACAACAAGCAGGAAATGTTTTGTTTATTAGTTTAAGTTCAGAACATACAGGAGCAGAGCAGTTAGCGTGGTTACAAAAGGTTGTGGCAGCCGCCAATACGGATACTACGGTAGAGTGGATTTTTTCTTTGAGCCACAGACCGTATCAGGCAGAGCAATACGTGGGTGATATTTCTACTTGGGTTCGTAATACCGCAGTTCCTTTGTTGGTGACTTCACCGAAATATTCGATGCATATTGGAGCACATCACCATCTTTACCATAGAGGACAATTAAAAAATACACCGACCTATAATATCATTTCGGGAGGTACAGCCTGGGATCAATATTGGGGATCTTCGACTGAACAGGATTTTGATGATGTACAAAAAACAATCTGTAATTGGATTTACCAAATTGTTGACATCGATGTGGCAAATGGAAAAATGGATATCGAAAGTTATTCTATCGGAAGCGTTGATAAATGGAAAAACAACCAATTAATGGATGAGTTTCACAGGTATAAAAACAAAGCGGCTCCTGTAAAACCATCGATCACGAATACCTTTACAGGAAATGTTACATTGCCATTAGCGATATCCGGTTCAGCCTATAGTACCACAACAAATGAGTTATTGAATACCAGTCAGTTTTTAATTTCACAAACACCGACATTTGATATCGTTAAGAAAGAAGTATACCGTGACTTCGAAAATTTATACGGGAAATATGGTACTAAAAAAGACTCTACGGTTAATATAAATCTAGGTGTGGATATTACCAAGATGAATTTGGCTGCTAATTCACTTCCAAATGGAAAGTATTACGTGAAATTAAGATACAGAGACCGCAATCTGGAATGGTCTCCCTGGAGTGATGTACAGACCTTTACGGTTACGGGAAGTACTACTATAAATACAGAGATAATCATTGATGCTTTAACCTATTCGCAAAATGCCCCTATCAAAGTTAATTTTACAGATGCTCCGGCGAGTACATCAACTTGGATAGGATTATACAAAGAAGGGCAGACACCGGGAGCAATAACGCCTTCGTTGAGCTGGCAGTATACCGACGGGAATCCAAGTGGGTTTATTAATTTCCCAAAAGGATTAGCGAATAAAGGACGTTATTATGCTGTTATATTCTCCAATGGCGGTTACACAGAAATTGCTCCACGTAAATATTTTTATGTTGGACCAGTTCCGGTCTTAACGACCGATAAGACCGAATATTCTGTTGGAACTCCAGTAGTTGTAAATTACAGCAATGGACCGGAATTAGCGAAAGATTGGATTGGAATATACAAGATGGGAGTTAATCCGGGATCAGGCGTTGCCGCTTCAAGCTGGCAATATGTTACAACTGCTACAGGCGCTAAATCATTCACTAATTTGCCAAAAGGATATTATTATGCCGAGTATTATTTGCAAGATGGTTTTAACGCTATTGGCAATAAAGTGTACTTTAAAATTGGAGCTGTTGTTACCGAATTATGGATCAATAAACCCGTGTATGATCTTGGCGAACAAATCACCGCTTCGTGGACAGACGCTCCGGGAATTGTAAAAGACTGGTTAGGAATTTATCATGACGGAGATAATCCAAACAGTAAACCATTGGTGAGTTATACTTATTTTGAAGGGCTTTCTCAAGGAACTAAAAACATTGTAGCTCCTGAATTACCGACAGAAAAAGGAAAGTACTTTTTGGTTATGTTTACAAATGATTCTTATAACGAAGTATCAAACCGAGTTTCTTTTGAAGTAATCGAAACGAAATTAGGTAACGATAAATTTAAAATTGATAATGGTTTAAAAGTATATCCAAATCCGACTGGTAGTAATGGAGAAACATTTATCCAATCGGAATATCCTATTGATGAAATTGAAATTTACAATATGGAAGGAAAATTATTGTATGCTACAAAAAATGTAAACAACAATCAATTTTCTTTAATAAATCAGGATTTACCAAAAGGAGTTTATATTCTAAAAATACATTCCCGTAAATTGTTTACTGCGAAGCTGGTGGTGAATTAATCAGGATTTAAATAAAGATTTTTAAGTTTGGGAGCCTCTGCGATTGCAGGGGCTTTTTTTGCTTGAAATGGGAAATCAAAGACATGATTTAAATAGAATGATAAGTGACTTTTTATTTTTCAAATAATCAAAACAACAGATTCATAAAATTATTGTACTTTTGCCCAACCAAACATTACACTTTACTATGAGCCAAAAAGTATTACTTAATTCAAAAGAAGTTACTATCATACTCCATCGTTTGGCTTGTCAGTTGATTGAAAAACACTTAGACTTTTCGGATACTATTTTGGTTGGAATACAACCAAGAGGTGTTTTCTTAGCAGAACGTCTGAAACAATTATTAGAGAACGAGTATAAAACACCTGAGATTCCTTTGGGATATTTAGACATCACTTTCTTTAGAGACGACTTTCGCAGAACTGATAAACCGCTTGAAGCCAATAAAACACAAATCAATTTTATCGTCGAAAACAAAAAAGTCATTTTTATAGATGATGTTTTGTTTACCGGACGTAGTATACGTGCGGCTTTAACTGCGATTCAGTCTTTTGGTAGACCGTCAGAAATTGAATTATTAGTGTTAATCGACAGGCGTTTTAGCCGAAATTTACCTATTCAGCCTGATTATCGAGGTCGTCAGGTAGATGCTATTAATGGTGAAAAAGTAAAAGTAAGCTGGAAAGAAAATGAGGGAGAAGATGTTGTTCATTTAATAACGAGCTAGTTTATTCTTCATTATAAAAAGTACAATTAAAAAAATATAATCGAAACAAAATGAAAGAATTAAGCGTAAATCATTTATTAGGAATTAAATATATCAATGAGAATGATATTAACCTAATCTTTGAAACTGCCGATCATTTTAAAGAAGTCATCAACCGACCAATTAAAAAAGTTCCTTCGTTACGAGATATTACCATTGCCAACATCTTTTTTGAAAACAGTACCAGAACCAAACTTTCTTTTGAGTTAGCTCAAAAACGATTATCAGCCGATGTCATTAGTTTTTCTGCAGCCCAATCTTCTGTAAAAAAAGGAGAGACGCTGATTGATACTGTAAATAATATCCTTTCGATGAAAGTGGATATGGTCGTAATGCGCCACTCCAATCCCGGAGCGGCTTATTTTTTGTCTAAAAATGTCAAAGCAAGTATTGTGAACGCCGGAGACGGAGCACACGAACACCCGACTCAGGCTTTGTTGGACAGTTATTCTATCAGAGAAAAATTAGGAGACGTTGCCGGTAAAAAAGTAGTTATTGTTGGTGATGTTTTACACTCCAGAGTAGCATTATCGAATATATATGCTCTGCAAATGCAAGGTGCTGAGGTAAAAGTTTGTGGGCCCAAAACACTTATTCCGAGATATATCGAATCGCTTGGAGTGACAGTCGAACCCAATTTGAGAAAAGCATTAGAATGGTGCGATGTGGCCAATATGTTGCGGGTACAAAACGAACGTATGGATGTTAACTTTTTCCCTTCAACAAGAGAGTATGCGCAGCAATACGGAGTTGACAAACCATTACTGGATTCGCTAAGTAAAGAAATTGTCATCATGCACCCGGGTCCAATAAACAGGGGAGTAGAGATTACCAGTGAAGTAGCAGATTCGAATCAATCTGTGATTTTAAATCAGGTAGAGAATGGGGTTGCAATCAGAATGGCTGTAATTTATCTTTTAGCGTCTAAGCTTTAAGCTTTAGTTTACGGTCTCAGCGGGCAGTTACAGTTCACATTTTACAATTCACAAAACTCTAAAAAATCTTCGTACCTTAGCAGTCAGGATTATTATTTTATTATACAAGCCTCTATAAATTATAAAATGAAAGTAGATCAAAAAGGACATACCGTTACAATTAAAGATACTCAGGGAGATTTTAATTCTTTCCTGGAAAAAGTAACGCAACAATTTAAAACCTTTGAAAAACAAAATATTATAATAGATTTATCCGCAGATACCGAACTTTCTGAAAAAGATGTAAAGCTGTTTTTACCACTTTCGAAACAGCAAAAAAAGGCGAAAAAATCATTTGTAATTGTAGTTTCTGATCTTGACTTTAATGCTATTTCAGATAAGTTAATTGTGGTTCCTTCTTTATTGGAAGCACATGATATTATCGAAATGGAAGAAATCGAAAGAGACTTGGGATTTTAGATTTTTGAGTTCAGATTTTAGATTTTAGATTTAAATCTGGATGAATACTATTTTTTGTAGAACATTTATTCCGTAAAGTTTAAAATAAAAAACTTAGCGACTCTGCGTCTTTGCGAGAAATAATGCCCGTCTAAAGGTCAAGAAATAGGAAAAACCCTTGCCAGTTTATGGTAAAATAGACCTCTAAATCTGTTAATTCTAATAATGGAAAGGATTAACACAAATTACTCCGCAACTTTCGGCTTAATCCTTTAGCTACAGTTTAGAATGTTATTTTTTGTAGAGCATTTATCTTATTAAGTTTAAAATAAAAAACTTAGCGACTCTGCGTCTTTGCGAGAAATAATGCCCATCCAAAGATCAAAAAAAGAAAAAAACTTACCAATTGATGGCAAAATAAATCTCTAAATCTGTTAATTCTAATAATGGAAGGGGTCTACACAAATTACTCCACAACTTTTGGCTTGATCTTTTAGCAACAGTTTAGAATGTTATTTTCAAAATAAAAATGATTTGGTAGTTTAGAGTTCGGTTTTTAGATTTAATTTTGAATAAATTATGATTGAGTATTGCCTTAATGGGCAATCTAAAATCTAAAATCTAAAATCAACAATCTGCAATCTAAAATGAAACTAACCATACTCGGCTGTTATGCAGCCACTCCAAGAACAATTACGAATCCTACTTCACAGGTTTTAGAAATTAAAAACAGAATGTTTTTAATTGATTGTGGAGAGGGAACTCAGGTTCAGCTGCGCAAGAATAAAATCAAATTCTCGAAAATCAACCACATTTTTATTTCGCATTTACATGGGGATCACTTTTTTGGATTAATTGGTACTATTTCGACTTTTGCGCTTTTAGGACGTACTACAGATTTACACATCTACGGACCAAAAGGAATCAAAGAAATTATCACTTTGCAATTAAGACTTTCAAATTCGTGGACCACCTATGAATTGTTTTTTCATGAGCTGGAGTCAAAGGAAAGTGAAATTATTTTTGAAGATCAAAAGGTTATTGTAAAGACAATTCCGCTAAAACACCGTGTTTATACCAACGGATTTTTATTCCAGGAGAAACCAGGAGACAGAAAACTGAATGTCGATGCTGTTCAAAATTATAATATAGATACCTGTTACTATCAGAAAATAAAAGGTGGTGGAAATGTTACACTTGAGGATGGGACTATTATTGAGAACGAAAAGTTATCATTTGATCCGATTCCGCCAATGAGCTATGCGTTCTGTTCAGACACCGGTTATCATGAGGCAGTAATCCCAATAATAGAAAATGTAGATGTTTTATATCATGAGTCCACTTTTTTGGATTCTGAAGAAAGCTTGGCGGGAAAAACGCTTCATTGTACTGCCAAAGAAGCAGCGACAATTGCTTTAAAAGCCAATGTCAAACAGTTGGTTTTGGGGCATTATTCTACGCGTTATGGCGATATTACAGTTTTTAAAGAAGAAGCCGAAACAATTTTTCCCAATGTACTTCTTGCTGATGATGGAAGAAGTTTTGAATTTTAAAGGAAGTTATGAGTTACGGGGGAGGTGTGCTCTATTTTGGATTATTCATCCCTAATTCAGCAATCTAAAATCTACAATACACAATCTAAAATCAAAAAATATGAATGATTTAAGTAATTATAGAAAATCTTACGAAAAAAGCGAATTGCTTGAAAACACGATCCCCGAAGATCCGATTAATCTTTTTAACCTATGGTTTCATGAGGTAGAAGATTTTGGAGCAAATGGGGAGGTTAATGCCATGACCGTTTCTACAATTGGTTTAGATGGTTTTCCGAAATCGAGAGTTGTTTTACTGAAAAAATTTTCTGAGGAAGGTTTTATCTTTTATACGAATTATAATTCTGAGAAAGGAAAGGCCATCGCAGCGAATCCAAACGTTTGTTTGTCGTTTTTCTGGCAGGAGATGGAGAGACAGGTAATCATAAAAGGAATTGCGCAAAAGACGTCTGAAAACATTTCTGACGGTTATTTTGATTCCCGACCAGACGGAAGTAAATTGGGCGCGATTGTCTCGAATCAAAGTGAAGTAATTCCGTCAAGATTATTTTTGGAAGAAAACCTCAAAAAACTGGAAGAAGAGTTTGAAGGAAAGCCAATTCCAAGACCTGAAAATTGGGGAGGTTTTTTAGTGACTCCTTTGGAAGTAGAATTTTGGCAAGGAAGACCAAACAGGTTGCACGACAGAATTAGATACAAAATTCAGTCGGATTTCTCATGGAAAATAGAAAGACTGTCTTCTTAATGTAAGAAAATTACAATAAATTGAAATTTTATTGCGTATTTCATCGAGTATTTTTGCTTTTTAGCGATATTTTAAATATGTTTGATCTATAAAGTGATAACTATTTTATTAAAATAATTTTAAAGGATTTGCCCCAACATCTACTTTAAGACGCTAAAATGCTAATGACTATGAAAAAGATTTTGCGCGGCATGATGTTCGTTGTGATAGTAATCGCAATGAACTCATGTTCTGCTGATACCGCAGACGGTAAAGCAGATACTACTACAGCTGAAGCCTTGACTTCAAACTACACCTACAATCCTTCTGAGTTGGAATTAATGCAACTTATAAATAACTATCGTGTAAGTGTTGGTTTAAATGCATTAGAAAAAATAAATTTTATTTCGAATAAATGCGAACAGCACAATGAGTATATGATTGCGAACAATGTTGCGGATCATAACGATTTTGTTTCGAGATCAGAAAGTATTATGAAAGCGTTGGCAGCGAAAAATGTTGGAGAGAATGTAGCTCGTAATTACAAATCTTCTGAAGCTGCTCTAAAAGCCTGGTTAGAAAGCCCGGGACATAAGAAAAATATAGAAGGAAATTTTACTCACTTTGGGATTTCTGTTTCGACAGATTCCGCTACAGGTTATAAATATTACACGAATATATTCGCGAAAATATAAATGTATTGAATTGGATTAGTTAGTCGTTGTAGCTCTAAGTTGCAGCGGCTTTTTTTGTTAAAAATGACTTTGGTTTACGTAGATTTAAGCTCATTTTTGTCCTTTCGACGAAGGAGAAATCACACACGCTGAATAGACACTACATGGAATATTGGATGTGATTTCTCCTTCTTAGAAAGGACACACGAAACTCGCAAACAATTAAATACATTTTATTCTTGGTTTGATAGAACGAGATTACGGTTATAGTCTCACGCAGATTACGGCTCATTTTTGTCCTTTCGACGAAGGAGAAATCACACACGCTGAGCACACAATACATGGAATATTGGGTGTAATTCTCTAGCCCAAAAGACAGGAAAAAGAATAAAAGACTGGTTCTTAAACAGAAAAAGCTGTCTAAACAAATAGACAGCTTTTAGAAACGTGATCATCTTATTGTAATTCAAATTACAATGCCGTAATAATAAACTCACTTCGTCTGTTTTGTTGGTGCTCCTCTTCTGTACAAGGAACGTCATCAGCACATTTGTTTACGAGTTCTGTTTCTCCATATCCTCTTCCGGTTAATCGGTTTGGTGCAATACCGTTTTTAATTAACCAGCTAATAGTAGATTTAGCTCTGTTGTTTGACAAGACCTCATTGTATTTAAAAGAGGCTCGACTATCGGTATGAGAACGAATATCAATTTTCATTGTTGGGTAATCATTTAATGTAGCCAATATTTTTTCTAAATCCAAAGCAGCTTCGGGACGGATGTTATATTTGTCCAAGTCGAAATAGATCATTTTTATACCAAAACATTTTCCTAAATCATCTCCCACAGTTACTTTACAGGTAGATTTTTCAAGAGCAATAGATAAGGTCGTTTTTCCGGTTGTTTTTTCGATAGTAATGCTTACTTCTCTGGTGGTGTAGTCGGTTTTTTCGGCTCTTACATTATAAGTTTTACCACATTCGACAGGAAAACTATAAGATCCCTTATCATCTGCAATTGTTGTACCTTCTGCTTCCATTTGATTGTTGAACAAAGTTACTTTTGCTCCGGGTAAAATAGCCCCGGTTTCAGCATCAGTAATAAGTCCGCTTAGTTCTTGGATGCATCTTAGCCTTTTGGTCTCCAAAAATTTATATATATCATCAGAACCCTGTCCGCCTTCTTTATTGGAACTAAAATACCCTTTTCTCGAAACAGGATCAATTACGTAAGCAAAGTCATCTTTTGGAGAATTAACATCATTTCCGAGGTTTTGAATGTTACGGATGGTTCCGTCTTTTGCAATTTCACCCACAAAAACATCCAGACCACCAAGTCCGGGATGCCCGTCAGAGGCAAAATAAATTTCATCCTCGGCTGTTACATACGGGAAAGTTTCCTTGCCCTCGGTATTGATACTCCTACCTAAGTTTTCAGGCGTTCCGAAATCACCGTTACTGTTTATGGCTACTTTGAAAATATCAGACTGTCCCAATGTTCCGGGCATATCAGAAGCAAAGTATAATGTTTTCTCGTCCGGACTCAGAGCAGGATGAGCAGTACTGTAATTGTCACTATCAAAAGATAATGGTGTTACATTGGCCCATTTACCATTTTCAAGAGTCGCTTTGTATATTTTTATTAAAGTAGTTTTATTGACATCTTTTCCTTTTTTTCCTGTTAGATAATTGTTTCTTGTAAAATAAATGGTTTTGCCATCTTTGGTAAAGACCGGTGAAGATTCATGAAATTTTGTGTTTAACGCATTTTTTATCTTTGATACTTTAACAGAATCCACATCGGCCATGTAGATGTTGGTAAAATATTCATTTGTCCATTTGTGTTTGCGTTGTGAAAAATTCCCAGTATCTCTAGCCGAAGCAAAATAGACTTTATTGTTGTGTACAAAAGTTCCATAGTCTGAATATTTTGAATTAATACCTGCGTTTTCAATGGTATAACGACCGGAATTTTCTTTAATCTGATCCAGATAGTTTAAATTTCCGGCATAAAGTTTACCTCTGCTGTCATTTTTGAATTTTGAATCAAATTCATCCAAAATTTTGTTTGCTTTATCTATTTGTCCGGTTGACTTTAAAGATTGAGCATATCTGTAATAATACTCCGATTCCACATTGGTATTCATGGCAAATAATTCGCCGTACCATTTTGCCGCACCTTCAAATTCAGAGTTAAAATAATAGGAGTTACCTAGTTTTTTGAACATATCTTCAGACTTGTATCCTTTTTCGGCCACACGTTCATAAGTCTTTATGGCATCGATATAGGCATAATGATCGTATTTTTTATCGCCGGAATTTACTTTCGACTGCTGAGAATAACTGTCAAATGAAAAAACAATAATAATTGTCAGACAAAGTAGGATATAATTTTTCATGATTATCATTTTTAGAAGAAACGAGGAGTTGTCATTTTACCTTTATTGGAGAAGAATTCATATCGTAAGAATATTTCATGCGATCCTGAATTGTAGTTGTTTAGTCTCGTAGTTTCACGATCGTAACCATATCCAATATACAAACCATCTGTGACTTGAAATCCGACCATTGCACTGAGTGAAGCGCTCCATCTGTAGGCTAAACCAGCAACAAATTTATCGTTGAACATAAAATTGGCAGAAACATCTACTTGTAAAGGAGCACCTTGTACCATTTTAACCAGTGCGGCCGGTTTAAATTTGATGTATTGGTAATGATCTAAATTAAAAACGTAACCGGTCATGAAATAATAATTGATTTTATCTTTGTAGATCGCGATATCATTGTCATCATAACGATTGGTTTCAATAAAGTTTGGTACCGATAGTCCAACATAAGCTCTATCAGAATGCCAGTAAACCCCGGCTCCGATATTAGGAGAGAATTTACTGCTGAAATCTTGAAATTGCGGATCTCCCTGATCAGCTGGGTTCAATTTATTAATATCTAAATTGAATAAATTAGCAGATCCCTTGATCCCAAACGAAATTTTAGATTCGGCAGAGACCTGAATGCTATACGAGAGGTCAGCAGAAAGCGTGTTTTCATTGGTAGGTCCGATTTTGTCGCTCACCAATGAAACTCCAACTCCCAGATTGCTATTGTTTATAGGTGTATTTACCGAAAGGGTACCCGTCTCAGGTGCGCCGTCAAGTCCCACCCATTGTGTACGATATAAACCGAAAACACTTAATACTCCTCGGGATCCCGCATATGCCGGATTGATGTTTATGGTGTTATACATGTATTGCGTATACTGTGCATCTTGTTGTGCATGACTGGCAATTGCAGTAAACATTATGACGAATAAAATTAATTTTGTTCTCATAGCAGTTATTTATTATACCAATTGTTTTTATCAATGTTTGTGATTCGATCTCAGGGAAGTCTGTTTTTATTTGGATAAATACAGATAACCACTTTCTTTATGATTTTGAGCTACGTTATTTCCATCTAACGACTTATAGGTAATGATGTAGAAATAAGTACCTGTTGGCAAACCATCAGATTGTTTAATGGTTGTTCTTCCTCTGGAAGTTCCGTCGAATGCATTGGTTGTGTTATTGTAATTAGTAGTATCAAAAACTAATACTCCCCAACGATTGTATATTTCTACCGTATTTTCAGGATAACAAGTTGTTTCATCGATATTATCAATTTGGAAATAATCGTTTTTACCATCACCATTTGGAGAGAAAGCATTGTGTATTAAAACTCTTTGACAGGCCAGTACACTACAATCATCGTTTATTTCCATAGTTAAGGTAATACTTTTTGGACAATTTTCATCATTTATTGTATATTCAAATGTATAAGTGCCTATTGCTAATCCGAACGGGTTGAGTGTGTTACCTTGTAAAGCGTTACTGTTACTGGTATCAATCCATGTTCCGGTCAACGGAGTGTTTGGAGGAAGTAAAGTATCTAAGTTAAGAGGAGTTGAATCCGCTTTACAAGCTGTACTGTTGATATTGATTACTTCTTGTGGAACTACCGTTATTGTAACAGTTGCTGTGTCACAGATGTCCGGAATCGCTTTAATACAGATTTGATAATTATACGTATACGTTCCAGCAGGAGTTAAACTCGATACCGTTACATTACCCGAAGCATCAATTGTTATATTCGGATCCGTTTTAGAATTAGCATTGTTTGTATCACTCAATAAGGTGAAGTTTACTAATTCTATTGTAGTTTTTGTAGTGCCAATGAAGTCATTATCAAGAACATTACCCACTACTCCGAAAGTACCACAACCAATATTAGAATACGTATCATCATTAGCTAAAATAGCCGGTGGAGCAATGATGGTTACCGTTACAGTTGCTGTATCACAGTTACCGGTATTGTCTGCCTCACAAATTTGATACACTAATGTTAAAGTACCTATTGGTGCATTTGGAAGAATATTAACACTACCATCTGAATTTAATTGCAAGAATTCGTTTGGTGTTACGGTTGAAATAATAACATCCGATGGTTTTACAACTACACCTTCAATAGTATCATTTGGTAATACATTCAGCACATTTGGAGTGATTTGATTTACACTAGGAAATGGACCGGCAG
>NZ_JBIPCS010000022.1:0-24106 GCF_044005985.1 Flavobacterium sp. FlaQc-49 | reverse complement strand
TCCAATTTTCTTCTTTTCTTAACCAATCTCTCAATGAACTTGCGTGTTTTGCGGGGTGCAAAGGTAAGCAGCGTTTTCAAATCTCACAAGCTTTTTTGAATCTTTTTTTTATTTTGTTTTCTCAAACATTTCTAAAAAATAAATCCTCTTTTCTTGTCAGTCTATCAGGGAACGTCTGCGTCGTTGCGGGTGCAAAAGTAGGCCCTTTATTGGTTTCTACAAGCTTTTTACTTTGCTTTTTTTGCCTTTTTTTCAATCTTTTTCTTAACTTACTGGTAATGGTGTTTTTACAAAACTTCTTTTTCTGTTGTTTTTAGGAATTTTCTTTCACGTTGTGGTTTTACACTGTTGCTGTTCTTTTGGAAGGGCTGATTTTACTGGGGTTTTGCTCTTTTGAGGGTTTAGACTCTCGGAGTTATTCTTGCTTCTCGGGCTCTCTCTTTACTCTGGATAGTCTCGCAAAGACGCAAAGGCGCTAAGTTTCTTCTTTTTTTTAATGTTGAGGCTTGTGGATTTAGGATAATAAACCCGACAGGTTTTGAAAACCTGTCGGGTTGGGGGTGTATTATTAAGGATATGATTGCTCCTATATATTATAGTATCTAATTTAGGGAATCTATAACTTCTTTTGTAGGCTGGATGCTTTTTAATTTAATCTGATGGTTAAATATAGGAACGCCAAGCTTGAATGTTTATCTTCTACGTAGGAAGCTGATCTTATCAACTTTCTCCATATACATTATATAGAACAACTATTATTCCTTACCTTATTATATATCGTTTCTAATAAACAAACCCGACAGGTTTTGAAAACCTGTCGGGTTGAGCGTGTACTATATAAAGAAAACTGATCGAAACGAATGGATTTCACCGGAGAAATCTTGACTACAATAATAAGAAGGAATCAATAACACCAAAAAAGATGGCATAAACACACTAATTAACAAAGCAGTATCATTTATTTTCTACCTTAAGAAAAAGTCGAAAAAACGAAAAAACCGCAATCTCATCATAACATGAAATTGCGGTTTTAATTTTGCAGAGAGGATGGGATTCGAACCCACGATACAGTTACCCATATACTAGCTTTCCAGGCTAGCTCCTTCAACCACTCGGACACCTCTCTATTTTCGGTTTGCAAATAACATAAAAAAAAGTGACTTACAAAAGTAAAATCCAACATTCCTTTTAAATACTTTTTCTAAACTCCTCCATAAACAATTTTACGGCCTTTTTCTGGTATCCTCCCATCGTCAACATAAACGAATCTCTTTTAGTTGGAACTCCGGTAATCACAATAGATTTCAGATTATTCCAGCCTTTCAGCGCTTTTTCAGCAACTATAGTCGCCCAATCGCTGTTTTCTACCATTTGCAACAAAGCATGAATAGAATTTAATTCGATCGCAATTTTGGGTTTCATATTGTGTTTGAGAAACAACCCTTCTACAAATTCTCTCGAATTAGAACCTTTTCCCGGCAAAATAAGTGGAATCTCTTCTATTTTCTTGAAAGCAATCTTATCTAAAATCGCCAAAGGATGTGATTTTGAAACCACCATCACCATCTGAGAAGTAAACAAAGGCACTTTCTGAATTGGAAGTCCAATTTCGTGAGACGAAATAACCAAAACCAAATCTAATTCGTTCTTCATTAGTTTCTGCTCTAAAGCTTCAGTTGTTCCGTATTCTACCACAATTTTCAAATTCTGATATCTTTTTGCAAACGAATTGATCACCGGTAAAATCAAAAGCCCAAAGATATAGGTCACACCAAGTCGCAACTCCCCACCAATCATATCGTTTAAATCATCGATTGCCTGCTTACCGTTTTGCACGTTTTCTATAACCTGTTTGGCATGAATCAGAAAAACAGATCCGGCTTCGGTGAGTTGCACTTTTTTCCCAATTCTGACGAATAAAGGCATTCCGAGTTCTTCTTCGAGTTTTTTTATTTGCTGTGATAATCCGGATTGTGTTACATAACAAAGCTCCGCTGCTTTTGTAAAATGTAATACCTCAGCTGTTTTTATAAAATAGTGTAGTTGGTAGATTTCCATATTGATAAGTTTTAATACTTATTATCAGTAAAATTATTAATTTTTCTAATGAAAACATAATTCCGAACTTTGTAAAAAAACAAAAGGCATCATGTTTAAGGCGTTAAAATCAAAAAACTTCAAATTATTCTTTTACGGTCAGTCGGTTTCGGTTATTGGTACCTGGATGCAAAAAACTGCTGTAAGCTGGATGGTTTATAGCATCACAGGATCTGTATTTTTACTTGGACTGGCGACTTTTTTGAGTATGATCCCATCTTTATTTTTAGCACCTCTGGTCGGAAGTATTATTGGCCGTTACGACAGACATCGCTGTATGATGGTATTACAATCTTTGGCAATGCTACAGGCAGGCGCATTGGCACTCCTTATTTATCTAAAAATATACAACATTAACTTTATACTAGCGCTGAGTCTTATACAAGGTATTATCAATGCTTTTGATATGACTTGTCGACAAACTATGATGATTGATATTGTAAACGACAAAGAGGATTTACCAAATGCAGTAGCGCTAAACTCAACTCTAAATAACTTTGCGAGAATTGCAGGACCTGCTCTTGCCGGAATTATTTTACATCAATATGGTGAAGACATTTGTTTTATGGGAAACTTTCTAAGTTATATTCCGGTTCTAATTTCTTTGATGTTGATGAAAATCACACCCCATATCAAAGCAGAAAACAAACTCAAAATGTTGGATGATTTCATGGAAGGTCTGGATTATGTAAAAAAAGAAACCGAAATGGCCCGAATGTTACTTATGCTTATGTGCAGTAGTTTGTTTGTAATTTCTTTTAATACGCTTATGCCTGTTTTTGCTAAAGATATTTTTAATGGAAATGCCCAAACCTTTAGCTGGTTTGAAAGTGCCGCCGGTATCGGTTCTGTTTTAGCTGCCATCTACCTTGCCAACTTAAAAACATCCAAAAACATGAATAAAATAATGATAACATCGAGTTTACTGCTCGGTTTTAGTGTCATTATTCTAGCGATTTCCGGCAGTCTGACTGTTGCTCTTATTTGTATGACTCTAAGTGGTATTGGAATGATGGGACAAACCTCATCGATAAACATTTATATTCAGACACAAAGTGCTGTAAACATGCGTTCGAGAAGTATTAGTTATTATATGATGGCTTATCAGGGAATGATTCCTGTGGGAAGTTTGATTATTGGGTACATTTCTCATTCACTTGGTGTGCGAGCGACAGTGGCAATTCAGGGGGTAATCTGTCTTATTTCTGTACTTGTTTATGTGTATTACAAAAATCACAAAACTGCAGAGAAATTGGAGACTTGCCCTGTTCAATACAGAAATCCTGATAATTTAAATTCCAATATTTAAAATTCCAAATTCCAAACTTGTGGACTTGTGAGCTTTGAACCATATAAGTAATATAAGTTCATTTTAGACTTGGTTTCTTGGTGGATGGTATTTTTTAGCATCATTAAAAGTATATTAAGAGTTGCTTCTCTTTCGTGCAAAAACATGTTGCATAATTATATGGAAAAGTATGTCTTCAATGATGTCTCTAAATCAACCTGGAAAAATTTACGTTTATCTGCTAAAAACAAAATTCCAAAATTAAGAAATCAATTTTCTCAATTTTGGAATTTGGAATTTTAAATATTATAATTTAATTATTTATAACGAAGTTTCTCCGCGCAAAGCGGTTTCGAATATTGTTTTGAAGTTTTCTGCTTTGATTTTATGACCTAACAGATACATTAGTTTTGTAATTGCGGCTTCGGTTGTAATGTCTTTTCCTGAAATTACGCCTAATTCTTTCAGAGCTGTACTGGTTTCGTATTGTCCCATGTTCACACTTCCTCCCGAACATTGTGTAACATTTACAATATGCAAACCGGATTGAATTGCTTTTTTTATCAAACTCAAAAACCAATCTTCGGTTGGAGCATTTCCGGAACCGTATGTTTCCAAAACAATTCCCTTTAAACCGGGAGTTGCCAGAATCGAACCCAAAACAGCTTCGCTCATTCCGGGAAACATTTTTACAATTGCTACATGATTGTCCAGATTCTTATGGACAATTAAGTCTGCAGCCGTTTTTATAGGCAGAAATAAATGTTCGTTTAATTTCAAATGTACACCTGACTCTACTAATTCAGGATAATTAGGTGCGGTAAAGGCTTTAAAATGTTCTGCATTTACTTTTGAAGTTCGATTGCCACGGTATAATTTATATTCAAAATACAAACAAACCTCGTGAATCACGGGTTTACCGTTTTCCTGAAGTGAAGCAATCTGAATAGCAGTAATCAGATTTTCTTTAGCATCGGTGCGCAAATCTCCAATTGGCAATTGCGATCCGGTAAACACTACAGGTTTAGCTAAATTCTCAAGCATAAAACTCAATGCTGAAGCAGAATACGACATTGTATCTGAACCATGCAACACTACAAACCCATCAAAAGGGATATAGTTCTCCTCGATAATTGTGGCAATTTTGGTCCACATTTCGGGATTCATATTGGAAGAGTCAATTGGGTTCTCAAATGAAACCGTTTCGATTTCGCAATCCAATTGTTTTAACTCCGGAATTTTTTGTAATAATTTACTAAAGTTGAAAGCTTTGAGCGCTCCTGTCTCAAAATCTTTGCTCATACCGATAGTTCCTCCGGTATAAATTAAAAGTATTTTAGCTTTAGATGACATCCTGATATTTTAATTTACTAACCACCGGATTGGCGTACATAGCCAAAAATCCTTGTCTTGTAACCGGATTATCGCTACCAATTCTCATTTCTAAACGACGTTCAAAAAGGGATTTCTCGCTCTCTTTGTACTTGTGTGAGAATTTATCTGTCTCGTTCAAAATATCGTAAGCGATAAAATTGGTCGGCCATAATTGATAGTTTTTCAAAACAGAATCATCAATTACTTGTGCCAAAGCCTGAATTTGTTTGTTGGCATTATCATTCTCCGCTGCAATCTGATCAATTTCTGTATCTAAAACATCTCCAACAGAAATATGTATTCTTTTCTTAGTTCCCATGATACCACTTAAAATGGTCATGAAATCTTCGTTTTTCTCTTTAATATAAACTTCGTTGTTTGCTTCTGCCATTAATTGTGGCATTTTCAAAACATCTGTCGGATCGTACTCGTATGAAATGGAAACCGGAACTATTTTTATCTTTTTGAAATAATCCATTAGATTAGCCTCATCAGAACCCATTCCGATCATTTTAAGTACTCCCGGATTGGTCTCGTCATTTCCGTCTTTGGTACGTCCTTCTCTTTGTGCAATCCAAACTGAACGATTTTCGCGAAGCAATAATTGTCCCATATACTCAGACAATAACTTGGAACTCTGTAACATTTCTCTTGGCGTTAAACCTCTCAGAACTAAAAAGTTTCTATTCAGTTTTGCCAATGTGCTTAAAAATGCTTTTTTAACTAAATTATCTCCAATAGCAGATGCCGTCATCACCAAACCGTGTTCGAATAAACAAACGTTCAGCAAAGTGGTATCTAACAAAATATCACGGTGATTGGAGACAAATAAATAGGAAGTATTTTTTTCTAATTTCTCAAAGCCTGAAGTTGTAAGTCCTTCTGAACTTCTTTCCAGTACTTTCTGAATCGTATGATAAATAAAATTACACTGAAAATCACGAATCGAATGTGTTTTTCTCAATTGATCTTTCCAAACTTCGTCTTCTAACTCCGGAAAAGTAAAATTCATCATGGCTTTCATCATCGGATGATTAGCAACACCATGAAGTGCTTCATTTATTTCTGAATCATAAAAAGGTCGAATGGCATCAAATCTCTGCATTATAAATATCTATTTTAATGCGCAAAAGAACAAAAAAAAAATCAAAGTATTGTAAGTTGTGGGTTAAATACCAAAAACGTCTTTTGAATTTTGTGTTGTAATTGCCGCTATTTCTGCTTCAGAAACGTTATAAATATCTGCTAATTTTGCTACTACATTAATAACATAACTACTTTCATTTCTCTTTCCACGGTACGGAATTGGCGCCAAATAGGGCGAATCAGTTTCGAGAACAATATGTCTTAAATCGATTTGATTTAAAAACTGATCAATTTTTCCGTTTTTAAAAGTTACTACACCTCCGATTCCGAGCTTCATATTGTAGGATATTGCCTGTAAAGCCTGTTCCTGTGTTCCGGTAAAACAGTGAAAAATTCCAAATAAATCGGCTGATTTCTCTTCTTCGAGAATTTCAAAGATCTCATCGAACGCTTCACGGCAATGAATTACGATCGGTAATTTATATTGTTTTGCTAACTGAATTTGCTTTCTAAAGGCGAATTGCTGCTCTTTAAGATGTGTTTTATCCCAATACAAATCGATTCCAATTTCACCAACGGCGTAGAACTGTCTCTTTGTCAATTCGGTTTCTACGTGTTTCAATTCGTCCAGATAATTGTCTTTCACGTAAGTGGGATGTAACCCCATCATCAAAAATACATTTTCGGGATAATTTTGCTCCAAGTCATACATCGATTGTGTTGCTGCAGCATCAATTGCAGGAATAAAAAAACGTGTTACTCCGGCGTTTATGGCGCGTTGTATCATTTCGTCACGATCCTGATCGAACTCTTCTGAATATAAGTGGGTGTGCGTATCGGTAATAATTACTGTTGAATTCAAGTGTATCAATTTAAAAAAGCCAAAATTACGACAATATTGTACACTTTCCCAATTTGATTATACTCACAAGTATTACGTTAAAAATGGGACGCGGATTAAACGGGTTCACTGACGTGAAGACGCGGATTAAAACTGATTTTCTTCTTTTTACTGAATTGATCTCTTTATCGTGAACTTTATTCTGTGTGTAACTTTTGGAGTAACTTTTACATCCTCTGACTACCACAAAGATTATTGGTTATGCTTTCGAAAGGGTTATCAATATCGAAAAAAGGCACTGTTATTTACCTGATTCTACAAATAGTAATGCACGGTCTAAAACCTCATCTTTTCCTTCCTGGATTCCTTTTATGGTTGGTTTAACTTCTATATCCGGAACAATGCCGATTCTTTGTGTTTCGCGTCTGTCTGGATAAAACACTCCTATTCCGGAGAATAGTGTATGAAATCCTTCGAAATCAAATTCAGAAACGTTACCATCTGCGCCAGCGGTTTGACTTCCGATGATGGTCGTATTTCCGGCGGTTTGAAAACACATTGCGGTCCATTCTGATTGGCTTACTGATTTCTCGTTGAGCAGTACAATTACCTTTCCTTTATAATGATCCTTATTTTCAAAACCGATTGAGGTTCCTCCACTCCATACAAACTTTCCCGGATAACTTAAATCGGGACGGGTGTAAATTGCAAATTCTTTTTCCTGAGGGTTTATAAACCTTCCTATTTCCTGATAAGTGCCGTTCGGATAATTTCTCATGTCAAAAACGATCGCCTTGGTTGCTTTTAAAGTCTCTATCATGTCCGGAATATTTCTGTCTTTTAGCACTCCCATATTGACATAACCGATGTTATTCTCTAAAAGCTTAAACTTTTCTTTCTTTTTTTGAGCTCCTTTTTTGAACTCGTTTCGGTGAGAATCATGATAATTAAACCAGGTCATTGTTTTTGTACTGTACTGGCCGTCTTTTAAAAACTCTACTTTGACTGTATCTGAATTACTTAACAAAATCATCTTGACCAGTTTATCCAGATACGAAGCTTCATTTGACGCGCAAATCATGTCTTTATTTTCTAAAATAAGTTCTTTTATTGTTTTATCATTTATTTTAGTAATTACATCACCGATTTTTATATCGTATGCCTGTGCCAGACTGTCGCCCAAAATTTCTGTAACCACCAGTTTCTCCTCAATTATCTTACCATCAGCAGGAAAATATCTCTTTATCTTAGTAGTTGATGCCGTAGTAGGATATATGAAAAACTCTACATGACTATCATCAAGTTTAGACACTAATTTTTTCATTGCGCCATAAAAAGCATCAGCACTTTCAGATTTAAGAACAAGCGGGATTGTTTTTTCTAAAGTTGTATCCCACTTCTGATCCATTTGGTATTTATCGGGGAAAAAATATTCAATTAAATTCCAGTACATAAACAGCAGTCGAAGTTTTGAATTTTGATCCTTAAAGTCCGGATTTTTATAACTTTCATTTTTCAAAGCAACATTTCCAACATGCTCCTTACCTTCTATATAAAAGAGCGTTCCTTGAAATCTGTTTTCTTCTATAAATTTTAATTTCTTCGAAAGTCTTTTCGAGAAGTTTTTATTTTTGCTAATCCACGATAAATCAAAGTTTTTATCAAAGTAGTCTGTATCTTTTGGTACTACAATTGGCGCAATTGCTTTTACCTCGCCTAAAGCATCAATCCAATTTTCCAACACTAATGAAAACTCCTCTTTTGTCTTTGCTTTATCTATTTTTGGCAAAATTTCCAACAACTGCTGATCCCAGTTAAAATCTCCGTTGGCTACCTTTGGATGATAGTATTTCAGAAATCCCCAGACTTTGCAAGTGGCGGTAAGTTTTTCGGTTTCGGTAATTTTTGAATTTGCCAACACAATTTGTGAAGACACAAGAAGAAGTAACAGGATAACCTTTTTCATTCGGTTTAAAATTTGGTTGTTTTTTGGTTGGCCGAATGTAAATAATAAATTTTAAAAAAGAGGAATTTTAGGACGAAATAAAGAGTCTCAGTTTTCAGTCTCAGTCTCAGTCCCGGCATGCCGAATAACTGAATACTGAGACTGAATACTGAGACTGAATACTGAGACTGAATACTGAGACTGAGACTGAGACTGAAAACTACTATCTCAAATCCCTCAGTAGAATCTGAACTTCAACATAATCTTCATAATCCTGAGGAATGGTGCGCAGGATCTCTTTACAACCGATATAATCTTTTTGTTTCAATTTAGACAAAGCGAGACTCCAAGTTGCTTTGTATTTGTATGCCGAGGTTCCGGATCTTAGCTCTTCGAAGGTGGTTTCCGCTTTTTTATACTGATTGTCTTCTAATAAAGAAATTCCATAAAAATATTGAACTTCGGGTGTTTTTGATTCCTTTAGAGCCGTTTCAAAATGCGGGATTGCAGCTTTATAGTTATGAGCATTAAAAGTTATTTCTGCTTGTTTTAAGGCTGTATTTACATCCCCTCTTTCCGTAAAATAAGCCTGTTCGTGCTCACTATACTCTTCGTAAATCGGTTTTTGAGTATAATTAAAAAAGAACAATCCTACCAAAAGTACTACAGAGGCCGCAACTGCATAATTCCAAGGTTTCAGGGCAATTACTTTTGATTTATTTTTATTGAAATGGTTGTCCGAAATCTTCATCAGATTTTCTTTAAACGCCTCTCTTTCTGCTGCAATTCCGAATTTATTTTCTAATTGCTGCTGCGCTATTTGGAAAGCCTCAAACTCCGCAGAAAATTCCTGATCTTCGGATAATTGTTTTTCAAAATTCGCTTTTTCATCAACAGTCAGTTCGCCTTGAAGGTATTGGTCAAATAATATGTAGCGTTCTTCGTTCATGACTAGTTATTTTTTAGAGATTTAAAGTTTTTATTTTCCTGAATCCACTGTGTTAACTGGCCAATGCATAATGACTTCTTTTTACGGACATACCCGTAAGTAACATTAAGCTTTTCGGCAACTTCTTCCATCGTTTTTAGGGTAAAACTCAACTTTAATACTTCCTGACATTTATCTCCTAATTTTTGGAACATGGTATCAAAAAGCTGTTGTTTTTCATCAAATTCTTTGGTTTGCTCTACCAATTCATGAGCAGATTCACTTATAGATCCCGCATCTTCATTAATTGTTACCCCCTTATTGGCAGTTTTTTTTAATTCGTTTAGCCATTTTCTTTTACACAACAAGAAAAAGTAGGCATCAAACGGACAGGTTAGCTGTAGTGTATTGGCTTTGGCCTGATTAAAAAGCAGTATCATTATTTCCTGAACAATATCTTGTGCCTGATCCTGATTACCGGAATTGTTCCTAATATAGAAAACAACTTTCGGAACATACTTTTTATAAATCTCCTGAATTATAGTCGAATTATTAGCAGCAAGCCCTTCAATATATTTTTGGTCGGAATGAATTTTAGTTTTGGCCATAAAACAACTTTTTAATTCGCTAATGTAAAAAGAATCTTAAAATAAATTTCAAAAACAGGGGTAACAATTACAAAATCAAATTGATATAACAACACAAGAATCTTTTTAAACAATTCAAAAAATGAAGTGACATGGAAAGTTATCAACTTATAAACGAAAAAAATCTGGATCAGTTTCACAAAATGCTTACCGCTAAAAAACGAAATGGTTTTGTCATTATCGAGCATAACGAAAAATTACCTTATGCTGTTTTATCCAAAGAAAAAAAAGAAATCAACCATCCTTTCCATCTGTTTCTTACGGTCCTCACTATGGGTCTTTGGTCAATAGTGTGGCTGTACTTTGTTATTTCATTTTCAAAAAAGAAAGACATATTGGTTGCACTGGATGAAGACGGGAATGTTTTTGAAGAAAAATGCCTTTCGAAATAATTTATTAAAAAGAGGGGTAACAAATTCTCCATGTCATTGATCTACTAGTATAAATCGAAATAAAATAAAAACAGAGGGTAACAATTTCCCTTTCGTAAACATCTATTCACAAATAACTATTAAAACTAAACATCATGAAAACAAATTTTAAAACAATCGGACTTTTATTATTCGCTATAACGACATTAGTAAGTTGTGACAACAGCGACAACAACGATGGCGACAACAATGTGATTCTTCCGCCAACTTCTGCAGCTTTCAAAAGCATCAGTGAAAAAGGGCTTAAAAGAAATACACAAAACTTCACCATCACAGCCGCAAGTGGTGTGGTAACCTTTACTTCTGCCAAAGGTGTGAAAGTAAGCATCAACGGAGATTGTTTAATGAAAAACGGAACTCCCGTGACCGGAACCGTTGACATTGAATACGTGGAACTTTTTGACAAAGGAAACATGCTCGTGACCAACAAACCTACCATGGGACTTACAACAGACGGAAAGAAAAACTTATTGATTTCGGGAGGTGAATTTTTCATTAAGGCTACACAAGGGGGTGTTGCACTTCAAACCTCTTGTTCTATGAGTATGATCATTCCGGCAGCTTTAACGGATGGTGTAGACAATGCGATGACCTTATGGACAGGAAGAATTGACGAAGCAGGAGAATTGGTTTGGAAACAAGCTAAAGATGGTGAAGGTCAAAATGGTGGCGGTGTAAAAGGAGAAGCATCAAACTACTATGTTACTTTTGGAAACTTTGGATGGACAAACGTGGACCGTTTTTACAGTGATCCTCGACCAAAAACAAGCCTTCTTGTAGATGCACCTGAAGGGTATGACAACAACAACAGTGCTGTTTATTTGTCTTATGACGGCGAAGGAACAAATGCATTGGCCAAACTGGATACCTATACAACAGCCGGATTGTTTAGCGAACACTACGGACAAATTCCAATTGGATTGGCTTGTCATGTGATTTTTGTAACGGAAAATAATGGTCAATGGCGCTACGCAATAAAAGGGGTAACCGTAGCTGCCGGCGATATTTATAGCTTCACACTTGCCGAAACAACAGTCGGCACCGAAGCGCAACTGGTAGCAGCAATTAATGCTATTCAGTAACTTACTAAATACTTTTTGAGAAAAAGTGGTGATTAGCTCATCACTTTTTTTTACATTTAATCTGTCTTACAATTATTTATGATGTGCTACAGAAGCTAATCCTGTCCCCAACAGCTATCTGAACGGCGCCTTTCCGCCATCTACAACGATGGACAGAAAAGGACGCTGCATACCTCAGAGATAAAAAACCTCCTCGATATGAAAAAGCTTTTATGTTATTTAATTTTTCTTTCCTCTGTAATGGCGTTGGCACAAACTAAGGTAAAAGACACCATAACCCGAAGAGCAACTATTATTTACAATCAGAACGGGAATCAGGTTACTTTCAAACCTGAGACGCCACCTTTAATTCCAATTGCGGGTGCTCCAAAACCAAGTTATTCCTATCTATGGGAACTGGGAGACGGACATTACAGCAAAGAGGCCGAACCTAAACATGTCTATAAAAACAAGGGCAATTACACCGCAAGACTAGCCCTAACCAACAATTACGACAACGGGAAACCTCCGGCAACACGTCCTAAAAAAGTTGCTGTAAATGACATTACAGATTCTAATTATAAGGACATTGCTTCTATTGCAGATCAGAACGGCTTTGCCCTCTTAAAAAACTGTGATCCTATTCCGGAACAAGAAATGGTAGTTGTAGTGAGTTATCAAAATCTGGAAAATTATGTTTCGAGTGGAAAGCTTTATTTATTCTACAATGAAAAACAATTCAAAAACAACAATTTCGAATTAGTAGATTTCAGGACTCATGCCAACGAACGTGAAGTAAAAGAAAATGTAGTGGCTTCTGTGAATGATCTTGAGGATACCAAATCGTATCTGGCTTCTGCCGAAAGCATTTCAAGAATCAAAAAATATAAAAATACCACAACCGAAGAAGATCTTGACGCCTCCTTGTCAGACGCCCATAAAACCTATCATAATGTTTCGGTATTAGAATTTGATGATGCCAATCCGGGCGAAACCCGCAATCTTTTTTATACGTTCAAAACGACTCCTGAAATGATTAAAGATACCAGCGCAACTGTTACGATGCGTGGCATCTTTGTTCCTAACCGAAGTTATAAAAACCATAAAATAAAAAACCTTGAGATGGAAATTGTTACTTCTCATGACCCAAACAAAATGGGGTCTAACGGAAGTTTTATGAACTATCGATTCGTGCGTTTCAAACGAGTAAACTTCAAAACCCGTTTCCAAAACAACGGAGAGGGGCCCGCCAGAATGATTCGCCTTGAAACTGATATTCCCGATATGTTTGACAAAAAGACTTTCAAAATCGAAAGCATGTACCCTGAATGTCCGATTTGCCCGAAAGATGAAGTTCCGACAGTAAGCTGTCTCGATACGATTATCAAACAAAAACAAATCTTTTTTACGTTCAAAAACATCTATCTACCGGGAAGTGAACAGAAAAATGTACACGAAAAAGACAGTACAAAAGGCTTTGTGAAATATTCGATGAAATTTAATAAAGACTTTCACAAAGTAAAAACCAGAACCCGTACTGCCATCATTTTCGACAAAAATGAACCTATCATTACCAACTACGCCACTACCCGATTTTTACCCGGAATCTCTATTGGCGCAAAAGCGGGTTACAATCTATATCCGGATTTAGACAACTCGACGAGTTATTTTGTTGGGGCCACTATTTCTCCTTTTAAGTCGTATCGCTTTTACTGGCAGGTGGAATGGCTCAATAGTATCAATCAATATGACAGTGCCGCAAGTGTAATTGATGGTATTGTTATAAGTCCCAATGGTCTAAAACAGCGTCAACGAACTACTACAAGCACTGAAAATAAAAGTGTCAATTGGGAAGTCCCGATCCTGATTCGGTACAATATCAATAACTACATTGGTGTTGGTGCGGGTTTACAAGCCAATTTTAATATTTCTCAGGAACGAAATCAGACTATAAAAATTGAAACTTTTGAAGGAGATTCGGAAAAATTTGTAATAAACACCAAAACAGATTCGAATTCGGTTAAAAATTCTTTTGCTGATTTTAAAACCGGATTATTATTCGACTTAACAATTGGAGCGGCCCGAATTGGTCCGAGTCTGGGGGCACGGTATGTAATCAACTTTGAACAGAATTTTAACTATTTTCAGTTTTACGGAATTTGGAAGTTTTAGCGGTTTTTTTTAAACCATATAAGTGATGTAAGTTCATATTATGCTGGCTTGAATATTGTTGTGCTTAACTTTTTCGCAGCAAACTTTAAATGAACTTACATCACTTATATGGTTTAATTTCTCCACTAACAAACTTCAAATGAACTCACATTACTTATATGGTTTAACTCCTCCCACCAACAATCTTCAAATGAACTCACATCACTTATATGGTTTAATACTTCCCACCAACAAACTTCAAATGAACTCACATCACTTATATGGTTTAATTATTCCCGCCAACAATATTTAAATGAACTCACATCACTTATATGGTTTAACCCCTCCGCCAACAAACTTCAAATGAACTCACATCACTTATATGGTTTAACTCTTCCCACCAACAAACTTTAAATGAACTCACATCACTTATATGGTTTAATTTTCCTTTTCCTAAGTCTGACCGTTTTTGGGCAAAGTCAGGAAGACAAGATATACCATGTTGTAGATACTTTTGTGGGTAATCCAAGTCCGGAGGGGCTGCAGAACCTTGATAAAGCAGAAGCTGATTTCTGGAAAAATTCAAGACCAAAATCTAAGGCAGAATTACTAGCCTTGGTGGTTTTAAACTGCAACAAAGCCTATTACGAAAATCAATTCGGGCAATCGGAAAAGGCGATCAAAAGTTACGAAAAGGCCTGGCAAATCTATCAGAAGAACAAACTCAAAAACTACGATATTGTGGAGTTTTGTTTAAAACCTTTGGGCAATTTATACACGATTCTGGGCGACTATGACAATGCTGAAAACACCATTAAACAATATTATTTTATTGCCAATCTGGAGAAAAACGAGCCTCAGAAGATAGCAGCAATTCTCAATTTATCTAACGTTTATCAAAGTTCGGGTAAAATTTCGTTAGCCATTGAATTGTTACAAAACACTTTAAAAACAGAGAAATTATCCAATTCTCAAAAAGGGATTTTACTGAATAATCTGGGGAATAATTATTTGTTAAGTTCCACAACTAATTTAATGCGTCCTGAAATTCATCAGCATGCTAAAAAGGCATTTGAATTGGCTGTTAACTATTTAAAAAACAAAAAAGAGCAATCCGAAACTTTATCGAATTGTTATCGGAATCTGGCAACACTAAATCGGCAGCGAGGAGATTTTAAAATTGCGAATTCCTATTTAGAAAAAGCCGAAAAACTATTTTTAGAAACCAAAAATCAACAACCCAGAAAACTTGCAAAACTATACTACGAAAAAGCTTTATTGCTTTTTGATGAACACAAATACAAGGAAAGCACGAAACTGATTTCGGCTATTTTTAAAATTTTAGTTCCCAATTACAATTCAAAAAACAGTCTTCCGGATCAAAATCAAGTGTATGCGGAAACGGTTTTAATTGATGCGCTTGATCTACAGGCGGAAATTTTCCAATTCAAGCAACCAAAAGAAGCAATACGAGCTTTTGAAATTTCATTTTATATCGAAAATTTAGTGATGAACTCTTTGGTTTATGAAAACTCAAAAATCATTACACAACTACGATCCCGAAACCGGACAGAAAAATGTATTGCTATCTATAGCAATTTATATCAAAAAGAAGGTAAAATTGAATATATTGAAAACGCCTTTCAATTGTCTGAAAAAACCAAATCGGGTATCTTAAAAAGTTATCGTTCCAACATTAAAAACGCTTCCGCAGCAGAAAAACATTATTTGTACGAACTTCAAAACTTAAACAATTCCATTTTAAAAGAACAGCAGAAAGGAAACTCTGCAACGCTTTCAGAGCTAAACCGACTTATAAAAAAGCAAAACGAAATCATGCTTTTGCTCAAAAAAACGGAGTCTAAAAACGGAAACTATATTCCTGAAACCTGCAATTTAAAAGCCTTATTTTCAAAACTGGAAAAGGATAAAGCCATGATGATTTGCTATTTTATGGGATTTGAAAATCAATATTATTTTACTTTACAAAACAATCAGATTCGTTTAGATCGACTTAATACAACGCCTGTATCAATTCCTAAAATTGTTCAGTTTATTGATTATTTCAATTCCGCCGATGCGATTACCAATGCTATTTCCGACTACAATACATACAGCAAACAGGTTTATGATATTTTAAAACTGCCTAAAAAATCTGTTTATCCCAACCTTATCATAGTGCCGGATGGGATTTTGAATTTTCTACCATTTGAAGCTTTAATTACAAAGGAATCCAAAACGACCAATTTTGCAAAAATGGATTTTTTCCTGAATGATTTTAATATTGGGTATACAAATTCGGCTTCCATTTACCTCAACTCGATTCCCTATTCAAATGCTAAAAAAACGGTTTTGGGCATTTTTCCGATCTTCGAAAAAACCAATTTTGCTTTAACTTTTTCTAAAAACGAATTGCAGTCGATAAAGAAAAATTTTGGAGGTCAGTATTTTGAAAACAGCAACGCCACCTTTTCTAATTTCAAAAATAATGCGGCGAATTATACTATTTTACATTTAAGTACACATGCTTCTTCGGGCGATTTGGAAACACCAGCAAGTATCAAATTTTATGATCAGGAAATCTTGTATTCAGAATTATACAACCTCAACATCAATCCGGATCTGGTAGTTCTTAGTGCTTGTGAAACCGGGATAGGAAAACTATACAAAGCCGAAGGTGCTATGAGTATTGCAAGAGGGTTTCAGTTTGCGGGGGCCAAAAATTTACTGTTTTCGTTGTGGAAGGTCAACGATTTTACGACTTCTGTTTTTATGGATGATTTTTATACCAACCTCAAAAACAAACAATCTTATGTTGAAGCAAATGCCAATGCAAAAAGAGATTTTTTAAAGGATCCTAATATCCCAAATGCAAAAAAATCACCTTATTATTGGAGTGCTTTTGTCTATTACGGAACTATTTCACAACCCGAAAAATCTTCCAATTATATCGTCTATAGCATTAGTTTATTGGCAGCAATTGGTTTATTTTTGGTTTTCAATCCTTATCGAAAATGGAAGATCTTCAGAAAGTCCTTAAAAAAGCAAAGTATCGAAAAATAAAGTTCAAAATTACCAAAACACAGCATTTGTCTATTAAGGTCAAAATCAATGGGGTTTCGGGAAGTTTTATTCTGGACACCGGAGCTTCTAATTCCTGTATTGGATTTGAAAGCATCGAGTACTTCGAACTATCGGCAAAAAAATCCAAAACCAAAGCTTCCGGAGCTGGAGGAACGGGTATGGAAACGCAACTTTCTTCTCACAATCGTTTGCAACTTGGGAGCTGGAAAGATACTGATTTCAGTTTGGTGATTTTTGATCTTTCACATGTAAATGAGGCTTTACGTGCCTATAAAACAAAACCTGTTCATGGCATTATTGGCGCTGATGTTTTACTTAAAGGAAAAGCCATTATTGATTATTACAATCATTACGTATACCTGCAATAAAAAAGAGGCTAGTTTTACAACTGCCTCTTTTTCTTACCAATTAATCCTAATACTAAGAGTTTGCCGATGGATTAGGGACAATACATCCCGCCCAATTGAAGGCTCCGTTGGTGATATTAGCATAAGTCACATAGAAGAAACCACTGCGGCCCCATCCTGCTCCCCAAGAGTTTTGTACTTTAAAAAGTCCTGTAGCATCATCATATCCAACTATACATACGCAGTGTCCACCTTGTCTGCTTCCGTATAGACTAGACCAAACGTGGTTGTTGTTACGAATGTCATAAAAACTTTGATTTACATCAAAACATACTGCAACAGCGTAATTTTGGTTTAAGTAATATTTGATATCTGCAACACTTTTTGGGTTCACACTAAACCATCCGCCAGTTTTTCTACCTGCAGCCCAAGTTTTTTGTTGTGATGATGGTTGTGTATTACAACCTCCGGCAATGTAAGGCATTTGAGCTTCTGAACATTCTCCTTGATTTTTGATTAGGTTCATCGCATCATTTGGATAAGAACCTGCACCACAATTTCCTAATTTTATCTGATTGTATACGTATGCCGCACTTCTTGAAGCTCCACTCCAATTACTTTGGTGTATAGTATTGTTAAGATATCGGGCAATACTGTGAGCAGCATATCCTACTCCCCAGCCTACGCAAGATCCTTCGCTTCCCTGATCTCCAACCGGAGGTGTTGGCAAGTTTTTTACTGCTGCTACTTTAGCTGTTAAAGACATTTTCTGAGCACTAGTCGTTAAGTCAGGTCTAAATTGAGCAATTTTGGAACGGTATTCTTCCGGAGAGGTAAACTGAATACTTTTTAAATAAGTGTCCGGCATTTGAGCCAAGCCATATCTTCCTTTATCTAAAAGATTAACATGTCCGTCCATTAATTTTTCCTGAGTATCGATTTCCTGTTGATCATTTCCTTTTTCACAAGAATAAAAAGCAAGCAATGCTAAAAATAAGAGTGCAATTTTTCTAATTGAAAATTTAATTTGAGGTTTTTTCATAATTCTTTGTTTTTAATTGTTAATTATTAAGTCGGTTAAATTATTTAACAAATTTATCAGTAGTTTTGGCATAACATTAACAATAAGAATACCACAACTGTAACTTATCTTAAACATAACTATGTAACCGTGTATTCATTAATAAGAATTGTATTTAATTACCGTGAAAAAGAACGTCAATTATTAAAAAAATTCGCCCATGGAAATCATAATAGAAAAATTAATAAAAGGCATACAGTCGCATCCAGTTATACAAAACAGCACTTTGTCCGGGGTTAAAGAGTGGAAAAGAGCACATTATATTATACTGTCGGAAATTATTTCTGATGGTTTAGAAAAATCAGAGTTCATGCAAGGCTCTAAAAAAAATGAGCTGGGTTGTTCTATTTCGAGTATGACCTTGCAAAGGATTTTCAAAAATGACTCTTCAAAAACTAAAAGCTCTGATTTGCGTTTCTTAAAGAGTTTAGACAAACTGGCTATTTTTATTGGTTATCCTTCTTTAAACAGTTTTCTAAACGATGAAGCAATAGATGCCAACAAATTATTGGAGTTTGAAAATAAAACAGAATCGGCTTCTTTTTTTGAAAAATTGATTATCGATTATTGTCACGAAGAATTCAACTCTTTAAAAAAATTGCCTCAAATCTGTCACGAAGGCTTATCTGATTTTGTGTTTCCAGAAGGCCCCTTCTCCAAACGAATTAAAGATCTTTTCGAAAATTATTCCCAATTAAACTACCACCTCAACTGCATAAACAACCGATCTAATTTTGAAATTTTTGATTTTAAAGTATCCAGCATAACCGACACCATTGCCATTATTACGGCAAAGGAGTTCTGGAATCTGGAATGGAAGGATGAAAACGACGCCATTTCAATTGTTTTAAATAAAGTAAACCGACAAACGTATTTTATAAAAAAGAGAGACGGGATTTGGAAAATCTGGGACAATTACAATCCTGATTACAATGAATTATCAACAAGGATAAACTCAGCGATAGAGATTCAACATCTTAAGAAAACGCTTATTCCTTAAAAGAGCTATGCGGTTCAGGCCGAAATTGGTTTCTTAAAAATTCTTTATTTAAAAAAAAATGGCTGTAGCATATTCTAACCCATATATATGATTAGAATAACGCTAAATCTATTTTTATACTATATTTGTTAAAGTTCTATTTAACAAACCGATACGTATGAAAAAAAAACTACTCTATTTTATTCTTTTATTAGTTACCAATCTGTTTTATGCTCAAGTCAACCCTATTGACCACTGTTACGACGATACTTATTTCGATTTAACCGTCAACAATTCTCTTTTACTGGGCAATCTAAATCCGGCCGAAACTACCCTAACTTATCATGTTAGTCTGCAGGAGGCGAATATGAATGTAAATCCAATTTTGCAAGCAACCCAATTTAAAAGTACGGAGCCGTCTAGAACTATTTATGCGCGAATTGATAATAAGGGAACGGTCACGACAAATTATTTCAATCTGATCCTAAATCCAAGATTGAATACCGTTGGAGTAACCGCGCAATCCCGTTGTTACGGAGCAAATGACGGTTTTATCCTTATGCAATCTACAGGAGGAAAAGCTCCTTATGTTTACCGTTCTGTAAATAACGGTGCTAATAATGGGCCTTACCAGACCAGTCCTTATTTCTACAATCTTGTATCGGGAGTTTACACTATAGAAGCCCGCGATCAAATTGGATGTATTTCCACAACCTTTTTAGTCATTACCGAACCCAATCCATTAACAGCCGATGTGTTGGTTGATGCTAATAACATACGTATTACCGCAGCAGGAGGAACCGGATCTTATGAATATGCCGTCTCAAGTATTGACAATGTATGGATCAGGCCTTACCAGGCTAGCAATCTCTTTTCTGATCTGGCTACAGGGACGTATATCGTATATGTTAAAGATACAAACGGCTGCATCGTTTCTAAAACAAATGTAAATGTAGCCCCAAGAAACACACTTTCTGCCGTTGCTTCGGTAACTGCAATAACTTGTAATAATCCTACAGCAACAATAGCCGTAGAGGCAACAGGAGGTTCAGCTACTTATCGATATTCGATAAATAATGGCCCTTCTACGACTTCAAATTTATTTACAGATTTGACAGCCGGAACTTACACTATAATCGTGACAGACAGTCAAGGTGCTACAACCTCTCTAACCAAGGTAATAAGTGCCGTAAATCCTCCCGAAGCTACTTTAGTTGTTGGAAATGTAAGCTGTTTTGGAGTTCAAAATGGCTATATAAAGGTAGAGAAAGTAAAGCCCTCCGATTATTCTTATAGCTTAAATGGAGGTCCATATAGAGATGGCAATTCCGACAACAATTCTTATTTTAACAATTTAGGTCCCGGTAATTACACTATAAATGTTAGAGACAATGCTACCGGATGTATAAAAGCGCTAACGGCAGAAATTACGCAACCCAATCAATTAACGGCCGATGCAATGGTTGATGCCAATAACATACGTATTACTGCAGCAGGAGGAACCCCAACTTATGAATATGCGCTCTCAGGTATTAACAATTTATGGATCCCTTATCAGTCTGGTGATCTATTCCCTAATCTGGCTGAAGGGACGTATACCGCATATGCTAAAGACGCAAACGGCTGTATCGTTTCTAAAACTGGTATAAATGTAGCCCCAAGAAACACCCTTTCTGCCGTTGCTACCACAACCCTTGTAACTTGTAGTAATCCTACAGCAACAATTACGGTAACGGCAACAGGAGGTACGGGTTCGTATAAATATTTGTTAAACAACGAACCTCTTACTACCTCAAATGTATTTCCCGGTTTAGCTCCTGGCACTTATTATATAACTGTTCGGGATATACAAGATGCAACAGTAACTTTAATTATAGAAGTAAAAAAAGCAGTTACTCCTAAAGCTACTTTAGAGATTGTAACTAATGTAACTTGCTTTGGAGAACAAAATGGTGCTATAAAGTTACAAACAGCAGGAGATAGCGGTTATTCGTATAGCGTAAATGGGGGTGTCAATATTATTGGGACTGGTAATAACCCAATTCTTTTGAAAAATTTAGCTGCCGGCACTTACAACATAACGGTTAAGGATAATATTACCGGATGTATCTCATCGGTAGCTGCAATAATTACGCAACCCTCTTTATTAACTGCAACTGTAGAGGCAAATCCACAAATTTTGACTATTACTACTAGCGGAGGTTCGGGACAATATGTTTTTTCATTAGACGGGAGTACATTTCAATCCAGTCCTTATTTTACAAATATATCTTATGGGTATCATTCTGTACATATAAAGGATAGCAACGGATGTTATTTTATTAAAGACATAGCCGTAAATCCACCGGCACCACTTGTAAATGGAAAAAATGCCATTGTTTTCGAATTTAAAGCCGGACAAACTTTGGCTGACATTGTTGTTGAGGGTCAAAACATTACCTGGTACAGCAACAAAAGTTCCTCAACCGGTAAAAAGGCCGAAACCAGTTTACCTCTAACAACCGTTTTAGTCAATGGTATAATCTATTATGCTTCACAAACTATAAACGGGATTGAAAGTACAGAACGCCTTGCAGTAACAGCAAAATCTGATGGAGCACTTTCTACTCCTGACTTTGAGTTAGCGTATTTCAAATTTTCGCCTAATCCGGTCAAACACATTCTAACCCTTGACAATAAGGAGACCATCGATGAAATTGAAATTTTCTCTACTTCAGGTAAATCTGTTTTATTCAAAAAAATAAATACAACTCACTCTGAAATTGATTTGTCAAGTCTTTCAACTGGCATTTATATTTTAAAAGTAAAAGCTAACGGAAAAGTAAAAGCCATAAAATTCGTAAAGGAATAGTGGATCAAGGTCAAAAGTAGTGAAACAGTAAATTTTGCCACGAATTTCACCAATTGGCACGAATTATTTTTTTGCCACTGATTAAAAGGATTTACACAGATTATCTAATCCTTTAATCTGTGGCTATTTTTAAAATTTCCCTTCAAGAACAATATACTTAAATACCCTAAAAATAAAGCTGACAGGTTTCAAAAACCTGTCAGCTTTACTTCATAATCTTCCGACAGCAATAAAAAAAGAGCCTTCATTTTGAATAATGAAGGCTCTTTTTATTTCTAGTTTATTCTTTTATTGAAATCGTTTCAGTGGCGGGTATACTTTCTGTCGCCGGTCTAGTTTCTACTTTTGAAACAGCATGTTTTTTTAATGAAAAATAGGCTACGATTGTACTCAGTAACATTAAAGCACCACCCAGAATAAAGGGCGCACCTGCAAATTTAAAAGGAGCATCGTCATGTGTAAAAAAGTAAAAAGTGTTCGCCATCATTGGAGGTCCAATAATCGAAGAAGCACTCATCAAACTTGTTAACGTTCCCTGAATCTCTCCTTGTTCACTTGGTAATACTTTACTGGACACCACAGATTGTAGCGCTGGTCCGGCAATTCCACCAAGGCAATACGGAATTAAAAACACAAACATCATCCAGCTTTCAGATGCAAATGCAAACAATAACATCCCGACCGTGTATAAAGCCAAACCGATATAGATACTTTTTTCGTTTCCTATTTTTGGATTGATCCATCGTACCAATCCTCCTTGTACCACTCCTACTAGTAAACCAATTATACCCAATGAAATTCCGATCATACGCTCATCCCAATTAAATCGGTAGATCGTAAAGAAACTCCAGTTACTTTGTACGGCATGGGAACCTACATACAACAAAAATATCGCGGAGATAAGTCCAATTAAGGTTGGATGTTTTCTTAAACCTAAAATAGCACCAACCGGATTCGCCCGTTTCCAGTCGAAAGCTCTGCGGTTTTCTTTCTTTAAAGATTCAGGCAAGATGAAAAAGCCGTATAAAAAATTCACCATACACAAAACGGCAGCCGCATAAAAAGGAACTCTGGAACCATATTGTCCTAATAATCCCCCAATAACAGGGCCAATGATGAATCCCAAACCAAAAGCAGCTCCGATCAATCCGAAGTTTTTAGCTCTGTTTTCGGGAGTACTCACATCGGCAATATAAGCCGAGGCCGTCGTAATACTCGCTCCGGTAATTCCGGCAATGATACGTCCCACAAATAACCATATGATTGTAGGCGAAAAAGCCAGTAAAAGATAATCTAACGAGAATCCAAAAAGAGAAATTAAGAGAATCGGTCTACGTCCGTATTTATCACTCAAATTACCAATTACGGGAGCAAACACAAACTGGGTTATGGCATAGGCAAAAGTCAACCAGCCTCCCACTTTTGCAGCCTCACTAATATCACCATGTATAAGTTCCTCAATTAGTTTCGGAATTACCGGTATAATAATCCCCCATCCGGTAATATCAATTAACATGGTTATGAAAATAAAACCAATAGCCGCAGATTTATTTTTTTGTAACATAGCTGTTTTTTAGTAAGGTGATACAAATAAACAAAAAAAAGGAAGGCCTTTTTTTGTAAAATTCCAAATTATTTGATGGTAATGAAAAATTCCAAATTCCAATTGAAGAAGTCCTGGATCATTTTGTTCTGAAACTCCTAACTTGGAATTTGAGATTTAAATATTGGGATTTAACCCTTAGTGTACTGGTTTTCATAAAAGTCTCTCCTCTTAGCCTCAGAATGTCTCTCGCAAAGTCGCAAAGCCGCAAAGTTTTTCCTCCCCAAGTGTCAGGCTGAGCGAAGTCGAAGCCCACTTTTTTCTCAAATTCCAACTTATTTAATTCAATAAAAAATCCCAAATTCCAATTAA
>NZ_JBIPCS010000021.1:0-27056 GCF_044005985.1 Flavobacterium sp. FlaQc-49 | reverse complement strand
TCCGAAATCAAATAAAATCTGCTCAATCTGCCAAATCTGCGTGCTAAAACATTATGCTAGAACTTCCTTTCTTATTATTTAATTCTAAACAAATCAAACTTTTCCGGATCCGGTTGGCTCGCATTTTCTGGCTCACGCAGATCTAGCAGATGGAGCGGACAATTTTTATCTTTTTCAATCCGAAATCAAATAAAATCTGCTCAATCTGCCAAATCTGCGTGCTAAAACAGCTACTCTTTAATCATAAACAAATCAAACTTTTTTAAATCTGGTTGGCTTGCTTTTTGCTACAGATTTCAAGGTTATAAAGCTTTGGATTTTGCCTCTAAACTTAATCAAAGACCTCTGTTTAACACTTTGGTGAACTTTACGTTTAAATTCTGTACTCCCTTTAATTACAAACAATTTTTAGTACTTTTAAGCGTTTTTAATTAATACAATTACAAAATTCAGAATCAAAATGACTTCTACGGATTCTTCAGATAAAAAGAAATCACTACTCCTCTCGACTGCTATATATGCAGCGTTATTGCTATTGCTGTTTTTCATCCGTTTTTGGCCTCCTTATAATCCGGAAAACAATGTTGCACTTGCTGCCGGTGGCGGAGGTGGTGGCGTAACTGTCAATTTTGGAGACAGTGATTTAGGGTCAGGCGCAAATTATAAAAGTGAGGTTCTCGAAGTCAAAAACGAAGCCAAACAAACTCCTGCAAAAGCAACTCCGGAAGAAGCTATTATCACACAGGAAAACACCTCAACAGATGAAAGTGTCGTAATTCCAACAAAAGAAAAACCTAAAAAAAATACTCCTGTTGAAAAACCAACAGTAAAACCCGTACCGGAAAAACCAAAAGTTTCCAATTCGACTAATGATGCTTTATCCAGCATCTTAAAAGGATCAAATAAAGGTGGTGACGGAAATGATAAAACAGCCGGAAACAAAGGAAAATCCACAGGAAGTTTAGGCTCCAATGGCTATTACGGCGATGGAGGTTCGGGTGGAGGAACCGGAGGTGGTCACGGAACCGGAACTGGTATCGGTACTGGAAGTGGTTATGGAGCTGGAAGCGGCGGAGGCTCCGGCGGCGGATCGGGTTATTCTCTTGGAAACCGAAAAGCTTTATCTAAACCTAAACCAAATAGTGAATGCAGCAATGAAACAGGGACAATAGTTGTACAAATCACCGTTGATAAAAATGGTAATACTATCAGTGCCATTCCAGGAGTAAAAGGAACTACAATTACTGCTAAATGTTTAAGAGAACAGGCTAAAATGGCCGCTATGAACACTAAATGGGATGCTAACAGTAATGCTCCGGCAAAGCAAACTGGAACAATTACTTACAATTTCAGTTTAAACTAAAAAAAACAAACCCGACAGGTTTTTGAAATCTGTCAGGTTTGTTTTTTTATACGTTACCTCAGTTATTTAGGACTTGTAGCAATCACAAACTTCAAATTATTCTTGACTCCTATCTGCAACACATCAACTAAATCCTGTACTTGTAAATTAAACGGAATACGAACTACGACCGTTTGTTGTTTGTCTGCTCCTATTTTTGACATTAAAGAAGTTTCCAGATTTTCAAAATCTACCGGTTCTTTGTCTATATAAAACTTTTTATCTTCTGTAACCGACAAACTAATCAGTTGTTTGTTTGTTTTTTCATTGGCTTTCGCTTTAGGCAGCGTCATTTTAATAACATTCGGATTTGCAAGTGTTGAGATAATCAGGAAAAACAACAGCAGGAAAAACATAATATCACTTAATGACGATGTTGCCACCTCAGCATGAAATCTTCTTTTTCTTTTAATAGACATAGCTTATGCTCTTTGAATTATATTGACAAATTCTAATATCTGTTTTTGAATTTTTAAAGCAAAATCATCAATTTTTCCGTTCAATAAATGGTAAGCACTATAGGCAATAATACCCACGATTAATCCGGATCCACTACTGATCATTTTTTCGTACAAACCTCCGGAGATATTACCGATACTGATATTTTCCGTAACCGAAATGCTATAGAAAATCTTAATAACTCCCGAAATAGTTCCAATAAAACCTAAGGTTGGCGCAATACCGGCAATAAGTCCTAAGTGACCTAAACGTCTTTCCATCTCACCAATTTCAATATCGGCAGCACGATCCATATTCGATTCGATCTCGGCAATAGGTCTTCCGATCACCAGTACACCTTCTTTCAGGATATTTCCGGCAGCGGTATTACTTCTTTCCACAATTGTTCTGGCCAATTCAATATTTCCCGCATTCAGTTTATCGCCTACGTCCTGCATCAATCGATTGTCGATCTTAGAAGCCTTACTGATATACAAATAGCGCTCTATAATAACATAGAAAGTATAAAACAATAAAAGGGCAATTGGGATCAGAAAAAAACCTCCTTTTAAGATAAATCCTAAAACTGAGATTTCCGTATTTGGAGCAATTTTTTCGACAACTAAACCAGATGCGGCATTTGCAATAGTATCAGTTTGTAATTGAATGAGGCTAAACATATTTTAATTCTTGTTTTTAATAATTAATTCTAAAAAATATTTCAATTTTGCACTAAAGATAATTTTCATTGTAGTATTAAACTAAAAAAAAGGGAAATTATTTCAATTCAACACCATTTTATCCAAACAAAATGAACTATCAAGAGACTACAAATTGGATGTTTAACCAATTGCCCATGTATCAGCTTCAGGGCGCATCGGCATACAAAGAAGATTTAACTAATATCAAGTTACTTGCAGAACATCTTGGCAATCCGGAACGTCAGTTAAAATGCATTCATGTTGCCGGAACGAACGGCAAAGGCTCTACATCACATATGCTGGCTTCGGTACTACAGGAAGCCGGATACAAGGTTGGATTGTACACTTCACCACATCTAAAAGATTTCAGAGAAAGGATCAGAATAAACGGCATCGAAATTTCAGAAGATTTTGTTTGTGCTTTTATCGCCAAACACAAAAGTTTCTTTGAATCTAACGATATGAGCTTCTTTGAAATGTCGGTTGGATTGGCATTTGATTATTTTGCATCTGAAAAAACAGATATCGCAATCATTGAAGTCGGCCTGGGCGGACGTCTTGATGCTACCAATATTATCACGCCACTAGTTTCTGTAATTACCAATATAGACTTAGATCACACACAGTTTTTAGGAAATACTCCGGCTGCCATTGCCGGCGAAAAAGCAGGAATCATAAAACCAAACGTTCCTGTTGTTATCGGGGAATACACTTCTGAAACACAACCTGTTTTTTTAGCCAAAGCCAAAGAAAAAAATGCTCCCATTTACTTTGCTTCTGATTTGATCCAGGATGTTTTTCCATCTGATTTAATTGGTGATTATCAATTTCACAATAAAAAGACAGTACAGCAAACGATAGCGGTTTTAAACAATCAAAACGAATTTAAAGTTACGGTTGAAAATTTAAAAAACGGACTATTAAACGTCAGTAAAAATACCGGACTTCAAGGAAGATGGCAGCAGTTGGGCCAAAATCCGAAAATAATTTGTGATACGGCACACAACAAACACGGACTGGCAGTTGTCATGAACCAGATTCAAAAGGAAACTTTTGATACGCTTCATATTGTCTTGGGTGTTGTAAACGATAAAGATCTCGACTCTATTTTGCCTCTTTTCCCCAAAAAAGCACAGTATTATTTCTGCCGACCGGATTCTTCGCGAGGTTTAAGTACGGAGATTTTACAAAATGAAGCAAAAAAATACAATTTACTAGGCGAAAAATACGACACTGTCGCTGCTGCTTTTTCTAAAGCAAAGCAAAATGCTTCCCAAAATGATTTTATTTATGTTGGAGGAAGCACTTTTGTCGTTGCCGAATTGCCTTTGAATTAAGAAAAACTGAAATGCTGGTAAAAATTCAAAATTTTCACGTTCTATAATAAATTCAACACCAGCGGTATATAAAATTTCAAGAAAAAACTTTAAAATTTTACGGGATTTTCTTTGCAGAACTCAAAAACAAGAGTATATTTGCACTCGCAATCACAAATGATAGCAACCTAGTAAAATAGGGCGATTAGCTCAGCTGGTTCAGAGCACCTCGTTTACACCGAGGGGGTCGGGGGTTCGAACCCCTCATCGCCCACAAAGAAACTCCTTAAAAAATAAGGAGTTTTTTTATCAAAATAGATTACACCCTATAAAAAGGGCGATTAGCTCAGCTGGTTCAGAGCACCTCGTTTACACCGAGGGGGTCGGGGGTTCGAACCCCTCATCGCCCACACAAAGACAAACAACGCCATTGGATTCCAATGGCGTTGTTTTTGTTAAAAGACTTCATAAACTGCTTAGCTAAATTTTTACCAAAACGTCGATTATAGTTTTTTTTGGATAGTATTCTAAAACTTTACGATACATTACATATAGACATCTCTTTTTTTAAACAGCCAAAATTGTACAGTATATTTTTAAATTTTAATTAATTGAAAGAAGTCCTAAATTCTAATGGAGAGAGTTTTGTTTTATTCTTAAAAAATTTGTTGAATGATTGTGAATGTTCAAAGCCTAATTCATAAGCAATCTCGCCAACAGATAAGTTCGTAGTAGAGAGTTTTTCCTTTGCTTTTTCTAAAATTTTGTTTTGAATGTGCTGTTGTGTACTTTGACCAGTCAGTAATTTTAATAAACCGCTCATATAATTGGGTGAAATATTCAGACTTTCGGCAATAAATTTTACCGTTGGCAAACCTTTGTTCGATAAATCATCGTTAAAGTAAGTATCGAGTAAATCTTCTATTCGTTCTAATATCTTGTGATTCGCTATTTTTCGGGTAATAAATTGTCTTTGATAAAACCGCTCAGAATAATTCAACAAAGTTTCTAACTGGGAAATAATGATGTTCTGACTGAAAGTATCGATATTCGAATGGTATTCGAGCTGAATATTTTGAATGACATTGATAATCATTCCTTCTTCTTTTTCCGAAAGAAATAAAGCTTCATGCATTGAATAATTAAAGAACTCGTACTTTTTAATGGTTTTAGCCAAAGGTGAATTCCAAAGAAAATCCGGATGTATCAATAAAATCCAACCAGCGTGATTAGTCGTATTTCTGATTTCTTTCTCAATTTTAAATACCTGATTTGGTGCCATAAAAAACATCAAACCTTCATCAAAATCAAAAGATTCCTGTCCGTAAATCATCTTCACACCCAAATCACGTTTGATTGCGATGGAATAATAATCCATAATGATAGCCTGATCAGGATCAACCAACGAATGGTTGATGTGTTTATAATCGACAACACTAATCAAAGGATGCTCCGGTTTTGGGAGTGCCCAAAACTTATGGAACTCACTAATATTTTTTAATCGGATAGGTGGTTTACTTTCCATTTTTATCTCTTTATTTCTATTTCAAAAATACGGATAAACAGCAGTTTGAATTTAGCCCAATCGACTTTTGTTGTAGTTAGATTTCAATCTTCAATTTCTTGGAAACCGATGGAGTACTTAGTTCTAAAGATTTGGTTACAACAAAAATAGATTTAGATACATATTCATTTTGTTTTTCTCTGAATTTTGCACAATTAAAAATTAGATAATAAGATGAAAAAGACAATAACAATCGGAGCAAACACCAACAATCCTATTACTATTAATCGATTGGGTTATGGTACGATGCGACTACCTGGCGACTTTGTTTGGGGAGAACCAAAAAACAAAGACGAAGCTTCAGAAATATTAAGAACTGCAAGTCGCAAAGGCATTAACTTTTTGGACACTGCAGATTTTTATGGTGATGACATCACAAACAAACTCATTGCAGAAACACTCTATCCGTACAATGATGATTTATTGATTTGTACTAAAGTGGGGGCTGGAAGAACTCCGGATAAAGGCTGGTGCGTATTTGATACTCCGGAAAATTTAAGAACAAGCATCGAAAGAAATTTAAAAACATTGAAGTTAGAACAGCTTTCATTAGTTCATTTTAGAGTAATGCCTAATTCTGAAACCCCTTTTAAAGAGTCTTTACAAACCATGTTTGATATGCAAAAAGAAGGGAAAATTCTGCATATTGGATTAAGTAATGTGAGCCCTGAAGAATTGGAAATTGGATTATCTATGGGAAATATTGTAAGTGTGGAAAATGCTTTTGGTTACGGGCAAAGGACAAGTTTCGAGTTGCACGGCATGCAAACCAGAGGACTGCAGGAAGTGATGCCTTTGTGTATTGCCAATAATATTACGATGGTTCCGTTTTGGTCTCTGCTAAACTCTTTGTCAAAAAACGATGATAAAATAGCTGTAATTGCCAAAAAATATAAGGTAAGTACTGCTCAGTTAAATATTGCATGGCTGTTGCATTTTAACGATTTGATTCTGCCAATTCCGGGTACTTCCCAATTGAAACATTTTGAAGAAAACATAGCTGCCCTTGACATTCAAATAACAGAAGAGGATATGGCTTTTTTAGCATAGTTAAAAGATAAAAATCAGTTTATAATAGTGGGACTTAACCTCTAGTATCGAATATTTTGATATATTTAAACCATTGGCTTGTCGATTCGTTAGTTGTGCAAAAAAACTAAAGAATCGTCAAGCCATAAACTGTTAGCAATAAAAGTAACACTATGAAAACAGAAAATTTTGAAACCATTTGTAAAGACGGAACACAACTCAATGGTACTTTATTCATACCAGATAATCCTAAAGCGGTAGTGCAGTTTAATTGTGGAACTGGTACTTCAGAAAAAATTTATCTGTCATTTTTGACTTACTTAGCTGAAAACGGCTATTTGTGCTGCCTTTGGAATTATCGAGGAACCAAAAAAACGGATAATCTCAAAAACAGCAATATTAAATTTTCAGATTATGGAACAAAAGATATGCCTGCCATAAAAGCATATTTAGACAATAGATTTCCAAATTTGCCCTTCCTCTTTATTGGACACAGTGCTGGCGGACAGCAAATTGGTTTCGTTAATGATTTGGCTAATGTAATAGGAAACATTAATATTGCTGTTTCATCAGGTTATTATCCCAATATGCCTTTTGGGTACAGGATGAAAGCGTATTTTTTCTTCTATATTTTTTCGCCAATCAGTGCTTTACTTACTGGTTTTGTAAAGGCTAAACCATATGGATTAATGGAAAATCTCCCTAAAAAAGTAGTGTCTGAATGGCGTGATTGGTTAGAAAAGCAAGATTATTTCTTCGACAAAAACTTTTACGGTAAAACAGTTCCAACAGGAAATTTCAAGAATTTCAAGTTTCCTATACACGTTTATTATGCAACAGACGATACGATTTCGAATGCAAAAAATACAAATGCTTTTTGGAGGAATGTAAAGAGTGAAAAAGAAATAAGTTTTACTGAACTAACGCCCGGTGAGTTTGGACTGAAAAAGATTGACCATTTTGGATATTTTAGAAAAACGATGAAAGACAAACTTTGGACAGATGTGGTCACACGATTAGATAATTTATTACTATTACAAAAAGAAAATAACAAACATTTTTAATTAAATCAATAATATACCAATTAATAGGGGGCTCAATAGGGTTTAAAACATCATATAAGCTACTTTAAGTCACCAAAAAAAGTCAAAATTGGAATTAAGTGTTCAGTTGTGATCCCTGACATCCCACCAAAAAACTCCTTAAGAAATTAAGGAGTTTTTTTATGTCTATACCTCACTTAAAAAAACAAATTGCGACAGCGGAGTCAAAGAACAAATTCAAGCTCTACTTCATAAATTATAAAGGATTGTTTCTATATTCGCATTAAATAATATCATACTCTTATTGAGGTATGATATAGATCCAAGATATTTTTAGGTTTAACTAACGCTAAAAATATCAAACAAATTTAAATAGTAATAAACATTAGAAGCAAAAGAAATGCGTATCATTTTTGGTTGGAGTGAGTTTAAAATAAAAAAATACACAAGCGTTGAAATTGGAATTAAAGAATCTGTGTTACCAAAAACAGAGATTCAATTAATACAAAAATATTTTCATTTATTCTTTATTCCCTTTTTTTCAACTGGTAAAATTTGGAATTATAACTCTAATGGTTACTGGCTAAAATTACATCCTGAACAAGAAGCTCATATAGCACCAGAATATAAGCATCAATTTGCGCCATGGTATGCTTTTTCGGGAATTTTATTATTACTATTAATTGGAATTAGTTTCTCAATTTATGATATGACAAACAAGATCAGTCAACATAATTCTGATGAACGTGATTTAGAAATAACTAAAGACAAGTTAACGAAACAAATAAATCATCTAAATGAGCATTTTTATATTGGTTTGGAAAACAGAAGTGACGGAAGTACAGTTTCTACCCTTTTTTTAAAAATTGAAAAGATAAAAAATCAAAAGATTATTTGCTCGATAATAGAACCTATTAATACTTATGAACCTGCACCGCTTTATATAGATTCTTTGTATAATAATAGCAAAGACAATTTTGATACAATTTCAATTACTAAACAAACCCTATTGAAATCTATTCCACTGAAAAATAATGAAAAATACAATACCCCTATTTCCGGTATTTTAATAAAGGGAAAAAACTATTCAATAACTGATGTAAAAGAACATGACAAACCTTTATTGATAATAGGTAATCGTAGAAGTAGAGATACAGAAGGAAATTTTATGTTTTCATTTATTAATCAATTAGACTCAGGAGCTTTAATAGGAATCGAAAATGACAAATCAACTAAATTAAACTGGAAAATAACATTCCCTTTTGCTATTCCTGCAGGTTGTATGACAAATGATCTAAATGATTTAAAAAGTATTTTTGAGTTATATGGAACTGGTTATAAAGCAAATCAACCTTTTCAATTTGTATTAAAATGTATTGATAAAAAAAACAAAAAAATCAATTTCTTAGTAAAAGGTAACGATTCGGAACATACCATTGAAGAGGTATACTAGATATTTTCTATTTATCAGGGAATATTCAAGCTCAAATTCAACAATTTTACATTTTAGAATCCCACAAAAATATTCTTCAAAAAACCAATTTTCCTTAAACCTTGCAGAAAATGATCCGTAATTTTTTTTTTGTATTGACTACCAAAAAACTCCTTAAGAAATTAAGGAATTTTTTTATGCTTATATTTTTAATAGTGCTTAGCTAATTAAAATGGATCAGATGTAAAAGTTGGCGTTTTGGTAAAAAAATAAATCAGGTCTGTCTAATGGTGTAAGCAAGATCTCTCGCTTACACAACAGTTATTCCAGAAAAAACTCTTTGATCCTCAAGAAGTTACATCAATTTAAGTTGTCAATCTTAATAAAATAACATTTGGATTGTTTTCGATTATATCTTCCATTTTTTTAAAATTTAATTTTTGAAGAAGTTTAGTAGAGCTTTGATTATCTTTATGTGTATGTGCGTCTATCATTTTTAATCCATGCGTATTAATTGTGTATTCTAAAACCTTTCTGATCGCTTCAATCATAACTCCTTGACCGTGAAATTCAGTAAGGAGTTCATATCCAATTTCACATTTCTTTAAATCGACTAAAAAGTCAAATAGACAAATTGTACCAATTAATTTATCCTCGCCAGTCTTTGTAATTGCCCAATAAAAAAGCTCATCACTTTCATTTGAAATTATACTATTGATAAAACTTAAGGCATCATCTAATGTTTTGCTTAGTTTCCTATCAAGAAATTTATTTATTTCTGCATCCGAACGCAATAGCAGTATTTCTTCGGAATCCTTTTTTGAAAGTTTCCGAAGTGTAAACCTCTCGGTAATCAATATTGGAAAAGTTCGCAAATTCCTGTTCATTTTTTTTAAATATAGTTTTACACCTGACAACTAACTAGGTTATACTTACCACAAAATGACATCAATATAAGAGCTTATTATTAATCTTGTTTATATTTATTACTTACGTATTTCTCCAGAATTTTATTAAATCTCGGATCTTCTCCAAAAGCATTGTTTGTTGGTAATCCAAATCTAATCTTAAAATCATTTTGTGGATAAGTATAGACTCTATCACAGCCAAAAGAAGAAAACATGTTCCAAAACCAAAATCCGTAAACTCTTTTATTATTTAAAACCATTACAACAGGAAGTCCACTAAGCTCAATTTTGATTTTCTTTAATTTTTGTTTTCCTGAATAGTTAAGTATGATTTGTTGATTTTTCCAATAAAAATTTTCGAAATCATTTTCATCTAAAATCGGATTTTCATCTAATTCAACGGTGTTTACATCAAAGCAATAGTTGCAGTTTTTAGATGAGTTTTTAAAACCTTCTTTTACACAATATATTTTAATTCCTAGTTTATTTGACTCCAATCCATATCCTGTTATACTAAATGACAAGAATATTACAATTAAATATTTCATCTTACTAATGGTTTATTTAGCTAATAATATATATCGCAAATAAAAAAATCTGTCGATACATAAATCAACTAAATATAGATAATCTCTTCAAACCTTCCAAAAAATGATTCGTAAACAGACTCATAAGGACCACAAAAATATAATGGTATTGAATGTTAATTTTTCTATAGCTTTAAAATCAACCGTTATATAAACTTTTGTGAGTTGATTTACTAACGCAAAACCTACGATGCAAATGAATACTACTTAAGCAATTGCACAATATTGAGTTTATAGATTTTGCCAATTAGATATCTTGGTAATTTGTAATACCTATTTGGTTGCCTTCGATACTTTTGATATGTTTCGGAGTAACTGCAAAAGATTTGTGAACTTGTATAAATTCATCTTTTGGCAACTGATCCAAAAAGGCAGATAACCTCTAGCGAATTGTAATTATTTCGGTGGTAATTACAATTTTGATATAATTTTCTGTTGCTTCAATATAAAGTATGTTTTCAACTTCCAAAGCAAATTCATTAAGAGCAGTAGTTACAATTCCTAAAGACGGTATAGATCCGCATTTGATGAATTACAAAACAAATTTAGACGAAGTAAATCAAATTGTTCGCAGCGATTGTTTGCAATCCTTAGGCCTATACTTTTGAGGACATAGGCTCGATTAGAAACCTTAATACTCCATAAAAAAACACCTGTAAATAAAACATTTACAGGTGTCTAATTAAATATACTTGACCAATACTCTATACCAATTATTTAGAACTAATCATTTTTTCGTTTTCTATTATCTCAATAGCTTTTTCCAAAACTTCATCCCTGCCTTCTTTAATTCCTTTTATGCTTGGTTCTATTTTAACATCTACCTTAACGCCAATTCTTTGGGTTTCAGCCCCATCAGGATAGTATATACCGGTCCCGGAAATTCCAGCTTCATAACCTCCTATAAATTCAATAGGAGTCATTTGCCCGTCTGCACCCCAGGTCTGACTTCCTACAGTTGTTACATTATTTGCTGCCTGCAAACACATCGTTACGTATTCTCCCCTACTTCCCGTTTCTTGGTTCACAAGCAGTACAATTTTTCCTTTATAAAAGTCTTTATTTGTTCTACCACATTTTTTTGGGTCTTCCCAAATAAACTTTCCGGGATAAGACAAATCAGGTATTGTTGTCTTAAGGAAATCCCGTTCTTCCGGGTTTAAACGTCTTGCAATAAGATACAAAATATGATTCGGATAGTTTCTGATATCAAAAATAATTCCTTTTGTTCCTGCTAATTTATCCATCATAACATCTACATCATTTCCTTTTAAAGCGTCCATATTTACATATCCGATATTATTTTTGATAATCTTATACTTTTCAGTTTTTTTCTTTTCCCATTTATAAATTTCATCAATTTTATATCTGCTTATAGTTCTGGTGCTAACAGCTCCATCTCGGTTTATTTCAAAATTTACAGAACTTGTATTTCCACTAGTCAGCGTATAATAAACATTATCCTCTTTGGCTTTTTTATTAGAACCTGGGATATATTTATTTCTTGTTTCTAAAATCTCATCTGGCGTTTTACCATCAATTTTCTCTATTATATCTCCAATTCTCAAATCATTCAGTGCCGCTAAAGAATCATTCAAAAAACCTGTAACAATCGCCTTGTTTTCTACAATTGATAATTCATAAGGAATTAAATTAGAACCAAAATATTCTATCGTTTGTATTGTTCGAAATGCACTATGACTGTCATCAACTTTGACACTCGTTTCCAACATTGCCAAATTATACTCAAACTCATTTTTCGCCTCTTGGAATTTGGGAATCATTTCTGTTAAAACATCGTTCCAATTCTGATCCGTAAGATATTTGTATGGAAAGAAATACTCAACGGTATTCCAATATTTAAACAATCCAACTAATCTGTAATTCGGGTCCGGAAACTCAAAATGATCATACTTGACTTCATTCCGAATTTTTATATTTTTAGTACTCGTAGTTGTAACATAATAATTTGTGCCCTGAAATCTATTCTCTTCAATATACTTTAACTTTTTTGAGAGATCTGTTGTAAATAAATTAGCGTCCTGAGTCCACGAAAGGTCAAAATTCTTATCAAAACGCTCTTTTTTGCTCACAGAACTGCAAGATTTACAGACTTTAACGACGCCTAAATTTTCAATCCAGTCCAGATAGACTTTAGACAATTCTTCTTTAGTGTTCGCTTTTTCAACTTTTGGTAAAATCAGTAGTAATTGATCGTCCCAATTGTATTTTCCCTTGGCGACATTGGGATGATAATATTTTAGAAATCCCCAAACCTTACATAAACTGGATAGTTTCTCGGTTTTGTTTATTTCGCTAGAGTAACCTATTTGAATAGAAATTATAAAAAGCAGTAGTATTTTTTTTGTCATTTTTTTGGTTTTATATAGTTTTTCTAATGTTCATGTTAGTAAAATCCGGCAAACTGGACTTTTCATACAATTTATCTAATTCATGGTTTAACTTCTTTCTAAAAATTCTGAATAACCATCGTTCCGTTTCTGAATTCATGTTTTTACTTGATTTAGTTTAATAGATTATTTTAAATTACAACTGAACCAAGATAATTATTGAACGTAAGCTATTTCTTAATATTTATGTTAATTAGGATAATTTTACCAAAACCTACTTTAATCCTACTTTCTGTTTTCCTTTCCTCAACTAAAGAAACATAACTTCTTCATTTTTAAAACTCTACTGTTCGACCAAATAACTAAGTCATCGATAATTCCGTCATTTTGTGTTTTATACCAATAATGATTAGTAACCATAAAGTATGTCAACGGCAAAATTCTTTAAAAAAACAAAAGACAAATCCGAAGTAAAAAAAAATACTACTTTAGTCTTTCCTAAACACTAACAATCCAATCACCATCATTCATACAATTTAAAAAGAACATTACCGGCTTTGAAAAAAAACTCTTAAGACTTTAAAAGATTGAAACGAAAAACTAACTACAACGCAGACCTTATAAAATGAATCGAGCTTTATTGTTATTTCTATTTCTGGTTTCAATTACTGTACAAAGTCAAAAAACAGTAAACGGCTTGGAAGCTTCTGTCACTAAAGCACGCGAGATCATGCATGAAAAACAGATTACTGATTATGTAGTATTGACCAATAGTCGCTATGCTAACGTTACGACTTATTATGAAGATTCTGAAGGAAAGAGAGAAAAGGAAGAGACTTACTTGACCAATATGTTTGAGGCTTACCTCTTTTGGAAGGAAAATTCTAAGTGTTATCTACAACTAACAGATATGAATTTTACCTATCAGCCTTTGCTACTTGATCAATGCGGTTTCTTAAAACTGGATGCTAAAACTATCGATCAAATCTCAAAAGAAGAAGTACTTCCGATCGTAATCCTAGAAAATGGAGCAAAGACCTATCTGGATATCCCAAATCATTTTCAGACCCAATTTTATTTTAGCAATGGAAATTCAAAGGAGTTTCCCGCTTTTTATTTGTCTGAACCCGAAAAGAGAAACTCAAATAACACTAAAAACAGCAAACTTCAGATCACTAAATTATACAAAACCTGCGAAAAAATAATACGCGACAATTCGGATCTACTGCATAGAAATAAATAAAAAAATTAACTAATCTAAAACAACCATAGAGAACGCTATTATGCAAAAATTACAAATCACATTAATTCTGTTTATTTTCACTCAATTAAATTTTGCACAAAAATTAGAGATCATAAACAATCAGGCTATTTTATTTTCTTTAAAGGAGAAAAAAGACACGATTAATTTTATTGTAATTGACACAAAATTGGAAGAGAAAAAACCAATCTTTTTATTCTGTCAGGGTTCTTTACCAATCCCTTTGTTTATTAAACCTGAAAAAGAAGAGATGTGGATGTACGGTGGCGGTATAACTAATTTTGACTTTGCTGAAATAAAAAAACACTACCATCTTATCGTAATTTCAATGCCGGAGACTCCGGTAATTGCTAACGAAAAAGACCTCAATTCCTCTTTTAGTTATGTTCCGGATCCAAGTGAGCCGCGAGCCCTCTCCCTCGCCTATGAACAAGCGGACTATTTAGAAAATTACGAAAGCAGAGCCAATAAAGTGATTCATTTTTTGCAGCAACAGAAATGGGTAGACCATTCAAAACTTATCGTTGCAGGGCATTCCCAAGGTTCTAAAGTGGCAACACTAATTGCCTTAAACAATAAAAAGGTTACCCACTTAGGTTTGTTCAGCACAAATCCATTTGGCAGAATTGACCAGCTCCTGCGAGAAGAAAGAAAAGCAGCCGAAAGTAAAGCAATCACTTGGGAAACAGCAGATAAAAACATGGAAGAAACCTACCAGATGTATCGGGATGCATACACACCGGATAGTGTGAAGGTAAAACCCTATTTGCTGGCTTGGAAATCTTTCTCAAGACCCTTGGTAAACGATTGGTTAAAAATAAAAATCCCTACTTATCTGGCATACGGAACAAATGATACCACAGCAGATTTATGTGATTTGGTTCCTTTGTTTTACATTCAAAATTCAAAAAACAACTTAACCTATAAAAGATATTTAGGCTTAGACCATAATTTTTATGAAAGAAAAGAAAACGGACAACCGGATTACGATAAAGAACATTGGCCCGAGGTTATGACTAATTTTGTAAAATGGACTTTAAAATAAGCACCTAAAACCACTAATTATGAGTCGTTTGTAACTACTCGTACGTTTTCAATAAATACTCGTACCAATTTCACTAACAGAAATTGGTACGAGTATTTTCTTTCGGTCGCCTAACGAATATTTCTAAAGCACCTTTGCCTTCAGTTACTAACAACACAAAAATCTAGAAATCATGAAAAAAAGAAACTTACTTATTTTTTTACTACTACCTTTATTCTGTTTAGCACAAACTTCATTGAAAATAAAAAACGAAAAAGAGACAACCTTTCCTCTAAAGTCCCTGATTGATAGTACAGCAAATAAAATGGTCGAAAAACCACTCATTAATGCGGTATCAATCGGAATGGTATACCAAGGCCAAGAATTTATTGGACATTACGGTGAACTAGAAAAAGGCAAATCAAATTTACCTACTAATCAAACTATTTATGAAATTGGCTCTTTGAGTAAAACCTTCACAGGAACATTAGTAGCAAAAGCAGTTTTAGATAAAAAAATAAACCTTGATGATCCTGTTCAGAACTATTTAGCTGAAGATTATCCAAATTTAAGTTTTAACGGTTCTCCTGTTCGTGTAAAGGATTTATTAACGCACACAAGTGGTTTACCCAATATGATCCCATTGGAATTGACCGCAATCATAAAAGACTTTACCAATATAGACACACCAAAAAAGATGAATGATATTCTGGTAAACTATACTCAAAAAGATTTTTTAAGAGACTTACATACCATTAAAATTGACACTATTCCGGGATTTAACTTTTCTTATTCAAGTGCAGGAATTGAACTTTTGGCTCTTATTCTTGAAAAAACATACAACAAAAAATTCGATGTACTGTTAAAAGAATACTATTCTAAAAACGCTGAGATGAAACCTGTCCAACTCGTTCTATCGAAAAAAGAAGAAAAAAACCTTGCCGTTGGTTACCATTGTGATTATCCTTCTATAACTCTTCCGAATCAGAAATTACCATGGGGTGCTGCTGCAAACGTAAAAATAACAGTTCCCGAAATGATAAAATACATTAAATACCAATTAAAAAACAATGTCGATGTAGCAGAATCTCACAGAGGATTGGTAAAAGTCAATGAAAAATTTAGCGCAGGCTACTGCTGGAGAGTGCTAAAAGACGAAAAAATGGGAGAAATCTACATGCATCACGGAGGAGTTCCACGATCACAATGTTTCATTTACATACTCCCAAAATACAATATGGGTGTATTTATTGTAACCAACCAAAGTGGCGAAAATACACCAAAAGACATGAAAGAAGTATTAAACACCATATTTGAAAAAATACAGAATAAGAATCTCCTATAGACAATGACTCGTAAGATTATCAAAAACTCCTTAATTTCTTGAGGAGTTTTTTTTACGCTTTTATTTTTCCTCTCATTTTTAAACTATTATAAAAATGATCCCTTCAAAAAGCAATTCCTTTTCACACAAAACAAGAATAACATTACTTTTAAAATTAGGAATAGCTATAAATTGACACAAGGTTTTTCAGACAAATAATAAAATAAGCAAATAAATATTGAAAACAATTACTAAAAAAGCGATCAAGACATTTCTAGCTACTAATTATTTACAATTCAAGCCGACCCATCAGAAGCTTTCTCTTCCTATAATAAATAGAATTTATAAGAAAATGGCAAATGGAATAAAGTTTGACAATATAAAAACATGTGATCACTTAATAATTGACGGACATCATCGATATGTAAGTTCATTAATTGCAAAAGTTGAAATTAAAAACTCAAAATATCCAAAAACATTAGCAACGATCGAACATGAATGGGAAACAGTTGTTTTTACCGAAACTGAATGGGATACAGAATATAAAATACAACAATTCAACAAGATAGACGCTAAACTCAACAACATGACGATCGAAAGAATAATTGAAATAATTAAATAAAACAGTAACTTTGCACTTATGTTAATTTTATTAGACATAGATGGCGTTATGGTTCCTGCTAACTCCTGGAAGAGACCTGAATTTTTAAGCGACGGTTTTCCTGCATTTAGTCATAGGGCAACTCAGGCACTTCAGAGAATCATTTCTGAAACAAGTGCTGATATTGTATTGACTACTTCTCACAAATCTAATTATTCAGTAGAAGAATGGAAAAATATCTTTGCCATAAGAAAACTAAAAACCAACAAAATTACTCGTCTTACTGAAAACACAAATTATTCGAGCCGGAAAGAGGAGATCTTAAATTGGTTTAACAGCAATACTGTCTTTGAAGATTTTATTATTATTGATGATGATAAATCGCTGAACTCTTTGCCGGAATTTTTAAAAATGAATTTAATTCAAACGAGTGCTACTGTTGGATTAACAGACGAAATAGCTAGTGAAGCATTAGCATTACAAGAAAAAAAACACATTCATTTACATAATTCAACAGTCTAAAAGTCAAGTTTCGGATTTTTTATAAATTGAATACCAAAAACTCCTTAATTTCTTGAGGAGTTTTTTGGTACTTTATCAAAAGTTATATTTCGTAGCACAATATCTAAACCCAATAAATAGAACTCTTTTTTCAGTTTTACTTAATAGCTTCTAATTTTTGAACCATTTCTTTTGCCGATTCTAAATTTGGGTTTAATTCCAGCGCTTTTTTATACGATTTTAACGCATTTTCTTTGTCCTTATTTATAGAATACGCTTCGCCTAAGCTGTCCCAGGTATTTTCATTTGTTGGAAATAACTTTGTGTTTTCCTTAAATACAATTATAGCATCATCAAAAGATTTTTCGCTTAAAAGAACATAACCAATTTTATTTAAAATACCATTTTTACTTCCTGTAACAGTTTTATTGACCGCATCGATGTAAGCATATACAAAAGCATCTTTTTCCATTGTTTTAATATCGGGTTGCACACCTTTCCCCTCCCAATTCGTTTTTGTTACCGGGTGAATTGCTTTGATGTAGGGAACAGAAATCGTAAACCCATCACTTAAGTTAATTCTTTTGGCACGATTGGCACCACCTTCTGTGATTTCACCAACAACAGTGGCTTTACCTAAATGTTTTAGCGTATAAGTAAAGGCCTCTGCAGCAGAAAATGTATGTGCACTAGTTAGAATATAAACCGGTTTGTTTATAGTTCTTTTTCCTTTAACGGTTGCAAACGTATACAATTGCGTTTTGGTATCGGTCTTGCGTTCGTAGAAATCGCTCAATAAAACCGGAGTTTCGTCAAAAAAATAACTCGCTAACAATTGCATCATACTGGGAACGCCACCGCCGTTATTTCTCAAATCAATAATAATCGCATTGGTATTACTTAAAAAATTCATTGCCGCAGTAGCCGTTTCTTCTGCGTATTTTATATCTGCAAACTGAAGTAAATTTAAATAACCAATATTTCCTTCGAGTATTTTGGCATCCTTAAAACCATAATTAGTTTCTGCCATTTTCAAAGCTATCATTTTTTCTCTTTTTTGCTGCTCTTCCTCTGTAATCTCCGGTTTATTCTGAGCACTACGCTGTGGTTCAAACCGAACCAGAAGATGCAAATCATTACTGACACTTTGCAGATCTTTTGTTACCGCTTTAGAAAATTCGGCAGGACTTGTAATCTCCTTGTACTTGTTCGATTTTGAATTTTTCTCCAATTCAATTATCATCTTTTTTGATAATTCTAAATCAACATAAGATTCCTTTATATTGGTTTTTATCCCTGATAGAATAGCGTCTTTCTGTTTTGTACTTAAAACATTTTTAAGGTCCTGTGCAGTGCTATTTTGCGTCATTGCAAATGATAGAATTAAAAACACGATTTTAAAATAATTTTTCATAATACTTTTGTTTAATTGATATAATTTCCCGCAAACATAAGAGGGAACCAAAAGCGTATAAAACATTTTTCACCAACACATCAGTACTCGCCACATACAATTGTTTTATACACTTAAATCGGTTTGAAGTTGAAAAAAACACTGTTTATGCTGTTTTTTAATGTGTTCATGCAAATTGTACCAGAAAAAAAGCAATAATACTTACTTTTGAAACATGATAAAATTTCTAAAAAAATATAAAGCATTCCTTTACGGATTGTTAATTCATCGAATTATCGTTGTTGCTTTGTTGTATTTTAAGCTTATCCATATTGAGAATTCAGAAGTATTGACAAACACATTGAGTTTTGTTTTTAGTTGGTTGTTAATCTCACTGCCTATTTATTATTTTTCGTTTCTAAAACAAAATAGAACAACCTATTTAAAGCTGTTCGCATTGCTTCTTCTTTTTTTCATTATCATAATCAATGACCTGAATTCCAAAATAGCCGATAACCCAATTACTTTTGTTGGATTCGTAATCATAGGGCTGAGTTTTTTTTCGATACTGGCGCCGCTATATTTTAAAAAACATGCCCTACTTACCATCGTATTCTATATTTTGGCTTTAGGTTATTTCTATTATATAAGGATTTATGCCGAGGACACAAGCAGCTATCTGCAACAAGAAAAAGAAATTAAAATTATCTTAACCATTCCCTTTTTTGCGTTGACTTTAAATTGGTTCTATCAGCAATGGAAATGGCTAAAAACCTTGGAATCAAAGAAATCTAAAGCCGAATTATCGCTATTAAAAAGCCAGATTAATCCACACTTCTTTTTCAATACTTTAAATAATTTATATGGCTTAGTTGTTGAAAAATCAGATGACGCACCAAGTGTTGTTTTAAAATTATCCGACATAATGCGCTATACCATTTATATGGGGAAAGAGGATTTTGTGCCACTACAGGACGAAATTGAATATTTAAAAAGTTATATTGATTTACATAAAATACGATATCAAAAAAAAGTCGACATTCAATTTAATTGTTCACAAGAGAAAAAGGGTCAAATTGCTCCATTGCTGTTGATCATTCCTTTGGAAAATGCATTTAAACATGGTGTAGAAAGCTTAACAGAAAATGCCTATATTCATGTTGATTTAAAAATGACCAACGGTACTATTTATTTTGAGATCGAAAATAATTTTGAAAGAATAGAATCTAATAAAAATAGGGGCATTGGATTAGAAAACTTAAAACAACGTTTAGAATTGTTGTATCCGCACAAACACAAAATGCAAATTGAAGTTAAAGGCACGATTTACAAACTATCTCTAATAATAAAAACGACATGATTCATTATTTAATTATAGATGACGAACCTATAGCACATCGTATTATTGAAAACTTTTGCAACAATTTACCGCATTTGGAAAAAGTAGGGAATTGTTATAATGCCTTTGAAGCCATGCCGTTTTTAAATCAAAATACGGTCGACTTACTCTTTTTGGATATAAACATGCCCAAATTATCCGGTTTTGATTTTTTGAAAACACTGGTTAATCCACCAAAAATAATAGTTACCACCGCTTACAAAGAGTTTGCCTTAGAAGGTTACGAACTTAACATTTCTGATTATTTACTAAAACCTTTTAGCTTTGAACGTTTTGTAAAAGCAATTAATAAAACAATTAATACTATAGAAGACAAGAATACTAAATCCGTACTACATACACCCGAAACGAAGTCCGATACTGCAACTGGATTTTTCATAAAAGGCAATAAAAAACATCACCAAATTCATTTTGAAGACATACTATTTATTGAAGCGTACGGACATTATTCTAAAATCTATCTAAAGGAAGAGATGATTATAAGTCCTCAAAAAATATCCACTCTGGAAGAACTTCTTGTCGGATTCAACTTTATTCGAACCCATAAATCTTTTATTGTTGCTAAAAACAAAATCAAACAAATTGAAGGAAACCGAATTTTAATTAATCAATACAAAATCCCCATTGGACAAACTTACAAGGCAACTATCAATACGTTTTTCTAAACAGGAATTACATCCTGCTTTAAATCAATTTGATTCAGAATAGTACGATTTCATCAATCTTGCAACAATTAGTAACCCCACTTTTCAAAGCATTTCAAGTGCATAAAATATCTAAAAAAGCCATCACACAAAATACAAACCATGAATAAGATATTGCTATTATTTTGCTTTTTTTCTCTCCTTTCGTGTGAAAAGACAAAGACAGAAAAACATCCAAAGATTATTGTTTTGCAGCCTTTGGGAAACTTCCAAGTAGGTTCGGCTAATGAGGTACTCGAAAAAATCCGAAAAATCAATCCAAACGTGGTACTTAGAAAGTCGATAGACTTCCCTTCAGGTTCTTATTACCAGCCCAGAAACAGATTTCGTGCCGACAGTATTATTAAAAATTTAAAGACAAAAGTTGGCAAAGATTCCGTTATTGTCGGACTATCTCATAAAGACATCAGTACAACAAAAGACAACCATCAGGATTGGGGTGTTATGGGATTAGGTTATCATCCCGGAAGTGCTTGCGTTGTTTCCGATTTCAGATTATCGGATAAAAATAAAAAAGAACAATTCTATAAAGTCGTTTTACACGAGTTAGGTCATACCGAAGGCCTACCACATTGTAAGGTCAAAACTTGCCTCATGAGAGACGCCGAGGGAGGAAATCCAATCGATCAGGAAAAAGACTTTTGTAAAAACTGCAGTGCTTTTCTAAAAGCTAAAAACTGGGATTTACGCTAAAGCAACAATTCCAACCAAAATAGTATCATTGAGGCCTATAAAAGCAAAACACCACTAAAACTTAGATACAACAACTCAAAACATTAAATTGCATAACTTTACTTTTCTAATGAATCTAAAACTTTAAAAATGGAAACTAAAATGATATGGGCAAATTTAGCCTCAGACAATTTAAAAGTAACATATGAGTTCTATATCAAACTAGGATTTGAATCAAACAACAAACATAGTTCCGATGAAAATGCAAGTTTCAATTTCGGTAAAAACAAATTCATCATTAATTTCTTCAAAAAATCAAAACTAGAAACGGATATAAATGGAGCAATCGGAAATTGGAAAGCTCAAAGTGAAGTTATATTTTCGCTTTCTGCTAACACCAAAGAAGAAGTAGACCAATGGGCTGAAAAAGTTCGAAAAGCCGGCGGAACAATTTTCTCAGAACCACAAAACTACGAACAAGGTTATACCTTCTGCTTTTCAGATCCTGATGGCCATAAGTTTAATGTTTTATATTGGCCGGGCATGTAGCAACAAATGCCTTCCAGTTCTCTTAATCCCCTCCACAACCACCGCAAGAGCTTCCACAGGAACTTCCGCACGAAGAACTGCATGATCCCGAACTACTCGAATTATTAGTCCAAGAAACATTCGAATCATAATTTGTTATAGGTACAAACGAGCTTGCCAGAATCACATTTCCATAAAGGAAATAATTCCACTCCCAACTAGTTTCATTTTTATTGCTTTCCCGCACTTCTGCTATAAAATGCGAAGGTATAATTTTAGTAAACATTAAATTTAGTACCCTGTCTAAGTAGTAAGAAGTGATCACAACTATGGCAATAATTGCTAACAATAAAAAAACAACAGGTTTATCTCTCCATACTCCCGAGATGAATCTACTAAAAAGAATACTTAATAATGATCCTAAAACAATCATCGATAAAATCATCACCGATATAAATTCTTTTGAGCTGCTAATTCTTTCCCTGATTCTATAGACACCTTTTCGCAATTGCTCAAAAATTGGCTTTTGCATGGCTGATATACACAAAAACTTATAGGACATGGTATCATACTCTTTCATGATTTCGATGATACAATTCTCGTATGCATTATCAACAACATCTTCATCGATTAATTGTAATCTGTCATTCGTTAAAATTATAACTTTTTTATTCTTTATTAAATTGTTTACCACACCATGAACTACAGCTTCCAATTTGTTTTCTTTAAAAAAGACCAATTCAAAAGCGGTGAGATTTCTTAAAATTGAATTTGATTTAATATTCTCGTACAACGAAATTAAGCTCCTTCTGATATAAAATTCCAAAAAGAGAATAATCAATCCGAAAGACAAAATATAAAATAGTAAAAAATGGGGATTCTGGATTTGTATTAAAACTGGAAAAATAATCCAGCAAATTGGGAAAGCAAGAAATATAGAATACCACAAAAACATTTTTCTGAGCTTCGAAATCTCATATTTGCTTTTGTCGAAGTTTAAAGAATCTAATTCATTTTCATAATACCAAATCTCTCTAGGCTGGGTTCCAAAAAGATTTTCATACAATTTTGTAGTTCTCTCTTTTGCGATTTTAAATTTTTCAAAATCAATTCGGTTATGAGTAGACGGAATATGTTCAATCCTTTTATCTAGCAGTCTACATAAATCCGAATAAGAATTAGTAAAAATCAAGTGTTGATGCCAAACAATATCCACAATTTCCGAAGGTGAAACCATTTCATTATTGGTTGCCGCCAGGAACATAAACTTTTTGTACTCCAGTATAGCACTCTGTGTAAAATATAACGTCCAATGATTCTCAAGCGCTAATCGTGTCGAAAACCCATATTGACCAGTTGGATGATCAAAGTCAAATTCCAAAACTTTCTCCCAAAGTATTGTATCCATAAAGAATAACCTGTTTTTTTATTCTGTTAGTTTAGCTGCTGCTACTAAAATGAAATTATAAATTTACCACCTGCAAAAATTAAAACCATAAAAAATGTAATTAATCATTCCTTTGGCATAAGGATATCCCCCGGACTTAATGTATAGCTCAGTCTCGGATAAACAAAATTCAAAATGCTATTTTCTTGTCCTCTTAATTTAAAAAATTCTGTTTTTTGATTTTCATCCGCTAACTCCAATAATTCTCCATCAGAAAACCGAGGCACACCATTCTCAAACTGTACGAACGTTTTTGATTTTCGAAATGTAATACCCAGCCACTTATTATCTGACTTCTTAGCTGTCGATTCCAATATAATCTTATGTAAAAACCTTGCATTCGTTGACAATGAAAATAAAACAACAGAATTATGTGTTAATGGAATAGAAAATTCTTCATCCGTTATCTTGTCTTTGATTTTAAGCTGTCTTAAATTTTCTTCCAATAATCCATCCGGATTTTCATAACAAGTAAAAAGACCTATATAAGAGTCCAACTCCAAATCCAAACATTGATCTGAATGATATTTCATCGTAGCATAACTAGTATCATACACTTCAATTAATGCATTATTGAATGCTAATTGTGGTAATTGCCCCATATCACTTACATGAATTGTATCGTTTAAACGTTCTATTAACTCATGGTGAATAGACGAAAAATTATGTGCCGGAATAGTATACGTTGTAGTAGTCCGAACAATTGGTATACCTTTTTCTGCTACATTAACTAAATGATTCCCTATTCTTCCTTTGGCAGTATCTTCAAAATCAACAGAATTAAATAACCCTTTAAAAAGGTTACTCTCCAAAGACAATGTAATTCTATAAAAATCAGAATTAATCTTCATTTCAATACAAGTTTCGTTTAATACAATGGTTTTTCATAATCACCTGAATTCATACTGAAGTGAATTTTTCCATATTCGACTTTTTTTTCCGTCATATTTTCTTCATAATAGGTATTTCTCAAATTGACCATCGTTTCTGGAGTCATTTGCTCTAATTCAATCAATTGATCATTTTCTTTAATATAAGTTTGACCATCCATGTGCAAAGCCTCTAAATTTGAGCAACGTACGACATACCCCATCCTGATTGGAATTTGATCTACATTTAACACAGACGGTTTAATTTCGTGAGTATACAACCTATTAGTTGAAAGTGGTATTAAAAATGCTGAATTAGGATATAGTGTTACACTAAACTCTTTCACTAAAGAAACATCATTAACAGTATTTTTTAACTTAAATTGAAGCCTAGTTAGTCCACTTAAATTCTTATAACACCAATCATACTTATCCTTTTCCGATGGTTTTAATTTATCAAAATTAGATTTATCATAAAAAGTACAAAACGCTATAATACCCTCACTGGGCATATCTTTCGTTTTATCAGAATGCGCTTTTATTTTAGACTTAACGTCTTTTGAGCTTTCGTCTGTTTTTATCTTGTTTTCATAGATTTGCGCTAATACATGATTTAAATTGATTTCTTGTTCAAAAGTATATTTAACGGCATCATTCAATATATTGATTATACGATAATCAGCATTGCGAAAATTATCTGTTGGTCCGCTAAAATTACTGGAACACCTTAAAAGTCGATAATGCAATATTTCCTTTTCATCAGCAATCACTTCTTTTAAAACTTCAGTTAAATAAATTCCTTTTCTTAAAGCTGCTGATCCTTTATTAGACTCCGTTAAATTCTGAAAGAAATGTTCTGATTTAATTCTATCAAAATAATCATGATCGTTAAAGATTTCCCTAAAATAAACACCTGCATCATTGATAAGAATTGGAACCGTCCCAAGCCCTATTATTTGAATATTGTTATTTTTACAATGTTCGTAATTAATAGATAGTTCTCTTATAATGTATAAAGTAGCACTATCGTTGTTAAGTCGATCTATATCCCCACATACGTAAATTCTACTGTCCCCTTGAGGCAACATAATTTCAGATAAATCCTTTACTACTGTTCCGCAAAAATTTTCCGTCAAATAATGAACTTCCGGATTCATCTCTTCCGTTTTCTGCAAAACAATAAGAATGTTTTTGCCTTTTATAATTTTATTATCCATCTGTAGTCCAATTCTTTTTATGTAAATTTTGATATGTTTTCCGCTCCTTTTATTCCTCCTTAGTTAATCGATCTAACTCTTTAAGTAAAGTTGGAATTCGGAATTCACCGTGCATGCTTTCAATTTTTTGAAAGGCATATTCAAGTTCAAGACCGATAGCAGAAATATATAAAGGTTTTTTACTTTCCCCTCTCCATAAACCCATTTTGTGTTCCTCAACAGTGGCAAAATTAGTTTTAGCAACACCAATAACCGGAATTACTTTATTCAGTTTTTCGTACAAATGTGCTCCTAGACCAAATTTCTTTTCATCGTCCAGATACACAAAACTATCAACAACAATGGCTTCAATATCATTCAATCCAATTTTGGTCAATAAACTTACAATACAAGGAAGCTCTCTTCTGTAAAATGCTCCGGGAATGTATTCTTCTACATTTTCAATTATTTCAGAATGAATAGTAAAGTTTTTATTTTCATCCCATTTTTCAAATTCAAGACAAACTGTTTTTGCTTTTCCATCAAAATAATAAGTATCAAAAGCTAGAATCATAAGGTTAATTTTTTTATTCGAAAAGTAATCTAAAAAAAAATACTATTTAACATATAACATAGATTTATAACATTTTATTTAAAAAACTTTCTCTTACTAAAAAACGAAATTTTAGTAACCCCAAAATAATACATCCCCAAATAATATTATATAACTTCTTAACTTAAATCATATCTGAGTAACAAATCAAGTTATAATGTTATAAAGCCTTCTCCTCTGTCTAGATTAACCAATCAAGTCCAAGAAGTGCGGGGAAGTAAAAATTATAACCATACGAGCAATATAAATACTTTAAAGTGATAGCATGTAAACTTACATTGCATTTAGAGTTTAAAAGCTTTAAACGTGGAAAGTAATCAATAAAAAATTTCGCTTATCTAAAGAATGTGAATTCATCTTTACTTTTTCTGATTTTTAACTTCGCAACTCTGCGAGATTTACATAACATGTAGACTTATTTCTTTTAAGTCAAGGAATACAAAGTAAATCTAAACTAGAGAACTTACATCAATTATAGTTTTTTAACCACAAAGTTCGCAAGAGGTTTACGCAAGGGTCCCGAAGATAAAACTAAACTGAACTTACATCACTTATATGGTTTAAAAAAGCCAACAACCAAAAGTTATATAAAACAAAAAACCCTATCCGATTTGGATAGGGTTTTTAAAAGAAAGGCGACGACATACTCTCCCACATAACTGCAGTACCATCTGCGCAGGCGGGCTTAACTACTCTGTTCGGGATGGGAAGAGGTGAGCCCCGCCGCAATAACCACCTTAAGGTCGTTGTTAC
>NZ_JBIPCS010000020.1:0-29950 GCF_044005985.1 Flavobacterium sp. FlaQc-49 | reverse complement strand
CAACGACCTTAAGGTGGTTATTGCGGCGGGGCTCACCTCTTCCCATCCCGAACAGAGTAGTTAAGCCCGCCTGCGCAGATGGTACTGCAGTTATGTGGGAGAGTATGTCGTCGCCTTTCTTTTAAAACCCTATCCAAATCGGATAGGGTTTTTTGTTTTATATAACTATTTGGTTTTGCTTTTTTAAACCATATAAGTGATGTAAGTTCAATTAAGCTTACTTTGCGAGCCTTGCGTAAATCCTTGCGTGCTTTGCGGTTAAGCAGCACATATAAGAAACGCCATTATAACTGCTGTAATGATCAAATTTACAGATATAAATTGGGCAGTTTCATCCAAAATTTTTCTTTGTATTGTTTATGAAATCTTTGCGAACTTGGTGTTTAGAAGGGGTTAGAGGGTAATTTAGTAAACGGAATGTAATAGTACAGAATAAACAATGACCAGAATAACGTCAGCAACATCTCTAATGCCTTTCTAATACCTTAATAACACTTAAATACTCAGGTGTTGATATGTTGGTACGCTATATCAAAATAAAGCGAAATTTGAGGGGTAAGAATACAAAAAAAGATTGTTAGAATTGAAACTATTGCTGTTATCTTAATAGTAGTAACCATTTACAAGATCAAGAGTATTGGAATATAAAAAGTATTACTGATGCCGGAACTTATGATACAAGTGCAAAAATTAGGTACCAAGTATTAAAGACAGAGATACTTGCTAATTAAGTGTTTGTTTTTTTAGAAATTATAATAGGATTGAAAGTACTATTCATCTAAAAGACAAATCGAAAAAGTTGTTTTCTTATTTATAATGCGGTAAGTAAGATAACCACCATGCGATTCAATAATACTTTTTGATAATGTCAATCCGATTCCTGCTCCTTCTTTGCGAGTAGTAAAAAAGGGTAAAAATATTTTCTTTTGTATTTCTTTTTCAATACCCTTTCCTGAGTCGCTAATCATAATAAAAGTTCTCCTCTCTTTGATTTCGGCGGAAATAATAATTTGTTTTTTTTCCATTCCAGCCAAAGCGTGAATGCAATTTGTCAAAAGATTAATGAGTACCTGTTCCATTTGTTGATTATCTATGGATATGAGACGGTCGAAAGCAATGGTATTTATAACTTCAATATTTTCTTTTTCAAACAGGGTAGTCATAATTTTCAGACCATTTTCAATCCACTTTGATAATTCAGTGCTTTGTTTTTTGGGGGCAGGAAGCATTGCTAATTTGCGATAACTTTCGACAAACTGTTGTAAATGATCGCTTCGTCTTAATATAGTTGACACGCTATTTTTGACATCTTCCAGATCTTCTGTTGAAATGACTTCCTGCTGTACTAATTCTTGCAGATTTTTAGAAATAGATCTTATGGGTGTTATGGAATTCAAAAGTTCATGAGAAATCACATTCATAAGATTTACCCAGGCTTGTTTTTCTTTTTTTTCTATTAAATTTTGAATGGAGTTCAGTAAAATAATAAAATAATCCTGATCATAAATTTCGCTTCTGGAAGTCTGCATTACATAAAGCTGTGCATCTTGATGCTTAAAGCTTATTTCTAGAGGTATTTTTACTTCCTTAAAATCATTTTTTTCAATAATTTGGAACAGAGAGGGTAGAAATTTTTTAAGATATTTCCACTTTGTTATTTTCGGTATATCAAAATGCTTTGAAAAATAATTATTCATCAAAAAGACATCCCAATCTTCTCCCTCTTTTTTTAGAATAATTATCCCTGTATCTATGTTGTTTAAAATGGAACGATAAATAATATCTTTTGAAATTTCTAGACTTTCTTTATTTTTTAAAGTTTCATATAATTGAAATAAGTTCGCATAATTTTTATAAGATTTATGTTTTGAAAAATCGGATGAGAAATCATTATTTAAAATTGAAATAATTGTTTTGTCGTAAAGTAAAAATGCATTTTTTATATAATAACAAATTTCAATAATTAGAAATAAAATGATAAGTAGAAAAAATACAAACGAAAGCAACAAGTTTTTTTTAAGTAGAAATAGGGAAATTTCGGTGCAACAAAGAATTAAAAGTATTTTAAAAATTACGACTTGAAACGTTTTAAAAGATTTGAACATGTTATTTAGTACTAATATTATATTTCTCAAAACGTCTGTATAGTGCTGCTCTTGACAAACCCAATTCCTCTGCTGTTTTTAGGATGTTATTATTGTTTTTTGCTAATATTTTTTCAATAGCAGTTTTTTCAACTGCTGAAAGTTGAATATCCGTATTTTCTATTTTTGTTATTTTTTCCAAATCTAAATCGGAGGAATTAATAAGATTGTTTTCACAGATAATTACGGCACGTTCTATTCGATTTTCCATTTCCCTTATGTTTCCCTTCCAAGCATGAATTTTTATTTGTTCTAGCGCTTTTTCATCAAAGGTTATAGCATCCTTGTTGTATTTAGTAAGCATTTTATTTAAAAGGTAATGCGCTAATGGGATTTTATCTTCCTCTCTTTCTCTTAACGGAGGCAAAGTAATTTCCATTGTATTAATACGATAGTACAAATCTTCACGAAAATTCTTATCCTCAACCTCTTGTTGCAATTTTAAATTAGTGGCAGTAATAATGCGGACATCCAGAGGTCTAGCAGTTGATTCACCTAATCTTGTTACTGTTTTGGTCTGAATTACCTGCAAAAGTTTAGCTTGCAGATGCAGGGGTACATTTCCGATTTCATCCAAAAAAATAGTCCCGGTTTGGGCCATTTCAAAACGTCCGGCGGTATCGCTTTTGGCGTCTGTAAAAGCACCTTTGGCGTAACCAAACAATTCGCTTTCAAAAATATTAGAATTTAATGAACCCAGATCTACATGAATAAAAGGATTGTTTCCTCTTTCAGATTGACAATGAATATAATGTGATAAAACATATTTACCCGTTCCATTTTCTCCAAGAATTAAAACATTAGCATCCGTTTTAGCTACTTTATCAGCTAAGGAATACGCTTTTTTCATAACTTCTGAATTACTTAAGAAATAATCAGTTGTAATTTTTTTACTATTTGTTTTTTTAATTCCTTTCCGACTTTTATGAACAGCTTGTTTCACAATATCTAACAATTCTTCGTTAGTCCATGGCTTTAAAATATAGTCAAAAGCACCTGATTTTAAACCTTTTACCGCTGTTTCTATTTTGCCAAAGGAAGTCATTAAAATAACAACAGTAGTTGGTGAAATTGTTTTTATTTCTTTTAATAAACGCAATCCTTCTTTTCCGTCTTCAAATCCTATTCTATAATTCATATCCAATAAGACCACATTAATGTCATTTTCCTTTAATATGTCAATCATATTTGCCGGATTATTAATGGTGTAAATAGATTCAAAATATTTTTTCAATAGCAATTTTGAAGCAAAAAGAATATCTTCTTGATCATCTATAACTAATATGGAAGCGTTAGTCTTGTTCATGATTGTTCATTTTCGTACACACCGTGTTCAAAAACGAACACTTTTCAGATTTCTTTAAAAATAATTACTTAAAAATAAGGCTATTACGAAATTTGGATTTATGGCACAATATTCTCTTTAAGGGTTAGTAAATAATTGCAATGGACAGTAAAGTAGTACGTAAAAGTAGCAAAAATAAATATCTAATAATCTCTTTCATAATTATGTTGTTTTTGGGGTATTTCATTTTTATTTCAGCCACTAAAAAAAGAACCCTCACTATAAAAAAGAGTGAAATAACTATTAAAACAATTGAAAGGAATTCTTTCGAAGATTTCATGTCTTTTCAGGCTAAAGCGGTTCCTTTAAATTCAATGCTGATTAATATTATTGAAGGTGGTGCAGTTCAGGAAATTTTTGTTGAAAATGGCGATCGTGTACTAAAAGGGCAGCCATTGGTAAGATTATATAATCCAAATGCTGAGTTGGCTTATATGCAACAAGAAACTGCAATTATTGAACAAATTAATAATTTGAATAAAGCTAAGCTTGATTTAAGAAATCAAGAATTGAGTTTAGCAAAAGATTTGATTTCAATTGGACATGATTATCAAGATGCTGAAGATTTATATGACTTGAATAAAAAGCTCTTTGAAGAACAAATACTGGCAAAAAGTGAATGGGTGAAGACTAAAGAAAATTTTCGTTTTCAGCAAGAGCGGATGAATATTATTAAACAAAGTGTAAAGAAGGAGAAGCAGGCAAATCAAATCCAAATAGTGCAGCTTAATCAGTCCATTGCGGTTATGAATAAAAGTTTAGAGGTGTTAAGAAATAACCAAAAGAACTTTTTAATTACTGCTCCTCTTTCCGGAAGATTGTCTTCTTTTGAGCCAATTTTGGGTAAGACTTATACCCAGAATACAAGTATCGGGACTATTGATGACAGGAAGGGGTATAAACTTTCAGCAGACGTTGATGAATTCTATCTGGATAGAATAGCAATCGGTCAAAAAGGAACTGTGGATTTTAATGATAAGACCGTTGACGTTCAAATAACAAGAGTAATTCCTGAAGTAAAGAGCGGAAGGTTTCAAGTAGAATTAGATTTTGTGTCCGCAAATAAACTAGATTTAAAGCAAGGTTTAAGTTTCGGAGTTAAATTAAATCTTTCTGAAAAGACAAAGACCAACCTATTGGCTAAGGGAAGTTTCTATGGAGAAACTAATGGAAAATGGATTTTTGTAGTCAATGGAAATAAAGCTGAACGAAGAGAGATCAAACTAGGTAGAGAAAACCCTTTGTACTATGAAATCATAGGTGGATTGAAAACAGGCGAAAAAGTGATCACTTCTTCCTATAAAGATTATAAACAAGTAGAAGTATTAGACCTACAAGAATAGATAAAAATTTAAAAAAAATAACGATGATTGAAATTAAGAATCTTTCAAAAGTTTTTAGAACAGAGGAAGTTGAAACAAAGGCATTAAGTAATATTACTCTAAAAGTAAATCAAGGAGATTTTGTTTCCATTATGGGGCCATCAGGAAGTGGAAAATCAACCTTATTGAATATTTTAGGATTGTTAGACAGTGCCGATAGTGGAAGTTATCAGTTGGTGAATAAAGAAATGGTTGGATTAAAAGAAAAAGACAGATCCAAAGCAAGAAAAGAAAATATTGGATTCATATTCCAAAATTTTAATTTGATTGACGAACTTTCTGTCTACGATAATATAGAACTACCACTAATTTATAATAAGGTTTCGGCGGTAGCACGAAAAAGAAAGATAGAAGTGATAGCTAATAAATTAGGAATTTCTCACCGATTAAAACATTTTCCACAGCAGCTTTCAGGAGGACAACAACAGCGTGTTGCCGTAGCAAGAGCACTAATTAATGATCCATTACTTATTTTAGCTGATGAGCCAACGGGAAATCTGGATAGTAAAAGTGGGAATGAAGTTATAGAATTATTAATGGATTTACATGCTAATGGTGCAACAATTATAATGGTAACACATTCTGAACATGATGCGTCTTTTTCTCAGAGAACCATTTTGATGAAAGATGGTGAAATCGTATTGGAGAAAAATAACAGTAGAAATTTCGATGTATTGGTAAAAGAATCTAAAAATTAAAAAACATGATTAAAAATTGGACTAAAATATTTTTTTTCCACATCAAAAAAGATAAATTATTTTCTGCTCTAAATGTTTTGGGTTTGTCAATTGGAATTGCAGGTGTAATTTTTGCTTTACTGTACTGGAATGATGAACAGAATTACAACGACTGGAATTCTGAAAAGGATAATGTTTATCAGGTGTTAGTTAAATTGGGAGACATGCCTTTTGTTGGAGATAATTCCTTGCGATTAAAAAGTCATTTAGAAAAAGATTCAAATGTTGAAAAAATTGTTTTTGCTGATCGCTGGTATCAAAAGGACAAAATTATTTATAAAGGAAAAAAGGAATCAGTAGATAAAATTATCAATACTGAAAAAGATTTCTTTTCTCTTTTCCCGTTTACAATTATTCAGGGAAATACGATTTCTGCATTAAAAGATGATACAAGCGTTGCAATATCGGACGAACTTTCCAAAAAACTCTTTGGTAATGAGGATCCGATTGGAAAGCAGTTTTCTCTCTCTAATTCAATGGTGTCTGTGCGAGCTGTATACCATATACCCGGGAATTCGTCATTGGCTCCGGAAATTGTAATGAGCAGAATGAAAGATTTGATGTCTTTAGATAAAAATTCAGGTCTTTTTGTTTTAAAAATTCTTTTAAAAATAAAGGACCCTTCGAAAGTTGATGATACCAGAAAAATGCTGGAAAAGGCTTATTTTGATGAAATTCTTGTTAGAACTGCTAAAGAAGCTGGCTTTACACTTGAAGAGATTACTAAAAAAGCGGGTCGTTTTACAGTCGTAATGGAACCACTTTCAGGAGCAAGATTACATTCTATTACTGATGGATATCCAGAGGGTAGAGGAAATTATCAGTTCTTGCTAATTATGGTAGGCTTATCCGTTTTAATTCTTGTACTGTCTATTTTTAATTATGTCAATATGGCTACTGCCAATGCAGTAAAACGTGCTAAAGAAGTTGGTGTGCGTAAAATCCTGGGTGCGTCAAAAAGTAATATTAGAGTACAGTTTATTTGTGAAACCATATGCATTACTTTATTTTCAATCCTGTTAGCTTCAGTAGTTGTTGAATTAACGCTACCGTATTATAATAATTTTTTAGGCAAAGATCTCAGGTTTATTGGAGAGCAATTCTATTTGCAATTAGTTGTAATATTTATCATAACAGTTTTATTTGCAGGACTTTTTCCGGCGATTTATGTTTCAAATTTTGAGACACTTAAGGTTCTGAAGGGGAATTTTGGCAGAAGTAAAAATGGAGTTTGGTTAAGAAATGGGATGTTAATTTTCCAGTTCGCTGTTGCCGCATTTTTCATTATTGGATCAAATATTGTCTATGAACAAGTAAAGTATTTAAACAACAAGGATTTAGGCTTTAAAGGGGATCAGGTAATAGCGGTATCATTAAATTTTCCCGATGCAGCATATCAGGTCGAAAAGGTTGGGCAAAATATTTACAATAAATATTCGACTATAAAACAAGAGTTATATAAAATTAAAGGTGTAGAAAGTATTTCTACAGGTTTGTTTTCTTTTGATGGAAGTGATAATTCTTTAGATCCAATTTTGTATCAGGATGTACTTTTTAGAGAAAAGTATATCGGGATGGATTTTGGGATGCTTGACATGATGAAAATTAAAATGGTCAAAGGGAGAGGACTCAATGAAAAATTAGCTTCAGATACTATTAATTCTATTCTGTTGAATGAATCTGCTGTTAAATTAATGAATATGAAAGATCCCATAGGACAGGAAGTTGTAATAAGGGGTCGGAAGTTGAAAGTTGTGGGAATTGTGAAGGACTTTAGTTTGTTGAGTCCTGAATCTAAAGTACCTCCGATGACTTTTTTCCATGTCAAAAGTTTGGATATGGCTGCTAATATTAACCAGGTTTATATCAAAATAAAAGCAGATGATATGGGGAATACAATTGCTGCAATTGAAAAATTCTGGGGAACTCATGTCGATAGAGAATATCCATTTAAGTATGATTTTGTAGATAAACAATATGCAAGAACCTACGAGGCCTATGTAAAACAAAAAGATCTTTTTTCATTGTTAAACGTAGTGGTCATTCTTGTTGCACTTTTTGGACTTTTTGCTTTGGCTTCTTACTCTATAGAAAGACGAATGAAAGAAATTGCCATCAGAAAAACATTAGGTGCGGAAACCAATGAATTATTGAAAGAATTATCAAAACAATATGTTGTGTTTTGCATTATTGGATTTCTAACCGCATTGTTCCCTGTTTATTACTTTTTAAACAAATGGCTTGAAAATTTCGCATTCAGAGTGGATATCACTTTATTTCCATTTTTATTAGGATTTATTGTGTTGTTAATCCTTACGCTGATTATTGTATTGTCAAGGGCCTATCAGGCAACAAAAAGTGATGTTTTGAAATATTTAAAATATGAATAAAAAGATCGCTCTTACCATTCTTTTTTTAACATTTTCTGCTTTTGTAAGCGGCCAAGATATTTCTTGGACGCTTACAAAATGTATGGAAGTAGCTTTGCAAAATAACATAGATATCAAAATTAGGCAGCTTGAGGTTAAAAGAGTAGAAAAATTACAGAACTCTGTATTAAATCGGATGTTACCCGGTATTACTTTACATGGAGAGGAAGTATATAATTTTGGATCAACGATAGATCCTTCTACGAATGGAAGAGTAAGTTCTAATATCCAACAAGATAATTTTTACTTGAATGCAAGATCAAATTTAATTGATTTTAGCCACTTTACTAATGCTAAAAAAGACAAGATAAATATTGAATTGGCTCGTGTCGAAAAAGAAGTTTTAGAAAATGAATATAAGCTACAACTTTTAGAAAGTTACTATCAAGCTCTTTATACGCAAGAACTATTAAAAATTCAGAATGAAGAACTTGTCCAATCTTTATTTAACTTAAATAGAGTTACAAAGGAAGTTGCTATTGGCAATAAGCCGCAAAGTGATTTGTATGACATGCAATTAAGTTATTCAGAAGATGAAAATCGGAATTTACAAACAGAGCAATTATATCTAATTAAAAAAAAGGAGTTGTTTCAATTAATGAATGTCTTTGATTTTGATGTGACTAAAATTAATTTAGAAACATCCAGAGAAGAAAATTCGCTTAATATTTCCGAAGGAAAGTATAATCCTAAAATAAAATTTTCGCTGCTAAATTATCAAAATAGCATGAAGTCAATAAATTTAGAAAAGGCAAGTAAATTACCGGTGTTATCGGCTTATTACGGGTATTCTACTTTTTTTTATAAAAATATTAATCAAACTACTTCGAATGATTTTTTTGTTCAATTATCAGATAATAAAAATCAGGAAGTAGGCATGCAGTTAGCTATTCCAATTTTTAATGGATTTAGAAGTAATAAAAGAATAAGCGCGGCTAAGATAGAAAGTGAAAAGGCAAAACTTGCAATGGAAAGAGCGAAACAAGAACTGGATAAGGAGCTTGATTTAGAAGAACAAAAGAAAACAAACTATTTAAAGCTCAAGCAAAAATTGAATGAAAAACAAATGTTTGCAGAAGCTTCTTTTGGTACCACTCTGGCAAAATTCACTAATGGAAAAATAGAAGCTGTTTTATATTCTACAGTAAAAAATCAATTTCTCGTAGCAAAATATGAAGTTTTAAAAAATGATCTTCAATTACAATATATAGACCTTAAAATAAATTTATTGAAAAATAATAGTTTGTAAAAAATTAATGAAATCAATATGCAAAAAATAAAGAGGTTACTAAAAAACAGTACTATTATGCTATTTATACTATTTTCATTAGTGTTTTTCATTAGCTGTAATAGAAAGAATAAATTTAGAGAGAAATACCATTATTACAGGGCAATTAATGGACGTGATACAGCTGACTTAACAATTTCAAAAAGTAAAAATTATTTTAAGGGTGAATTTAAAATAATGTATGGAAGTAAGGCAATTATGGATTCAGGATATGTAAGGGGTAAAATAGTTGGAGATACATTAATTGGTAATTATTATTATATTTCTTATGGTGGCCAGGGAGAATCTCTACCAATTACACTATTGATGAGGAATAAAAAGTTAATTTATGGTTCCGGTGTTTTAACCAAATGGTTGGGTTTTCGTTATTTTGATACCGAAATACCAATTGATTTTGAATCTCCAAAATACATTTTTGAAAAAATAAATGAAAATGTAAAATAGTTTTAGGGATATTCAAATCCTTAAATTTTCTGATCTTCTCGCGATTTTTGAGTCTCTTTGAAATAAAAAAAAGTCCTAATGAAAATTAGGACTTTTTTAGTGGGGAGAGCAGGATTGGAACCTATCGTTGTGAAGGCCTGCTTATACTGCATTTTTTAAATTTTTCAACCTATTGTGCCATGATTCTACCACAAAAATAAAATTGTTAATTTTTAAGGTTAACTTTTGAAAATGAATGATATTTTTCGTGATAACTTATTCTTTACAGACACACAAAAAATGGGAGTGTGAAATGCTGTTTGTAAAACAATAAAAAAACACCGCCTGTAAGAGGGCACTGAAAAAGTCCTTTAGAGTTGATATTGTGGTTTTACAAGTAAAATGAGGCTCCGAGAATCGTCTGTACGAAAGTGTTCTCCATCACCTATCCGAATGCATCAAAGAAAAAGTGGCTGTTTTAAATATTGAAAACAGTCTCTTTTGATAAACAGTTACTTTTCAGTGCTCTCCCTGTAAGAGCGGTGTTTTGGCTATATTCCTTTTCTCATTGGAAAAAAAACATTAATTGAAGTCTGTTTACAATAGCCCCATAATCGTAAATCTGATTTAGGATAATTGTACTTGTTATTTTGTGTTTTTGCGGGAACAGGACTCGACCACAAGAATAATTACGTATCTAAAAGTTTTGAGCCTAAACTCGTTAACGCTTTGTTTTGTTTAACTTGTTTTAAATCAAATATTTAACCTCGTAAGTCCCTTTAGATATAAGGGATGGAGTTTTTTTTTGTGGTAGTTTCGCTTTGAAGGATTAATGATTTACAACATTTACCAACATAGTATTTTTTCCAAAATTAGGACTAAAAATAATTTTTTGAAAAATAATTTGCGCAACCGAATGGTTTATTATATATTTGCAACCAATTGGTTTACTAATTAAGTTTGTTTTAATATGAAGAAGAAGATTCTTTTTGGTTTAAGACTATTGACAGGCCTAATATTTATTAAAGCAGGATTGGACAAATTTTTTTGCTACATGCTAATTCCAAAAAAAATGCTCAAGGAAATGGAAAAAGTGGTAAAAGCATTCATGGAAACAGGATGGCTGATGTCTTTGGTTGGTGCAGTGGAGATTATTGAAGGGGTATTATTAATTCCAAATAGAACAAGAGTATTTGGTGTAATTGTTTTACTACCTGTCGTGACTGGTATTCTGCTAGCTAACCTTAATATGTCTTCGTCTAGTTTGTCTATTGTGTTTATATTAATTGGAATTATTCTCTGGACCATTATTGACAATAAGAAAAAGTACTTGCCATTGGCAGGGTAATAACAAGACTATTTAATTTAAAAAAAGATTACAATGAGAAGAGATATATTTCAGGCCATAGCCGACCCGACAAGAAGGGCGATAATTACTTTAATTTCTGTGCAGGCCATGACACCAAGTACCCTTGCCGAACATTTTGATTCAACAAGACAAGGAATTTCAAAACACTTAAAAATATTGACTGAGTGTCATTTGGTGAAACAGGAGCAGCAAGGGCGGGAGATTTATTATCAACTTGAAATTAACAAAATGAAAGAAATAGACAATTGGCTCGAACAGTTCAGAAAAATCTGGGAAAGTCGCTTTGACCAACTCGACCAACTTTTATCAACAATTAAAAAGTAAAAATAATGAAAAACAATCTGCAATTTGAGTTCCTAGCTGATAAGGAAAAAAATACGCTAACTATCAGACGTGAATTTTTAGCCAATCGAGAATTGGTTTGGGACTGCTATACTAAAAGCGAATATCTTGACCTGTGGTTTGCTCCTAAACCACTAACTGCAAAAACGAAATCTATGGATTTTCGTGAAGGAGGACACTGGCACTATGCAATGGTGGAGCCAAATGGAACCGAATACTGGGGCTTGACAGAATATTTGAAAATCAAGCCAATTGACCATTATACAACACTAGATGCTTTCTCTAACGCAGCTGGTGAAATAAATCAAGATCTTCCGCGTGCTCAATGGCGTGTGGTTTTTACTGATAAGGGCGACAATGCTTTGGTAGAAACTGTTGTTACCTATAAATCCCTTTCAGATTTGGAAAAGGTAATCGAAATGGGCATGGAACAGGGAATGACAGCAACTTTAGAAAAACTTGATGAATTATTATTAACAATAAATAAATAAGATGAGCAACAAAGTTACGGTTACTGCTGCCATAAATGCAGACGTAAAAAAAACATGGGATTATTACACAAGCCCTGAACATATTACAAAGTGGAACTTTGCTGATCCTTCATGGAGGTGTCCTTCTGCAACAAATGATATGAAAATTGGTGGTAAATATGTAGCGAGAATGGAAGCCAAAGACGGAAGTTTTGGTTTTGACTTTGAAGCAACTTATGATAAAATTAATCAGGGAAAAGATTTTACCTACACGATGCCAAACGGGAGACAGGTATATGTTGACTTTAACGAAAATAACGATCAAACCGATGTTAAGGTGATATTTGAACCAGAAGAACAAAATCCGGTAGAAATGCAAAAGGCTGGCTGGCAGGCAATTATTGACAACTTCAAAAAATATACTGAAGAAAATTAAAATTGGTATTAACTATAATCACCTTAAATATTTGCAACTATGAAACAGTCAAATTTTTTTCTCCTTCTTCTTTTCATTTGGATGTCGATTTGTATGGTAAATGCCCAACAGACCAAAATACCTGAAATAAAAAAAGGATATGCGAAATTGAAAGACCTCAATATGTATTATGAAATCCATGGAGAAGGCCCTCCTATAATTTTGCTTCATGGAGCCTACATGACTATGGAAGGCATGATGAGGGAATATGCCGCGGAATTGTCAAAGACAAGAAAGGTTATCTTAACAGAATTTCAGTCACATGGCAGGACAACGGATGTAAGCAATCGAGACATCACTTATGAAGGATTGGCAGATGATGTGTCCGCATTGCTTCAATATCTAAAAATTGACAGTACAGATGTCTTTGGATATAGCCTTGGAGGTGGTGTGGCATTACAAATGGCTATTCGTCATCCTAAAATGGTAAAAAAGGTAATCTGCTTATCAGCAAACTATAGCGATGACGGTTTGCAACCTGCTTTTAAACCACTTGTTCCAACAATGACAGTCGAAATGTTCGAGGGTTCATCTTTTAAAAGAGAGTATGATAGTCTGGCACCAAACAAAAAAAACTTTCCAATACTTTTTGAAAAACTAAAGAAGTTGGATATGACCAGTTTCAATTGGGAAAGTGATTATGTAAAAATTAAAAAGCCTGTATTGCTGGTGGTTGGAGATGGGGACATTGTAACTATCGAACATGCTGCCAATATGCTTAAAAAATTAGGAGGTAACCAGCCTGCTGATCTCGGATATGTATTCAATGTACATTTGGCGGTACTACCCAATACATCTCATCTTGGTATGATGAAACGTATTTTATGGACATGTCCAATGATAGATGAATTTCTTAAGTAGGCTAAAGAACAATTTTAGGGACTAATTAAAAAACGATTTTGGAGTTTTTACAGCTCCCTGCAAGGATAAGTGGTTTTGAGCTGCGGAAAGTATTTCAAGCAGTTCAAAACATAACTTGCTGTTGTAGTACGACAACTTTTTAAGAATAGTTTTTAAGTTAAAAGGGGCGATACCTTTTTTGAGGGTTCTGTCGCATCAGGAAATAACTTTTGTTTTAAAACCAAAGGTTTTGTGTTTCTGTGTCCATTTTTAGGTATGAACTCCAAGGTAAAAGCAGCTTGGGTCATGCTGTTTTTTCTTTTTTATGATGTAGTGCCGCTGGAGTTCGTTACTTAATTCGGCGGTTTTAAGTTTTGGTATTCCTTTCTGAACCTTTACGTCTTTTAAAATTTAATAACAGGCAGTCCAAATAGCGCTGTCGCATCTATAAAATAACTTTTACGTCAGTTTAAATTTTTATATTTGAATAATCAGATATTGAGTCAGTTGTTAAATTTATAATCATCATTTATGTTATTAAATAAAAGAATATCACTTTTGTATTTTGTCAATGAGATAAGATCGCAGATTTTACTGATCGTACTATTTGCGGTATCAATTGGACTGCTCGATATGCATCCCATATTTCAACAGGTATCTCTGCCGTTAAGTATTCCCGCATTGGTGGGTACTGCGGTTTCTCTTCTTCTTGCTTTTCGGACAGCACAGTCGTACGAAAGATGGTGGGAAGCCCGAACCGTTTGGGGGGCTATAGTAAATGATTCCAGGACTTTAATCCGACAGATAATCCAATTTACCTCAAAGGAAAATAAAGAGATTGTTGAGGTTTTTACAGAAAGACAGATCATCTGGCTTTATGCATTGGGGGAGTCATTACGCAAGCAGCAGTTCTCATCCAGGGTACAGACTTACCTTACTACCTTTCAGATCAAAGCTGCTAATATACCAAATGCTTTGTTGGATGAGCACTCTTTGAACATTGCAGAAATGGCATCACGAGGCTTAATTTCAGAATTTAAACAGGTGCAGTTAAATGAAACATTAGCCAGGCTTTGCGATAGTATGGGCAAATGTGAGCGTTTAAAAAATACCGTCTTTCCAAAATCATACAGTGTATTGGTTCATATCTTGATCTATGTATTTGCAGCGATACTTCCCTTTGGTCTCGAAGACTCACAGTTGGTTGCAGAGGTTCTTATAACGATATTAATTCCCGTTTTGTTTATTTCGATAGAAAAAACAGCTATCATAATGCAGGATCCTTTTGAAAATACACCTGTTGACACACCAATGACTTCGCTTGCAAAAACAATAGAGATCAATCTGCTCGAAATGACAGGGGCAGTAAATATACCTGTAAAGGAAAAAAATGAGCTGTATTACGAGATGTAATAAGAGTTCAATGTGGCATTAAAAAAGTATTTCATTATGGATATAGAATTTGAACTGTTGCTCTCTGCCAAACTATTGTTGGCGCTTCTATTGGGAGGAATTATTGGTGTTGAGAGAGAAAGAGAACATCAGAATGCAGGTGTGCGAACTTTTGCCTGTATTTGTGTGGCTTCTTGTCTTTTTGTTTCTATTGCTGCTCATCTGACAGAAGATAAATCTGCTATTGCCAGAATGCTTGCGGCTATTGCAACAGGACTTGGTTTTATAGGAGCCGGACTTATTTTTAGGGATGAAAAAAATCTTCCTAAGGGATTAACAACTGCAGCTGGTTTATGGACAACTTCTGCTGTAGGTATGGCCATCGCACTCAATATGTTTGTTATTGCAATTTGTTCCACAGCCATTATCCTTTTGATTTTTACAATTAATCAGTTTTCATGGTATAGAAAATTTGTCGGGAAATTATTTAAAGATAAAAACCTTAAAAAATAATAAATCGATGGGCGCTGCGCAGAAATCTTTCAAGAAGTTAAGATTCTACCGCTCCCGTACGAATCCTTTTGTTTGGCGCATAGAAAAATCGACAAAGACAACAAATACAAAACCCGCTATTTAGCAGGTTTAGTTGTAAATACAACAAATCTTACATCAAAATTGTAACAAATAAATAGGCTAACGTCTTACGGATTATTAACCAATCAAGATATACCTTATGGCATATTTTCAATATTGTAAAAATTAATGATTTTCTAATTTATAATATTTTTATATAAAATAAGGTCCATTTTTTAATCAAATCGATCTTTATACTTTTTGAATAAAGTATTCATTACCAAAAGCACCACTCCAACACCTAATAAAACCAAGGCTCTAATAAGAAAATCTGCATTTGATAAATCGAAAAACATCAGTCGAATTACACAAACACCTACCAAAGAAAGTGAAACGTAACGGAAATATTTCTCTTTTAGGATAATTCCAAGTATTAGTAGCCCTAAAGATTCTAAAATCCAGAAGAAAGTTAAGATTCCTTTGTCAAATGAGAGATACAAAAATAATCCGATGCTGAATGTCGCGGGATAAATAATAATACTGTTTCTGAACTTGAAGTCTTCAATATACTTATAGATGATAAAAATATATAATGCTAACAGTGCAAATATGATCAGATAAACAAATTCAAATTTGGATTCGTAATACGTGAAGCTAATAAAAGCCAAATGGAAATTTGCTAAAAAATAATACACGATACTGATTTCTTTTTTATTCCCTATTTTTTTATAATAAAGGTATAGGTTTACTATAGCGGTTGTTGCCCAAAATACTGGAAGCCATTTGTGTTCTAATTGTGTAAACATGATAATAGAAAGCCAAATATTTAAGACTATCTGGTAATCTATTTTAAATGATTTTATAAATTCTTTTTTACTTATAAGAAGCACTAAAACAGTTAATAAAGCAATACTAGAGAGTTGTAAGATCCAAGCTAACCACGTAAAATTATTTAGCTCTTTGATGCTGTAAAAAACAGAGGTTAAAATAGATAAAAGTCCTATAAGTATCACCGATTCAGGGATTAGTTCTATTTTTTTATATAAGATAAGACCAAAATTCAGGATGGCTAAAAGCATAAATATAGATGCTAAATAAGCGACATCTACCTGTATCAATAATAAAGCGATTACCCATAAGTTTTGAATAATAGGTAGAAATGCAATAAACATTTTGCTTTCTTCTTTTTGGCTTTTCATTTGCAGATAACTATAACCAACAGCTAATAAAATACTTATTAATTGTGTAGCATACAGTATGTTTTTGCTTACTGTGTTCGCTTCGAAAACAGCTAAATAAAGACTTAGAAATATCCCACCAATTAAAAGCACAAAAGAATAAATATTATAACGTTTAAGTCTATCTGTTTTTTGAAAAATCCAAAAAGTAACTAACGCTAAACCTCCTAAATAAACAGGAATGTAGCCGAGCTGAATACAAGAAAACCCAAAAACCAAGGCGTTAAAAAGAATGAATTCAGAATTTAATACATTGAAATTTCCCCAGCCTGAAATGACAACATTCGTTTTGTTTCTGATTTTATCTGCAAATAAAATATAAATTTCGATTATTGAAAGTCCGATGGCAGTTAAAGCAATTTCGGTATTATTCAAAAACTGGGTGTTGTATGCAAATAAGGCGCTTCCAAATATCAAGAAAGCGAGACAAAAACCGTACAGCAAAATCTGGTTGTCAGTCGTTAGTGTTTTTCGTTTAAATTGAATCCATAAAAACTCATGATTTAATAAAGCTATAACAAACCAGCCAAAAATCTGGATAATGTCATAAGGAGCTAAATATTTATACGAAACCGAAATTAACAATGTATTAATACCAACGATTCCGACAGTTTTGATGGTAGATTCATCATTATATAATAATTTCACAAACCAGTTTAATGTTATTGTAGCAATAATTCCCAAAGCAAAAGCAATATCCAAATTAGATTTTGGTTCTGTGAGGATTAATACTATTCCCGTGATAATGGTAATGATTAAAAAAGTGAATCTTCCAAAATCAAAAGTGTTTGTTTTAAATTTGAATCGTAAAAGACACCATAATAAAGCGATAAATATAAGCGGATAATAAAACGAAACTTCGATAGTATGGTACCAACTTACAAAAAATAATATTGAAAACAGCACAGAGAAAATTCCGTTTAGATTCAAATCTTTTTTGAAGATGAAAGAATCAATTTCCAGAAACTCTTTTTTTACAGCGCAAAAAACAGGAACCAGTAATGTTGCAAATGCCATAAAAATTATAGTAGCAAAAGAGTTTGTAATATAGGCTTGCTCAAAAGACGGATTGATGTACAAAAGAAAAAAGACTAAAGCTACCAAACAGAATACATGATTGAGAACTAAAAATATTTTATGCAATAAAACTTCTTTACTTTTATAAACAACAAACAAAGAAGCGATCACCAAAAGGTACAATCCGCAAGCGATAATATCATAACCTATTTTCCAATCATTGAGCATGATGATGCTTAAAGCGAAGAGTATAAACGAAACCATTCCATCTAAATGATACAGCCAAATAATCTTTTTCTTTCTGGCAAAAAGAGTTGCAGAAAGACAGAGGATTGCAGCTGCAAATAAAACGAAAATCTTGATTTTGCTTCCGGTAGAATGTAAAATTAGGCCTAAAGCAAATAAAACCCAGTTAACAAGATGCGTCACAAAAGCAATTCGGTCGAAACGAGTATTGGTATACATACTGCGATATTGCATATACATACAACTTACTGAAACCAATACAATTCCAAGTATAGCAAAGATATTCTGAGACGGACTTAAAATACTTGTTCCCTGTGTAAACCAAATGTCAAATATTATAAAAGCCGAAATAACAATCAATAAATGATATTCCCATTTTTCTTTATAAGATAAAACGATTCCTGCGGTTGCAGTTAAGGACGCTAACAAAAATGTAATTAAGAGTTTCTCGGGAATGACGCATAAAATCAAGAAACTCAGGATCACGTGAAGGGACAGAAAAGTTTGCTGCTTTATGATATAACCAACGTACAAATTGATTGCAATTCCAATTCCGATGAGCGAATAAGCAAGCGGAATATTATGTATGAATGTGAGCGCCGGAATTTGTGAAGCTCCAAAACAGCCAAACAAAAACAAACTTGCTCCGGCACTGCGAAGCCAAAGTCCTGTTTTGAACCATTTTTCTTTTTTCTTCAGGAAATAATAAGAACCAACTAAAATTCCTGCATAAACCCAAAGAATCAAAATTCTGAACATAGGCGAAACTTTCATCGCAGTATAAATACTGAGGTAACCAATCCCTAAAACCATAATGGCTGTTCCTAAAATTCCGGTCCAGTTTTCGGCAAATTGCTGTTCGAGTTTTTTTATTAAAATAGAAAAAGCGCTTTCTACATAAATTTCTTCTTCCTGTTTTTGAGGTTCTGGTTGTTCTTCTAATTCATATAATTCCTTAGAATGATGTTGTTCTATTTGGATGTTTTCTACCGGTGCCTTAATTTCTGTAACACTTTCTTTTTTGTCATTGATATAAATCGCCGGAGTTTCTATACTGAGAGCTAGTTTTTCAAGGGCTTCGTCAGGTATAGGCTCTTTTTTATTTTGGATAGTATCCTCAATAATAACATCGGTAACGGAGACGATTAGCGGAGAAACTTCCTGCGTTTGTTCAGGAATTATTTCTATTTCCTCTATTTTTGGTAGTATCGTTTCAGCAACAAAAGCTGGTTGTGTAATTTGCTTTTTGATTTCATCAATTTCTTTTTTCAAAAAGTTGTAATCATCTTTACTTTTTCTACAGAGAGAATCTAAATATTCGTTGTCCTTTTTTAAATTGGAAAAATTATTAAATAAGACAGCAATACATACAATTAATGCAAAAAAAATAAAATTCTCCATAGTTTAAATTTTGAAGTGCCAAATGTAAGAATTATAAGCAAGCTTCAATTTTTAAATTAAAATAGTTTTTTTTCAATTTCATTGACATGACCAAACTGACGGATTGATTAAAAATGTAAAGGAATCAGGTTTTAAAGACCAAAGTATTCTGCTATTTGCAAGCTGGTATTTATTTTTTGGATTTCGATTTTATTTTGATGAGCTCAAAGAAGTCATATCAGGAAAGAGGAAACTTCAATTCCGTAGATTTGGAAATGCAGCCTACCAAGATACTGAACCTGAATTAATGAATGATGATTCTCCTGAACTGACTTCAAACCAAACTTCTTTTGGAGAATTTGACACCACATTTGAGGATGTTGATGCTTTGGTGACACGATTAAAAAGTTTTATCACAGATGCCGCAAAGAAAAAATTAGTCAAAAAAGAATTTACCTATTATCTGCAACTTCTTCTAAGAGAATTTCCTTCAGTAAAAAACTAACCTTTTAATTTTCAGATCTTCTCACAATTTTTGAGTCACTTTGAAATAAAAAAAAGTCCTAATTTTCATTAGTACTTTTTTAGTGGGGAGAGCAGGATTTGAACCTATCGTTGTGAAGATCTGCTTATACTGCAATTTTAATATTTTTAACGGGTTCGAAAACTACTGCGCTGCGATTCTGTTACCATAATTTTCGATATTTTAATAAATATTGAACCTTTAAGTTGTTTTAAATGAATGTTGTAATTCTTATTGTTTCAAGTGTAAAACCTCCAAATATTTTTTTGCAAATATGGATTTCTTAGTTGTCTAATATTAGTGTAACTTTATGATTGGTTTTATAGTATTTGATAAACCTTTCTTAATTTGTAATTGGTTTTGAGTAGTACTTCTTTTTGAACTAAAAAGCCAGGTTTACTAATGCAATAAGAGCAGGTACTTCTACTAGTGGCCCTATAACTCCAGCAAATGCCTGACCGCTATTTATTCCAAAAACTCCAATTGCTACGGCAATGGCCAGTTCAAAATTATTTCCTGTTGCCGTAAAAGCTATTGCAGCAGTTTTTGAATAATCAGCTCCGAAGTATTTTCCAATAAGAAAGCTGGCTATAAACATGATTATAAAATAAATTATCAGGGGCATTGCAATACGTACAACATCCATTGGAATATGGACAATAAGTTTTCCTTTTAGACTGAACATCACTATAATTGTAAAAAGTAAAGATATCAGTGTAATTGGTGAAATAAAAGATACATATTTGGTTTCAAACCAATCAGAACCTTTTAGTGCTATAAGAGTATAACGACTTATGATTCCAAGTGCAAAAGGAATACCTAAATATATGCCGACACTCTCGGCGATCTGTGCAATACTGATATTTACTTCAAAACCGTTGTACCCAAAATAGGGAGGGAGAATGGTAATAAAAATATATGCATATACGCTGTAAAGCAAAACTTGAAAAATACTGTTAAGTGCTATCAGACCAGCAGCATATTCTCTATTTCCATCTGCGAGATCATTCCATACAACAACCATAGCAATGCAGCGTGCGAGACCGATAAGAATAACTCCGATCATGTATTGAGGATATCCATTTAAAAACAGCAGAGCTAATAAAAACATCAAGATAGGACCCACAATCCAGTTTAGGAATAAGGAAGTAGCTAGAACTTTAGTATTTTTGAAAACCTGTCCCATCTGTTCATATTTTACTTTAGCTAACGGCGGATACATCATAAGAATAAGTCCAATGGCGAGAGGAATATTTGTTGTTCCGCTTGAAAAAGAATTGATAAAATCACCGCTGGAAGGAATGAAATATCCTATCGATACACCGACAGCCATAGCAATGAAAATCCAAAGTGTTAAATATCGATCAAGGAAACTTAATTTTTTGCCTCTTAAGGTTGGCGTAAAGTTATCTGCTAACATTTTGATATTTGATTTTTGAAAATATATAAAACATTTCGGTTCCAATTTGAAGACTTCGCTTAAGATATATTTCTTTTTGCTCTGGTGTACCGTCAGAAATTTTGGGGTCTTCAAAAGTTATTGGAATTCGTTTTTCTGCACCAGCTATAAAAGGACATCCTGCGTCAGCCTGTGAACAGGTCATTATTGCTGCAAATTCGCTTTCCGGGTTGAATTCATCATCATAAGCTTTAGAAAAACCAATCACAGGAAATTCATTCGCTGAGTACTTTATAGAATATACCGGGTTTGTTCCTTCAGATATTGTTTTAATCTTAAATCCTGAAATCTGCAAAGTTTCTGCTACCATAGGAAATAGAGCTGTAGTTTCCGTTCCACCTGAATAGCATGTAACACTCTTTATTTTATAATAGGCAGCAGCGGTCTGTGCCCAGACCTGCGATAAATGACTCCTTCTGGAATTATGGGTGCAGATTAAATTCAATCTGATTTCCAGTTTATTATCTGTTTTATTTTGAATATAATCAATCAATGGTTGTACAGCACTTTTTCGATCTTCTGAAATCTGCTCAAAATCAAACAAATTAATCGTTTTTTTAATCTCGGAATATAACATAGTTTTATTTGCTGTAATGGTTTAAAAATGTTTAATAGTTAGCAGCATCCTCCTCCTGGCGTACAAGAATTGGTGTTGTCAGAATTTAATTGCGATAATTTTACTTTGGGCTTATCCAACGGAATTCCACACTGTTCCTGAGCAAGGCAGGCTGTCTGCTTATTTAGTAAAACGAAATTTGAACCATTAAAATCTAAATCATATTTACCGATAGTAGTATCTTGGTATTCTACTTCAATTTCATGATCTTCAATACCAAGAACTTTCTCAGATAGTTCAATTATATGAATTAGTTTTTGAGGTTTGAGCCTGTGCTCATAATCATTAGCATCCCAAAGTTGGAAATTTACTACAGTTTCTACTCTTACGGTTCCTCCGCAGTCTATGAAGTTTTTAGTAATTAAACCAATTTCGGTTACGTGAAAGTATTCCGGAACAAGTTTCCCATTTGGCAATTCAAAATTTACGGCATGTGCTGTTTTTAATACTTCTTTAATTTCTGAAAGTTTCATAATTTTATATATTTAGTTAAACTATTTCTTCTTTTAATAAGAGTTAAATGATAAGACTGCTTCTTCTTTCGAGAAGAACGGTATCTCTCCAAATTCCATTTTGTTTTCCAATTTTTTCTCTTATTCCAAGTATTCTGAACCCTGCTTTTTCATGTATGCGAAGACTTGCTATATTCTCAGGAAAGATTCCAGCCTGTAGTGTCCAGATCCCTTCTGTTTCACTTTTCTTTACAAGTTCATTTAAAAGCATAAAACCTATTCCTTTTCCGGTATGAGCAGGATCAACATATACACTTACTTCTGCAACTCCGGCATAAACGCAGCGAGAAGAAACAGGAGTTAGAGCAGCCCAGCCTATTAGTCTGTTGTTACTTTCGATTACAATTCTGCAGGACGAAAGATGTGACTGATCCCACTCTTCCCACGACGGAGCGCTGGTTTGAAAAGTAGCATTGCCAGCCTGTATTCCTTTTTCGTAAATTAATTTGACCTGCGGCCAGTCTTCAGCTAAAAGTTTTCTGATTTCCATATCTATTAAATTAGCAGCATTCATTTCTTTTTTTAGCAAGATGATCTGATATATGTTCAAAGAAGCCTTTTATCTTTTCAAGCCCAGGTTCATTGATACAGTAGCAGATAGAGTTTCCTTCTATGCTTCCTTTAATTAAACCGGCAGTTTTTAGTTCTTTTAGATGCTGCGAAACTGTTGGCTGAGAGAGAGGAAGTTCATTTACAATATCCCCGCAGATGCAGGTATCTACCTTTAATAAATATTCTATTATAGCAATACGTGCAGGATGACCTAATGCTTTAGCTAATACTGCCAGTTCATTCTGGCTGGCTGTAAAAAAATCTGTTTTTGTAATTCCCATCGGTATATGTTTATATTGCAATATTACGATATAGTTTTTAAAGAAAAAAGCAAAAGGTATTGGTTTTTATTGTAAAGCAAAAAAAGAAGCTCATTTTGAGCTTCTTTTTTATTTAATGTTTCCCATTTCCATGACCATTTCCGTGACCATTTCCGTGATTACCATTATCATGTTTGTCTTTGTTGTTTCCTTTCCCCGGTTTTTGTCCGATTGTTTTTTGAGGTTTTCCTTTGTATCCTTTCCCATATTTTGATTTATGGTTTTTGAAATTATCATAAGGGCTATTTCCTCTATAGTCAGTCAATACTACTTTGTATTCATTATATAAATCATAATTTCTATAAACAGAAGGTAATGATCTGTTTCTGATCCATCTTCCGTTACTGATGTATACATAATTTGAGGAGCTTACATCATAATATGCTTCAAGATCGGGCAGGTAGTAATAACGAGCATTATCGTAACCAACCGGTCCCCATGCGGGAGGAGTTCCAATGTTTACATTTACGGATACTTGCGCATGTGAGTTGCTAAAAGAAAGGAACAAAATTCCGATCATAAGATATTTTAGAGTTTTCATAATTTTATTTTTTAGTGTTAAAATTTATAAAAAGCAAAAATAAGGCCAAAATGGTTATTATTGATCTAATTTTCACTTGTACTTCTATGTTTGTATTGATGACAACAGAGCCAATCGATTAAGAGTGAAACGTAAATTAATTAAAAAGCCTTTTCTCGTAATTAAGAAAAGGCTTAGAAAAATTATTTCTGATTAATTTTAATCTTTTATGGACAATGGTTTGCATCAATAAAATCTCCAATTCTACCTCCGGCGGCAATTACTTGACTTTTAGTAATACCATTAGAAGTGGCTGGTAAGTTGAAATAACTGTATGGATTATTACCAGTTGTAGTTATAACGGTAGAGAAAATATTTAGTCCATTAAAATAAGTATCTATGATAATAGCATCAGCAGCTACTTGACTTTCAACACCGCTTAAGCGCACTGCACCAAGTTGGAAGAATCCATTCATAGTTTGATCTCCACCTTGACCTCGATCTATAGACCAGGCATTATTTCCTTGAGCTTGTGTGTAAGTTACACCACCAATAGTAAGTCCGTTTAACCAAAATTGGCTTGCTCCATTGTTTTCAGAACCATTTGCGAAGAAAAATCCTTGTGAAAAAGAACAATAGGATTCAATAGGACAACCTGGTCCAGGAATAGTTCCCTGATTGCATGAAGTACCGGCTTTGATCCATGCGATAGCAGTTTCTGATATGCTGTATCCTCGATCAAATTTTAGTACTAAAGTCCATGATGTTGCGGCCTGAAGATCATTGAACTTAACAAAATTATTTGTAATAGCTTGAGGGTTACAAGTAGTACCGGAACCTTCAGTAGGCACCAGATTGGCTGGACTACCATTTACAGTTCCCCAAATAATATCAGCAAAAGTTGCACTCTGATCTCTACAATTGTTTAAATCGATTATAAAATGACTTAAATTTTTTGCATTTGCTTTAAGACGTGTGATCACATACGTCCAAATTGTTCCATCTGCACTAACTGTAACAGAAATATTGTAATCTCCCCATTGACTTGTGGAAGAGGATGAAGGTTTGGCACTAGATGCAGGCACTGTTGCATCTGGGTTTACTAATACAGGCTCATTACTACAACCAAATGTGGAAAAAATCACAATTACTAAGAAAATTAATTTTTTCATCTTGTTAAATATTTAAGTAATTAATTAAAAATTACCATCAATAGTATAGCGAGCTTTAAAGTAGAGGTAGGGAGCGCTTTTGATCGAAATTATTCTGCAAGTTGATATAAAAAAATAGAATGGTTTAATTGATTTGTTGTTCTGTTAAATTGTTGTTTAGGTGCTTTTTTCTGGGCGTAGTGTAAATTCTACGTCTTAAAAATTTTAATGACTAGCTTTTCGAAAGTGTATTTTGATTAACTATAATTTGCCGCGGCAACTGTTATTTTTGTTTCTTTTTTAATTGTTTGATTTAATTTATAGAATCAGAATAATGTAAATAAAGAACTTATTTTTTTGAGCAACAAACTATATAAATTACATAGAAAGTACAACCAAAAATTCAGAAATTACAATGCCGTAATAATAAACTCACTTCGTCTGTTTTGTTGGTGTTCTTCTTCTGTACAAGGAACGTCATCAGCACATTTGTTTACGAGTTCTGTTTCTCCATATCCTCTTCCGGTTAATCGGTTTGGTGCAATACCATTTTTAATTAACCAGCTGATAGTAGATTTAGCTCTGTTGTTTGACAAAACTTCATTGTATTTAAAAGAGGCACGACTATCGGTATGAGAACGAATATCGATTTTCATTGTTGGATAATCATTTAATGTAGCCAGTATTTTTTCTAAATCCAAAGCAGCTTCGGGACGGATGTTATATTTGTCCAAGTCGAAATAGATCATTTTTATACCAAAACATTTTCCTAAATCATCTCCCACAGTTACTTTACAGGTAGATTTTTCAAGAGCAATAGATAAGGTCGTTTTTCCGGTTGTTTTTTCGATAGTAATGCTTACTTCTCTGGTGGTATAGTCGGTTTTTTCGGCTCTTACATTATAAGTTTTACCACATTCGACAGGAAAACTATAAGATCCCTTAGCATCTGCAATTGTTGTACCTTCTGCTTCCATTTGATTGTTGAACAAAGTTACTTTTGCTCCGGGTAAAATAGCCCCGGTTTCAGCATCAGTAATAAGTCCGCTTAGTTCTTGGATGCATCTTAGTCTTTTGGTTTCCAAAAATTTATATATATCATCAGAGCCTTGTCCGCCGTCTTTATTGGAGCTAAAATACCCTTTTCTCGAAATAGGATCAATTACGTAAGCAAAGTCATCTTTTGGAGAATTAACATCATTTCCGAGGTTTTGAATGTTACGGATGGTTCCGTCTTTTGCAATTTCACCCACAAAAACATCCAGACCACCAAGTCCGGGATGCCCGTCAGAGGCAAAATAAATTTCATCTTCATTGGTCACATACGGGAAAGTTTCCTTGCCCTCGGTATTGATACTCCTACCTAAGTTTTCAGGCGTTCCGAAGTCACCATTACTGTTTATGGCTACTTTGAAAATATCAGACTGTCCCAATGTTCCGGGCATATCAGAAGCAAAGTATAATGTTTTTTCGTCCGGACTCAGAGCAGGATGAGCAGTACTGTAATTGTCACTATCAAAAGATAATGGGGTTACATGGTCCCATTTGCCATTTTCAAGAGTCGCTTTGTATATTTTTATTAAAGTAGTTTTATTGACATCTTTTCCTTTTTTTCCTGTTAGATAATTGTTTCTTGTGAAATAAATCGTTTTACCATCTTTGGTAAAGACCGGTGAAGATTCATGAAATTTGGTGTTTAACGCATTTTTTATTTTTGATACTTTAACAGAATCCACATCGGCCATGTAGATGTTGGTAAAATATTCATTTGTCCATTTGTGTTTGCGTTGCGAAAAATTTCCGGTGTCTCTAGCCGAAGCAAAATAGACTTTATTGTCGTGTACAAAAGTTCCATAATCGGAATACTTTGAGTTAATACCTGCGTTTTCAATGGTATAACGACCGGAATTTTCTTTAATCTGATCCAGATAGTTTAAATTTCCGGCATAAAGTTTACCTCTGCTGTCATTTTTGAATTTTGAATCAAATTCATCCAAAATTTTGTTTGCTTTATCTATTTGTCCGGTTGACTTTAAAGATTGAGCATATCTGTAATAATACTCCGATTCTACATTGGTATTCATGGCAAATAATTCGCCGTACCATTTTGCCGCACCTTCAAAAGCAGAGTTAAAATAATAGGAGTTACCTAGTTTTTTGAACATGTCTTCAGACTTGTATCCTTTTTCGGCCACACGTTCATAAGTCTTTATGGCATCGATATAGGCATAATGATCGTATTTTTTATCGCCGGAATTTACTTTCGACTGCTGAGAATAACTGTCAAATGAAAAAACAATAATAATTGTCAGACAAAGTAGGATATAATTTTTCATGATTATCATTTTTAGAAGAAACGAGGAGTTGTCATTTTACCTTTATTGGAGAAGAATTCATATCGTAAGAATATTTCATGCGATCCTGAATTGTAGTTGTTTAGTCTCGTAGTTTCACGATCGTAACCATATCCAATATATAAACCATCTGTGACTTGAAATCCGACCATTGCACTGAGTGAAGCGCTCCATCTGTAGGCTAAACCGGCAACAAATTTATCGTTGAACATAAAGTTGGCAGAAACATCTACTTGTAAAGGAGCACCTTGTACCATTTTAACCAGTGCAGCCGGTTTGAATTTGATGTATTGGTAATGATCTAAATTAAAAACGTAACCGGTCATGAAATAATAATTGATTTTATCTTTGTAGATCGCGATATCATTGTCATCATAACGCTTGGTTTCAATAAAGTTTGGTACCGATAGTCCAACATAAGCTTTATCAGAATGCCAGTAAACCCCGGCTCCGATATTAGGAGAGAATTTACTGCTGAAATCCTGAAATTGTGGATCTCCCTGATCAGCTGGGTTCAATTTATTGATATCTAAATTGAATAAATTAGCAGATCCCTTTATTCCAAACGAAATTTTAGATTCGGCAGAGACCTGAATGCTATACGAGAGATCTGCAGAAAGCGTGTTTTCATTGGTCGGTCCGATTTTGTCGCTAACCAATGAAACTCCAACTCCCAGATTGCTATTGTTTATAGGTGTGTTAACCGAAAGTGTACCCGTCTCAGGTGCGCCGTCAAGTCCCACCCATTGTGTACGATATAAACCGAAAACACTTAATACTCCTCGGGATCCCGCATAAGCCGGATTGATGTTTATGGTGTTATACATGTATTGCGTATACTGTGCATCTTGTTGTGCATGACTGGCAATTGCAGTAAACATTATGACGAATAAAATTAATTTTGTTCTCATAGCAGTTATTTATTATACCAATTATTTTTATCAATTTTTGTGATTCAATCTCAGGGAAGTCTGCTTTTATTTGGATAAATACAGATAACCACTTTTTTTATGATTTTGAGCTACGTTATTTCCATCTAACGATTTATAGGTAATGATGTAGAAATAAGTACCTGTTGGCAAACCATCAGATTGTTTAATGGTTGTTCTTCCTCTGGAAGTTCCGTCGAATACATTGGTTTTATTGTTGTAATTAACAGCATCAAACACTAATACTCCCCAACGATTGTATATTTCTACCGTATTTTCTGGATAACAGCTTGTTTCATCGATATTATCAATTTGGAAATAATCGTTTTTACCATCACCATTTGGAGAGAAAGCATTGTGTATTAAAACGCTTTGACAGGCCAGTACACTACAATCATCGTTTATTTCCATACTTACACGAATAGTCTTCGGACAGTTTTCATCTGCGACGGAGTATTCAAATGCATACGTGCCTAATGCTAGTCCAAACGAATTAAGGATGTTGCCCTGTAGCGCATTACTATTACTGCTATCAATCCATGTTCCGGTCAACGGAGTGTTTGGAGGAAGTAAAGTATCTAAGTTAAGAGGAGTTGAATCCGCTTTACAAGCTGTACTGTTGATATTGATTATTTCTTGTGGAACTACCGTTATTGTAACAGTTGCTGTGTCACAGATGTCTGGAATTGCTTTAATACAAATTTGATAATTATACGTATACGTTCCAGCAGGAGTTAAACTCGATACCGTTACATTACCCGAAGCATCAATTGTTATATTCGGATCCGTTTTAGAATTAGCATTGTTTATATCACTCAATAAGGTGAAGTTTACTAGTTCTATTGTAGTTTTTGTATTATCAATGAAGTCATTGTCAAGAACATTACCCACTACTCCAAAAGTGTTACAACCAATATTGGAGTATGTATCATCATTAGCTAATATAGCCGGTGGAGCAATAATGGTTACCGTTACAGTTGCTGTATCACAGTTACCTGTATTATCAGCCTCACAAATTTGATACACTAAGGTCAACGTACCTATTGGTGCACTTGGAAGAATATTAACACTACCATCTGAATTTAATTGCAAGAACTCGTTTGGTGTTACGGTTGAAATAATAACATCCGATGGTTTTACAACTACACCTTCAATAGTATCATTTGGTAATACATTCAGCACATTTGGAGTGATTTGATTTACACTAGGAAATGGACCGGCAGTATCGTCATTGGCCACTATGTCTCTAACTAATTTGCAGTTAACACCAAAATCAGCATTTAAATGAATCAAATCTTGAGGAGTTACAGTGACCATATAACTGCTTGGACTTGTTGTTTGACAAACGTTATGCAATTGTGCCTGGTTTACTTTAGAGGTAATATTTTTACCTGCTCCTGATGGAAGCACTTTTACTAAACCAGTTGCTCCGAGTGCTGTAGCAACAGCATCCAGATTACCATCTTTTACCAATTTTATCGTATAATCTCCATTAGGATTTGCTGTTTCTGGTCGGTCTCTCCAGAATCCTGTTTGGCTTACAATAACTTCTTTATGATAACCGTTAGGCCCATCAATAATCACATTAGGTGTTAACGCATTACCAAAACCTCCCTCATTTAATTCTCCAACATTTTGAGGACCGGTAAAACTGCCATCACCATTAAGATCAATCCATTCCCATTGGCTATAGTCGATTGCACCATTTGCGTCAGGAGTATTTTTGGTTACAATTCCATCATTATTGGCATCGTACCATTCGTCTTGTACGCCGTTACCGTTGGTGTCGTACCAAATATAATCTCCTAAAACAGGTCGAGTTGATGATCCATATAAGAAATTATGCACTTGAAATTTACATTCTTCAAGAGTAGTAAGGAATACATTTGAATCCACCGGATATAATTGGTGTACGCTACTTAAA
>NZ_JBIPCS010000019.1:0-30574 GCF_044005985.1 Flavobacterium sp. FlaQc-49 | reverse complement strand
TGCACGAACAAAGTAAAGTTGAAATGAGAACTTATAAAACAAAAAACACCTGCAAAAACGTTTTTGCAGGTGTTTAATTAAAATATTTTTATCTAATAATCTGTATCGATTATTTAGGACTAGTCATTTCTTTCGAAAACCTCTCAAAAAATAATCAATAACTATTTTATGTTGAATACGGTTTTATTGCACGGGCGGAGGGATTCGAACCCCCATCAACGGTTTTGGAGACCGCTATTCTACCCTTGAACTACGCCCGTAACTTAGTGCCGCAAATTAAAAGGTTTTTTTCTGTTCCTGCAATTATTTTAGGCAGTTTTAGAAAGATTTTAGCTGATTTTTTTATTTCGAAATTAATCCAAATTCAGTAAAATTCGCTAAAGTCATGTGACACAAAACCTTACCAAATTATTCCTTAAAGCAATGCTTTTTTCAATCCTTCGAAATCAACAGAAATTTGTTCCCCGCTTACTAAATTTTTAAGCGAATAAGAATTGGAAGCTATTTCCTGCTCGCCTGCGATTACGGCAAAAGGAATTAATCGTTTATCAGCGTATTGAAATTGTTTACCCACTTTTACATTATCAGGATAAAGTTCCACCTTTATATTTTCTTTTCTTAATTTCTGAATCGCTTGTGAAGCATATAACGCCTCTTTATCTCCGTAATTTATGAATATCGCTTTGGTAGTTGCCGCAACGGTTTCAGGAAACAACTGAAGCTCTTCGAGAACCAGATAAATTCTGTCTAAACCAAAAGAGATTCCGACTCCACTCATATTTTTCAAACCAAAAATACCCGTTAAGTCATCATATCTTCCACCACCTCCGATAGAACCCATCGCAACTGTTTTTGGCGCTGCTACTTCAAAAATGGCTCCGGTATAATAATTCAAACCACGTGCTAAAGTCACATCAAGATCTAAGGTTGCTGTTGATAAACCTAAAGTAGCTACATTATCACAAATAAAACGCAACTCTTCTACTCCTTTCATGCCTTCCTCAGACGAAGTCAATAAACTAGAAAGCTGAGCGATTTTATCTGCAAAAGTTCCTGTAAAACCAAAAAGCGGTTGTACTTTAACTAAGGCTTCTTCAGAAATTCCTTTTTCTATCATTTCTTTTTTCACACCTTCTTCACCGATTTTATCCAATTTGTCCAAGGCAACCGTAAAATCAATCAACTTATCCGAAGCACCGATTACTTCTGCAATTCCGGATAAAATTTTTCTGTTATTGATTTTAATGGTTACACCTTCTAAACCTAAAGCTGTAAAAACAGTATCATACAATTGAACCAATTCTACTTCCTGCCACAATGATTTTGAACCTACAACATCGGCATCACATTGGAAAAACTCTCTGAAACGCCCTTTTTGTGGATTATCTGCTCTCCAAACTGGTTGAATTTGATATCTTTTGAAAGGAAATTCAATTTCGTTTTGGTGTTGTACCACGTATCTGGCAAACGGAACGGTTAAATCGTAACGCAATGCTTTTTCTGAAATCGTTCCGGTAAATTTATTCAACTGAATTCTTTGATTCGTATCAATTGTTTCAGCAGAATTTATTTGCAACTCTGCTATCGCTTCCGGCAATTCGATTTTGTTCTTTTTATTGTAGAAAAAATTACCTGAGTTTAATATTTTAAAAATCAAACGATCTCCTTCTTCTCCATATTTCCCCATTAAGGTTTCAGAATTTTCAAACGAAGGTGTTTCAATAGGCTGAAAACCAAATTTCTCAAAATTACTTTTTATGGTTTGAATAATATATTGACGTTTTGACACCTCTGCAGGTGAAAAATCTCTCGTTCCTTTTGGTATACTTGGTTTAGAAGCCATCTTTAATATTTTAGATTGTCGATTTTAGATTTTAGATTTTCTTTGAAACCTATAAATTAAAAATCTTTAAGTTAATTTATTCCTGATTTTAGAATTTTATTCAAGTCTTAAATCGTTTGCAAATATCTTATTTTTTAAAATAAATAATGCCCGATCGAAAACAAACTTGTAACAAAAAACGTATTTTCGTGACAAATTGGTCATGATGCTAAAATTATTCAGAGAAAATATTCGAATTGCGTTTGGTTCTATCAAAACACAATTACTCCGTACCATTCTTACCGTATTAATTATTGCTATTGGAATTACGGCTTTGGTTGGAATTCTTACCGTTGTAACGGCATTAGAAAACACCATTTCTACCAATTTTGCGTCTATGGGCGCTAATACTTTCAACATTAACCAGTACGAGAATAATCTTAAAAACAGAGGTGGCAATGAGCGTGAAATCGTAAATCCGATCATTTCTTATCCGGAAGCAGTCGCTTTTAAAAACAAATACAAATATCCTTTTACCGAGACTTCACTTTCGTTTACAGCGACTTCAAAAGCGGAAGTAAAATACTTAGACCAAAAAACCGATCCGGAAATTACAATCCTTGGTGTCGACGAACACTTTATAACCAACTCGGGTTTAGAGGTAAGTTCAGGTCGTAGTTTCAATCAATTTGACATTGACAACAATACCTATTCTTGTGTTGTGGGATCCGATTTTGAGAAAGGCCTTTTAAAAGATGTGAATCCAATTGATAAAATAATCTCAATACGAGGTGCCCGATTTAAAGTTATTGGCGTTCTAAAAGAAAAAGGATCAACGTTTGGGAACAGTCAGGATTTAAGGGTTTTAATCCCAATTCAGGTGGCACGTTCCTTATTTACCGCTCCTAACATTAATTACACCATAAGCGCCATGGTTTCAAAAAAAGAATTTTTGGACGAGGCTGTTGATAACGCTACAAGTGTCATGCGAAGAGTACGAAAATTAAGTCCCGTTCGTGATTCTAATTTTGGTATTGGCCGAAGTGACGACTTAATCAACCGAATTTTAAGTATTACGGTTTACTTACGCTGGGCTTCCGTGATCATAAGTGTCATCACCATATTAGGTTCTTCAATTGCCTTAATGAACATCATGATTGTCTCGGTTACGGAACGTACTCGAGAAATCGGGGTTCGAAAAGCATTGGGAGCAAAAAAATCAACGATTGCTGTTCAGTTTTTTATCGAAACTTTATTGATTGGACAAATTGGCGGTTTAGTTGGGATTATATGGGGAATACTGTTGGGTTATGGTATCGCCACCGCCATGGATTTTGTTTTTGTCATTCCATGGGTAGCCATTATCGCTGCTTTTATAACCAGTTTCCTTGTTGCTTTAGCCTCCGGTTTATACCCTGCAATAAAAGCATCTAAACTAGACCCTATTGAAGCGTTGCGATACGAATAGTTTTCAGTCTCAGTCGCAGTTTACAGTAAAACCGAGACTGAAAACTGAGACTGAAAACTGAGACTGAAAACTGTGACTAAAAAGACCCCCTCAACATCCTGTCATTATCATAAATATCCTTACGTAATTCGATGTTTTTAAATTCCATTTCTTCAAGTAAATCAATCATTTCCTTTCCCAGGTATTGATTAATTTCAAAATACAACTGTCCATTTTTGAATAGATTATCCTGAGCCAGAGTAGCAATTTTTTTGTAAAAAATTAAGGCATCGTGATCTTCGACAAAAAGTGCTAAATGCGGTTCGTAGTCCAGTACATTTTTTTTGATTTCTTCTTTTTCCAGATGGCGAACATAAGGCGGATTCGAAACTATGATATCAAAATCATAAGGCAGCTCCTCTAATTCCAGTACATCATTTAGTAAAAAAGTAACTTCAACTTTATTATTTATCGCATTTCGTTTCGCTGTTTCCAATGCTTTTTTCGACACATCAATGGCATAAACCTTTGCGTTTGGTAAATTTTTAGCCAATGAAACCGCAATGCAGCCGCTTCCTGTACCGATATCTAAAATTTTTAAAGTCTTAGTTTTATCCGTTTTTGCGTTTTCTTTTACAATCCATTCTACCAGCTCTTCCGTCTCCGGTCTCGGAATCAGAACATTCTCATTGACTTCAAAATCCAAACCGTAAAAATTCGTTTTCCCCAACAAATACTGAATCGGAACTTCTTTTTTTAACTCCTGCAAAATGACATCCCAAAACGCAAAATCAGATGGATTAAAAACCAATTCATGATTTAAAGCCAAATCAATTTGTCGTAGTTTATGTTTGTTTTCTAAAATTAAATAGAAAAAACTTTCTGCTTCATAAGCATCATAAAAAGACGACAGCTCTTGTATAAATTGAGTACGGTATTGTTTGATTTTCATTTTGGGTATTTGAGCATTAATTTTCGATTAAAACCGGCAGCATTTCAGGATAATAAGTAATGAAAAGTAAAATATGTTACAATTCGCTTCGTAAATCTTTCAACATCCATACAGGGCAAGAACTGTGCCCAGTATTTCCCATCGGAGCATCGAGATACTCAAAACCCGATTTTTTATATAATTTTTGGGCCGCATGCATAAAAGGCATTGTTTCGATATAACATTTTTCAAAACCAAAATCCCGTGCTTGTTGCAAACATAGCTCCATCATTTCGCTGCCAATTCCCAAACCTCTTGTTTCAGGCAAAAAGTACATTTTTTGTAATTCGCAAATTTTAGAATCCCCATTCTCCAAAGGCGCAATTCCGGCACAACCCAAAACTTTACCCTCAGATTCAACTACAAAATAAGCCGATTTTGGTTTTTGATATTCTTCAAACATCAAATCTAAATAAGGATCCTCATAAGCAGTTCCGACTTTTGGAATTTCCATTTCATCAAAAACGGATCGTATTAATTTTGCAACTTCTTGATTGTCTTGTTTTTGAATTATTCTAATACTCCAATTTTCCATTTTACTTTATTCAGCTTATAATTACAAAAGTAAAAATAGTTTTCCGATAGTTTTCTTAACGAAATCGTAAACTGAAAAATAACTACTTTTGTAGTGTGAATATACAGGAGAAATATATCAAACGTTGCATCGAATTGGCCAAAAATGGTCTGGGAACGACTTATCCGAACCCAATGGTAGGAAGCGTCATCGTTTATGAAGACCGGATTATTGGTGAAGGCTGGCACAAAAAAGCAGGAGAACCGCATGCAGAAGTAAATGCGATTCGATCCGTAAAAGACAAATCGTTATTAAAAAAAGCTACCATTTATGTAAGCTTGGAACCTTGCAGTCATTTTGGTAAAACACCACCCTGCTGCGATTTAATTATAGAACATAAAATTCCAAATGTAGTAGTAGGCACTGTCGATCCAAATGAAAAAGTCGCCGGAAGAGGAATCAAAAAAATAATCGAATCGGGCGCTACTGTTGTTGTAGGCGTTTTAGAAGACGAATGCAATGAACTCAACAAACGTTTTTTTACTTTTCACCAAAAGCAAAGACCTTATATTATTCTGAAATGGGCAGAAAGTCAGGATGGCTTTTTGGCACCAGAAAAAGAAAACAACCCAAGCAGAAAACCTGTCTGGATTACCAATGCTTATTCGAGACAATTGGTTCACAAATGGCGCAGTGAAGAGCAAGCTATTCTTGTGGGAACACAAACTGTGGTAGATGATAATCCAAAATTAAACGTTCGGGACTGGAGCGGAAATAATCCGACAAGAGTTGTTTTAGATCAGCACAATCGAATCGAAAAAGACAGTTTTATTTTCGACGATAGTGTTAAAACGATCGTATTAACAGGCTCAAAAATTGCCAGCGAAAAAGAAAACACTACCTTTGAAGTAATTGATTTTAATCAAAATATAATACCACAACTCTTAACGATTTTGTATCAAAACCAGATACAATCTATTATAATTGAAGGTGGACTACAGACGTTACAAACTTTTATTGATCAGAATATCTGGGACGAAGCTTGTATTTTTATCGGAAAATCTACTTTCGAAAAAGGAATAAAGGCACCGACAATAACACGAAATAAAACAGCTACAACGCACCTTATAACTGATGAATTAATACACATTAGAAATCATGATTGATACTATAATTTTTGACTTCGGAGACATTTTTATCAATTTAGATAAACAAGCTACCATTTCTAAATTGCAGCAATTAGGCATGACAGAATGGAGTTCTGAATTGGATCGTTTAAACCTGTTGTTTGAAACCGGTGACATTTCGCCCGAGGAGTTTATTGGTGGTTTTCAAAAAGAACTTCCAAACGCATCAAAAGAAGAAATTCTTGAGGCATGGAATGCTATTTTGGCAGATTTCCCTTTGTATCGTTTAGAGTTCCTGCAAATGCTTTCCAACAGATACCGTTTGTTTTTATTGAGCAATACCGATTCTATCCATATTGAAACCTTCGAAAACAAAAGCGGCATTTCCTTTTACAGCGATTTCTATCAATGTTTTGAAAAAGTTTATTTTTCATTTGAAATTGGAATGCGCAAACCCAATGCAGATGTTTTTCAATACCTGATCAACAAACACGAGCTGTCTCCCAAACGTACCTTATTTATAGACGACAAAAAAGAAAACACAGACGGCGCTGCTTCTCTGGGCTTTAATGTATGGAATTTACAAGTTGGACAGGAAGACGTAGTTGATTTGTTTGAAAAAAACATACTTTAATTTTTTACATTTCACCTCTCACTTTTAACTTCTCACTCTTAACTCTTGGACTACAACGACACCTATCAAACTATTGCCTTTGAATCAGAAGAGATTTTATTAAAAGAAAAAGGCAGCAAATTCTTTGGTTATGCTTTCCCTATCGAAAACGAAGAAGAAGTAAAACCCATCATTGAGACTTTAAAAAAACAACATCCACATGCGGTTCATTTTTGTTACGCCTATCAATTAGGTACCGCGCCCAACATCAGCTATCGCGCCAATGATGACGGAGAGCCGAGCAATACAGCCGGCGCACCTATATACGGACAAATACAATCTTTTGGGGTAACAAACGTTCTTATAGTCGTAGTTCGAATTTTTGGCGGTGTCAAACTCGGAGTCGGCGGATTGATTGCTGCTTATAGAACAACAGCCCAAATGACACTTGAAAGTTGCGAGATCATCGAAAAAACGATCGACGTGCATTTTTTAATCTCTTTTGATTATAAAAACATGAATAAAGTGATGCGGGTTATCAAAGAAAAAAAACTGGATATCGTTTCTCAGGAAATGGAAATGGATCAAGATTCCGGACTGCCAATTGGCAAAATTGAGACCAAAACGAGAAAAAAAAATGCCGAAATAATATTCGACATTTTTGATTTAATGTTTGAAATCGATATTAAAACTTTATAAATTCTAATAAAAATACCCCTCATTTTAACAATTATACCAGAGTTTCAAACAACTCTAAAATGTATTTTGGAGGAGCAGTAGGACGACCTGTTTTTAACGAAATAAATACCAAAATAAACACTGCAGTTGTTAATAACTCATTTGCTTCATTGTAGATCTCGCAATCGAATTCGATCTTTACAGAGGATTGACTTTTGAACTTGGTATGGATGGTTAACAGCTCATCATAGCGTGCCGATTTTTTATAATTTATTTGCATCGAAACAATCGGCAATCCAATACCGCTTTCTTCCATGCTTTTATACGAAACCCCTTTATCTCTAAGCCATTCCACGCGTCCTATCTCAAAATAAGGAACATAATTTCCGTGGTAAACGACCCCCATTTGGTCAGTTTCAGAGTAACGAACTCGTACTTGAGTTTGATGATTTTTCATTATTTATAGATTAAAAAATTTTAGTTCCTAAAAGTCCCCTTACAACATTTTTTTATAAAATTAGACTTCAAATTATTTTTTTTTAAAGAAATTTGTTCACATATTTGTTATCCCGAAATACGGAATAAAATTGCTCCTTTTTTATTAGGAGAATCTTTATCAATAATATAAAAATTTATTCGAATATATGACTAAAACTGCTCAATCGGTATGGGAAAACTGTTTGTCTTTTATAAAAGACAATATTCAAGACCAGGCGTACAAAACTTGGTTTGAGCCAATCAAATCAGTTGAGCTAACCGACAATGCATTATACATTCAAGTACCGAGTAAATTTTTCTACGAATGGCTAGAAGAACATTACGTTAAATTATTGAAAGTTGCGCTTACCAAAGAACTAGGAAAAAACGCAAAGTTACTGTATAAAATTAAAATGGAAAACACTTATGGTAATAAACAGCCGTTTACTGAACAGCTGCCAAGTGCCAACAGAGTGCCCATGAAACCGCAAGAGGTTGATGCTCCGTTTAAAAACTTAAATCCGGAACTTAAAAATCCATTTGTAATTCCCGGAATCAGAAATTTAAAAATTGAGTCGCAATTAAATGCCAACTACAGTTTTGACAATTTTCTTGAAGGGGATTCGAATCGTTTGGCTCGTTCCGCAGGTATGGCTGTTGCCAACAAACCTGGGGGAACTTCCTTTAACCCGCTATTAATCTTTGGTGGTGTTGGTTTAGGAAAAACGCACTTAGCGCATGCGATAGGTGTAGAAGTAAAAGACAAATATCCAGAAAAAACGGTTTTATATATTTCTGCCGAAATTTTCACACAACAATATATTGACTCGGTAAAAAAGAACAATCGTAACGATTTTATTCACTTTTACCAATTGATCGATGTTTTAATTATTGATGACGTTCAGTTTTTATCCGGAAAATCGGGAACTCAGGACGTTTTCTTCCATATTTTTAACTACTTACATCAAAACGGAAAACAGGTAATTTTAACCTCTGACAAAGCACCTGTTGATATGCAGGATATTGAGCAGCGTTTATTATCCCGTTTTAAATGGGGATTATCTGCAGAATTGCACCAACCGGACTACGAAACCCGTATTTCGATCTTAAAAAATATCTTATACCGTGACGGTGTTGAAATGCCGGAAGACATTATTGAATATGTTGCCCGCAATATCAAATCTAACGTTAGAGAATTAGAAGGTGCTATTATTTCGTTAATCGCTCAATCTTCTTTCAACAAAAAAGAAGTAACAATTGAGTTGGCTAAAAGTGTAGTAGAGAAATTTGTTAAGAACGTAAAAAGAGAAATTTCAATTGATTATATTCAAAAAATTGTCTCTGATTATTTCCAATTAGACATTGAAACACTTCAATCTAAAACCAGAAAGAGGCATGTCGTGCAAGCAAGACAATTGGCCATGTTTTTTGCAAAGAAATTTACCAAAGCTTCTTTAGCAAACATTGGTTCACAAATTGGAGATCGCGATCACGCTACAGTATTGCACGCCTGTAAAACGGTTGACAATTTAGTTTCTACAGACAAACAATTCAAGAAATTTGTCGAAGATATCAACAAAAAACTAACGCTATAAACGCGCATCATGCCAGTAAAGATTCTAATGGTTTGTTTGGGAAATATTTGCAGATCTCCTTTAGCTGAAGGAATTTTAGCTTCCAAATTACCCCAAAATACATTTCTGGTAGATTCTGCAGGAACCGGTTCCTGGCATGTAGGTCATTCACCCGATAAACGTTCGATTGCCGTTGCTAAAAAAAATGGCATCGATATCAATCATCAAAAAGGAAGACAATTTAAAACTTCCGACTTTGATGAATTTGACTATATTTATGTAATGGATATTTCCAATTACGACGATGTACTACTTCTTGCAAAAACAGCCGAACACAAAAACAAAGTACAACTTATTCTGAACGAGTTATTTCCTGACGAAAATGTAGATGTCCCTGACCCTTACTTTGGCGTCTCTAATGGTTTTGACAATGTTTACGAAATGCTGGATGAAGTTACGGACATCATTGCCCAAAAACTTATCGAAAAATATTCATAACTTACCTCCTTTCAATTCGTTTGTAAAAATGACAATTGAGAGCTAATTCGTTTTATAAATTTAAAAAAACGCACATGAAACTTCTAGGAAAACTATATTTAATTCCAACCACTATGGGCGAAAGCGATCCGATGGACGTTTTACCGCAAACAGTAAAAAGAAGTATCGAGCTTATAGACCACTACATTGTCGAAAACGACAAAACAGCCCGAAAATCCATAAAAGCGGTTTATCCCGAAAAGAAACAATCCGAATTGGTTCTTTTTACCTTAAACAAACGTACGGAGCCAAGCGAACATTTAGACTTTATAAAACCTTTGTTAGAAGGAAAAAACATGGGTTTAATGAGCGAAGCCGGATGTCCCGGTGTTGCTGATCCCGGTGCTGTAATTGTAAAATTAGCACATGAAAAAGGAATCCAGGTTGTTCCTTTAGTAGGGCCTTCTTCTATTTTATTGGCTATGATGGCTTCGGGAATGAACGGACAGAGTTTTACTTTCAACGGTTATTTACCTATTGATAAAGACGAAAAAAAATCGGCATTAAAGTACTTTGAAAAATTATCTCAGGACAAAAATCAATCGCAGCTTTTTATCGAAACACCCTACCGAAATAACAAATTGGTCGAGGATATTTTGCAAATCTTAAACCCTGCAACGCATCTTTGTATTGCAACTGATATTACCTTACCAACAGAATTCATTAAAACAATGCGCATTTCAGATTGGAAAAAACTTAAAGTTGACCTTCACAATCGACCGACTATTTTTATCATTCATAAAATGTAAACCAACCAAAAAACCACCATAAAATGAAGAAATTTCTAATTTTGATTCTGATTTGCACTGTTCAAAGTGTTTTTTCTCAAACGGAAATTATTACCATAGACGAGCCTACAAATAAAATACCGCCACAAGGAGCTGTTCCAAATGACGATAATAGTATTTACAGTACAGCAGGAATAGAGGTAAAGCCGGAATTCCTTGGCGGAATAGCCGTTTTTAATACCTACATGGAGCAAAACTTCCAAATTCCAAATGTAACTCCGGCACTTAAAGGAAGAATTTATGTCACCTTCATAATAGAAAAAGACGGATCTTTAAGCGACATTAAAGTACTAAGAGATTTGGGCCATGAAACGGGTCGCGAAGCTATTCGTGTTCTAAAAAATGCTCCAAAATGGATTCCAGGAAAACAAAACAATAAGTTGGTCAGAGTGCTTTATTCACTCCCAATTCCCATAAATATTCCTGTGAAATAATCTCAGCAAAAAACTATTACTTATCGTACATTTAACTCACAAGTTTCTAACCTCAAAACTTTTTCATGAGTAAATTACCTAATATCACCACCAGTATTTTTACGGTAATGTCAAAAATGGCCGCAGAATACAATGCCATTAATCTCTCGCAGGGATTCCCAAATTTCCCTGTCGACGAAAGATTAACAGCCATTTTAGCGAAGTTAACCAAAGAAAATGTACACCAATATACTCCAATGGCAGGTTATCCGCCGTTAATGAGTCAGATTGCTAAATTGGTTAAAAATTCTTACAACAGAACCATCAATCCTGAAACCGAAATTTTGGTTACGGCTGGTGCAACCCAGGGAATTTTTACCACTATTTTGGCTTTAGTAAAAACCGGCGATGAAGTACTAATTCTGGACCCGAGTTACGATTCTTATGAATCTCCTGTTTTACTTTGCAACGCAAAACCCATCAGAGTTGCCCTAAACGATGATTACACCCCAAACTGGGAAAGAATAGAAAAATCCTGCTCTTCAAAAAGCAAGATGATCATCATCAACAATCCGCACAATCCAACAGGAAAAATCCTGAAGGAAGCTGATTTTCTTGAACTCGAAAAAATACTTTCAAAATACCCCGATCTCCTTGTTTTATCTGACGAAGTGTACGAATACATCACTTTCGAAGAAAAACACATTTCGGCACATACCCGACAAGCTTTACTAGAGCGTTGTATAATGATTTCTTCTTTCGGAAAATCATTTCATATCACGGGTTGGAAAATTGGCTATACCGTAGCACCGGACTATTTAATGAAGGAAATCAAAAAAGTACATCAGTTTTTGGTTTTCAGCGTCAATAGTATTTCACAAGCCGCCATAAGTCAATATTTAGAAGTTGTCGACGTCAATCTTTTGGGGAAATTCTATCAGGAAAAAAGAGATTATTTTCAAAAACTGTTGCAGAATAGCCGATTTGAATTAAAGCCCTGTGAGGGAACTTACTTTCAGGTTGCTTCTTATGCCGCTATTTCAGAGGAAGATGATGTTACTTTCTGCAAGAAACTAATTACAGATCATGGAGTTGCAGCAATTCCGATATCGACTTTCTACTCCGATCATAAAGACCAGAAATTAATACGCTTTTGTTTTGCCAAAGATGATTTTACTTTAGAATCGGCTGCAAAAAAATTATGTAATATATAAAGTTTATCAAAATTTTATAACAATATTATGCACGCATACTATATATTTGATTAATATTGTAAAAAAAAGAAAATATGAGCTATACAGATAAAATGTTACGAGATGATGCTTTAAAAGGCAAAGTTATCGTAGTTACAGGCGGCGGAAGTGGTTTAGGAAAAGCCATGACCAAATACTTCTTAGAATTAGGAGCTCAGGTGGCGATTACTTCAAGAGATTTAGAAAAACTAAAAAACACGGCTACCGAGCTGGAAGCTGAAACTGGTGGAAAATGTTTGCCTCTTCAATGTGATGTTCGTCATTATGAAGAAGTAGAAAACATGCTTCAGGAGGTTCTGAAAGCTTTCGGAAAAGTAGATGTTCTTTTGAACAATGCGGCCGGAAATTTCATTTCTCCAACAGAAAGATTGTCTGCAAATGCATTTGATACTGTTATAGACATCGTTCTTAAAGGTTCTAAAAACTGTACACTGGCTTTTGGAAAACACTGGATCGACAGCAAACAAAAATCAGCTACGATTTTAAATATCGTGACCACTTATGCCTGGACAGGTTCTGCTTATGTAGTACCTAGTGCAACAGCAAAAGCGGGAGTTTTGGCAATGACACGCAGTCTTGCTGTAGAATGGGCCAAATACGGAATCCGTTCTAACGCCATTGCTCCGGGGCCATTCCCAACTAAAGGTGCCTGGGATAGATTATTACCCGGAGATTTAGCTGAAAAATTCGACATGGCTAAAAAAGTACCTTTAAAACGTGTAGGTGATCACCAGGAGTTGGCCAACTTGGCAGCTTATTTGGTTTCAGATTTCTCTGCTTATGTAAATGGTGATGTGATCACAATTGATGGTGGTGAATGGTTGAAAGGTGCCGGACAATTTAACTTATTAGAAGCTATTCCTGAAGAACTTTGGGATCAGCTTGAAATGATGATAAAAGCAAAAAAGAATAAATAATTAATGTGCTTACTAAATTCAGAATATTTTCAAAAGACTATACTGATTGCACTAAATCCCGATGGTAATAACCGTCGGGATTTTTTTTATTTTTTTTATTTTTTTTCACCATATAAGTCATGTAAGTTCATTTAAATGCAATGTGAATCTACGCGACCGCTTATATTTTCTTATATAATTTATATGGTTTAAAAAAAGCGTTAAACAATTCGCAATTAAGGCAAACAATTCTAAACCTTCTTTAAACTTCTTATTATAATATTGACTTAAATTATTATTTTTGCAATACAAATATATAACAACAAATTTATGCTCATTATTGGACTTGCAGGAGGAACAGGAAGTGGAAAAACAACAGTAGTACACCAAATCATGAACGAATTACCAGACACAGAAGTTGGCGTAATTTCTCAGGATTCATATTACAAAGAAACCACTAATCTATCATTTGACGAAAGAGCATTAATTAATTTTGATCACCCGCGTGCGATTGATTTTGAATTATTGGTAAAACATTTAAAAGCATTAAAAGCAGGAGAAACGATTGATCAACCAGTATATTCTTTTATACAACACAACAGAACAGACGATACAGTTTCAACACATCCGAGAAAAGTAATGATCGTTGAAGGAATCTTAATCTTAACAAATCCGGAGCTTCGTGATCTTTTTGATATTAAAATATACGTTCATGCCGATTCAGATGAAAGATTAATCCGTCGTTTAAAACGTGATATTTCAGAACGTGGTCGTGATATTGATGAAGTTTTAACACGTTATCAGAACACCTTAAAACCTATGCACGAGCAATTTATAGAGCCTTCAAAAGCTTTTGCAGACATCATCATACCAAATGACAAATACAACACTGTAGCTATTGATGTAGTTCGTGCCGTAATAAATCAGCGAATTTTATAATTTTTATTGTAAATTTATTGCATTAAAGCTAAAAGCCATAACCCGCTTTCCCTTTATCCTTTTATGATCGTCAAACCATAAAAAGATAAAGGAGCAGCCGGGTCAAAAGAGGAATCAATTACTAAAATTACAACCGTTTAAAATGAAAATAACAAACCCTTTCAAAGGAAAATCCTGGCTCAGTCTTCTGGGCAATAAATACGTTTGGGTATTATTATTTTTTGTGGTCTGGATGCTATTTTTAGATAATTACTCCTATTTTGATCACCGTTTCCTGGACCATCAAATTGATGAACTCGAAGACAATAAAAAATATTATCAAGAGGAAATCAGAAAAGATCAGGAACAAATCAAACTATTGAAAAATCCCGAACAAATAGAAAAATATGCCCGCGAGAAGTACTATATGAAAAAAGACAGCGAAGACATATACATCATTCAATTTGAAGGAGACACTATTCCCGAAACCAAAGAATAATCAGAAAAAAAACCACTAAATGGCTACTACCCTATTCGACGATTTTAGTCCTATTTCATCCAAACAATGGAAACAAAAAATTCAGTTTGAATTGGATGGAGCTGATTATAACGAAACCGTAATCTGGAATTCCCCTGAAGACATTCAGGTAAAACCATTTTATCATAGAGATGAATTCTCAAAAGCTGCTACCGTAGAGACAAAAGTCACTGAATTTAAAATTTGTCAGAACATCTTTGTTTATGATATTGACAAGTCCATTCAAAGAGCTTTAAATACCATAGAAAGAGGTGCTGAAAGTCTTCGTTTCACAATTGAAAACGAAAAAACTGACGTTCAGCAATTATTAGAAAGTCTTCCTTTAGAAAATAGAATTGTTTACTTTAATTTGAATTTCATTTCAATCGATTTCGTAAAACAACTCGACGCTATTGCCATTCAAAAAAAGAGTACTTTTTACTGTAATTTAGATCCAATTGGTCATTTTGCAAGAGAAGGAAACTGGTTTACTACTTCTGATAAAAATAATTTTGAGACTATTGAAAACATTTCAAAAGCAACTTCAAATACAACATTATTAAGTGTAGACTTAGGGCTGTATCAAAATGCTGGAGCCACAATTACACAACAAATCGGGTATAGTTTAGCGCACGCCAACGAGTACCTGAACCGCACACCCAACGCGCTAAAGCAGATTGTATTTCAGGTTTCGGTTGGAACTAATTATTTCTTTGAAATTGCTAAACTTCGCGCCCTACGAATGCTTTTCAAATTGATAGCCAACGAATACCATCCGGATATTGACTGCCATTTACTAGTTACACCAACAAAACGCAACAAAACGATTTACGATTATAATGTAAATATGCTCCGTACCACCACCGAATGTATGTCGGCTATTCTTGGCGGAGCAGATTCAATTGCCAATTTGCCTTATGACTCCTTATATCACAAAGACAATGAATTTGGAGACCGAATTGCGCGAAATCAATTATTGGTTTTAAAGCACGAAAGTTACTTTGACAAAGTAGACAATCCGGCCGATGGAAGTTATTATATTGAAAGCCTGACCATGCAACTTGCAGAAAAAGGACTGGCATTATTTAAAGATATTGAAGCCAATGGAGGTTTTCTGAAACTTTTAAACGATGGAACCATCAAAAAGAAAATTCAGGAAAGTGCCGCTAAAGAACAGGAATTATTTGATTCTAAAAAAGAAGTTTTACTGGGAACCAATAAATACCCTAATAAAGACGACAAAATGAAACATGATTTAGAGTTGTTTCCATTTGTAAAAGTAAAACCTAGAAAAACGTTAATTACGCCAATTATAGAAAAACGATTAGCTGAAAAACTGGAACAGGAACGTCTGGAATTAGAATAATAGTTTTCCATAGTAATTAATCAAACTACTCAAAAGAGTATTTCCATGATAAGAAAAGACCTTACACATATAAAGTTAGATTTTAAAAGCGAGAAGCCAACTATTGAACAACAACCGGCAAGCAGCTTTTTAACTGCTGAAGGAATTGAGCTGAAACAAACCTATTCTGAAAAAGATCTAGAGAACTTAGAATTTTTGGACTTTGGAGCAGGCTTTGCTCCTAATTTACGAGGTCCTTATGCGACCATGTACGTAAGACGCCCATGGACGATTCGTCAGTACGCAGGATTTTCTACCGCAGAAGAAAGTAACGCATTTTACAGACGAAATCTTGCAGCAGGACAAAAAGGGCTATCGATTGCCTTTGACTTACCTACACACCGCGGCTATGATTCAGACCATGAACGTGTAGTGGGCGATGTCGGAAAAGCCGGTGTAGCCATAGACTCTGTTGAAGATATGAAAGTACTCTTTGACCAGATTCCTTTAGATGAAATGTCGGTTTCAATGACCATGAATGGCGCAGTATTGCCTATTATGGCCTTTTATATTGTGGCAGCCGAAGAACAAGGAGTCGCCATACAAAAACTTTCAGGAACCATACAAAATGATATCCTGAAAGAATTCATGGTTAGAAATACCTATATCTATCCGCCCACGCCTTCGATGAAAATAATTGCAGATATTTTTGAATTTACGAGCAAGAAAATGCCCAAATTCAATTCGATCTCAATCTCAGGATATCATATGCAGGAAGCCGGTGCAACCGCCGATATTGAATTGGCATACACTCTGGCAGATGGTTTAGAATACATCAGAACCGGTCTTTCTACGGGAATGACCATTGATGAGTTTGCTCCGCGCCTTTCTTTTTTCTGGGCCATTGGAATGAATCATTTTATGGAAATTGCCAAAATGAGAGCGGGAAGAATGATCTGGGCAAAATTAATCCAGCAATTTAACCCAAAAAGCGATAAATCTCTCGCATTAAGAACCCACTGCCAAACCAGTGGTTGGAGTTTAACTGAGCAAGATCCTTTTAACAATGTGGCCAGAACTTGTATCGAAGCAACAGCAGCCGCTTTTGGAGGAACCCAATCTTTGCACACCAACGCCTTAGATGAAGCAATTGCTTTACCAACCGATTTCTCGGCAAGAATTGCCCGTAATACACAAATCTTTTTACAAGAAGAAACAAAGATCACCAAAACAGTCGACCCTTGGGCCGGTAGTTATTATGTTGAAAGCCTGACAAACGAAATTGTAAAAAGCACCTGGAAACTGATTGAAGAAGTAGAAGAATTAGGCGGAATGACCAAAGCCATCGAAGCCGGAATTCCAAAACTAAGAATCGAAGAAGCTGCAGCCAGAAAACAGGCAAGAATTGACAGCGGACAAGATATTATCGTTGGTGTAAACCAATTTAGATTAGAAAAAGAAGATCCTTTACATATCCTCGATGTAGACAACCAAATGGTTCGAAAACAACAAGTAGAGCGTCTGGAAGAAATAAAATCAAAAAGAGATACTGAAAAAGTAAATCAATCACTGGAAAAATTAATTCTTTGTGCTAAAACCGGACAGGGTAACTTACTCGAAATTGCTGTTGAAGCTGCCAGAAACAGAGCAACTTTAGGCGAAATCAGTGATGCTTTGGAAAGTATCTTCGGAAGATTTAAAGCACAAATTAAATCCTTTAGCGGTGTGTATAGTGCAGCAATAAAAAACGACGAGACTTTTGAAAAGGCAAAACAACTAGCAAATGTCTTTGCCAAACAAGAAGGAAGACGCCCAAGAATCATGATTGCCAAAATGGGACAAGACGGACATGATCGTGGCGCAAAAGTAGTAGCAACAGGTTACGCTGATGTTGGTTTTGACGTAGACATTGGTCCGCTTTTTCAAACTCCTGCCGAAGCAGCCAAACAAGCGGTAGAAAATGACGTGCATATATTAGGCGTTTCATCACTGGCCGCCGGACATAAAACATTGGTCCCTCAGGTAATTGAAGAACTTAAAAAACACGGTCGAGAAGATATCATGGTAATTGTAGGTGGCGTAATTCCCGCACAAGATTATCAATATCTATTCGATGCCGGTGCCGTTGCCGTTTTTGGTCCCGGAACTAAAATTAGTGAAGCTGCTATAAAAATTCTAGACATTTTAATTGACTAGAAAATTAAACATCATAAAAACTGCTTTTTTTGAGCAGGTAAAATAATTCTAAGAGAGACAGTTGTCTCTCTTTTTTTTCTCTTTGTCATTTCGACGAAGGAGAAATCACACTCGCAAATCGACAAAGATTGGCGCTTTTGTATGCGGAATTTCTGGTGCGATTTCTCCTTCGTCGAAATTGACAAATGGGTTAAAACAAATATTTGGGTCACTAAAATAATAAGCATATTCGTACTTTAAAATAGTACTCAATATGCTAAATCCTCAATACGGTTATCATACTTATTATGTTTACATTATCACAAATAAACATCGTTCGACGTTTTACATTGGTGTGACCAAGAATTTAAAATTGAGATTGTATCAACACAAAGAAAATATAGAAATCAAGAAGAAAACATTTGCATCAAAATACAATATTGAATTTTTAGTTTATTATGAAAAATTCGTTTGGATTCAAGAAGCAATTCTAAGAGAAAAAGAATTAAAAAAATGGAACAGGGATAAAAAACTAGCGTTAATTAAAAAACAAAATCCACTATTTGAATTTCTTAATTATCATTTTCAATAATCTGTTTTATTACCTTCACCACAAAGTATGTCATTTCGAGGTACGAGAAATCACACACGTAACTCCACAAAGATTGGAGATTTTCTATGCGAAATTTCTTAATTATCGTTTTGACTAGCCCAATTTATTACCTTCACCACAAACTATGTCATTTCGAGGTACGAGAAATCACACACGTAACTCCACAAAGATTGGCGATTTTCTATGCGGAATTTCTGGTGTGATTTCTCGTACCTCGAAATGACAAGCTGGTGCATAATCCCACATAAAAAAAGACAGACATAAAAAAAACCTGCTCTAAAAAGCAGGTTTCCTTATAAAGCTCACACTCTATTAATCATTAATTGTAGCATTACTATCTGCTTCAATATAAGAAAGGTCATAACCTCCGAAAGCTTTCATATAACTTCTCAACGAAGTACCAAAAGCATCTCTGAAATGCCTGTTTCCTTTGTTTTTAAAGAAGTTTTTTACTGAACCAGCTCCTCCAAGGTGTGCTGCAGCCAAAATTCCAGATTCTGTAATTTCGATACCACTAATCACTTTCCCTTCATACTTTTCAATTTCATTGCGCAAAATCCATTTGTTTTTAGACAATAACGCCACGAATGCTTTTTCCTGTAAAGCGGGATCTTTCAAAAAGGCTTTTTCATTACGGACACCGATTGCTCGTAAAGCTTGAGAACCAAATTGGTATTTCCCCATATATCCCAGGGAATTTACTAATCGGTATTTACCTTGAGATTCTTTAAAAGCTACTGCTTCTTTAAAACCAATAAGATGATTTCCGGTGTAGGGAAAGTTGTAATTTAAATTAGGATAATCATCCTTTTCTTGCGATGGAAATAAGTATTCGGATCCATCTGTTTTTTCGATTAAAAACCAAGGTTTGGTTTTTAGATTAAAGGGTTTAAAACCCAGGCTTAAAAATGTAATAACCACGATCAAACTCGAGTAAAAGTACCATTTCTTTATCATAAATTGTTTTTCTTCAAAACGCTGTCACCTTTTTGAAATTTCTACGGTGCAAAGGTAAAACAATTTGCAAATATACTGATAATCAATTAATTAACTTTTTTAAAAATAAAACGCATGTGCTTTAAGCCCTTTATTGGCGGAGTATTCCAAAGTTGGCGCCGGAATTTTAATCGTGTTCAAAACCGAGAAAATAGTTTTCAAAAAATGCGATTTTGTGTTAATTTTAGCTAAATCAACATCAAAACTAAGAAAAAACTGACGGTATCTTTCGGGATTTTCGACCGAAATCGGAATTTCGTTTTGCACATTTCCCGATAACATACCTTCGGCTCCATATCCAAAAGCAACATTAAACCACTTCGGAATTTTTGATTTTTTTGCAAAAGAATGAAGATTTACAGAAAGCCAATACGTCTGTCCGTTATAGTCTTTTAGTACTTGCTCATTAAGGGATTTTCCTAAAACATTTGGTCTTTGATTGGCATATGAAGTTGTATGAAAAGAAAACTTAGGTGTAATGCGCTGTTCTTTCCAAAGTAATTCCTGAGAGACATACAATGCGGTTCCAGCAGTATTGGCAATAATATCGCCCGAAGAAGCTCCCCATTCAGAAGAATAACCATCCATTACTTCAACGGCTGCCAAAAAAACAAACCCTATACCCGCACCATAAATTAATTGCTTTTTAGTATCGGCACCGCTCCAATTAAGCGCTTCCGCACCAAATCTTCCCAAATGATAAGCAGAGTAGAAATGACCCACTTTATCCATTTGCAGCCATTCTTTATTATCATTTATAAAATGAAAATTTGACTTCGGATAATCAGAATACCAGATCTGATTTAAACCCAATAAAGTGACTGAAGCTAAAGCAGCTTCAGTCACTATAACTGTATTTTGTCTTTTTAGATTTAAAGTATCTGAGGGCGTTAAAAAAGCATCGATTTTACTTTGAGCTTCCATCCAATGAAAATTCAAAAAAAATAAAACCGATAAAATAAGGATCTTTTTAAAACTCAAAACTATCTTGTTACGCCCTGACTAGCGATCCAGTCTGAATATTTTTTTGCATTTACAGTATGTTGCTCATAAGTAGAAGCAAATTCATGGTATCCAAAACGATCTACGCTGGCACAAAAATAAATATAATCATGCTTCTCCGGATTTAAAACCGCATCAAGAGCCGTAATGTCAGGCATCGCAATTGGCCCTGGAGGAAGACCTACATTTACATAAGTATTGTAAGGTGACTTCATAATCAGATCATTATAAAAAACTCTTTTTATAACCTGATCAAAATCATTCGCTTTTAATTTTAAAGCATAAATAACGGTCGGATCAGCCTGTAACGGCATCGCCAAACGCAAACGGTTTAAATATACACCTGCAATTCGAGGTCTTTCGTCTTTTTTAACGGATTCTTTATGAACAATAGAGGCCAAAATTGTAGCCTGAACCGGAGTTAATCCCTGAGCTTTTGCTTTTGCAATACGATCAGCTGTCCAGAAATTATGATATTCCTTGATCATTTTATCACGAAACTTTTCTGCAGAAGTATTCCAATAAATTTCATAAGTATTCGGAATAAACATCGCAAAAACATTCTCTTCATTAAAACCGTTTGCTTTTAAGAAAGTCGAATCTTTAATCGCTTTCATTAACGACAAACTATCCGCTTCGATTTCTGCTCCTACTCTTCCGGCAAAATTCTCCAAACGCTCCTGGTTATTAAAAGCTAATTTCACAGGGACATTAGAACGCATCGCACGAACCAAATCGATATTATTCATATCTTTTTTAAGCAAAAAACGACCTGATTTTACATTTTCAGGATAACTTCTTTTATTGGCAACCATTTCAAAATTATCGAAATTCTTGATATACGGTTGTATTATTTTTTTCACATCCGTATAATTGGCTCCGGTAGGAACGTATACGTACACTTCTTTTTCTTCGAACTTAGTATTGGCACTAAAAATTCTACTGATTAAAATAAATCCGTAAATCATTAAAACTGAAATTACGGCTACGGCAGCTAACGTGATTATTTTTTTTATACTCAAAGCTAAGATTTTAAATTTGTTTGTTAATTAACTGAAAAATTGCTTCATCCTGATACTGATTGTTTACCAGAATCCAATCTTTTTTAATTCCTATTTCCTTGAAGCCAAATTTAGTAAAAAGTGCTATACTAGCTACATTCCCTACATTAATATTTGCATATAATTGATGCAGATTTAAATTGTGAAAAGAGTATTTAATCAGTAGCTCTAAAGCCTCAGAACCAATATTTTGCTTTCTGTTCTCTTTACTTTGAATCACAATTCCAACTCCTGCTCTGTTATTTTTAGGATCAAATTCAAATAAATCAATCAATCCAACAGCCGGAAAATCTTCATCCTGACAAATCGCCAATCGCAATTGTTTGGCTTCATAAATATCCTGATGCGCATTTTCGAGATACTGCCGAACTAAAAACCTACTATAAGGCGTTTGAGTATTACTAACCTCCCAAATACTCTGATCGTTCTCCATTGCATACACAAATTCCAGATCATTAGGTTCTAATGCCCGCAGGTAAACCGATTCTCCTTTTAGAGTTATCATAGTTGATTTTAGATTTTAGACTGTAGATTTTAGATTGCTGATATTCGATTTCTGATTTCAGATCTTTCACTTATAACTTTTAAACCTCAATAGTTCCTTTAAAAACAAATTTTGCAGGTCCGGTCAAAAACACATTCGAAAAATGATCTCCGGTTTTATCAAAAGAAACGATTAGTTTTCCACCTTCAACATTCAAATTAATTGAAGTTTTATCGGTTTCACCAATTGCATTCATTGCTATTGCAACAGCTGTTGCACCGGTTCCACAGGCTAAAGTTTCATCTTCAACACCACGCTCGTACGTACGAAGCGAAAAAGTGCTGTCATCTACTTTTTTAACAAAATTAATATTGCTTCCTTTTTCTCCATATAAAGCACCATAACGAATTGCCGCTCCATTTTCTTTCACATTGTAATGCTCTAAATCTTCAACAATTTGCACGTGATGCGGAGAACCTGTATTCAGAAAAGTATAAGAATCTTTCTTTTGAATTTCATCAACATCTATCATTTGCAATGAAATAATAGCATCCTCTCCAACAGACGCGTGGTGTAAACCATCTGTCGCTATAAAAGTTGTTTTATTTTCAATTACTCCTAACTGATTAGCAAAAGCAACCAGACAACGACCACCGTTTCCACACATGGAACTCTGATTTCCGTCTGAATTATAATACACCATTCTAAAGTCAGTCTCGGAATCATTTTCCAGCAAAATAAGTCCGTCAGCTCCAATTCCGAAACGTCTGTCACACAGGCGTTCAATCAGTTTTATATTGTCTTTAGGAAAAAACTCAGAACGATTGTCAATCATTACAAAATCATTCCCTGTACCTTGATATTTATAAAATTCTACTTGCATTTTTTGTCTTTAAGAAGTACAAAAGTACGAACTATTAATTAATGAAATGTTAATCATTGTTAAAGAGCGTTAAACCATTTTTCTAAATAATTTTTTGAAGTAATTTTACGTTAAATAACTTAAATATAAATTCTAATTATGAAAAGATTTTCAGCCTTATTTTTAGTGTCATTATTTAGCGGCGCTATTACCCTTGGTGCTTACAAGTTATTATTTGAAAGCAACACTTCTTTTTTTGGAAAAGGAAATTCTGTTGTAACTCTTGCTCCCAATTCGTTTGGCAGAAATGTTGCATTAGCAGCAGAAACTGTAGATTTCACAGCAGCCGCAGACAAAACAATCCACACCGTTGTTCACGTAAAAAACGTCTCGCGACGAACTGTCAGTAACCCCATGATGGAATTTTTCTACGGTTATGGCGGGCAACAACAGCAGGAACAAGTTGGAACCGGTTCCGGTGTAATTATTTCTGAAGACGGGTACATTGTAACCAACAATCACGTAATTAAAGATGCTTCGGAAATTGAAATTACGTTGAACAATAAAAAATCATATACAGCCAAACTTATTGGTACAGATTCTAAAATGGATATTGCTTTATTAAAAATCAATGCAGACGAAAAACTTCCTTACACCACTTTTGCGAATTCAGATTCTGTAAAAATCGGTGAATGGGTTCTGGCCGTTGGAAATCCGTATAATTTAACTTCGACTGTAACTGCGGGAATTGTTTCGGCAAAAGCCAGAAATTTAGATACAAAGGGCATTCAATCCTTCATTCAAACGGATGCTGCCGTAAATCCCGGAAACAGCGGTGGCGCTTTGGTGAATACTCGTGGAGAATTAATTGGAATTAATACTATGATTTCTTCAATGACGGGTTCTTATGTTGGATACTCATTTGCCGTTCCGTCTAATATTGCCCGAAAAATTATCGAGGACATTATGGAATTCGGGAATGTTCAAAGGGGAATTCTAGGTGTTGAAGGAGGAGAATTAAACAGTACCGCTTCAAAAGAATTGGGAATTACTGAAACGCAAGGTTTTTATATTAGCAAAGTTTCCAAAAATTCCGGTGCAGAAAAAGCCGGACTGACAAAAGGTGATATAATTGTAAAACTGGACGAACAAAATATTTCAACTTATGCAGACCTTTCGAGCTACATCAATGCCAAACGCCCAAATGATGTTGTTAAAGTGACTTATATTAAAGACGGAAAAACGAAAACTGTTCCGGTAACTTTAAGCAAAAATGAATTTTACAGCACCGAATTTAAAGGTATAGAACTGGAAAATATTGATGCTGCCGATAAAAAGAAATTCAACATAAATTATGGTGTAAAAATCAGAAGTATTTCTAATGAAAATTTAATGCAGTACCAAAATGAATTACAAGGCAATATCATTTTAAGTATAGATAATGTTAAAGCAACAAATATTGAAACGGTTTCAAAACTCTTAAATAAAAAAGATGAGGGACAAAGTATGCGTCTTGAAATGATCAATAAAAATGGAGAAATCCTAAGAATTATTATCTAAACATCTTACTCAAATTAAAACGAAAGGCCATCTTATTTTTAAGGTGGCCTTTTTTATTTTTCTTCCCAAAACCATTTCCGTTTTTGTTTTCAGGAACCCAATTTTAATTTAACAGGAATAAAATATTTTTTTCGTGAGTTTCAAAAAAAAATGCTAAAATAGTTTACGAAATCGATTGAAATGGGTACTTTTGCGCAAAATTTTAAAATAGTCCTCTATTTATTTTTCCAAATTTCCAATTATGAGCAAAAAATCTTTGTACCAAAAAGAAGTATCACTTCAAGTCGACCGAAGAAGAGCTGGTGTCGAATTAATCAAAATCATAAGTGATTTATGGTATGACAAATCCATCGAAATGGTTTTATTCAAGAATCAATTATTGGATAAAAATGTAAGCGATATTATTAATTTACATCAATACGCAGGTGAGTTTGTTGGTAAGCCAATCACCATTTTTGATTCAGTTGAAATTGCTCAGGTTATCCTGTCGTTAGATCTTCCGCCTTCAAAATTAGATTTAGGAAAACTAACCTACGAATATCGTCTGGAAGATGAGAAATATCCTGATGCAAGATATTTTGTACTTGATAAATTAAAAGAAGCCAAATCATCAGAAGAAATTCAACCAAAAGATGTGGTTTTATATGGTTTTGGAAGAATTGGTCGCTTATTGGCCAGAGAATTAATGTCTAAAACTGGAAAAGGAAATCAATTGCGTTTAAGAGCAATTGTAACTCGTGATGCAAACGATGCCACTAGTTTAGAAAAAAGAGCTTCTTTATTACGATACGATTCAATTCACGGAGATTTCCAAGGTTCTGTAACTACTGACCCTAAAAATAATGCTTTGATCATCAACGGAACTACAGTTCATATGATCACAGCAAATACACCGGAAGAAATAGATTATACACAATACGGAATCAATGACGCTTTGATCATTGACAATACCGGAGTTTTCACTACCGAAGTTGCTTTACAAAGACACTTGACTTCAAATGGTGCCGGTAAAGTTTTATTGACTGCGCCAGGAAAAGGAGTTCCTAATATTGTACATGGGGTAAACCATAATGAATACAATCCTGATGAGATTAATATTTTCTCAGCAGCTTCTTGTACTACAAATGCCATTACACCGGTATTAAAAGCTATCGAAGATACATTGGGAGTTGTAAAAGGTCACTTGGAAACCATCCATGCCTATACAAACGACCAGAATTTAGTAGACAACATGCACAAAAAATACCGTCGTGGTAGAGCTGCAGCTTTAAATATGGTAATCACTGAAACAGGAGCCGGAAGTGCTGTAGCAAAAGCTTTGCCTTCGCTAGAGGGTAAATTGACTTCAAATGCAATTAGAGTTCCAGTTCCAAATGGTTCATTGGTAGTGCTGAATTTAGAAGTTAAGAAAGGAACGACAGTTGCTGCGATCAATAAAATAATGAAAAAATATGCTTTAGAAGGAGAATTGGTAGAGCAAATTAAATATTCATTAAATAATGAATTAGTTTCATCAGATATCGTTGGTACATCTGCGCCTTCAATTTATGACAGTAATGCTACAATTGTATCTAAAGACGGAAAAAATATTGTATTATACATCTGGTACGACAATGAATACGGTTATAGCCATCAGGTTATCCGTTTAGCCAAATATATTGCAAAAGTAAGACGTTTCACTTACTATTAATATAAACCAAAACCAGTGTTAAACAAAACCATCAAGTTTACTTGGTGGTTTTTTTATTTAGATAGGCAAGACCGTGGTACTTTTTACTTCAGAAATTACAAAAACGGTATTTAACAAAGAGACTTCCGGTAAAACTGATAATTTCTGTTGGTGAAAACGATGGTAGCTTTCCATGTCCGGAATGATAATTTTGAGCATATAATCAAAATTCCCCGAAACATAATTACACTCTACCACTTCCGGTAAATTCAAAATAGATTGATTAAACCCCTCCGAAGTGTCATAAGTTTGTTTGGTCAACGTAACTTGGCAATACACAGTAAGATTATTTCCGAGTTTTTTCTTGTTTAAAATCGTGACATATTTTTCTATAACACCCTCTTTTTCAAGACGTTTGACCCGATCATGAACCGGCGTTAACGATAAATTAATCTTATTTGCAATGTCTTTTAACGTGTAATGCGCATCTTCCTGTAAAAGTCGTAGGATTTTTTTGTCAGTTTCATCTAAAGCCATAACGAAAACGATATAAATTTTGATTTAAAAAAAGTCTTTTTTTCTCTTTCAGGAAAGAAAAACACTTCCCAAAAGAATATTTTTCTGTAAAAGTAACAAATAAAATAATATTTTCTTATTTATCAATCAATTATCAATAATATATTCTCTAACTGTAAATTTGTAAAAAACAATTTCAAAAAACAAAAAAATATAACAATATGATAATAGGTGTTCCAAAAGAAATCAAGAATAACGAAAATCGTGTAGCTTTAACTCCAGCAGGAGTTTCTGAAATGAAAAAACACGGTCATGTAGTTTACGTTCAGGCAACTGCAGGTGTAGGTAGTGGTTTTGCTGATGAAGAATATGCAAAAGCTGGTGCAACAGTTTTAGCAACTATTGAAGAAGTATATGCTATCGCTGAAATGATTATCAAAGTAAAAGAGCCTATTGCTTCTGAGTATCCATTAATCAAAAAAGATCAATTACTTTTCACTTATTTCCACTTTGCATCATCTGAGCCATTAACACACGCTATGTTAGAAAGAGGAGCAGTATGTTTAGCTTACGAAACAGTTGAAAAAGCAGATCGTAGTTTACCTTTATTAGTTCCAATGTCTGAGGTTGCAGGTCGTATGGCTATTCAACAAGGAGCAAAATACCTTGAAAAACCGTTAAAAGGAAGAGGAATCCTTTTAGGAGGTGTTCCAGGTGTTCCACCGGCAAAAGTTTTAGTTTTAGGTGGAGGTATCGTTGGTACTCAAGCAGCTAAAATGGCAGCAGGTTTAGGAGCTCAAGTTACTATTATGGATTTAAGCTTACCACGTTTACGTCAGTTAGATGATATTATGCCAGCTAACGTAAATACAGAAATGTCAAATCACTATAACATTACCAGAGCAATTGCTGATGCAGATTTAATTGTTGGTGCAGTTTTGATCCCAGGAGCAAAAGCGCCTCACTTAATCACTCGTGATATGTTAAAATTAATGCGTCCGGGAACTGTTGTTGTTGACGTAGCGGTAGATCAAGGTGGTTGTATTGAGACTTGTACTCCAACAACTCACGAGAACCCAACTTTTATTATTGATGATATTGTTCACTACTGTGTAGCAAATATGCCGGGAGCTGTTCCTTATACTTCTACATTAGCTTTAACTAATGCTACTTTACCGTATGCTGTACAGTTGGCTAACAAAGGATGGGAAAAAGCTTGCGCTGAAAATGAAGAATTGAAAAAAGGATTAAACGTTGCTAATGGTAAAATCCTTTACAAAGGAGTTGCTGAAGCATGGAATCTTCCTTTTAACGAAGAAGTAGTGTTAGCAAACGCATAGTTGCTAGCATTATAATAAGTGCTTACTAAATAAAAAAGGCTTTTCTTAATTGAAAAGCCTTTTTTGTTACAAAAAACCCTGTCTCGAATTAAGACAGGGTTTTTAAATTTAATATGTGTCTAGCACTTAAATAACGATGTTTTTTCCTCAATTATTTAGAACTACCAATCCTAGATTACTTCTTTTCATCCAAAACTTCTTGAAGTACTTTCGCTTCAGTTCCATTTGGAAAGGTAACTTTTATTTTTTGTGCTATTGTTGGTGCAATTTCAGTTATCCCTTTTTTATCATACGACTCTCCTTTTTTGATATGCCAGCCATAAAAAATCGCAGGAACATGCGTATCATAACTATAAGGTGTCCCGTGTGAAGTTCCCGTATTTGAATATTCAATATCACCCGGTTTGTCTACAATAATCAAATCTCCATTTTGAGTTACATCATACCCTTTTGCTACAAAGTTTAAATAGTAATCATTTCCGGAATTAGCCAAAATTTCTTCCTCGGTATAAACTCTCTTCACTTGTGGTTGTGCAATTAAAAAACTTTTAAAAGCCTTCTTTACATTAAGTAAATCTAATTTTTTATCCTTAATAAGTTTCTTATTGAAGAAAATATTAAAGTTAGAATAATTTAAAATTAAATCTACACCAAAAGTTTTAACAGAAAAATCCTGCAAGCTTTTCCTAACGTCTTTTGATGGATAATTATCTACATTATATTTATGATCTTTTAAATAGATAACATTTTCTGCCCCTGCATGATCAGCAGTTAGAAAAAGTAAATAATTGTCTTTTCCAACCGTTTTATCAAGATAAGCTAAAAAGTCAGCAATAGTTTGATCCAATCTCAAATAAGTATCCTGAAGCTCCATAGAACGAGGTCCAAGTAAATGACCAACATAATCAGTCGAAGAAAAACTAACAGTAAGGAAATCGGTAGTATTGTCTTTACCCAGATCTTCCTTCGCAATAGCTTCCATAGCAAACTCAGCCAACAAATCATTCCCATACGGAGTCGCTCTTAAGACACCTGCATCATTTTTCTCATACATTGTTTTCAAATCATATGGAAAAACAGGCGCTGCACTACCATATAGTTTCCCTTCATACGGGTTATTATCCGGTAAGCTTTCATTGTATGTGCTAGCTGGTTTATATAAATCCCAACCTTTATTAATATACTTCAAATAACGCTTCTCATTATTGAACTGGGTAACCCAATCAGGTAATTTATCCCCATAAAAAGTACTTGAAATAAAAGAACCTGTTTTGCTGTACCAGAATGCCCAATTTGCAAAATGTCCTGCAGGCAAAATTGCTCCACGATCCTTCAAACTAAGACCGATTACTTTTCCAGTAAAATTTGTTGCCATTCTAACTTCGTCAGTTATAGTAGTACTTTGCAGATTCTTTGGTGACATTGCACCCTCCTCTACAGTACCATCTCCAACCGTTTTAACAGATGCATCATCTGTACAGTACATTTCTTTACCAAGCGTTCTGCTAAACCATTCATTACCTACAATTCCATGTGTTGCCGGTGTCGTCCCTGTATAAATAGAAGCATGTCCCGGTGCAGTATAAGTTGGCATGTAATTATAATGCATATTCTGAAAAGTATATCCATTATTTATTAATCTATTAAAACCATTTGGAGAAAAATCATCTGAAAACCGATAGAGATATTCCATTTTCATTTGATCAACTACAATACCTACAACTAATTTTGGGCGCTCTTGAGCACTTAAACTTGTGATAGCAAATAATACCAACAATAAAATACTTTTTTTCATATTTAGATTATAATTAAAAAACAAAAATACAGATTCGCATTTAAAAACTCTAGTCACTCCTACTCTAAAATCCTTTATTTACTATAATTTAACAGATTTCCAGAAGTTTAATAACGACAACTAGTCATTTAATTTTAAAGTTAATCCGTTACTTGCGAAGATTTCTAATTTGTAATACTAAACAAACACACAATTATCCTCTAACTTCTTTTAAACAGCAAGTTCGCAAAGATTTCATAAACAATACAAAGAAAAATTTTAGATGAAACTGCCCAATTCATATCTGTAAATTTGATCATTACAGCAGTAATAATGGCGTTTCTTATATGTGCTGCTTAACCGCAAAGCACGCAAGGGGTTTACGCAAGGCTCGCAAAGTAACTCTAAACTGAACTTACATCACTTACATGGTTTAAAAAAAGAAAAACCAAAAAGTATATAAAACAAAAAACCCTATCCAAATCGGATAGGGTTTTTAAAAGAAAGGCGACGACATACTCTCCCACATAACTGCAGTACCATCTGCGCAGGCGGGCTTAACTACTCTGTTCGGGATGGGAAGAGGTGAGCCCCGCCGCAATAACCACCTTA
>NZ_JBIPCS010000018.1:0-38688 GCF_044005985.1 Flavobacterium sp. FlaQc-49 | reverse complement strand
CAGTAGTGTATACAGTAGCAGCAGGAAAATATACAGCAGCTACTCAGGCCGCCGCCGACTTGTTAGCACAAAATGACGGTCAGGCCTATGCCAATGCCAATGGTACCTGTACATTTAGCAGTACCAAAAGCGGTTCTTTCACAAAGAACAACTGTGGTGCAGGCGGAACGGGATCAGTGGTTGTATATTCAAAAACGATTACGTCTATTATTTCTCAGGCGGATGCGGATACTATAGCACAAAATGATGTAAATGCTAACGGGCAGGCGTATGCCAATGCCGGTAGCAACGGCAGCTGTAGTTTCAAGAACGTAGCTAAAAGTGGCTTTGTAAGAAACAATTGCGCTGTAGGCGGAACGGGATCAGCAGTAGTGTATACAGTAGCAGCAGGAAAATATACAGCAGCTACTCAGGCCGCCGCCGACTTGTTAGCACAAAATGACGGTCAGGCCTATGCCAATGCCAATGGTACCTGTACATTTAGCAGTACCAAGAGTGGTTCTTTCACAAAGAACAACTGTGGTGCAGGCGGAACGGGATCAGTGGTTGTATATTCAAAAACGATTACGTCTATTATTTCTCAGGCGGATGCGGATACTTTAGCACAAAATGATGTAAATGCTAATGGACAGGCGTATGCCAATGCCGGTACTAACGGTAGTTGTAGTTTTAAGAACGTAGCCAAAAGCGGTTCTTTTACCAAAAACAATTGTGGAGTGGGAGGCACAGGCTCGGTGGTTATCTATACGGTAGCTGTAGGAACATATACAGCCGCTACACAGGCAGTAGCAGATGCTTTGGCTCAGGACGATGTCAACAAAAACGGGCAGGCGTATGCCAATGCGGGTACCAATGGCAGTTGTAGTTTTAAGAACGTAGCGAAAAGCGGTTCTTTTACCAAAAACAATTGTGGAGTGGGAGGTACAGGCTCGGTGGTTATCTATACGGTAGCTGCAGGAACATATACAGCCGCTACACAGGCAGTAGCAGATGCTTCGGCTCAGGACGATGTCAACAAAAACGGGCAGGCGTATGCCAATGCGGGTACCAATGGCAGTTGTAGTTTTAAGAACGTAGCCAAAAGCGGTTCTTTTACCAAAAACAATTGTGGAGTGGGAGGCACAGGCTCGGTGGTTATCTATACGGTAGCTGCAGGAACATATACAGCCGCTACACAGGCAGTAGCAGATGCTTCGGCTCAGGACGATGTCAACAAAAACGGACTGGCGTATGCCAATGCGGGTACCAATGGCAGCTGTAGTTTTAAGAACGTAGCGAAAAGCGGTTCTTTTACCAAAAATAATTGTGGAGTGGGAGGGACAGGCTCGGTGGTTATCTATACGGTAGCTGCAGGAAAATATACAGCCTCTACACAGGCAGCAGCAGATGCTTTGGCTCAGGATGATGTCAACAAAAACGGGCAGGCATATGCCAATGCGGGTACCAATGGCAGTTGTACTTATAAGAGTACAAAAAGTAGTTATTTCGTAAGAAACAATTGTGATACCGCTGGAGGAATGGGATCAAGTGTAGAGTATTCGGCAACAGCAACCTCCAATATTTCGCAGGCAGATGCAGATGCAAAAGCATGGGCAGATGTAAATAACAACGGGCAAAATTTTGCAAATATTCGTGGTAAATGTGAGCTTGAGACACAGGTGTTCCATTTTAGAGGAAATGGTCAGGGAAGTTATATCGTTTATATTGATCGTTATGGAGACGAGGTAACGAGTGAATTAAGTAACTGGGGAGTGGGGCCTTGCGGTGCTATAGTAGCTGTAAGTATTATAAAGATTTTTAATGGTTCAGCATGCTCCGGAGGTGAAGAAGTTGAGCCCGGCGGAGGTGAATAAGGCCCTCCTGAAAGAGGGATGTGATAAGCGTTGATGCACGGCAGTAATATATAATAAACATGATGAATTATTTAAAAATAGAAAAATACTGGTTTTTGATTTTGAGTGTAGTATTTTGTTCTTTTTCTTCTTCGGCTAAAGAATATAAAGAGCCTGTAATAAACTCAATTTTTGGAACCGCTTTCTCTGGTTTTTCCTCCGGAATTGACGTTGATGGAATTTCTGAGACCCATTGCCTGAACGAAAAAGTTAATTTCACATTTGAGACTACAGGAGTTAATATGAGCTATGTTTGGTCAACGGCAACTGTTTCCGGACAAGTTGTAAATCGTTCTACTGCAAGTGCGAGTGGAGACTATTCGTATACTTTTACAGCTCCCGGAAGTTATACGGTTAAATTAATTGTAACCGACGCTGAAAATTGCAGCAAGACATTTACAAAAAAGATTTTCGTAGTAGATTGTACGGAAGAAACGTCTTGTGTGAACAAAGCGATAGATTTATCTTTTGAAACGGCTTCTGTAAATAGTAGCTTTAGTTGGTATGTCATTAAGGAAGGTGACACACAACTTTTAAATCCCGTTACAAACACAACAGGTTTGTATACTTTTACTCCTCTAACTTCGGGTAATTATACTATTTATCTAAAGACATACGAGAAGGAGCAATGTACGTTTGAATTTACTAAAAAAGTAACAGTTAATACTTGCGAAGATTTTGTATCCTGTACTAAAGACAATCCAAACACGGCTACTATTAAAGCTATTTTTACCACTTTGGCCAATAAACTGGTCAATCTTCCGGCAGCGGAAATAGGAAACGGATATACATGTGATGAACTAAAAGCACTGGCTTTCTATATAAAAGACGAGAAACCCGCTATATACAATTTTGTACACGATAAACAACAAGGTTTCATTGCATTCTCTTTTTCAGATCGTTCCGGTTATGATGTGAGGATTGCGACAAATGGGGATCGTATTGCAGATTTTAGTTTGGCTAATTATGAATCAAATGAAAAGGCAACTAATCTGATTACTACTCCGGCTTCAGCATTTGAAAGTTCGGTAAATCATATTAATTTTTGCTCGTCTTTATATTGTGTGGATCACATTGCTTTTGTTCTGGACGAATCAGGTTCTATAAGTGAGGATCAGGCGGCTAAAATTAAAAAACAATTAAAAAAATACATACAACAACAGGCAGACGATAATGACAAGCTGCAATCGAATATTTATGTTTCGATGACCGGAATGTCCGATAGTGACACTTTTACCAGAACAGATAATATTGAAGCTACAAGGCTGTCTAATTATGACCCGGTTACTTTACGAAAATTTAATGATTGGATTGAAAACTATCGTAGCCGCAGCGGAAAAGGGATAAGTGCTTCTTCGGATTATTGGAAAACGGCTTTAGATGTGGCATTAAACGCTCCGATGAAACCAAATGTTGTAATGATGATTACAGATGGTTGCCAGACTAATGATGTAAAAGCATTAAGAGATCAGACCATGGCTCGATTCAGCAATTCTAAAAGTGCTCTTTTTAACAATCCGGATAAACCACACTTATACGTAGTAGGTCTTGAAAACGGATTTTATGTAGATGGTGGCACAACTACAGCTGCTGTAAACCGAAATGAAGACCCAAATTATGTTCAGATAGTACCTGCTGAAACTACCGAATCAAGAGTGGCTCCGGTCTTGAGAACATCGTTGCAATATCTGTTGAGTTTTGATAAAACGGAATTTCCGAGGGATAAAAAGGAAGATTTTCGCTATGATTTTTATGGTTACGAAAATTTTGACGCACTGGGAACTCTTGAGAATGAAGCTTTTTTTTCTGATAACTTAAAGATGAGTGAATTCTCTTGTGGACTTCCTACCGACAAAAATTATTGTTCGGACTGTCTTTCTTTTCAGCCAAAACCTAATAAAGAATATCTGTTAAGTGCATGGGTTAAAGAAGAAACCGCCATTCAATTAAAAAACTACGAAAATGCGGTAATCAATGTAGTCTTTTTTAGCAATGTCGACACTAACGATATCAGATACAAAATAGGAATGGAAAGCTTTACCGCTAAAGGAGATATTATTGACGGATGGCAAAGAATTACAAGCAAATTTTTAATCCCTGAAGAAACAAAAACCATAGGAATCGAGCTTGAAAATAAAAGTGCCGGGATCCCTGTTTATTTTGATGATATCCGAATACATCCGCTTGATGGAAGCGTAAAAACATTTGTATATGATGCCGAAACCTTCAAACTGATGTCTGAACTTGACGAAAACAATTATTCTACTTTTTATGAATATGATAATGAGGGTGGTTTAGTTCGCGTAAAAAAGGAAACCGCAAAAGGAGTTAAGACCATTCAGGAAACCCGTTCAGGTAACATTATTAACAAGTAGATGAAAGTTATGTTTTATAAAATGATGCTGTTTATCAGTTTTCTAACAATTGCTACAACTGGATACAGCCAAACTGCAAACGAAGTTTTGCAACAAATGTCGAAACAGTATAGTAGGACTGAAGCCCTGCAATACAATTCAAATTATGTTTTATATAAAACGGCCGAATCTAAAACAGTAGAGCAGGCCTATAAAGGAATCTTTATAAAAAATGCTGCTAATGAGGTTTATATGAAAATCGATCAAACCGAGATCTTGAATTCTAAAACTATAAATGTAAAAATAAGTCATTCCGAAAAAGCAATTCAAATTGCAGATCCGGTTAAAAGCTATTTTGGAAGTTTTGACATTAAACCCCTGTTGGATTTATGCAAAATAGAAGCTATTAAAGATTTTAAAACCTATTGGGAGATTACTTTGAAAGCCAAAAATTATTCAAATCTTCCCTATTCGAAGATAGTCGTGCACATATCAAAAAAGTATTTCATAGAAAAGTCTATTTTTTATTATAGCACAGCCGTCAATTTTTCTAAAGATTATCGTAGTCCAAAATCCTATTATCCAAGATTAGAAGTTATAAATACCAACTTTAACAGGAAAGCGGTTAACAACACATTATTTACAACCAAAAACTATTTTGTAGCAGTAAATAAAAACAAACCGGTACCGGCAGAAAGATTAAAGAATTACGAAGTAATTGATCAAAGAAATAGTTCCAATAAATAAATTAAAACAGATGTATATCAACAAATATTTAATAACACTTGCATTTGCTCTGTTTTCGTTATTGACTTTTGCACAACAGGAGACAACTTTAAGCCTTAAAAAAATTGGAAATCAACTTCAGGTACAGGATAGTATCTATGTAAAAGATTCGAAGTTCGCCGACATTAAAAAACAAAATCTGTTTACTTCTGTAAATCCAAATGTATCGGTGCATTTTGGTTTTATAGACGATAAAAGCAATACAGCAGAATATCAAAAAATATACTCCTGTGAGGTCGAGTTAACAATAAACCCTTATGATAACTCTAATCGTAAAATCGCAAGTTATACTACCGGCAACGGAGATCGTGTCAACTATCCTAAAGAAATTAAACTAAGGATAAAACACGATAATATGACTAAGGGAATTGAGTTTAACGATTATGTTGTCTATAATCTTCCCGGAGTTCATTATGCTAGTGCAACAATAAAATCAATTAAGTACTACGATAAAGATAATGTAAGCATTGCTGTAGCTAACTCATCGGCATATTTGGAGCTCATGTTTACTACAGATCGTTACTACAATCTGCAGTTTAGCAGTACACAAACCAGCTCTGTACTTCCTTTACAATATCAATTTTTAAAATCTGACGGAACCTCTGTCAATAACGTCAGTAACGGTGCGGAGGAGATTGTTATTTCGTGGCACAAGGATCCCGTGGCACCTGCTGTAGAGTATGAATTGGAATGGACCTGGATTGATAATTTTGCTGCCGATGGCGGAACATTAGCTGTTAATCAAATTCCGTTAAGCAATCAGGACTTCAAATTAAACAGTACGAGAATTCAAACCAAAGACACCTCTTATAAAATTCCGATTGTTTATTCGAAAGGATATATTGTATACAGAGTGAGGCCAGTTGGACGATTTTTGGACAATATCACTAAAAATTATTACGGAAACTGGACTTCGGGAGTTGCGACATCACAAGAAAAAGTTGGGGACTGGTCTCATTACATAACAATAGATCAAAACCACGAGGAGGGAAAGAAAAACTGGCAATACCAATCTTCTTTTGCTGAAGATGGAAAGAAGAAAGAAGTGGTAAGTTACTTTGATGGTTCTTTGCGTAATCGTCAGACCGTTACTAAGATCAACTCTACTAATAAAGCAGTTGTCGGCGAAGTTATTTACGATAATCAAGGCCGTCCGGCTATTGAAGTATTACCGGTTCCTGTAGAATCATCAGGTATACACTTTTATTCCGATCTAAATAAAAACCAGCTGGGCACATCCATTTTTACCCATAATGACTTTGATTGGGAAAACGAAAATGATAAAGAATGTACTCCAAAGCTGATCGATGGAATGTCTGATGCAAGTGGTGCCAGTAAGTATTATTCGGAGAAAAACCTTCTTCAGGACAACCATCAGGATTTAGTTCCTAAGGCAGATTTACGCCCTTTTTCCCAAATTGAATATACACCTGATAATACAGGCCGTATTAAAAGTAAAGGTGGGGTAGGAAAAGAGCATCAAATCGGATCGGGTCATGAAATGAAATATTTCTATTCAACTCCAAGCCAGGCAGAACTTAACCGACTATTTGGTTATAAGGTAGGTGATGCAACACATTACAAAAAAAATATGGTTATTGATCCAAATGGACAAGTAAGTGTGAGTTACTTAGATCCACAAGGCAGAACCATTGCTACTGCTCTTGCCGGTGACAAAAAAGGAAATTTAATTGCGTTGCAAGACGAAGGAGATAGTACTTTGCATGAAAGAATAAAAGAAAGTCTGCTGGATAAAAATGTCAAATACGCTTCGGGTAACAATAGTATAACGCAAGATGGATTTAAATTAGATAATTCTGTTAATCTTGGGAAAGAAGACATTGTTGGATATATCTACAGTTTTGATAAGATTATAGGAAGTTATAATGACAATTGTTTAAGTAATAAATATTACCCTTTTGTATACGATTGGTCGATAAGTATGACCGATGATTGTGCCAACGAGTTATTGATTGGCGAAAACGGAGCTGATCTTTCTGCTAAAATTGGTAGTTATAATATAAGTGCTTATGCTCCTGTTACTTTAGAAAAGACGTCGGTATTATTTGAAGGTAAAAGAAAGAATTCAGACAATGGATTTGATCGTTTGGGAGTAGGGACATACAGTTTTACCAAAAATCTTCAGATTGATACAGCCGTTTTAAATAAATATGCTGACGATTATGTTAATGAATTAAAGAAGGGGACAGCATGTAAACCTGTTTTGGTCGAGTTTCAAAAAGTTATCCAGGAATTTGATTGTAATGTTACTTGCAGAAGTTGCGAGGAAGCTCTGGTTACAGCTAATTTAGAGAATGAGTTAACTAAGAATGCATATAAAGCTAAACTTCCTTTAGATGAAAGCAGTCTTGGAGATACAGGTAGTAGAGAATCTTTTATCGTACTTGCAGAAGCAAAGTATGTAAGTGCCAATCTTCCTGCTATCGAGCTTAATGTAGAAGAATTAAATGCATATAAAAAACATTTAGCTATCGAATTTAGAGCTTTATTAGCCAATTGTAGAGAGATCTGTCAGCAGCCGGCAAATCTTTGCACTATTAATGAGGAAACTTTACTGGCAGATGTCAGTCCAAATGGGCAATATGGTTCTGTTGCGGGGCTGGAAAGAAGTGCTCCTATAGATAAAGATGCTCAGCCAACTCCAGAACCGGAGGATGGCGGAGAAATTTTAAGTGTTTTTAATGAAAACAATAAATTATGGTACGGAGGTTACAAAGATACAAGCTATCCCGATCCTAACGATGTTGATATTGATATCCCGACAAAAGTTTCAGTATACAACTGGAGACATCCTTTCGGAGGTTCTTACAAAGATGAAAACAATGAAACTGTAAAGGTTACGGTTATAAAAAATGAGGATGGAACATTCACCCCCGCTTTAAGACCTTTTAATGATGATGAAGTTATTCCTGTTGCAAAGGACCCTTCAAATGATGATCCTAATGTATTTTTGGTAGAACCGCAGCACTTAAACAGTGTGACCGATTTTCTGGAGCTTTGGCAACCAAGCTGGGCAAAAGCATTAGTGCCGTATCACCCGGAATACCAATATTATTTATACAATCTGGCCGTTTGCCAAAAAATAGTAGATGGAAATAATTCGGATGGTTTTGATGACAAATTAAGAAATCTGGAATACTTAGACCCGGCAACTGGTTTGGTACAAAACAATGTTTTTTCTAACGGCACTGGAATGGTGTCTATGATATTGAGTTCAGGCGGAACTACTGACCCGTTTTATAATGGTGCTCATACCGCTGAAGATGATATAGAATACAAATTAAGAAAGAAAATTATAGTAGCAGGTTTAGGAGACTATTCAACTATAAGCGGGAATTTCGACGGAATGACATTTAAAAATTCTCGAGGTGCTGTAATAAAAATGAATATGCTGCAGACCGCCTATTTCTTTGCCGCTTATTCTAACGGAATTACGCCTGTAACAGCGTATGAGGATGTACTTACCAAGAGTAACGATAGGTTACTGGAAGGTATTAATAACTTGCCGGACAATTATTTAAAACAAAGAATATGGTCCAACTTTAAAGCATATTATATTGCCCTTAAAGAAAAAACACGTACCGTGTTTGCACATATTTATGCCAATAAAAAGCAAATGAACAACAATTGCATCGGGGACGTAAAAAACACCGATTCGTATGTTACGTTCTTAAAAAAATACGATGTAGGATATGATGTAAATGGTAAAATTATTACTGTACCTGGAATAATCGAGTCGTCCTTAGCCACAGCACCAAGTATTCCGGCAGGTTTTACTGGTTTGGAACCAATCTGCACGGGCGAAACGGCAGTTTATTATGCAGACAAGAAAAAACGTTTTATGCCTTCAGATTACGGGTATGATTCGGGATTAAGTGATGTCGAAGCAATGGCAAGTGCCGATGCAAAAGCAAATGCTAATTTATTCCTTGAAACCGGAAAATGCCCGTTAGGCTTAGACATGGAAATGTTTTTAAAAGGACTTATGGATCGTACGATTCAGCCAAATGGATTATTGGTAAATACACCGGCTTCGAGCATGCCTTATTTAACAGAAGGAATCTATAAAGCACACATAAACCCGGAATTTGATTTGACTAAATCAACAGCCGCTCCAAGAGTAATTGGTAGAAAAGACAGAGACAATTTAAACATCAGTTTTCACCTTACTGAAAACGCAACAGATAGTATTGCATCTTCTATTGTTTTAAAATTTGTAAGTTTTAATCCTAAAGATAATACATATCGTAATCCATGTGGAGAGGGCATAGAGAAGCCGAAGTGGGAAGATGTAGTTGGTGTAAAGAATTTTCATTATGTAGAGTATTTACCGGCAAGCAAAATTTTTAAGTTTAGAATTCTTGCTACTATAGTGCGCAGAGGAACTACGCCTACCTGTATCACACCTGAAGAAGTTATTATTGAAGGATATACCAAAGCTGCCGTTGGAGAATGTCATTTTGCCGGAGGTTCCGGTGTTGGTGAAGTAATTGCATTTGAAGACAATCAGTGTAGCAAAAAAGACCAATTTAGTGCGGCCTTAACAAATGTATTGCTTGATCTTCAGAGAAGCAACAGTTTAGCAACAACACAAATCATTACAAATAATACCGCTTTTGCGACCGGTTATTTAAAATCGTATTTCGGAATCGCTGCTACAGATGTAGTAAAATGGAATTATGACGAAATAGCTGACGAGAGAATTTTCTCTGTCAGTGTAAACGATACGCTTCGTATGAAATTAAACGGCGGAAGCGTTAGCACTGCTATTCCTGCGATTAAAGATTTGTTTATTACCAATTTAAAAGAGGGCGGAAGAAGCAATATAGTCAGAGTAGTTACCAGCAGAGGAAATGGTTTACTAAAAAGAACCGAAACAAAATCATGGACGATAACAGCAGGAAAAAACAACGCTTTGTATTTTGCTTGTTGTGCGCCTTGTGGCGAAGACGATTTTAATGGTGATGGGTATGGAGATAAATGTGGGGATCCGAATGTTTTGCCTGTTGTTAATGCTTGTAAGCTTAATAGTAAAGCGGAAACTGATTATGAAGAAAATTTAAGGATTGTTATTAATAAAATTATAGCTACTGGATTTAATTCTGAGAGTAAAATATGTTCTGAGGATAGTGAAATAACTCAATTGATTAATGGTTCAAACCTTGTTGAAAAGTTTCAGTTTGTTAGAAATAGTTATTTAAGCTCTGTTCCTACAGCTATAAATAGAGCTATTGAGCTTTATAAGTTTAATATTAGACCTTTGAGTGGGGATAAAGGTTTAACTATTAGTTTTTTCAATAGTAATGGTAAGGAAGATGCTAATATAAATATTGAGATAGATAATTTTTCGTCAATCTCTATGATTAGCTCGCTTGATTTTATTAATATACTTTATAAAGTTAAATTGAATTTTATTGATAAAAGTGGAATAGGCGCAACTAAAGAAGGACGTATAGTAAACAATACTACCATAAAGGAGGATGCTGGAACATCTAGTTATGGAGAAAGCATTTGTGACTTTTTAAATGGTAAATTACCTAAAATTATTTCTTGTTCTGATTTTGCTAATGATGAAACGATCTTTGAAGAAGGTCTGAAAAATGCTTATAATGAGATTTTAGATGATTTTTCACGTGGAAATTTTGCAATTGGGGGGCAGGGGCGTAAAGAAACGATCGGAGATGATAACAATCGAGGTTATAGAGGTCTTGTTAATAACCCTTTACTAAAATCGTTTATAGAGGAAAGTAAAATTAAAGAAAGGTATTCAAACGCTACTGTAGCCGGTCGAGACGGAGGTTTTTTAGGCCCGGTTATATTTGATAAATATAAGTTTATTGCCGATAATGGATCATTAGTATTAACACTGAATGATTATCCATATTATTCTGCTGATACTTATAATAATGATTTTTATGAAGGACAAATACAGGTTTTTTTACCTGATTTTTCGAATGTAAAACACATCAATTCAATTGATATCAAAGATAATAGTAATGGTTTCACCAACATAGTAGAAGTTAATTTTATAGATAATCTCAATAATACTTTAATAAAACAAGGAACTTTTAGAGTCTCTGTAATGACGCAATATAATACAGGCAATTTAGTGACTTTGTGTGAGTTTTTTAGACGGGGAAAACCACGAGATAATATGATGATACAAAAAACAGTTGCAAAATCATCTATTACATTAAAAACAGGCTTACCAACCTGCAACGCCCTATGTATCCCTCCAACAGTAGCTCCGGTAGTTTGTGGAGACAAATGGAATGAATACAAAACAGGTTTACAGGCACAAATGCCAACTTATGAAATTCCAAAAAAATTAAAAGATAATGGAACCTTCTTTTGCGAGGCTAATTTTGGATATATCAGTTCAGATTACCTTGCTTATTTAGCGAAGTTTGAAGTTAAGACCGCTAAAGATCCTCTGTTTTTAACCATTGCTGAATTTGGTAGCACCAACTTGAAGTATGGAAATGACCAGACTCCTATTGTCATTAATGCGTATCATACCTACATTAAATCTATAAATGTAAACGGAGAAGTAGAAATACAAACTTGGAGTGATTTTGCAAATTCATACGTAATAGCGAATAAAATTTGTGCGCCTGCTACGATGGTACCTTCGTTTAGTTTGGATTTACCTAAAAAAGAAGGAGATAAAACACCTTGCGAAATTTATAAAAAAGCCATTAATCAGACTAATGAGCAGCAAGTTTCCGATGCGTTTTATGCTGATAAAAAAGAGGCTTTTAAGCAAAATTATCTTAGAGAAGCCCTTGAAGGAATTAAAGAAGTAGTAACAAAAGAAGCAGTTGATAAAGAATATCAATACACCTTGTATTATTACGATCAGGCCGGAAACTTAGTGCAGACCGTTCCACCGGAAGGAGTAAAAAGACTTTTGCCGGCTTCAGACGAAACGATTAATAAGGTAAGAGAAAAGAATTCAGAAAAAGTAGATACAGCAGCTGTAGATGGTGTACCGGTAAGTCCGGCGCATGCCATGAAAACCGAGTACCGTTACAACTCATTGAACCAATTGGTTTGGCAGAAAACTCCCGATGGAGGGGAGACTGTTTTTGCCTACGACCTGTTAGGCCGAATCATCGCAAGTCAGAATGCAAAACAAAAACTGCAATCGCAATTTAGTTATACACGTTATGATGCCCTTGGCCGAATCTTTGAAGCAGGTCAGTTGCAAACAAAAACAGGACTTACACTAAAGATCAACAAAAACGGAAGATTAGAAAATGCAGCAGAACAACTGGTTGAAGTTGATGCTGTACTTAAAACAATCAATTATCCGTATAATATTACCGACCTTACAGAACAAGTAACAAAAACGATTTATGATAATCCTTTAAAAGACACTCAAAAATGGTTTACAGCTTACGGTTCTGATAATAGTCATAAGCGTGTAACCGCAGTTTTATATTTTGATACTCTTGGCAGTCAATCACCTGTAGCAGGTTATGCAAACGGTATTTTCTATGACTATGATGTTCACGGAAATGTGAAAGAATTGGTACACCATATTAACAATAGCGAAGGATTGAATCTAATGAAGAAAACTACTAAAAAAGTGGTGTATGATTACGATTTAATTAGCGGTAATGTAAATAAGGTAACCTACCAGCCTAATGATTCTAATGATCAGTTTATACACCGTTATGAATATGATGCCGACAATAGAATTCAACAAGTATATACCAGTAAAGACAATATCATCTGGGAAAAAGAAGCAAACTATCTTTACTATGACCATGGTCCTTTGGCACGTGTTGAACTTGGGGACAAACAAGTTCAGGGGCTTGATTATATCTATACCTTACACGGTTGGCTAAAAGGAGTCAATTCAGAAAGGATTAATATAGCACAAGATGCAGGTAACGACGGATATAGTGTGGCACAGGATGCCTTTAGTTTTGTTTTAAATTATTATACAGGCGATTATAAGTCTCGTGCCGGTATTGAAAAAGACAATTTACTTTTCTATAACAGGAAACATTTCCCTATAGAAAAAGTGACCAACAATTTATACAACGGAAATATCAAAGAAATGATGACTTCGGTGTTGAATGAGACCCAGAATCCTTTGCCGGCTCAATTCAACTCTTACGAGTACGATCAGTTGAACAGAATAAAGAAAATGACTTCGAAGTGGATTGCTCGAAGCATGATGTATGATAGTTATGAATCTAATTACAGTTATGACAAAAACGGGAATTTAAAAACCCTTTTCCGTTCAGCACCTACTGAAAATGGAGATATAAAACCTATGGATCAATTAACCTACCATTATAAGGCAGGAACAAATCGATTAAATAGGGTAAATGATGTTGTACCAAATGCAGAGTTTTCTAATAGTAAGACCAATCCTGATGACACCTCATTGGATATTGACAATCAATATGACAAACGTAATCCGGAGAATCCCGATTATAAAAATTATGAATACGATGATATCGGTCAGCTAACACACGATAATCAGGAAAAAATAAAAATCGACTGGCGTGTTGACGGAAAGGTTAAATCGGTTACAAAAGAAAATGGTACTATTGTTAGTTTTGAATATGATGGTTTAGGAAACCGAATTGCTAAAGTTGTCAAAACACCGACCAAGACCACAACTACTTTTTATGAGCGTGATGCCCAAGGCAATGTCCTGGCTACTTATGAAATGAATAAAACAGGTAATCAGGTAACCTATGATCTTATCGAACACGATATTTACGGAAGTAGCCGTCTTGGAATTGAGAAAGGCAGAAAATCAATTAGCGAAGCTACCATTCCGTCAGCACTACGAAAAAGTGTTGCGAGTAGTAAATCGCTTGCCAGTGCAGCAGAAATGCCTATTACGGCTAATACTGCAACAGCGGTTCCTACCCAGTCAGGGTTAAAATTTGATGCCGTAACAGATGCTGTTGTATGGGATGAAAAGCCGGAAAATGATATTAATTTGTTTAATCCTTCTCTGCCATTAACAAAGTCAATAACATTAAGTGCACATTTAAAGATTGACCCGGCAAATGCGCTTAACTCGACCGGTCTTGTTGCCGCATTACACGGGGCTTCAATAAGAGGGGACAATTGGCCTGAAGATCGTACAGATTCTTTTTTAGGTTCTGTTCTGTTATCGGTTACAAAAACAAATGGAGGATATTTGCCAACAGTTTCATTGGTAAATTATAGAAGAGGACATAATAAATATAAAGATAGAGGAGCTACATTTAGTTTTAGAAGTTACAGATATACAACGAATTACGAAATTAAATCAACTGCGATTCCGGAAGATGAATGGGATGTTAAGGCAGTAATCTTTAGAAAAAATAGTGATGTATATACAGTAGAAATAACAGTAAATGGAAACGTTTACACTACAAAAGCTTCCAATGGAAGGGCATTTGAAGGAAAAGAAGTAAGAGGACAAGGAAGAGGTTCAGCGGAACTTCATATTACAAAGCCTGCAAATTCTTTGGGAAATACAACGATTCGATATTATGGTGGAAAAAGAGGAGATCAGGGGGCTAGAAGTACATATAATGCTCTTCTGTCTGAAATCTGTGATTTTACATATTCAGTTAAAAACGAGCAGTTACCTGAAGATGTCGTATCAAACGAATATTCTTTTGATGAAGGAGAAGGCACAACAGTTCAGTCTGTTACCGGACCAACAATGACTCTAAAAGGGGCTACTTTTGGCAAGACTTATTGCGGTCCAAAAGATGGTGATAGAGATGGTGACGGCTGGATCGATATAAAAGATAACTGTCCGAAGGTGTTTAATCCGGGTCAGGAAGATGATGATAAGGATGGAGTTGGAAATGTTTGTGACAATTGCAAATACCCAAACCCGCTTCAAATAGATAAAGATCAGGATGGAAAAGGTGACGGTGATAAACCGGGAGATTTAGGTTGTGATAATTGTACAGAAATGCCTAACTTTGATCAAGTTGATACCGATCAGGACGGCGTTGGTGACGTTTGCGACAATTGCAGATTAGTGGCGAACCCATTGCAAGAAGATGTAAACCAAAACGGAATCGGTGATGTCTGCGAAGGAGTAGCACAAGGAAAAGGCGAAGAAGCTATTCCGGGAACTCCATTACCGTTCTATCGTACAGTAGGAGACAAGCGTTATGAATTAGCGAACCATTTAGGTAACGTTCTTTCGGTAATTTCAGATCGTAAACTTTTTAGTATTAATAATCATTTTACGCCGGACGTTTTTAGTTATTCAGATTACTATCCTTTTGGTATGCTCGTGCCTAATAGGTATAAAAGCCTTGATGACTATCGTTATGGGTTCCAAGGGCAGGAGAAGGATGATGAGATTAAGGGTGGTGAAGGGAATTCGCTTAACTATACTTTTAGGATGCATGATCCTAGGGTTGGTAGGTTTTTTGCGGTGGATCCTTTAACAAAAGAGTATCCACATTATACACCATATTCGTTTAGTGGAAACAAAGTTATCTCTAGTGCTGAATTTGAAGGTCTTGAAGATGTTTGGGTTGCTGACGGTAGTAAAATTGTTAAAAAAGTCGGACCTTACGTTGGGGCTTATACTAGTGAACAAGCGGCAAACAACCGTTATTTAGAGTTTACCGCTAGAAAGCCTAAAGTAGCAAAACCTTTAGCTGAAATTAGGTCTGATGATTTAGAAGCCCAAGTAAATAAATATAGAGGTGTTAATCCTGGTTTAGCTATTTCAAGAGGAGTAATCGATGGATTTCAACAAGCTCCAGGAGTCATTCTTTCAGAAATGGCTTTTGCAAAAGCAGCTCAAGTATACGAAGGCTATAAAATTGCTAAACAATCTAAAATGGCTGTTCAGGCAGTAAAAGCTGCAACTAAAACTGAAAATGCAGTTTATCAAGGAGCGGAGTTTATTGATGATGGATATAGAATGATAGAAATGCCTATATCAACAAAAGCTGTCAAAATTGAAAGATTAGTTGAAAAAGTTTTTACTGAAAAAGGAGCTCACATAATAGAAGGAAGTACTAATAGTGTTCATAATTGGGAAGTGTTAGTACCAAATAAAAATCCGCAAGTGATTAAGGAAATCATAAAGGATGTATTAAAAAATGGCGAAGATGTTCCTTACAAAAGAGGACAAGCGAAATCTATGCAGGTCGAACTTAATGGTGTAACAAGAGAGGTTCAGGTTCCTTATTTTAAAGGTACTGATGGAACTATAGTAAATTTTAGTACAGCATTTGTAAAATAAAAAAATAAAAAATGAATCAAATTAAAGAACTAATTTTAAAAAATGATTTTAAAAATCTGAATGATTATTTGTTGCAATATGAAGATAAGGAATCCGAGTTAAGGTCATTAATATATCCATTATGTGATGAATATGGGCTTTCTATAATCTATATTTTGTTAGATGTTGCCTATTCAAGAAATATTTCTTTCTGGTTTAATCAGGTTGGATATTTTTTATCATTTTCTTTTTCTCATATAAATGGAGCTGAACGAATGGCACTAGCAATGTTTAAAAAGTCATTTGAAATTGATTCTAATGATGTATTGACTTTGAGAGCGATACTTGATTTTAATAATCCTCCAGAAATAATATTGACAGAAGATGAATATAAATATTATTCAGAAATTCTTAATGAAAAATTTTAATACGCGGCTTTTTTTGCAAGTAAAATGAATCCCCAGCTCTTCGAAGAGTTGTAGTTGCGCGCTGTGCGAATGTCTTTGACTTCGCACCCACAATCTAAATCAAACAAAAAAAAGCCACTTCATTACGGAGTGGCTTTTGCTTGTTTATAGAGTTGCTATATTTTTAGCGAAAAAGTCTTTAAATTATCAATATTCCCCAGCTCTCCAAAGAGTTCTACTGAAAAGCTGCGCAAATGTCTCTGACTTTGCGCATTTTTTTTTATTAAGAACGTAGATTTAATAAAATAAACAAATTGCTCTAATTGGATGATTTGTTTATGAATCAGATGACAAGAAAATTCTTTCTACGTACACAAACAAAGACATTTTACAAATAACAAATGGAGTCATTTTAAGTTTAGATCTGCCAACTTTTTTATTTATCAATAACGGATTTTACTTCTGATAGTTTGTACTTTTGGCAAAAATTAAAACATGAAAAAAACGAGTCTAGTTATTCCATTATTTAAGCAATTTATAAGGGAGACCGAAACAGGTAAACGACTCAAAAAAAACGGAGAGAAGATTAAGGCAAGCTCCATAGAAAATTATAAATATGTATTACAGAATTTAGTTCAATTTTCGAGTGATACACAAATGGAGCTCCGCATTTGTGATGCCTCAAAACTGGATAAACGGGAGTTGCAATCTGAGAAAAACTACTGGAAAAAATTCTATCAAAAATTCACAGATTTCCTATACAAAAAAGGCTGTCATGATAATTATGTTGGTGCTAATATTAAGGTAATCAGAGTTTTTTTAAATTACTTAAAAAATGACAAGGATTTAAATACAGGAGATTTCCAGCGTTTGTTTTATGTACGAAAAGAAGAAATTGAAATCTTTGTACTTTCACCGGAACAACTTAAGTTTTTAATACATGACAAAGAATTCGAACAAACACTTATTCCAAGTCATAGACGGATAAAAGATATTTTTGTTTTTGGTTGTACAACAGGGTTACGTTATTCGGATATTTTTTTATTGAACAATAAAAACTTTGAAAAAATGGAAGGCGACTGGTACTTAAAACTCAAATCAAAGAAAACGAAAACGTTTAGTTTTATCAAACTTTCTGCCTATGCGGTAACTATTTTTCAACATTACAGTACTACAAATAATAAAACACCACTTTTTGGAAATACCAGTTTATTCAATTTTAATAAAAGTTTAAAACATATCGGAGAACTTGCCGGCTTTACATCTCCAATAGAAGTCTCGCGGGAAAAACAAGGCAAAACACAACGTATCACTAAAAAAACGGATACTTCTAAAAATCGGTTTTGCGATAAAATGAGTTCACATATGATGCGACGTACTGCTATAACAACGCTCCTTATTCTAGGAATGCCGGAACATTTAGTTCGCAAAATTAGCGGGCACAGTCATGCGAGTACCTCATTTAATCGTTATGTGCATTATGCACAAGCTTATATGGATAAAGAAATTGAGAAAGTACATAGTAAATTGGAGAGTTATTAAACAATAAAATACCTTCCAGTTCTCCGAAGAGTTCTACTGAAAAGCTGCGCAAACGTCTCTAACTTAGCACTTTTTTGAATATTTTTATAATCAAGAGTTTTCTTAATATCGTTGAATTTAATAATGATTATTTTTAAAGACAGATTTTAAATTCAAAACATCAATTACTGGATTATCCGCTTTTTCAATAGTTAGCAATCCGGAATCATTTGTATAATTACTGGCACTGGAATAAATATAATCTGATGCTTTGTTGACATAACTTGCTCTCACGGGATTTAAATGGATATAATCTAATTTTGTCCACATAAATTTATTGCTATAAATTTCTTCCGCGTGATTTCCGTATTGCCAAAACTGATACATTTTATTTCTAGTATGTTTTTTTGCAGCCAGTTTAAATCGTTCCAAAATCCATTCTCTTCTGCTTTCCGGATTGACTTGAATACTTTCAAGAATTCTTTTTGCTGTATATTTTTTAAAATCTCTGATTAAATCAGATAATTTACCCTCTTCAAATTGTACGATCATGTGAATGTGATTACTCATAATAACGTAACCGTATAAAATCATTCCTTTATTTGCAATGCAATAATCTAAAGATTCAATTACAATATCTCTATAACTTTGGCGCGTAAAAACATCTATCCAGTCTACAACTGTTGGCGTTATAAAATGTGGAAGTGTTTGATCTCTTATTATGTATCCTTCTTTCATTATTTTTTCAAACAAAAATATAAGATTTAACTTATGTTTAATATATTTCTATGAAATAAATAAAAAAAGCCTGGAGACTCCTAAGAGATTTATGTTCTTAACAAAAAAATTGCGCAAAGTCGGAGACATTTGCGCAGCTTTTCATTAGAACTCTTTGGAGAGCTGGGGATGAGTAATTATTGCTCATCCTTTCCTAAATTATTTTTAATTATCATTCTTTTTCAATACGTTATAAATATAAAATCTTATATCACTAACTCTGAAACACTACCGATACATTACCACATTACCGTTTATCTTCTTAAAAAATCTTCATAACTAATAGTTACATACGGTCTATCTAATTTTAACCAGTGCAGCTTTTCTTCATTTAAAATACAACTTTCAAAAATTTTACAAGCATTTTCTTTTCTGTACCAAAATTCTCCATAATCAATTACCACTTCATCTAATAATATTTCATCTATTCTGTATAAATCAACTTGATCATCAAAAATAGTGACGAATTTTTTTTCAAAATTTATGACTTTCTCATAATAGGATTTATGGTTTAAAAATTGCCCGTACTTGATGAAAAGCTTTATGAAATTAATTTCACCATCAAAATCAATCGTTATTTCTTCTCCATTAAAAACTCCTTCAAAGGTAGAATATCCGGGATCAGCTCCCATATCATTGTAATATAAACTATGACTACTGAATTTATCTGAATTTTTAAGAATTATATCATATAAGTCATAATTTTTTTTTTTTATTACATAAACAATTAAATGCATAAATATATAATTAAAATGTTATTATATGTGTTTCGTTGTTACCGCTCAAAAACATAATTGTACCGGATGTACCAGCTTTACCTTCAGCTTTTCTACTTTTCAATGACGAATTTGTAAAATTCTTAAATCCTGCCATAAACTCATCTAATGATGTCCCAACACCGGTTGCATCAATTATTGTATATCCATTTGTACCAGCTTGTTTTGTTCCGTCTCCTATATTCTGTTTTATTGAATTAAGAGTATTAACCGATAATCTTTTGCTCTCTGCAGCAACTTCTCTACCTAATACATTAAGTGTTATTTCGCCACCTCCATTAGCTATACCTTCTCCTTTTATTATAACATCAAATCCTCTTTCACTTAATTCTCCGGCAGTAGCTTTCAATCGCTCTAAAGATTTTAATTCATTCTTACTTTTATTCGCAAATTCAAGAGCATCTTCTGTAATATTTATTACTCCCTTAGTAGCTTCCATTTCACCTTTTCTTGCAAATTTCCATACTTTGCCAACAGATGAACCGCTTATTACTGGTAAGAGAATTCCAGCTACGGCAAACCCTTTATCTAAACTTGATGCTTTATTCCCTTTGGTATTAATTGCTTTATCGCCTCTAGTACCCCAAGTTACAAGTACAATCGCATCATCAACATCAGTAAACTGCAATACATCACCAGCTACATCAATAGAAGAATATCCAAGTACACGCATAAACTGTTTTACTGGCTTATTGCTATCTTTTGGATGTGCAAGAGCTACTTGATTAGAGTTTTTGAAAATTTTCCCCAACCAATAATAAGTTACAGGAGAAAAAGTAACACCCCTAAACATTTCTAAACCTTCTAGTTCAGTTGCATCGATTACTCTATTCGAACTAAAAGAATATGGGCTGTTCCATGCATAATTTCTATATAACGGATCCACCGCAAAAAACCTACCAATCCTCGGGTCATGCATCCTAAAAGTATAATTCAACGAATTCCCTTCACCACCCTTAATCTCATCATCTTTCTCCTGCCCTTGGAACCCATAACGATAATCATCAATGCTTTTATGTCTATTCGGCACTAGCATTCCAAAAGGATAGTAATCTAAACGTATCTTAAATCAATAAATACAGGAACTTAGCTATCTATAAAATACACCTAAAATCACATTAAAAGGCATTTTTTCGCTTTTCAAAGATAAAAAATAAATTGAAGTATTGACGTAATATAGCGGTTGGTTATAAGGCAAAAATTCAAACGCAATAAAGGCCAAACCTAAAGGAATAGGCTTTTTCTTTTTTAACATTTTCATCCATTTCGGGGTTTGTCTTCGTGGATTTTTATATATTTATACTAGTAAAAAGACCGTTTACTATTTCTAAATTTAGACATCCATCCCGATAAGTAACACACAATAAAATGACAGAAATTTTCAAAATATACAAATTTGGAGTCGAAGATGTCGAAAAAAATGAAGTATTGCTTAATGAGCCGCACAGTCACAATTACGAAGAGTTAATTATTGGCATTGAAGGGCAGATTGATCATTTTATAGATTTTAAATCTACTGTTTTTAATGCCCCTTTTATTTCTTTTGTGACCAAAGGCAAAGTACACAGAGCCAAACCGGGTTTAAAAGACGGAAAATGTGATTTATGGGTCATTCGGTTTAGTAGTGAGTTTATACCCGAAACCGTTTTTCAACTTTATTCCTATTATCATAATGAGGCCAATATTTCGCTTCAAAGAGATATGTGTTTCTCGAGATTGTTGTCACTCTGCGAAATGATGCACATGGAAAGTATTCAGGAAGAACCTGATTTGGGAATTATACGACAATTGCTTGGCGCTTTATTTACGATGATAGAATCGGAAAGACGAAAATCAAAATTGGAAAATGAAAGTATTGAAAAAACAAAAAGTCTGACTTTTAAGAACTTTTTGATATTATTGGAGCAACATTATACGAAACCCGAAGGTGCCAGTTTTTATGCAGACAAATTGTCGATGAGCAGCAGAAATCTTAATCTGATCAGTCAGCGGATATTACAGCAAAGCGTCTCGGAAATCATTGAAACCAGAAAACTGATACAAGCCAAAAATCTGCTAACGACTACAGATATGACCATTTCCGAAATTGGTTTTGTATTAGGATTTAGCGAAAACACTTATTTCGCGCATGTTTTTAAGAAAAAATCGGGACTTACTCCAAGCGAGTTCAGAAGTGAAATGAAAAAACTCATTTCCTAAAAACACCATACTTCTTCCTAATAGTGTTATATCCGGCCTTTAGATAATTTACAACTTTGTACTATCATTTTTTAATAACCAAAATTATAGATACAATGAAAACAATTTCAAGAAAAATTATTCCGGCAGCAGTATTAATTATGACCATCACAATGGTTAGTTGTGAACAGAAAAAAGAGCTTCCAACCGAAGAAAGCGCTACAGCATTAAAACAACTAAAAGAATTAACTGCCGCAAACGAGGTTATTACTGAGAATCTCGCAAAATTTGACACCTTGGATTATACGGTATTCAGTAATCAACAATGGGAACGACTACATGAAAGCCATGCAAAAGACATCCTTGTTCATTTTCCTGACGGACATACCGAAAAAGGGTTGGAGCAACACATCAAAACACTAAGTGCCATGTTTGTGTATGCGCCCGACACCCGAATCAAAGAGCACCCTATCCGAATAGGCTCCGGTAATACAACAGCTGTTATTGGTACTATGGAAGGAACTTTTACCGTACCGATGCCAATAGGAGGTGGTAAGTTTATACCTCCAACAGGTAAGAAATTTAAATTACCAATGGCGACCATAGGAATCTGGAAAGACGGAATCATGACCGAAGAATATCTTTTTTGGGATAATAAATCCTATATGGACCAAATTGGACTTGGTAAATAATTACAACAAAAGGACATATAATTCTATTTATTTTAAATAATCTGACCTAAGGAATGGACAGGAAAAAATTTTTAAAAACAATGGCAATAGTACCACTTACAGGAGTCGCTCTCAAACTAAATGTATTAAGTAAATTGTCGGATCAATTAGAGAGTACCGAAAAAATGCCCCTATTATTTTTAGGGCATGGCAATCCGATGAACGCTATCGAGGATAATGTATTTGTGGAAGGATTTAAAAATGTCGCAAAAACATTAGCCAATCCCAAAGCGATTCTTTGTATATCGGCGCATTGGGAAACAAAAGGCACATTTGTAACCGCTATGGAGATGCCACGTACCATTCATGATTTTGGTGGTTTTCCACAGGCCTTATTTGATGTACAATATCCGGCCAAAGGTAGTTTTGAATTGGCTAAGGAAACCCAACAGCTAATTACTAAAACTCAAATTGAACTGGATTACGAATGGGGACTTGATCATGGTTCCTGGAGTGTTGTAAAACATTTGTATCCAAATGCGGATATTCCTATTATTCAAATGAGTATCGATTACTCACAGCCGGCATCTTATCATTATGAACTGGCAAAAGAACTGGCCGCGCTAAGAAGAAAAGGGATTTTAATTATCGGTAGTGGTAATATGGTTCATAATCTCCGAATGGCAGCATGGGATCAAATGAAAGCACCCGGATACGCCTATGATTGGGCAACTGAAGCGAATGAGAAAATGAAAAAACTAATCTTAGATGGTGATCATCAGCCTTTGATTGATTACCGTTCGCAAGGTAAAGCATTCGATTTGGCTATACCTACTCCGGAACATTATCTGCCGTTGCTTTATACGCTTGCCTTACAAGAGAAAAATGAAGAGGTAAGTCTTTTTAACGATTATCTCATTGCGGGATCACTTAATATGATGTCAATAAAAATTGGGTAGTGGTTTAGCATAATCAGCCCGAGTCGCCGGGAATCGAACCCGGGGACAAACAAAGAACGAAAGGAGTTTTCTATAGGCTAACTCTCCCTCACTTTGAAGGGGGGAATAAAAAAAATGCGCAACTGTCTCTGACTTTGCGCATTTTTTTATGCCTTATTAAATTAGATGTCTTTTAAATTTTTAAAGTCATGATCATCGAGATCATTGATATTTTGAATTTAAGCATTCAAATATTAATTAGATTAAACCAATTGTAAACTGATTAATAAAACTCCTATACATCTGGCTTCTTTTGTCAAATATTTTGAATAGGAGAATAGGTGTTTTTAGGAGCTAGTGATAGGTTTTTTTAAAGTGTAAATATGAATGGAAGTATTTAATATTAAACTCTTCTTGATTACTTACATCGCATTACAATTAAAGCAAGAGAAACGTTTTTACTTTTTGTTTGAAATAGAGCGATACAAGTTGAATTAATCTATTGATGCAAAAAATGATGAATAGTAGCATTATTTACAATTATACAAAAGTCAAAGGGACTTTTTTTTATTTACCATTATTTCTGTTAATTAGTATTGCGCTCTATCTTTACACGCAAGATAGTCTCGATGCCTACTCTTATGCTCAAATCCAAAAGAATGTTTTCTTTTATCTTAATAGCAAGTTATCTCAGTATCCGGATCTTCAAAGTAACCTTAGCGAAACAGGGGATACGTTGGTTGCTTTTTCATTTTTAAGTTTATTTGTTCTATACGCCCCAAAAGTATGGGAAGGTTTATTGTCAGCATCGCTTGTTGGGCTATTATTTTCGATAGTATTAAAAAAGATATTTGCTGTGCCAAGGCCCGCAGCCGTATTTAATACAGATAATTTCGTAATCATTGGAAAAACATTGTGTGGCTGTAATAGTTTACCTTCGGGACATTCCATAACAGTTTTTACAACACTGACGGTTTTGTTACTTACGTTTATGCCGAAAAAAACAATTCATAAAATTGTATTGTGCAGTTTTGTACTTGTGTTGGGATTAATTCTTGTCCTTGCCAGAGTAGCGGTTGGGGCACATTATCCGCTTGATATTATTGTGGGAAGTATTATTGGTTATATCTCGGGACTTCTGGGAATTTTTATTAACCAAAAATATAATATTTGGACCTGGATTAACAATAAAAAATACTATCCTGCTTTTATTTTAATGTTTATAACTTTCTGTTTTTTAATTATATATAAGGCTATTCGTGAAAATTTAATGATTTTTAGTCTATCTTTAGTTTGCTTAATTATTTCAATTTGTAAAATTACTACTGTCTATGCTAAAAAGTAATTTAAGACTGTCTCATTTTGCCATGTTAATGAGTTTTATCAACTTTTTATTCTTTCATTTTTCATTTTTTTCCTTTGTTGTTGATAATCTTGATTCTAAAAGTTTTAACGGTAGTATAATTATTATTAGTTTAATACTATCCGTTTTACTTGTAAACTTCATGATTTTTTATATACTGCTTTTTTTGTCACATTTTGTTGGAAAGCTCCTTTTGGTGTTGTTTTTCTTTATCAACGCAATTGCCATTTATTTTGTTAATACATACAGTGTAATAATTGACGAAAGTATGATTGGCAATGTGTTGAATACCAATCTTGAAGAATCCGGTAGTTTTTTTTCAATAAAATTAGTATTCTATGTAATTGTGCTTGGAGTTATTCCCGGTGTTTATATTGTAAAAGCAAAAATTATAAACGAAACGTTTAATAAATTTTTAATCACTTCTTCGCTTAGTTTATTGTTGGTATTAATTTTAGTATTTGTCAACGCAAGCAACTGGTTGTGGATTGATAAAAATTCAAAAAAATTAGGTGGACTGGTAATGCCTTGGTCGTATTCAGTAAATGTTTCGCTTTTCTATATTCATAAACATAAAAAGAACGAAAAAGAAATTTTATTGCCCAATGCGACGATAAAAGATACTAAAAAGGCAATTGTGGTTTTAGTAATTGGAGAATCGGCAAGAAGCCAGAATTTTTCTTTATACGGATATGCGAAAAACACGAATCCTTTGCTTTCTAAGACACCGAATTTACATTATTTTAACGCTACTTCTTTAGCCACTTATACCACTGCAGGTGTGAAATCTATTCTGGAACATAAAAGAACGGACGATCTCTATGAAGTTCTGCCCAATTATTTATATCGAAATAATGTAGAAGTAATTTGGAGAACCACAAACTGGGGAGAACCGCCAATTCATGTTAAAAATTATCAAAACAGAGAATCTTTAAAGTTAAATTGTAAAGGCGAAAGCTGTAATTACGATGAAATTCTTTTAACCGGACTAAAAGAACAAATAGTATCAAGTAACAAAAATAAAATATTGATAGTACTGCATACCAGTACGAGTCATGGACCAACATATAGCAAGAAATACCCAATTGAATTTGAGAAATTTAAACCGGTTTGCAAGAGTGTTGAGTTAGGAAATTGCTGTCAGAACGAATTGATTAATGCCTACGACAATACCATTGTTTATACTGATTACATCTTATCTAAAGTAATTGAAGACTTAAAACAATTAAAAGAGTACAATAGCACCATGATTTATGTTTCAGATCACGGAGAATCATTAGGAGAAAAAAATCTGTATATGCACGGACTGCCGATAAGCATTGCACCTAAAGAACAATACGAAATCCCTTTTATTGTTTGGTTATCTGATGGAAAAAAGCAACTCAAACCTAATAAAACAATATCTCAAAATTATGTATTTCATAGCGTTTTAAATTTTCTAAACGTCCAGAGTCCAATTTATGATGAGAAAATGAATATTTTTAGATAGTGAATTGATTTCCTGCATTTCATTAGTACTCCTTGAAGAGCAAAGGATTCAATTTGATGTATAATCAAGGCTTAATTTCTGTGTTAAAAATAAAATTCAAAATATGTGATTTTTCTGCTCACTGCTTTCATATTTGTATCAACAAAATCAGCGTCATAATCAATTTCAGAACCAAAGTATTCTGTTAAAGCCCATCGAAGATTGCTTAAATTCGTAGTAAATTTAATTGAAACTCCAAATGGAATTTTAATCCTCGCAGTTGACAATATTAAAGTATGATGATTCATGTATTAAAATTAGGAAATAAAAATAAATTATGGAAATTATTGTTGTAAAACAATAACTTAGCATTCTAAATAAATATTAATGAATGAAAAAAAATTAGAATTTTACAATCAACTTTTTCAATATATTGTTCCTATAATCCAATTTTTGATATTAATTATTCCTTTTTTAGGCAAAGAAGCTCTCTATGACGGACGGCGAAAACTAATTAAAAGATTTTCTTATCGAGGTTACTCTTTGCTTTTTTTGGAGTAGTTCTAATTGTGATATCTATAAAACAATCAAATGTCATAAAAGATTTAGAAAATATAAGTAAAGAAGAAGCCGATAGGGAAATTAGAAATCAAAATATGTCTAATCAAAAAATGTATCGAGATGAAAGTTTCAAAACAAAAGAAATGTTAGCACAATACAGTCTAAAAGTCGATAGTACAAATGGCGATATAGTAAAAATATTACTTGACCCAAAACTAAGGAAAACAACGGTTATTACCCAAGAATTTCCAATTTTGTCAATTGATGATATAAAATTTAGAGGAGAAAATGAGGACATATTAGAATTATATTTTTTATCTAGTGATGCAAGTAGTTATGACATAATTGTCAACGTGGACATATTAGGATATCTAAACAATGAATTAAGATTCGTAAAAATGAACTTAGAAACATTACCTCAAAATAGTACTTTACAGAAAGGTAGAGGTTTGACAAATTCATGGAATTTTCATGACAACCGATTAAAAGATATTAAGTTGTATTACTTCCGTTTATTTGGGCAGTTTAAAAAATCTGACGGTACATTAATTCCGGTTGAAAATTTTTATGTTTATGATAAAAATCAAGTGGGTTTAAAATTTGGATTACCGACAGCGCAAATGTTAAAGGAGATAAAAAGCATGTATAAAAGATAATTATGAGGTAGCTTAAAAATATTTTGCATGTAAAATGATGTAAATGTTGTTATGTTTGCAGCAATAAAAACAAAACATGGATACAATAAAAGATTTCTTGCAAAGTATATTTGAAAGTTATAAAGATCGAGTTAAAAGCCCATTAATCGGATCATTAGTTATTAGTTTTTTGATTTTTAATTGGAAATCAGTCGCTATTTTATTTTTTTCGGATTGGCCAATGCACTGTAGAATTGAATGGGTAACTGAAAAATATTCTCAGTTATATAATATTTTAATTCCAGTTGGAATTGCATTTTTTTATGTTTTAGGACTTCCGTATCTAAATATAGAAATTGAGAAAATTCTGAAAAAATATACCACCTATAGAGTAGATAAATTAAATTGCTCGCGAATTGATTTATTACTACAGAGAAAAGAGGAAGCTAAAATTTTAAAAGATATAGCCGATGCTAAGGCGGGAACTAGTGAAATAAATGATTTAAAGGAAAGAAATGATTCTCTTTTAGTTGAATTAGATGCTGCTATTAAACAAAATCAGGAAGATTTAAATAGACACAAATTGGTAATTGAACAATTAAAAGAAAGTGAAGTAAATCGAATTAATGAAATCAATAATACAAAGTGGTCAAGTATAAGTATTTGGGATGAAATCCAGCAAGACCTTCCAAGTGTGGGTGAAATTGGTCAGTCAATGAAAATTCAAATATCGAGACTTGAAACAGCTTTGTCCTATCATGATAAAACTGAATTTATTAAAGCTTATAGAGAGCTTGCTATAAAGGATGTTAAAATTGATAATTATAAAATTAGTGATTTTGTAAAATATAAATTATTTACACCTGTTTCTAAAGGTGGTAAAGAGGTAATAAATAGTACTCATTTGGGCAAAATTTTCTTTTATTATCTAATAAAAAAATATGGGCTTGCTTAATGCTATAACCCTGCTTTATTAGCAGGGTTATTAATAGAATATAAAATAAAACAAAACAAAGAAATTCCGACTACTATTCCGGAAATTATAACTAGACATATATGTCTATTTGCTTTCCTGTCTAAATCTGCATGAATTCTTGTTAGTCTATCTTCTTCTTCTTCTTCTTCTTCTCTTATTTGTTTGTATCGATCAGTCATAAAATCAAATGTACTAAGTTGTATTTTATACTAAATTGCGGTTTCCCGTAATTAGTTGTTTTTTTATTTTAGTATAGGATTGTTTATTTTCGATGGTAGTTCCAATTATGAAAGTGATTTATAATTGAATTTTTAAGGTTTTTAAATTATCTTAGAAATCAGGGCTTCGCTCTATGATTTGTTGACGATTTACTTCTTTGACCACTTTGGCATATCGTAATGTCATCATTTGGGAAGTGTGCCCGTATAATTCTCGAAGTGCGTCTAATTCTACCCCAGCCAATATTTTTTTATTTGCTCCAAGGTGTTTAAACGAATACATATTTACATCAATACCTAATTCAATTTTTATTAATTGTCGCCATAATTTGGATGCAGCATCCCTATTTAATCTTTTTAAACCAGGTATAAAATCAAGATCTTTTTTTAGACCTCGATTCTGATGTTCTCTTATAGAACCAAATAAATACATTTCATCGCCATAATTTTCTAAATTCATTTGTTCAAGATCTGATTTTAAAAAAGGATTTAATGGTACAATCCTGCTGATATTTGTTTTAGTGATTTCAGGTGGCAAGATGATTTGATTATTATTCAAATTGACCATTTTTAGTTGAACGTGTAAAAGTTCTTCAGGTCGAATTCCAGTGTGATATATACAACTCAAATACACTAAGAAACTTGGAAATTCTGGACGTATCTTATCTTTAATTCGTATAAGTTCCTCGTCAGTTGCTGGAGTATTTGCAATTATTTCTCCAACTTTTAACGATTTGATGCCATGTGCTGGATTGTTCTCTAATATATCCCACTGTAGTAACTAGCTTAAATATCCTAGGTTTTTATTGTAGGATTTGTTCGATCAAGAGCGTTGTTTTTTGATTTTTTCCAAAATCAATTTTATGTGTATTCGTTTGGTTTCAATAATAAGTAACTGATCTAACTTAAGTTTATTTATCGCAGTTATGGTAAATTTTACTGTGCACGTATAGTCTATTTTCGTTTTTTTTGCCAAAGTTTCAAGCTTCTTGTCAAGTGCAAAGTTTAGAGCTTCAATCAATATCAGATCACTTCGAGAATCGATTGTTTCAGGAATTGATGGATTCCAGCCTTCTTTTAATTTTTGAAGTAAAACGTCTCGTATCGATTCAGTTTCAATTAAACGTTTTTTGTAATTGTTGATGTAGTTAATTCCGAATTTATAACGGAAAAGTTTTTTGTTATATCTAAAATAGACAAACCAAGCTATCGAAAGATCATCATATTTGATAACCTTTGGAATTGTGGAAATTGATTTCATTTTAATTTGTTTAGAAATTAAAATGCTTGTGGGGACATTAAATCAATTATTTATAATTTTGTTCACTTTTTGTTCACGAGTTTTGAGAACTCATTGTAAACCCTGTAAATACAGGGGTTTTAGTGGGATGGATGGGGGCTTAATCGAACACTTGATTCCTATATTGATTTTTTTTGATGGTTTGAATGATGATAAAAAAGCGCTATCAAAAAAGAATAAGTAACTTGAAAGTTTTCACTGTATTAGTTTATTTGTTACCTAATACTTTATTAACAAAAAGTCTATGTGACTTGATCCTTTTTTGTCTCTTTTCTGTAACTATATTTAACTCTCGTACTAAATCAGGTACAGGATTCCAATCATTGTATGTTTTCTTTTTGATATTGTATTTTAAAGTTAGCTCTTCAGACAACTTGTATGCATTTAGTCCAAATTGACAATAATGAAACTTACGTTCTTCAAACCACTCTGAGAAATCTGGTGGGGAAGAGATATTGTCCGTAAAATCAATAATTCTATCCCCAGCTTCAATATCAGAGGGGAAGGAAAGTATTTTATACATCAATTCATGATCAATGCTTTTCCAGTCTACATCATCCGGAAAAATTGGTGGCGGAGGTACTTTTACTTGTGGTTTTAAATAACCTTCTGGAGTTCTTTGTCCAAAAGAAAGACCATCATCTTTAATTACATCAGCACAATCTTCAAGATATTTATCAAGAATGCAAACCACACGGATTGCGAGATATTTAGCATTCCTATTTTCAGTCCGCTTATTTATCCAATAAGTTTGAAACCAAGAAATACCGGAGCCTATTAATACTCCAATAAGTCCAAAAATTGCTTTTGTCATTTTATATTTTTAATACTAATGTAATAAATAAGTACTTATAATAGAAGATGTTACTTCGAAATGATTCAAAATGTTTGACTGTCGAACCCCCTGCTTTTTTAATATTTTGAGGTGTTTTTTAATGTAATAAAGAAGTAAGAAGTGCTTAATTTGTAATTCTGTCTAATGGTCTAAAATAACCTTTAATACAGTTAATGTTTTTTACGCAAATTTGGATGTGATTTTTGTCTTTAAAACCTGCACCGTCATATAGTGGATTTCCTTCCCAAAAAACACCTCTAGCTGAATCAAATTGTTTTTCACCAGTTTCTTTTAAAAAACTATGTAAAGATTCAATTACAGCACAATCCAACTCTCTTAGAGCTAAATCTTCATTACGTCCCTTGTTCTTTGGCATTGGTGTACCAGATGCTGTTAGTGTAGTAGATAGTATTGTATGGCCTTTTTTAAGTAATTCGAAGTTTTTAGAATCTAATAAGTCAAGGCAATAACCAAGGTCAATTATTGCACCAATTACTGCTGGCTCTTTTACTGTAGGATTTTCTTTTTTACTAAGTTCAATTGCCCATTCCATAGCTCTAGTTGGGCTATTATCCCAAAAATATATACCATTTCCAAGCCAATCATATATGTTAACTTTAAATTCTAAATCTTCAGTAGAACTATCTAAAATTTTATCAACAATGCTTTTGTCTGTACCATGAAAACCAAGAATTAACCCTGTTCTTGAAGTATACATAAATCTTTATATCTATCTTCAAGTGTACCTTTTTCATCAACTATTCCTGCATTTTGTAGAAATTGTTTAGAGTCTTCTTTACTTTGTTTTATTTTTTCTATGAAAGCATCCATTTTCAATAGAAGTTCATCGACTTTTCTATCTTCCATAATTAATGAGTTTATTACAAATGTATAGATATTCTATTAGATATTCTATTTTAATATTTTTTTTTAACTCCTGTGTCATTTGTTTTATTATCTATATCAAGTATGTACTAATTCTATTAAAATCTTTCTTTCTTCATATGTAACAAATATTTGGATTAAATAGTAGATTTGATAAAAAGGAAAGATGTAGTTTTTAAATAGTTAGTTATTTGCTAACCTAACCTATCTAGATTTTTTCTATTGTCATAGATTTAGATTTAAAAATCTTCATCTTCATCAATGACGTTTAAATTAAATGAATCATATATATTGTCTAGAGTTTCTTTTACTAATTTGATTTTTGAATCAGTTTCAAGTAATGAAAGTGCATCTTCATATGTAATTTCAATTTTTCTATGCAATTCAAGCAATTCAGTTAGTTTTATCACTAACGGATTTAGTTCTATATCACCAGAAGTCAATAAATCAACCGTTGGAAAAGAAAGACTTCCGTCTTGAAGATTAAAATTTATAGAAACCTTGCCTTCTTGTATTATGTTGTTTATTAGTATGTTATTCATATGCATGATTAATTAATTAATTTTTTAATGTTATATTTTCTAGCTCTTTGCTCAAAAATATACTGGCCGCCATCTAAAACATTGCAGATTTCTTTTTGATGTTCTTTTTCTTCTAATACAAATTGTTCGTATTCTATCGTATTTTCATTGTTTGTACACATAATTATATTTTCAGCATCTCCATACACTACAATAGATGGATTATGAGTGACTAAAAATATTTGTTTTTTAAATTTTAAATCTCTTATTAAATCGATGAGTTTTTCGGTAATGAATTTATTACCTAAATTATCTTCTGGTTGATCAATAAATATTATTTTAGAATTTCCGTTTTTTAATATTGTTTCTAGATATTTTTCTGAATTAAAACCAGGAGAGTTATTTTTTGAGGTACTTTCTTCAGAATACCTGAGATATTCAATAGGTTTGTCAAATAAATCTAAAATACCTTTTATGTTTGTTTGAGTTTTTTTCGCTAAGTTTTCAGAAGAATTTTCGGCAAAGTTTTTTATTTTTAGTTCACCTAGTGCCAACTTTATTAGCAATTCATATAAACTTAAATTATTAGTTACATTACTAATACCCTCAAATATTTTTGTTTTTATATTTTGACTGTTTTCAACTTCCAGCACTACTGTAACTTCATCATTAATTTTGATTTCCTGAATTCCTCCATATGACAAGTTTTCAAAAAGCGAACAATGAGTTCGAACTTGCATCGCAATTTTAAAAACATCCGAAATATTCTTCGTAAGAATTGTTAGTCTTTGATTTGAAGCCTCTTTTTCTCTTCCTTTCAAATCTAGATTTGCGTTTTTACTTGAAACAACTTGTTTAACAAGTTCGATAAAATTTTCTTTTTTATCGTAGTTGCTTTTAGTATTTTTAAATAAAGTTTTTTTAGATTCTACTAGGTCTTGGAAGGTCTTTATTATTTCAGTTTCTTCAATTGTAAATGACCAATTCTCATTTAATTTAAATTTTTCAGTATTTTCTATTAACAAATCCAATACGCCTTGTGAGGTTTGAAAGGAATTGGTTTTATCTTCAATATTTAATATAGTTTTAAAAATGTAGCTGGAATCGAGGATAGAGGTTATATCCCTGTCGTGAAAAGTAAAGTTAGAATTTAATACTTCATATAATTCGCTATATAGTTCAATGAGTTTATCAATTAGATTATTTAAATCTTGCTTTTTAGTTTTAAAAAAATCTAAAGATGTTTTATAGCTATCAATTTCTCCTGACTCTTGAATTAAGTCTTTAAGGGAATTGTTTTCAAAATAATTTACAATATCTCCTTGATTAATATAAATAATGTCATGTGTATTGTAACTTATTATGTTTTTGTAGTCATCATCTAAAAAACTTTTAACGTTAGCATTACTAATATCTAACCCATATTTATCAATTTGACTCTTTTTATTATTTATTTTTTTTCCTAAAATATTAAATAATAAACTTTTTCCACTTGATCTCCCACCAATAATTGCGTTTAAATTAGGGCTAAAATATAATGTTGTATTTTTTATTATTGGATTATCTACGAATTCTATACTATGTAAAAAATTGTCAAACCTCATTAACACTTCAACTTCCGAAAACTTTTTTATTCTTGACTTTGGGTCAATAAAAGCAAATCGAATTGATTCAAACGAAGGCTTTCCTTTTATGCAATAAAATTGATGATCATCCCCATCTTTATTTGTACATGGATACTTATTACAATTATGATTGTCTGAAAAATTGATATATGGGATATCATCTTTTTCTTGAAAATCTAAAGTTTTAATTTTGTCAAAACCGTCGTTATAAGTTTGTCTGACGCTTTCTTTTACTTTTTCAAAAGCACTAGGCATTAATAATACCATTTGCTGACAAAGTTTCAAATCATATCCTTTATATGGGTCTAAAATACTTTTTGTATTGCCAGCATGTGGAATAAAAAAATAATTAAATCCATTAAATAAGTCATATAAATCATCAATAATTATTTTCCGATCTATTAAGGCAGACCCTTTTTGAATGTATAGATCTTCTATTTTTTGTGAAATTATTTGAACATCACTAAAACTCTCATTCTCAAATATGATTACACTGTGGTACGTAATTGGTTTACCTGATTCTGGGACTTCGATATCAAACTCGCAACCAATTAAAAGTTTTGGATCTCCATCTGTAAAATTATCGTAATAAGTTTTGTATGCATCAACGTTAATAATATTATGATCAGTTAATGAAAATAATTTCACTTCGTTTTCTATTAGCTTTTGCTTTAAGATATTAATATCGAAACTTCCTTGGTAATCATTAGTTTTAGTTTTTTTACTAAAATCAGTGTGAATATGCAAATCAACTTTAAACCAATCAGAATATTTTTTCATTACCTAATAATATTAATTTTTACCGACTTTTCTTAAGCAAATGTTACTATTTAATTCATAGCTTTTTTACGGAAAACCATAAGTCTCAAATGGAGTATTCTCAAAAGTATCAATTTAGTAATATAAAGCAGTACGTATAAATACCTAATTTATAAGAGTGAATTTGTTTTTCAGTAAGATAAATACTGATTTAAAAATCATTTTTATTTAACGATCAGTTTAAATTGAATTTTAAACTTTAAGTAAATAATTTCAATTTGATTTAATATGGCTGTTATGAGATCAAAATCTGGAAAATCTTCAAAAAAGAATGGAAAAAAAATGACAAGAGCTGAAAAGGAAGATGCTCTGGTTACTTTGATTGTTCGAATTATTGTTGCACAAACGCTAAAAGAATTCTATAGAAAAAACAAGAATAGTGAAAGGGATTGAGAAAAATCTGTCGAACACTTAGTTTATTTGTTTGTAATGTGTTGATTTTAAAAATTTTAAAGTGTTCGATTCCCATCGACTTTCTTTTCTTTTTTTACTAAAATGATAAGAATTTATACATTTTATATTTATAAGACTATTTAGTGGTCTTATTTTTAGTGCTTTATGAAATAAAAAAGGAAGGTGTTTGATACCTTCCTTTCTGTGGAGTCGCCGGGAATCGAACCCGGGTCCAAACAAGCAACTAAAGAGCTTTCTACACGTTTATTTCCTGATTGGATTTTCGTTGTTAAGCTAGGTCAGGAACAACCACTCAACACTTATCTTCTTAATTTCGAAATCCACCCGAAGCTCATGGATATCTAGGTTTATTTTTACGGTTCCCCTAAACTGACCGCCACAAACCAAGGCTTTCAAGGAGAATCCAGCTTCCCTATCTGATAGGGACGTGGCTAATCTTACTATAATTCAGATTATGCAGCTAAAGCGTAGTTATTTTCGCCGTGTAAAATTGTAAGATCTTATATTTACGAGCAAGGTCTCAATGCTCGACGTGCTTACTGTTCAATTCGACTTGCTGTCAAAACCAGTCGACCCCAAAAATGAGTTTGCAAATTTATACTATTTGAAGTTACTTCTGTAATAAATTTTGCAGAAAAATTATTTTATTCTTCGTCTTTAAAATTAAACGGGTAATCTCCAAAAATCGGAGCCAATTTACGAACCGCATAAGTGTTTCGTGTCATTTTGTTCGACAAGGCAATAATAGTTACATTTTCTTTCTTTAAAGTAATGTAAGAAGAGGTATTACCATGCCACCAGCCATTGTGGAAATAAAAATTCTGTCCCGTTTCCCAATTGATCATTCTGATTCCTAAACCATAATTTTTAGTTCCTTTGCGCTCATTGCTGTAACCGGTATATACCTGTTTCAATAAATCGGGCTTTAAAAAATCAGGTGAATTTCTGGCTCTGTCGAATTTTAAAAGATCTCGTACCGTTGAAAATACATTTTTGTCCCCGTAAACATTATCTAAATAGTCAAAACCAATTTCTACACCATTACCTTTATAGGAAGGGACAATTGTTTTTCTTTCTTTATCATCGTCAAAAATATACGTATGGGTCATTCCTAACGGTTTGAAAATCATTTGAGACATTGCCTCCTTATAAGTTAAACCCGTGATTTTTTCGATAATAAGCGCCAACATGGCATAATTGGTATTGCAATAAGCAAATCGCGTACCCGTTGTAGCCTCTAATCCAATATTTTTTGTGGCAAGAATTTCGAGAATGTCTTTATTGGTCAACTGATTGTGTCGGTCCCAAACCGATTTGTCTCGGTCTGTAAAATAAGCATAGTTGCGCATTCCGCTACGATGACTTAATAACATTCGAACCGTACATTCCGGATAAGGAAATGTTTTCAAAATCGTATTTACCTTTTGATCCAAATCTAATTTTCCGGCATTGACCAATTTTAAAACCGCCGTAGCAGTGAGAACTTTACTGACAGAAGCAATTTGTACTGGAGTATCTGCTGTTATTTTAGTGCCTTCATTTTTATTAGCAAATCCATTGTAGCGTTCAAAGATAATCTGACCATTTCTGGCAACCAAAAAGCTACCATTCATGCTATTATTTGGCCAGTTTTTGTTGTAAAAATGATTTATCCTTCCTGCGACAGAATTTATATAAGCTTGACTTATTTTTTTTTCAGGACCTAAAGGTTTCATTTTAGGCAAGGTATCTTCGACCGTTGTAACCTCTTTATCTGTATTGTTTTTATTTTTTCCGCACGACCCTAAAACTAAAATTAGGAGAAGTATTTGTGCTATATTTGTTTTTTTAAGGAAGCTCATTTTCATCATTCTTTGAAAACAAATATATAGAATTCAATACTTTTGTTTGAGCATTTTTAAATCTGCAACATCTGGTTTTTAACTTTTTTTTAACGTCTTTTTTTTCTAGTTGATTGTACATCAGCTTTTAACGTTATAATTTTGTTTAAAATTAAAGAATTACAACAAAAATTTAACTTATTTTGTTATATTTGAAACAAATTCAATCAAAAAAGTTATATTAATATTCACTTTAATCCGATATAAATGAAATTTGGTATTATAAAAGAACGAAAAAACCCACCGGACAGACGCGTTGTGTTTGCTCCTAATGAATTGGCTAAACTGAAACAGCTTTATCATGAAGCTACTGTTGAGGTTGAAAGTTCAGATATTAGAATATTTTCTGACGTTCAATATAAAAGTATGGGAATAACGGTTACAGAGGATGTTTCTGACTGTGATGTTTTATTTGGTGTAAAAGAAGTTCCTGTAGAGAACTTAATTCCAAATAAAGCGTACTTCTTTTTTTCACATACCATAAAAAAGCAACCTTATAATAAAAAGTTGTTACAAGCTATTTTAGAAAAGAAGATTGATCTGTATGATCATGAAACCATAGTTGATAGTCACAATCGAAGACTAATCGGTTTTGGAAAATATGCCGGAATGGTTGGTGTCTATAACGGAATTCGTGCATTCGGAATTAAATTCGAATTGTTCAAATTGCCAAAAGCAGAAACACTTGTGGGTAAAGAGGCGTTAATTATGCACTTAAAACGCATTACTTTACCTCCTTTAAAATTTGTAATCACCGGAACCGGTAAGGTTGGGAGTGGAGCCAAAGAAATTCTGGATGCCATAAAAGTAAAGGAAATAGCAGTAGAGAATTATTTGACTAAAAATTATACACAACCGGTTTATGTACAACTGGATGTTTTAGAATATAACAAACGCATTGACGGACAGCTTCTTGATTTTAATGATTTCGTAGCACACCCTGAAGCTTATGTTTCGGACTTCGAAAAATTTACAAAAGTGACCGATATCTATTTTACAGGTCATTTTTATGCCAGTGAAGCTCCGGCTATTTTGACAAGAGAAATGTTAAATGCAAGTGACTGCAAGATAAAAGTAGTTGCGGATATTTCTTGTGATGTGAATGGACCTATTGCATGTACCTTGCGTTCTTCTACGATTGCAGAGCCTATTTACGGATACTGGCCAAGTGAAGATAAAGAAGTAGATGTATTTCATCCCGGTGCTATTGTAGTGATGGCAGTTGATAATTTGCCATGTGAAATCCCAAAAGATGCCAGTGAAGGTTTTGGAGAGCAGTTTATGGAATACGTAATTCCTGCTTTTTTCAACGGAGATAAAGACGGAATTTTAGAACGCGCAAAAATGACGGAAAACGGAAAACTAACACCAAGATTTAGTTATTTACAAGATTATGTAGATGGAAAGTAGGGGGGAGTTTTAAGTTTCAGGTTTCAGGTTTCAAGTTTAAAACAAGGCCTATAATTAAGAAGAATAAAAAAAGGGAAAAGCTTTTAAGCTTTTCCCTTTTTTTATAACCTGAAACCTGAAACCTGAAACCTGAAACCTGAAACCTGAAACCTGAAACCTGAAACCTGAAACCTGAAACCTGAAACCTGAAACCTGAAACCTGAAACCTGAAACCTGAAACCTGAAACCTGAAACCTGAA
>NZ_JBIPCS010000017.1:0-69978 GCF_044005985.1 Flavobacterium sp. FlaQc-49 | reverse complement strand
AAAAAATCCGTTTTTATCAGTGCTTTGCTCCAGCAAATCCGTATAATCAGCGTCTAATTCTGCGCAAGCTTTGCACGCGGATCAAACCGATTCGCTTTCGCGAAGACGCGGATTGAACACGGATCTTTTTTTAGATTTTAAAACTGAAAATATAATATCATTAAAAAAAAACTAACACTAATTACACTAATTTTCACTAATTTCTTTGCCCTTAAACTTTATGCGATAAAATTAATTCTTGTAATTCGTGGCGAAAAAACTAAAAACAGATTAAAAACAGGCCACAGATTAAGGGATTAAACTGATTTTTCATTTCGAATACTTTATTAAAACAAGAAAATCACTTTAATCTTCTAATCTGTGGCAAAAAAATCAATCCTACTAATCGTTTTTAAACCGTTACAGGTAATTCATTCGTTTATATTCCTTAATTTTGCTGAAAATTTTTGTAAAAGTGGGAAGTAAAAATAAACTAAAAAGATTCAGAGAAAACGAAACATTTCAAAACGTTTTTCAACCAACCAGAGAAGAAGTTGTAGGCAATTTAATGCCCTTAAGAGGAAAATGGAATTCTGATTTCTTTAAAAATGACAATCCATTAGTTTTAGAATTAGGATGTGGAAAGGGTGAATATTCTGTTGGATTAGCAGAAAAATATCCCAACAAAAATTTTGTCGGAATTGATATCAAAGGAGCTCGTTTCTGGAGAGGTGCTAAAACCGCTGTAGAGAACGGTTTACATAACGTTGCTTTTGTCCGAACGCAAATCGAATTGATCAATCATATTTTTGCTGATAATGAAGTAGATGAAATCTGGATTACTTTTCCGGATCCGCAAATCAAATACAAAAGAACGAAACACAGAATGACGAACTCTGAGTTTTTACAATTGTATAAAAAAATCCTTAAAAAAGACGGTGTCGTAAACCTTAAAACCGATAGCGAATTTATGCACGGGTATACCCTTGGATTATTACACGGTGAAGGACATGAGGTTCTATATGCGAATCACAATGTATACAAAAACGAAGGAAGTCCGGAAGAAGTTACTGCTTTTCAAACTTTCTATGAAAAACAATATTTAGAAATTAATAAGGCAATTACGTATATTCGTTTTAAAATTAAAGACTAATTTAATTTTAAAATCAACTTTTTATAACCCATCAATCAACTGAATGGCATTACTTACTCCTTTAATTTCTGGTTTCATAGCTGCTTTCATTGGAATTATTCCGCCCGGATTAATCAACATGACAGCCGCTAAAATAAATCTAAAAGAGGGAAAAAAGAATGCTTTATGGTTTACTGTCGGGGCCGTTCTGGTTATTTTATTTCAGGTTTCGCTGGCTGTTTTGTTTGCGCGTGTAATTGATAACCGTCCGGATGTTGTGACTTTATTACGTGAAGTTGGTTTTGGTATTTTTTCTATACTAACGATTTATTTTCTGTTTGTAGCAAAAGAACCTAAAGCCAAAAAATCAAAAATTAAAAAGAGCAGCAAACGAAGCCGCTTCTTTTTAGGCATGCTTCTTTCGGGTTTAAATTTCTTTCCGATTCCTTATTATGTGGTTGTGAGCGTCACTTTGGCCTCTTATCATCTTTTTGCCTTTGAAAACAACATTATCTTTACGTTTGTTTTAGGTTCTGTTTTGGGTTCCTTTATGGCTTTATACAGCTATATTGCTTTCTTTGGAAGGATCGAAAAGAAAACAGATTATATGATGCGAAACATGAATACCATCATTGGAAGTATCACCGGACTGATCTCTATTGCCACGCTTTTTAATATTCTAAATTACTATTTTAGTTAAAAAATACAGGCCACAGATTAAAGGATTAAAATGATTAATGATCTATAGTGCAAAAAAAAGCTAACACGAATTGCACTAATTACACTAATTAATTCGTTTAATTCGCGGCGAAAAGATAAGAATAATCAAAACTTAATTAAGCTAACTTTTTTTTTATCAGTCCTGTAAATTTATTTGTGTAGAATTAAAAAAAATCACACCTACTAAAATCATTGAAATCTTTTTAATCTGTGGCAAAAAAAATAATTCGTGCCAATTGGTGAAATTAGTGGCAAAAAGATCATGATAATCAAAACACATTTAATGCAACTATTTACAAGCAACATAAAAAAGAGTTAGATAGGATTAAAAGACTATAATAATTTATGCAAATCTTTGTAATCTGCAACAAAAAATCAACTTATGGCTGAAGAGAATTTTTTCGAAAGAGTTTATACTATTGCCAGACAAATTCCTTACGGAAAAGTAACTGCGTATGGCGCTATTGCAAAAGCTTTAGGAACTGCTCGTTCTGCGCGAATGGTGGGTTGGGCAATGAATGCCTGTCATGATATGGATGATATCCCGGCACATCGGGTTGTTAACCGAAAAGGGCTTCTGACCGGAAAACACCATTTTGACGGAACCAATCTAATGCAGCAATTACTCGAAAGCGAAGGGATTAAAGTCGTCAACCATCAGATTATAGATTTTGAGAAGCATTTTTGGCAGCCTGAGATAGACTTATAGTGTTTTTTTTCACCATATAAGTGATGTAAGTTCATTTAAACTTTACGCAAAGAGTTCGGAAAGTTTAAATGAACTTACATCACTTATATGGTTTAAACCTTTTTTAAATAAGACAAATAACAAAGTTGGTTTTATCTTCATCTGTCTGGTAGCTTAGATAACCGCCATGTGCTTCTATAATGTTTTTAGAAAGCGTTAAGCCAATTCCGGCACCGTCTTTTCTGGTGGTGAAAAATGGCAGAAAAACTTTGTCTTTTATGGCTGGATCAATTCCTTTTCCGTTATCTGAAATAATGATAAAAAATCGATTGTTCTCGGAATAACTGGACAAAAACATCTTCTTTTCACTTTTATCTTTCAAAGCATAAACACTGTTGGTAATTAGATTAATAATCACCTGTTCCATTTGATTTTTATCAATCAGAATAGAACGTGAACTATTAATTTCATTGATCAATTCGATATTTTCCGCCTTTAGAATGGGGGTCATAATTCTCATACAATCCTCAAAAAGTGCATTTATAGGGGTCATTACTTTATTTGGCGTTGGCAACATCGCTAGTTTTCGATAATTTTCGACAAAAACCTGCAAATGATCACTTCTGTTTATGATAGTCGAAATACTGCTTTTGATATCATCAAAATCTTCTTCTTCGAGTGCTTCCTGATCGACAATGTGGAGTAAATTCTGTGAAAGCGCACGAATTGGCGTCAAGGAATTCATTAATTCATGCGAAATAATTTTCATTAAATTAATCCACGCCTCCTTCTCTTTCTTCTCTATTACACGCTGAATACTATCCAATAAAATAATAAAATACTCTTTGTTGTAGGTTTTGGTATGGGAGGTTTGCAGCATAAAAGTCTGCAAATCCTGTGATTCTATTTTAATCGAAATCGCTGTTTTTAACTCGGCAAACTCTACTTTTTCAATTTCATCACAAAGTGACGGCAGATAATTTTTAAGGTATTTCCAATGACTGACTTTTGGAACTTTAAAGAGATTAGAGAAACAATCATTCATCAAAAAAATATCCCATTCTTCATTCTCCTTTTCCAAAATCAAAGTGGCCGTGTCTATACTATTCAAAATCGAACGGTAAACAAGTTCTTTGGAGGTCTGCTCCTGCTTCTGCACTTTTAAAGTATCGTACAACAAGTACAGGTTTTTGAAATTGCCCTTTTTATTCTCTTCCGGGAAATTGGTCGAAAAATCATTTTGCAAGATCGAAAGCAATGTTTTGTCATAGAACAACGATTCATTTTTGATATAGAAATACATCTCAAATAATGCTATGACCACAAAAGCGCCAACTAAAATTGCATTGTAGTAAAACGTCTTATAAATTAAAAAAACGCAAAGAAAAAAGAGCGTCATGACCAACAAAACTCTTATAAACAAAGCATTATAGAACTTCCAGTTTTTCATTATTTTATTTTTTTTATGCTACAGATTAAAAGGATTGAATTGATTTTCTTGTCACGATTTGGCGCGAATTATTTTTTCACCACGAACGAATTAGTGTAATTTGTGTAATTCGTGGCTATTTTTTACACCACAGATTATTAATCCTTTTAATCCTCTAATCTGTGGCCAAACTACTCTCACCGCAACTTTCAGTTTATAAATTCTTTAAATCGTATTTTTCAATTCTTCTGTATAAAGCGGCTCTGGATAAACCCAATTCTTCAGCCGTCTTGCTAATGTTTCCGTTATGTTTAAACAATGCTTTTTCGATTGCATTTTTTTCCATTTCAAACAATGGATTCTCGTCAGTTTCATCTGGCTCATCAAAGTCAAGAATATCCAAATCAGTTACAGAAATGGTATTGTTTTCGGCTAAAATCAAAGCACGTTCAATCTTATTTTCCATTTCACGGATGTTTCCTTTCCATGGGTATTTTTCTAAATAAGGCGCTACATTGTCTTCAAAACGCCAATTCTCCTGTTGGTACTTCTCGGCAATCTTATCTAAAATAAAATCAGCCATCGGAACAATATCATCTTTTCGTTCCCGGAGCGATGGTAAATGAATTTCCATCGTATTGATTCGATACAATAAATCTTCTCTAAAGGTTTTGTTCTTTACTTCCGCCTTAATATCACTGTTTGTTGCCGCAATAATCCTCACATTTAAAGGCCTCGCTTTACTTTCACCCAAACGAGTTACGGTTTTGGTTTGTAAAACATGTAATAATTTAGCCTGAAGATGTAGCGGAATATTCCCGATTTCATCCAAAAAAACAGTTCCTTCCGAAGCCATTTCAAATCTTCCGGGCGTATCAGTCTTTGCATCGGTAAAAGCTCCTTTGGCATATCCAAAAAGTTCGCTTTCGAACAAACTATCGCTTAGTGATCCTAAATCAACATGTACAAAAGGCTGCTTTTTTCGCTCTGAATTCTGATGAATAAAATCGGCGAAAACATATTTTCCAGTTCCATTTTCTCCCAAAATTAAAACGTTGGCATCTGTTCTGGCTACTTTTTCAGCAATAGAATACGCTTGTTTTATTTTTACCGAAGTCCCTACAAAGTATCTTTTCTCTATTGTTTCATTCGGCGTTTTCTTATTATTTTTTCTGCTTTCAACAACTGCATTATCAATAATTTCGAGTAATTTATCATTGTGCCAGGGTTTTAAAACATAATCGAAAGCACCAATTTTTATCCCTTCAACAGCCGTATCAATTTTACCAAAGGCCGTCATTAAAATAACAACGGTTTGTGGCGAAAGTGTTTTAATTTCTTTGAGCCAGTGAATCCCTTCGCGTCCATCCTCAAAACCAATTCGGTAATTCATGTCCAATAAAACCACATTAATCTCATTTTCACTTAAAATTGAAATGATTTTTTTGGGGCTGTTTGTCGTAAAAATGGTTTCAAAATGTTTTTTGAGAATCATTTTTGCCGAAAAAAGAATTTCTTCCTGATCGTCAACGATTAATATTTGAGCTAATTTTTTTCGCATGGTATTTATTTTTGTTCGATTTCGAACGGTCAACTGTCCATTTTCGAACAGTCCTTTTTTTGATCGCTTTTAAAGTCTCTTTAAAATCAAGGCTTTACAAATAATACTTTTTGTGGCACAATATTTACCTATTGACTATCAGTAAATTATTTAAAGAAATGGACACAGTAATCCCTCGTAAAAATAGAAAATTTAGAAACCTCACAATACTAATTGGTGTTTTTTTAGTTTTGGCAGCACTCTTCTTTTATTCGTTTAGCACTAAAAGAAGTCTAAACGTAAAAGCAAATGAACTGACTGTGCAACAAGTTGAAAAAGCTTTTTTTGAAGACTTCGTTGTTTTTCAGGCCAAAGTAGAACCTTTGAATGTGATGCTTGTAAATGTAACCGAGGGAGGATCGGTAAAAGAGATTTTTGTAGAAAATGGCGCTATGGTTACCAAAGGACAATCTTTGGCCCGTTTGTATAATCCAAATACAGAACTGAACTATCTGACTCAGGAAACAGCCATTATTGAGCAAATCAACAATCTAAATACAGGCAAACTGAATATTAGAAATCAGGAATTGAACTTAACCAAGGATTTGGTTTTAATTGAACATGATTATAATGACGCCAAAAGACTATACGACATGAACTCCAAATTGTTTGCCAAAGATGTGATTTCGAAAAATGACTGGAATACCTTTAAAGAGGGCTTGCGTTTTCAGGAAGAACGAAAAAAGACGATTCAGCAAAGTATTCAAAAAGAAAAGGCAAGCAATCAGGTTCAGATTTCACAAATCAACCTTTCGATACAAACCATGGAAAGAAGTCTTGATATCTTGCGAAACAACAAAAAGAACTTTTTGATCACAGCGCCTGAGTCCGGAAGACTGACTTCATTCGAACCTGTTCTGGGGAAAACATTTCAAGCTGGTGCCAGCATCGGAAAAATAGATTCTAAAAAAGGATACAAACTTATTGCTGATGTGGATGAGTTTTATCTGGAAAAAGTTCGTGAAGGTTTAAAAGGTCAGGTCGAATTTAAAGGGAAAAATCTTGAGGTTTTAGTAACCAAAGTTATTCCGGAAGTAAAAAGCGGTCATTTTACAGTAGAATTAGCTTTCACTTCTAAAGAAAAAATCACATTACAAGACGGCTTAAGTTTTGGCGTAAAACTAATTTTATCAGAGAAAAACAAAACTCTGGTCATTTCAAAAGGAAGCTTTAACCAAGAAACTGCCGGAAAATGGATCTTTGTGGTCAAAGGAAACAAAGCCGAAAGAAGAAACATTAAACTAGGACGCGAAAATCCTTCTTATTATGAAGTTTTGGAAGGTTTAAAAGAAGGCGAATCTGTGATTACTTCTTCTTATACAGATTATAAAGATGTTGAGGAATTATCGATTAGCACTGAGTAGTTAGTTTTCAGTCACAGTCGCAGTCACATTTTACAGCTAACATTTCACAAATAGCAAATAACCATCAGTCATCAATCAAAAAACGTTTTTTAACAACAACTTACACCTTAAAAATATGATAACTATTGAAAATTTAACCAAAGTTTTTAGAACCGAAGAAGTAGAAACCTCTGCTTTAAGCGGCATTAACTTAACCATTAAAAAAGGAGATTTTTTAACTATTATGGGGCCTTCAGGTTGTGGGAAATCGACTTTACTAAATATAATAGGATTGCTGGACAGCGCCTCTGAAGGAAGTTATAAATTACTGGATCAGGAAATGATCGGCTTAAAAGAAAAAGGAAGAGCGCAGGTTCGCAAAGAAAATATTGGTTTTATTTTTCAAAATTTCAATTTAATTGATGAGCTTTCAGTTTACGACAATATCGAATTGCCTTTGCTTTATAACAATGTAAAAGCTGCTGACAGAAAACCAAAGATTGAAGCCATTGCAGAAAAACTAAATATCTCACACCGTTTAAAACACTTTCCGCAACAGCTTTCAGGAGGTCAACAACAAAGGGTTGCCGTAGCGAGAGCCTTAGTAAACGACCCTAAAATTATTCTTGCCGATGAGCCAACGGGAAATCTGGACAGTAAAAACGGTAATGAAGTAATGGAACTTTTAACAGATTTGCACGCTAAAGGTGCTACAATTCTGATGGTTACCCACTCTGATTATGATGCTTCTTTTTCGCAAAAAACAATTCACATGAAGGATGGGGTTATCTTCTCTGAAAAATTAAATCAGAGAAATGTTGATGTTTTTATGGACGCAAAATAAAAATCAAAATGATCAAATTTATTGTAACTGCAATTTTAATCCTGGTAGGATTTATCTGCAAAGTGATGACTATAGAAAATAAAAATACAGTTTCGGTTTCGGCTTTAACTGAGCTAATTATAAAAGGATAAACAATGATTTCTAACTGGTTCAAAATATTTATTTATCATTTAAAGCAAAACAAATTGTTTTCGTTTTTGAATGTTTTAGGGTTAAGCATTGGAATTGCGAGCATTATTTTCGCCATTTTATATTGGAATAATGAACATTCTTATGATCAATGGAATCCCGAAAAAGAAAACACTTACATGGTACTGAACAAGATTGGCAGAACAGGCGATACCTGGGGTTCAAACTCCATTCCGTTTGGAGAAACCTGTAAAGCCACAATTCCCGAAATTGAAAAAGTATGTTTTTTTAATACTTGGTACGATGAGGATATTATTAAGTACAAGAGTCAAAAATTATTGGTTAAAAAAATTACTGCCAGTGATGAGAATTTTTTTGACTTTTTTCCTTTCGAAATCTTAAAAGGTGCTAAACAAAATATTCTAAAAGAGAAAAACAGTGTTGCTGTTTCAGAGGATCAGGCCAAACTACTTTTTAAGGATGAAGATCCTATCGGTAAATCTATCACATATGGAGGCGCAAATTATACTGTAAAATCTATATACCGCATTACCAGACCCTCTTCAATGGAACCAAATTATGTGTTTAGCGGTGTAAAAAGAGAAGGTGATCAAAACAGCTGGGGTAATTTTAATTATGGTTTACTGATCAAAATTAAAAAAACCGCGGACGCATCTCTTGTTTTGAAGAAAATGCAAAACGTAAATTATATAAACCGAACTTTAAAAGATGCAAAGGAAAACGGACAAACTCCTGAGCAGTATCTAAAAGAAAATGGTGAAATAAAAGTAATACTCGATCAGTTAAAAACGTCTCGATTATATGGTACAAAAAGCGCAGCAGGCCAAAACTATCCTGAAGGTGTCGGTAATCTGAAATTACTTTATATCATGGGAGGTTTGTCTCTTTTGATTCTGGTTTTATCATTGGTAAATTATATCAATTTAGCAACCGCATCAGCAATCAAACGTGCTAAAGAAGTAGGTGTACGTAAAATTGTCGGGGCTTCAAAAAGTCAGATCATGAGGCAATTTATATTTGAAACGGCAATCATTGTTCTTTTAGCCATTTTGTTTGCCCTGGCCATTGTAGAACTTTCACTACCTTACTATAATACCTTCTTAAACAAAAATTTGACTATGAATGGTAGCGAATTTTATCTGCAACTCATTTTTATTTTTGGATTAGTAATTGTCTGTGCAGGTATTTTTCCCGCCATTTATATTTCAAATTTTGAAACCCTAAAAGTTTTAAAAGGGAATTTTTCAAGAAGCAAAAGTGGTATCTGGGTTCGAAATTCGATGCTTATTTTTCAATTCGGAATTGCAACATTTTTCATCATTGGTGCCTTAATTGTCAATGCACAGGTTGATTATATGACAAACAAAGATCTTGGATTTAGTGGTGATCAGATAATTTCCATTCCGTTTAACAAACCGGATCGCTTGAGAAGAACAGAGCAGTATTTGACAGCAAAGCAGGAAATCAAAAAAATACCCGGCGTTATAGATGTTTCCACATTTGCAGGTTCTTTTGGAGGAAGCACAAGCTCCAGTTCAGGATTTAAACACAATGGTATTTTTGTACAGCCACGAAATGTCGAAATGGATTTTGGCTTCCTGGATATGATGAAAATTAAAATCGTAAAAGGACGTGATTTATCTCCTCAATTTGCCTCTGACACTGTAAGCAATATGCTTATGAATGAAACATTGGTTAAAGCTTTAAATATAAAAGATCCTATAAATACAATTATAACATCGGGTTGGGGAAATGAAAAAGGCAATTTGAAGTTTAAAATTGTTGGAGTTGTAAAAGATTTTAATGTTAGCGGCTTACAAAATAAAATTCCGCCAATGGTTTTCATCAACCTTAAAACTTTAAAATGGAATAATTTTAATAATATTCTGGTAAGAGTTTCTCCAAATAATATGACCGAAACATTAGACCAATTAAGAACGTATTGGAATAAAAATGTAAACCCGGATTATCCTTTTGATTATGAATTTGTAAACAAAGGATTTGCTAAAACATTTGAGGAACATGTAAAACAAAAAAATCTCTTCTTTATTCTAAATATGGTTGTAATTATAATTGCGATCTTCGGATTGTTCGCTTTGGCATCCTTTTCGATGGAGAGAAGATTAAAAGAAATTGCCATCAGAAAAACATTAGGAGCTGAAACTGACATTTTACTGAAAGAATTATCCAAACAATATATTTTTTACTGTTTATTAGGTTTTGCAATTGGAATTGTTCCTGCCTATGTTTTACTGCAAAAATGGCTGGAAGATTTCGCTTTCCGAATCGGAATTTCATTTGTTCCCTTTAGTATTGCCTTACTTTCTTTGTTGGTTTTAACATTACTGATTGTTTTAACCAAAGCCTATCAGGTCACCAAAATAGATATATTGAAGTATTTAAAATACGAATAGACTTGTAAACCATTTTTTATCTAATCCGATATCTAAACCCGACAGGTTTCAAAAACCTGTCGGGTTTGTTTTTTTGACGTCGTAAAAAATTATTTCATCGTAACTGAATCTGAATACAGTAATTTATCTAAACTTTCGTCTCTTCCGTAAACGTCAGGAAAGAAACTGATTTCGCCATTATCATTTACCCAAGAGGTAAAATAACCAATGTAAATCGGGATTTTTCTTTTAAGCATACAAGTCGTTTCTTTCTCCCCGCTCATCGCAGTATCAATTTTATCAACGGGCCAATCCGGATCGTCTTTTAAAATAGCAAGTGCCAGATTTTTTGCTTCTTTTACATTGATACAACCATGACTGAACGTACGTTTTTCGAACTCAAATAAACTTTTTGCCGGCGTATCATGCAGGTAAATATCATTTGGATTTGGAAACATAAATTTAACCAGTCCCAACGAATTTTTAGGTCCCGGTTTTTGTCTTACACGGCCACCGTTCCACTCCATATTATGATCTGCCAGATAATTTTTATCACTGGCCATCTGAAGTTTTAATTCGTTTTTAATAATACTGGTTGGCACATACCAATACGGACTGAAAACAATTCGATCCATATTGCCGCTAAAAATTACCGTTTCGGTCATTCGGGTACCCACAAAAATATCCGACACCAGATCATATTTTCCATCCTTCACATAAATCAGTCGGAAAGAAGGAATGTTTACCATAATATATTCGCTGGCCTTAGAAAGTTTAGTAGGGATCCATCTGCAACGCTCCATATTAAGCATAATGGTTTTTATACGTTTAGAGATCGGTTCATTCAGCTGATCAATATGCTCTTTCGTTAAAGCATAGTTTAACTTCAGACCGTATCTTTTTTTGTAGTTCAGCACTCCCGCCATAAGCTCTTCGTCATAAACATCACTCTTAGAATCCTGAGCAAGATCTCCGACCACAAAAAGACGTTGTCGTACATCTTTTATCGTATTGGAGATGTCAAAAGGTTTTAGATCTTTATACGTCGCCGCATTAATCGAAATGGGCTGCCACAAATTATCAGTCTCAATTTTTCGGTATTTTTTTAATGCTTCTTGAAGTTTGTAATACTGACCGAACAACAAATTATCATCTTTATTTAAACGATTGGAATCTACAATAAGCGAGTCCAGAATTTTGGGATACGAAATTGTCTTGGCTGGTAAATACCACCCTATCTTCTTGAGCGTTGCCGGATCTACACCCGAATAAACGTTACTGGCGTAAAAAACGTACATATTGGTAAGCAGTAATTCGGTGTCGAGTTCCGTTGGTTTTTCTTCCGAGCTTTCATTAAAAGCCTCATCAATCTCGTCTTTATAGGGCATTTTATTTTCTATACCCTGATCTTGTAATACGTTTACTTTCTGATAGAGCAAATTCCCAAATTCAGTGATGTTTTTCTCATCATACCAAATCGATTTGTAATTTCTTTTGGTATAAATATCCAAAACATCCTTCTTGTATTTCTTTAGTTTGGAATATTTTTTAAAAAACTGTTCTATAGAAGCGTCGTCAAGAGAAACTGACTGAAGACTCTTTTTAGAAACAATCCCATTTTCAATATTAACCGATGTATTCTTCGCTTTTATTTCATCAACATCCAATGATGTAAAAGAAAACACTAAAAAACTCATCGCAATAATTACAGTGAAAGAAGTAAAATTTCGCATACTTTTACGGATTAAATTTTTAGAACTTTGTTTAATTACAAAAACATTAAAAAGCTATAAAAACTTCTGAAAAACAAGTTTTTAACATTTTCGGAATTACTTGGAAATCATCAATTTGGGGTACTCAAATATAGCCAAGATTATTGACAATTAACGCATAAAATCTTCTAAATTAGTGTGCGGTTTTTTCTGCTTAATTTAAAAAAACAGTCCCTAAAACAATCTGTAAAAAAACAACTGTTTTTTTTGAGTTCTTGAAGACGAGAACTTCAAGTTACCTAGAATCATTTTGAACAATCTCGCTATCAACAAATCCAATCTAAAAAAAGTTAAAATTCGAACATAATCCGTTATCTTTGCACTCTGAAATCAGTTTAAATAAAAACAGTTTTTAAATTAATTTCGCTCAATAGAAAAACACGACGTTAAAAATGAAATTAGACAGAAAAGAAATTCTTAAAGCTCTAGAAACAATTACTATAGCGGGAGAAGGAAAAAATATGGTTGAAAGCGGAGCTGTTGCCAATGTAATTACTTTTGGCGATGAAGTTGTAGTCGATTTAGTGATTCATACGCCTGCTATGCACATCAAAAAAAGAGCTGAAGATGATATTAAAAAAACAATTCATGAATTAATATCACCTGAAGCAAAAATTAAAGTAAATATTAAAGTGGAAACTCCTGAGAAAAACGAAATTAAAGGTCGTGCTATTCCGGGAATTAAAAATATAATCGCCGTTGCATCCGGTAAAGGTGGTGTTGGAAAATCTACTGTTACCGCGAATTTAGCTGTAACATTAGCAAAAATGGGCTTTGCAGTTGGTATTTTGGATGCCGATATTTATGGACCATCGATGCCAATTATGTTTGATGTAGAGAATGAGAAACCAGTTTCGACTACTGTTGACGGGAAATCGAAAATGAAACCGGTTGAAAGCTATGAGATCAAAATACTTTCTATCGGATTTTTCACCGCTCCAAGTCAGGCGGTAATCTGGAGAGGTCCAATGGCTTCAAAAGCATTAAATCAAATGATATTTGATGCAGACTGGGGAGAATTAGATTTTATGCTAATCGACTTACCTCCGGGAACAGGTGACATTCACCTTTCGATCATGCAATCGTTACCAATTACAGGAGCTGTAGTGGTAAGTACACCACAAGCTGTGGCTCTTGCTGATGCTAAAAAAGGAGTAGCGATGTTTATGCAGGATAATATAAATGTTCCTGTTTTGGGAATTATAGAAAATATGGCGTACTTTACACCAGAAGAATTACCTGACAATAAATATTATATCTTTGGACAAGAAGGGGCTAAAAACCTGGCTGAAGATCTAAATGTTCCTTTCTTAGGTGAAGTGCCAATTGTACAATCTATTCGTGAAGCAGGTGACTATGGTCGTCCCGCAGCTTTGCAAACAGCTTCAGTAATCGAGACTGTTTTTGAAGAGATTACTCGAAATGTTGTACAAGAAACAGTAAACAGAAACGATAGCTTACCTGCTACAGAAGCCATCAAAATTACAACTATGGCAGGTTGTTCAGCAGTAAAGAAAAATTAGATAATTTAGACTATGCTATTATTGGACAATGAGATAATTCGATAATGAGACAATTCGGCAATGAGATAATTCGATAATGAAATAATTGGTATCATCACTAATTCACACATTTTCTAATAGGCACATTTTCTAATTGACACCTCTTCTAATTAACACATTCTCTAATTGACACATTTTCTAATTGACACATTAAATTATGACAACAGAAGAATTAACAAGCAACGTATTATTGGCTCTTGACGAGATCAGACCATTTTTAAATTCTGATGGAGGAGACATTACACTTATCTCTATTGACGATGACAAACATGTCAAAGTTCGTCTTGAAGGAGCATGCATTAGCTGTAGCGTGAATCAGATGACTTTAAAAGCTGGAGTTGAAACGACAATAAAAAAATACGCACCACAGATTGAAACTGTAGTAAACATCATGTAATCAAAACATTGTTTTTGCAAGTTTTTCAGTTTCAACAAATTAACAAGAATAATAGGCCTTAAGCTGTTTTTATTTGAATAAATCAAAAAAACATTCAGAAAAACGCTTGTTTTTGCGGTTTTATCAAAAAACAACACAAAGATTTAAGAGATTTCATTGCGTTATTGTTACATAATTAACTTAAATTTGTGACATAACCCTTAAATCACAAATCTTATGAGAAATTATTACGCTCTAATTTTATTGTTATTTTTTGTTTCAGTAAGCCATGCACAACAAAGCCAAAAAACCTTAGTAGTTGACAAAGCCTGGGTAAATGACTCTGAAGAATGGTCGGATTTTAAATATGCGGGGCAAATTGTATTCTCAACCAATGCAAGCAACGAAGAAGGAACATTAAGAATTGGCAATTATGATTTTTTATATGATATCTGCGAAGGAAAAGCTAAATTTGCCAACAAAGCAACATATAGCGCAGCAGAATTTGCTCATCCAAGAAAAGTTTCTGTAACGACAGACAAACAAGGAGTTGTAAATTCAACTTATGAAGGAACTTTAATCTTTCAAGCTGATAAAGATTATTATTCCGTAATTGCTGTAGTTACTCTATTGGAGAAAGAAGGAAATATGCTGGGAGTAAAAATGCATTTAAAAGACAACAACGCAAGAGAATATGCTTTTAGTTTAAAACCTAACAGTTAATAGTAAACATCAGGATCTGTTCACGTTTTCAAATCCGAAGTAAGAAAAATTCCAACAATTAAAATGGATGTATTAATAAAGATTAAAGATCGAGAAGGAGTTATACACGAATTACAGGCTCCAACTGATATGGCAATGAATATAATGGAGTTATGCAAAGCATACGAACTTCCTGTTGAAGGAACCTGTGGGGGAATGGCAATGTGTGCTTCCTGCCAGTGTTATGTTCTTAATGATGTTGCATTACCGGAAATGGGAGATGAAGAAGAAGCCATGCTTTCGGAAGCATTTTATGTTAAGTCAAATAGTCGTTTAGGCTGTCAGATACCAATCACTACAGATCTTGAAGGATTAGAACTGGAATTAGCACCAGAATATTAAAGTATAAAAAAGCGGGAATCTAATAAGAATTCCCGCTTTTTTTATGTCAAATAAAAGTACACCTTATTTTGGATCAAGTTCGAAAATTATGGGAAGTAAAAATATCGCAGAGTCGCAAAATCGCAAAGTTTTAATGAAAAAGCAGAAAAACTTTGAGACTCCATGACATTTTAAAAACCCAAAGGAAGAAAGAAGAAAACAGAAAGGCGGAACTTAAAAATAAAAAAACTTTGCGTCTTTGCGAGATCGTCAAAGCGAGAAGTTGGGAAATAGGTACTTAAAAAAAGCATAAGATCTACCACTTCTAACAAAAGGAAATTTCTAAAAATTATCCCACAATTTTTGAACTTGATCCCTTATTTTTACCTATTAACTATTATTCAAATCTTCCGGATTAAAAGGCTCAAATTCTCTTTCAGAAAATGCCTCTGTCAAAATTCCGGATGAACATAACCAATTTATTGTCTCTTCAAGCGTATCCCCGGCTTTATAAATCATTTCTTGATGTCGTGGCAAAATATAGTATTCCTTTTTAAATAAGATGATTTCATCTCCATCAAAGGTATCTCCAATTCTGATTGAGCTTACAACTTCTTCTTTAGTCAAAATATTTTTCCCCTCATCCCAAAACCAATATTCTGTTATACGATCTCTCCAATCTGCAATAGTTACTATTATTGTTTCAGGAAGAAAAATTCGCACATAGGTTCCTCCAAGGATTCCGCTGCCGTATTTTAAGACATACTCCTTATAGCTCTCATCAAAAACAAGGTCCAAAGTTTTTTCGCAAGCCAGAATTTCTTCATGCACAGCAAGAAACAGATCCGTTTTATTCGTCTTATAGTTCGGGATTATTTTATACGCTTCTAAGTTCATTCCCTTTGTATTTCTAATCGTTAAATATAGTTTTTTTCTACAAAACCAAGTTGAATCTCATAAAAAAACCGCAATCACATAGCTGTAATTACGGTTTCTTTTTTATAACATTCTTCTTTAACCTCTGATCCCTAAACCAAACCAGCTGCGATTAAGTACTCAGCAATCTGAATGGTATTTGTAGCTGCCCCTTTTCTCAAGTTATCGGCAACAATCCACATGTTTAAGGTGTTCTCCTGGCTTTCATCACGACGGATTCTTCCAACAAAAACATCATTTTTACCTTCAGCATATAAAGGCATTGGATAGGTAAAGGTGTCTATATTATCCTGAACCGTTACTCCGTCTGTGTGGTGTAAAATTTCACGTACTTCATTTACATCAAAATCATTTGTAAACTCGACATTTACAGCCTCACTGTGACCTCCAACAACCGGTACACGAACTGCAGTAGCCGTAACACGAATCGTTTTATCTCCAATGATTTTTTGAGTCTCGCGAACTAACTTCATTTCTTCTTTAGTATACCCGTTCTCTTCAAAACTATCGCAATGTGGGATTGCATTTCTGTGAATTGGGTATTTGTAAGCCATTTCTCCCTGCGTTCCTGCATACTCGTTTTCAAGCTGTCTAACCGCTTTTACACCCGTACCGGTAATAGATTGGTACGTAGAAACAATAATTCTTTTAATATTGTATTTTTTATGCAAAGGAGCCAATACCAATACCATTTGTATAGTAGAGCAGTTTGGATTTGCAATAATTTTATCTTCTTTTGTTAATGTCGATGCATTGATCTCAGGAACCACTAATTTTTTTGTAGGGTCCATTCTCCAGGCAGAAGAATTATCAATAACAGTAGTCCCGGCAGCAGCAAATTTTGGCGCCCATTCTAACGAAGTATCTCCTCCGGCAGAAAAAACAGCAATATCCGCTTTCATATCGACAGCCGTTTGCATGCCTACAACTTTATATTTTTTTCCTTTAAATTCAATTTCTTTCCCTATCGATCGCTCAGAAGCAACAGGAATTAATTCGGTAACAGGGAAATTTCTTTCCGCTAAAACTTTAAGCATTACTTCGCCAACCATACCAGTGGCGCCTACAATCGCTATTCTCATTTTTATATTTTTAGTATGAATTAATGTAAATCTTTACACAAAAGTAGGTATAATAAAAAACAAAACAAGAGGTTCACAAAAAATAACAAAATGTTACAAATAAAACAAACATAAAAAAAACCGCCTCAGTTAAGAAGCGGTTAAATTAGACTTAGTGTAGCGGTATTTATTTTTTTAACAAATCTCTAATTTGCGTAAGTAACTCTTCCTGAGTTGGTCCTGCAGGCGGAGCAGCAGCAGCAACTTCTTTCTTTTTTGAAGCATTAATTCCTTTTATAATCAGAAATAATACAAAAGCAACAATGATAAAATTGATCAATGCCGACAGAAACAAACCATACTTAACACCTCCAAAAGCCGTCAATTCTTCGATTTTAGACAAATGTGCAGCTTCTAAAGCCGGCTTCAATAGCAATGGCGTAATTACATCGTCAATAAATGAGCTGATGATTTTACTAAAAGCAGCTCCAATGATTACACCGACAGCCAGATCAACCACGTTGCCTTTCATTGCAAATTCCTTAAATTCAGAAAAAAATCCCATAATTGATTTGTTTTAATTTATACTTAATTGAATCTCGAAAATACGTAATTTTCTCCAAAGTTCATCAAAATCACCTAAAAAATACTCTTTTCACACGTTGTGAGATACTCGTCAGAATTTCATATGGTATTGTCTTTAAAGCATTTGCAATTTCAGTTACCGTTGGATTTTCTCCAAAAATGATCACAGAATCTCCTTCTTTACAATCAATTTCGCTGACATCAATCATTAACATATCCATACAAACACTTCCTACTATTGCTGCTTTTTGATTTTTAACGATCACATAACCAACTTCATTCCCCCATAATCTTGAAATCCCATCCGCATAACCAATCGGAATAGTTGCAATTTTAGTTTCCTTAGTCGCCATGAATCGTCGACCATAACCAACGCTATCACCAGACGGAATTGTACGAACTTGAGAAATAATTGATTTCAAGGTACCTACATTCTCTAAAAACTTTTGCTCAGCAGCATCATTTGAAACGCCATAAAGACCAATTCCCAAACGCACCATATTAAACTGCGCATCCGGAAAATTACTAATCCCCGATGTATTCAAAATATGACGAATAGGATTCACCCCCAATTCAGTCATTAATTTTGCCGACAATTTTTCGAATAAACGAATTTGAGAACGTACAAATTCAAAATGATCCTTATCATCGCTGGTTGCCAAATGTGATAAAATACTTTGTATCCGAATTGTCGAATTTCCTTTTAAAGTTGCAATCAATTCATCGATCGTGTTTTCTTCAAAACCCAAACGATGCATTCCGGTATCTAATTTAATGTGAACCGGAAAATCTTTAAGATTCTTTTCTCGGGCAATTTTCAAAAAGGCATTTAACCCTTTTATACTGTAAATCTCAGGCTCTAACTGGTATTGAATAATTGACGGAAAACTGGTAGACTCCGGATTCAAAACCATGATAGGCAATTTGATTCCGCCACTTTTAAGCGAAATTCCTTCATCAGCGAAAGCCACACCTAAATAATCAACTTTATGATGTTCCAGCAACTTTGCAATTTCCAAACCTCCGTTTCCATATCCAAAGGCTTTCACCATCACCATCATTTTTACATTACCGGCCAACTTAGATTTAAAGAAATTCAGATTATGACTGATTGAATTCAGATTAATCTCCAGTATCGTTTCGTGGGTTTTCTCCTCCAACAGCGTAACAATTTCTTCAAACTGAAAGGATCTTGCACCTTTGATCAGAATGGTTTCATTGTCAAAATTCAGACTTTCAAATTGAGCAATAAAATCAGCCGTACTGGCAAAAACTACCGCATTTAAAAATTTATCCGAGAAAGAGGAAATTGTATTTCCAATTCCAATGACACGATTTATTTTGTTATCGGCAATTAGTTGGGCTACTTTAGAATACAACTCTTCGTTTGAAAATCCGCTTTGAAAAATATCCGATAAGATCACCGTTTTAGAAGCATTTTTTTTCTGACTCTCCAGAAAGTCCAAAGCGATTTTGAGCGATTGAAAATCGGAACTGTAACTATCGTCAATAATACTGCAATTATTAATTCCGTTTTTTACTTCAAGACGCATTTGTACAGGATACAACATTTGCATTCGATTCTGGATCGTTGCAAAATCATATTTAAAATAAAGTAAAACCAGCAAACAGGAAATCGCATTTTCTATGGAAGCCGAGTCCTGAAAAGGGATTTCTAAATTGAAAATTTCATTTTTATACTGATATTCAATTTGCGTTTTATCATTTTTACTTTCTTTTTTCAAGATAAAAACCGTTGCCGTTTTATCTGTAAAACTCCACGAAAAAAGAACTTGCTCTTTTAATTGGTTTTCTTTTACAAAAGCTGTCAGGCACAAATCAACAATTTCATTCTTCTGGTAAACAACAAGTGCCGAATCTTTAAACAGTTGTAGTTTTTCGTTTATTTTCTGCTCTAAATTCAGAAATCCTTCGTCATGTGCCGATCCAATATTTGTTAGAACACCAATAGTAGGTTTAATGATTTTCTCCAGATTAATCATTTCATTAACCGTGGAAATTCCGGCCTCGAAAATGCCTAAATTATGCTTTTCGTTTATCGCAATTACCGAAAGCGGAACACCTACTTGAGAATTATAACTTTTAGGACTTCTTATCACATTAAAATCAGGGCTCAGTAAAAAATTAAGCCACTCTTTTACAATGGTTTTTCCGTTACTTCCGGTTAGTCCGATTACAGGAAAATCAAAAAGATTACGATAATAAGCTGCAAATTCCTGCAAAGCTTTTAAAGTATCTTTTACGATTAAAAAATTAGCCCTCCCTTTACAGTTATCAGGCACATATTGCACCACAAAACTTTGAACACCTTTGTCTATAAGCTCAGAAATATACAAATGAGCATCATTATTAACACCTGACAAGGCAAAAAATAAGGTTTGAGATCCGTTTTGCAACGAACGGCTGTCGATCGAAACATGATCCACAAAAATAGCTGTATGTAAACCAATCCATTCGGCTTCAAGAACCGGAATAAGGTTTCTTAGGTTTATGCTCATTTAAAATTCTTTTTGTCAAATTTAAAACATTACAAACAGAAAAGAGTTGTGATTTTCTTAAAATAAAGGAGTACTTAACGGTAATTATTGGTTTTAAAAATCGGAATAGAGTTCGCCACGAATTGCATTAATTTTCGCAAATTGTCACTGTTCTTAAATTTATTAGAAGAAATATACTCTTTGAAATTCGCGAATAAATAATCCGTGAAAATTAGCGCAATTCGTGGCAAAAAAAATTAATTCATTTATATTTGTTGAACACCTTTTAAATAATGCGCTTTGAAAAAAATACTTCCATTATTCTCCTATATCCTTCATCCGATTTTCATCTCGATGTATGCCACTTTGTTTTATCTGTATTGCAAAGAAGATATTTTTACGGATAGAGAAAAATACTATGTTTTATTTCAAATTCTAATTATTACCATTTTGGTTCCGGTGTTGTTTTTTATGTTGCTTCGCTCTACCGGACACGTAAAATCGGTTATGGTTCACGAAGCTTCTCAGCGTAAAATCCCCTTAATTTTACAATGTTTTTTATATATCCTATTAGTAAAGAGAAGTATTGTTATCACCCGTTATCCGGAACTTCATTTCTTTTTTCTCGGGGCTTTGTTCAGTACCATTTTAGCGCTGGTGTTTATTCTTTTTAAAACAAAAGCGAGCTTACACATGATGGCCATTAGCGGACTCACCATTTTTATACTTGGATTAAACATTCATTTTCAGATGCAAAACCCGTACTGGACTGCTTTATTAGTTTTATTGACGGGAATAGTAGCCTCATCACGTTTGGAAATGCAGGCACATACCAACAAAGAATTAATTATTGGTCTTGCAATCGGAACACTTCCGCAGTTGTTATTCTTGTATTTGTGGTTATAAAATATAGAAAATCAAACCGGCATTAATCGTTTTGACACCAACCGTTTCACCTTCGTTCGTCTTGACTGCCTGAAACAAAGGATTCAATCCATAATACACATAAATGTTCCAAGTATTATATCCTGTGGCAAGGTAGACTCCATATTGAAATTTAGCGATGTACGGATTGTTGGTGATTTTATAAGTGGTCTCTCCGTTATCCAAAACCGATTTATTAGAGAACATATAACTAAATTTAACCCCTCCATAAATCCTCCAAAATTTATAACTATCATACGTTGAATTTCTCCAGCGAAACTCCAACGGAACATCCACTAAATATTGTCTGAATCTATTGGTAACAAATTCATTGTAATCTGTTACCCCATGCACTAGCGCTCCCGAAGCATCTTTGGAAATAGTAAGATTCTGATAGAAATTCTGATAGCTTAACCCTATCCCGGTTGCAATTGCAATAGTCCTTTTTTTATTGATTGGCATGTCACGCAAAAAACCACCGGAAAGCCCCACAGAGAATTTATCCTGCTTAAGACCAGTCGGAGCATTCGTAAAAAGATTATACGTAACCGAAAAATAAAACTGATCTTCCCGATATAACGAATCGATTTTAACAACCGGTTCTATTTTAGGCGTCGTTTCCTCCTGCGAAAAGACAGAAAAAAAAGACACTAAAAACAAACAACTGAAAAGTAATCGCATATCGTATTTTGGTTTTAAAGAGTTTTTCAAGCAAACGTTTTTTGAAGTTGATTTATTTCACTTACAAATATAATATAATGACAGCTTAGGTGACAATTAGAACGCAATTATTCTCTTTTTCATTAAAAATAAAACGTTTTACAGTGCTATTATTAAGAAATTCAAAACAGAAGTAAAAAATAAATTCATTTTTGATTGTTCTTTTATACCTTTGTACGGCATGAAGAAAAAGCAACTCATATTAAGTGTCTCTTTCGCTCTAACAGTATTGTTCTCAATATTGTTTCAGTCGATACACAGTTATGAGCATATTGTAAAACAGCTCTCGGAAAAACAATGTCACCACGACTACAATGATCCAAGTGGCGAAATTACACACCAACATCATAATTATGACGTTTGTTTTGTATGCCACTTTTCTTTTGAAAGTTCAATACTTCCGGAACAATTTTCATTTCAATTTCATACCGCAACCGAAGGAATTCCTTATTTCTTTACCCTTTCAGAAAAGATATTCTCCTTTCCTGAAAGCGCCTATTTGTTGCGTGGACCACCTGTTGGTATAGTTGCCTGAGTTTCGAAACACTCGAAACATAAATCATAACTTTCTTACTTAAACTTAAAAAGAAAACTACATCTCCCCATTCTGACTGAATCAGAATAGGCAGACGTTATTGTTGTTTTCCTTTTTTATTTAAAGAAGAAAAATCCATTTAACTATAGCATCATTTTCCAATGAAAAAAATAATCGTAATCCTTATTTTAGGATTTTCAGGGCTGCTTTCAGCTCAAAACTCTGTTTCCGGAATCGTATCCAACCTTCAAAATCAACCCATACCGGGCGTTTCAGTTTATGCACCGGAATTACACAAAGGTACCACTACTGATGCAAACGGAAAATACGAATTCACTAATCTGCCAAACGGTAGCTTACGACTTTCCTTTACTTTTGTCGGTTTTACTGCCGAGAACAAAACAATTGCCAAACTTGTAAAAGAAAACACCTTAGATGTTACACTTCAGGAATCCATTTTTGAAATGGATGAAGTGATTGTCTCTACTCCTTTTAATAAATTGCAATCACAGAACGTAATGAAAATTGAGCATGAAAGCATCAAAACATTACAGCAAAAAGGAACTTCGACTTTAATTGAAGGCTTAGCCACAATTCCGGGAGTTTCTCAAATTTCAACGGGAACTTCAATCGGAAAACCGGTAATCAGAGGACTTAGCGGTAACCGTGTTTTAGTATACTCGCAAGGAGTTCGTATCGAAAATCAACAGTTTGGAGACGAACATGGTTTAGGTTTAAATGATGCCGGAATCGAAAGCGTTGAAGTAATCAAAGGTCCTGCTTCTTTATTATACGGATCGGATGCTTTGGGTGGTGTTTTGTATTTTAATCCGGAGAAATTTGCTGATGCGAATACATTCAAAGCCAATTTCAGTCAAAAATATTTCACCAATACAGAAGGAAGTAATTCCTCTATTGGATTAAAAACGTCTACAGACAACTGGAAATTTTTAGCCCGTGGAAGTTTCAACACCCATTCTGATTATAAAACTCCTGACGGAGATCGCGTAACCAATACCCGTTACAACGAAACCGATTTTAAAACCGGAATCGGATACAGCAACTCTAGTTTCTCGAGTGTTTTACGATACAATTACAACAAATTAGACATCGGAATTCCGGAAGAAGGAATCGCAGAGCAATCTTCAAGCAAAGACACCCAGTTCCCGAGACAAGGAATTTTTAATCATTTGTTCAGCTTGAACAACGTTATCTTTTTTCAGGACTCCAAATTAGATGTTGATTTGGGCTATATTTCTAATGACAGAAGCGAATTTGAGGACAGTAACAATGCAGCTTTACGAATGAAATTGAACACCTTCAATTACAATGCAAAATACCATTTTCCAAAATTTGGTAAAATCGAAGCGATCCTTGGTGTACAGGGAATGCATCAGACCAATAAAAATTCGGGAGAAGAATTCTTAATTCCGGATGCTACTACCAATGATTTTGGTGTTTTTGGAACAGCAAATTACGAATGGGACAATAGTGTTATCCAGGCCGGACTACGTTTTGACAATCGAAACATCACTTCGCAAGCACACGGAGTTGCAGATGAAGAAGGTTATTTCCAAGCCTTAGACCGCTCTTTTGACAGTTTTAATGCTTCATTGGGTTACAAAACCAAATTAGCAGAACCTTTGACGTTACGTTTAAATGTAGCTACCGGATTCAGAGCACCAAACTTAGCCGAATTAACTTCAAACGGAGTTCACGAAGGAACCAACCGATACGAGATTGGAAATGCTAATTTAAAAACAGAGCAAAACGTTCAGACTGACCTGAATTTAGAATACAAGAACACCCATTTTGAGTTTTTTATTAATGGATTTTACAACCATATAAATAACTACATCTACACTTCCCCAACAGGAGAAATCTTAGACGAAAATGATGTTTTTGCTTATGTACAGGACAATGCAAAATTATATGGTGGTGAAGTTGGTTTCCACTTTCACCCGCATCCGCTAGATTGGTTGCATTTTGAAACCAGTTTTGAAACGGTAACAGGTAAAAAAGACAACAAGGATTATTTACCTTTAATTCCGGCTAACAATTGGAACAACACGCTTAGAACTGAATTTAATATTAAAAACTGGTTAAAAGAAGGATTTGCTTCTTTTAACGTTTCATCGACATTCAGTCAGGATAATGTAAGCGGTTTTGAAACGGCTTCTAAAGGATATACTTTGGTGAATTTAGGTTTTGGAGGAACTGTAAAATTAGGTAAAACCGCTTTTGATGTAAACTTGAACGGAAACAATTTATTTGACCAAAAATACATTGCACACCTTTCCAGATTAAAAACAGACGGGATTCCTAATATTGGAAGAAATATAGTTTTAGGGATTAACTTCAACTTATAATTTTTTACTTAATCACAAGAACCTCAAAAAGTAGGCTTTAACGCTTTTTTTAGCCACGAATTTCACGAATTCTCCCGAATTATTTTTGGGGATATTTTTTGAAGTTCGTGGCTATTCTTTTTGTCTTTTTTGCCACAGATTAAAAGGATTAAAATGATTAAAAAAAAATCTGTGAAAATCTTTTCAATCTTTGGCAACATTTTTCTTAGACCAAGCATTTCAAAAAAAATTAGAGCAAATTCGTGTAATTCGTGGCAACCCTTTTTTTAAACAATCCTTTTCTCCTAAATTTGAAATACCTAAAAAAGCCAAAAAATGAAAATTGTAAAATGGGGAATCATTGGTTGCGGAAATGTAACCGAAGTTAAAAGCGGACCTGCTTTTCAAAAAACACCAAACTCTGCTTTAGTTGCCGTGATGCGCAGAGATCCTGTACTTGCGGAAGATTATGCAAAACGCCATAATGTCCCGAAATGGTATTCAAATGCCGTTGACTTAATCAACGATCCCGAAGTCGACGCGGTTTATATTGCGACACCTCCTTCTTCCCACAAAGAATACACTATTTTGTGTGCTAAAGCCGGAAAACCGGTTTATGTAGAAAAACCTATGGCGCTGACATTTGAAGAATGCAACGAAATGATAAACACCTGTAAAGCCCATAATGTCCCCTTGTTTGTGGCTTACTACAGAAGACGCTTACCTCGATTTCTTAAAATAAAAGAACTAATTGACCAAGGAAAGATAGGAACTGTAAGACATGTAAATTGTGTTTTGTACCACCCTTTTGAGCAACGTTACGATGATGAAATTAATTTACCCTGGACGGTTTTACCGCATCTCTCAGGTGGAGGAATTTTTGTGGATTTAGCCTGCCATACGCTCGATTTTCTGGATTACTTATTTGGACCAATCCAATCCGTTCGTGGTCATGCGAGTTCCCAACTTTTGGCTTATCCGGCAGAAGATACGGTTTCGATGTCCTTTTTGTTTGAAAATGGGATTCACGGTTCCGGTTTATGGAACTTTGCCAGTTTTGAACGTTATGACAATACCGAAATTGTAGGGGATAAAGGAAAAATCTCCTTCTCTACTTTTGGCAATGACCCCATTCATATTCAACTTGTCAATGGCGAGAAAGAAAGCATTACCATCGAAAACCCGCTTCACATACAACAACCTCTTATAGAAACCATAGTCGCTGAACTTCTGGGAGACGAAAATGCATCACCCTCTAATGGAGTCTCCGCATCAAGAACCACTTGGGTAATCGATGAAGTTTTGAAAGAATTTAGAAACTTGAAGTAGAAACACAGCTTATCTTGGTTCAACTATAAAAGCAAACACCTCAACTTTAGTATCACATTGTCATTTCGACGAAGGAGAAATCACATCAGAAATTCCACATAGAAAATCGCCAATCTTTGTCGAGTTACGAGTGTGATTTCTCCTTCGTCGAAAGGACAAAAAAGCGCCAAAAATTGAAATTTCACCCCTAACAAACAAAAAGAGGATACTCAAAATTGAATATCCTCTTTTTTCTAAAAACTAAAATTGCTATAAAATTATAGGCTGTATTTAAACCCTAAAGTCATACCTAAACCACTAATTCCAACGTAAGAACTTAGTTCATCCATTGCATCATTAGGTCTGGTTGTATCCTTAGTATCCATTGTTGCCGTATTAGGATTGAATAAAGGATTGTTAGAATTAACATCTAATCTATCTCTATAGTTTGTATGAATTTGAGCTTTGGTTCTGGTCGCCATAGCATCTTGTCCATTAATTGTAAATTCTGTTGTTTCTTTTGTTTTTCCGTGTACTGTAAAGTTACGGTACTCTAATTCTGCAAAAACAGAAAGGTTTTTTCCAATTTTATATGAAGTACCTAAAGCTGCCGTAAATCCTAAAGTAGGATTTGGCTTTACTTTATCAACACTATGAATCTCTCCAAAAGCAGTTGGAGCTCCTGATGGAGCAAAAGCAATTGGTGCATAAGCATCACTAGTAATCTCTAAATCTCCGTGAATAGGAACTAAAACCCCAACTTTTGTATAAGGCTCAAAACCTTTGTGCTCTCCTAAAAATAACACTAAAGCCGGAGCAAGATCAAAAGCAGTAATCTGACCTACTGATTTGAAGCTATACACACCTGCTGGAGTGATAGGCAAATCTGATCTGGTTTGTGCCATTGTCTTATCGTTACTAGTGTAATAATTAACACCTAACTCAACCCCTAAACGAGCATTGAATCTATATCCTGCAGTTATACCTGTTCTAAAACCTTCTCCAAAAGAACCTGTAACACTTTCTTCAGAAACTAATTTACCTCCTACATAGGTTTTATCTAAAGGAAGATTTCCCCCTACAGTTGGAAATTCAGTAGCAGCAGTTTGAATGAAGTAAGATCCACCCAATTTAAAATACCAGCTTTCCGGTTTCTCTGCTTTTTCTGTCTGCGCCATTGTGGCCATAGAGCAAACTAATAATCCTAATAGAAATAGGTTCTTTTTCATAATTTTGTTTTAATTAATTTATACAAACTTAAATTATTTTAACATAATTCACGAGTTTGCATGGTTAGACTTGGAACGAAATCGTTGTAATTTTGGGCAATATTACTAAAAAACTATTATGCATGCATAATTTTAACTAAAAAAAAATGCATTCTTTTAAATTTTAACTGTTAAAATTTAGTTCAGCTTAAAATTAATCTGCATTTTTTCTAATTCCTCTAATAGTTCCGTCGAAATCTTAACCTTTAGTCTACGGCTTGGCATGGTTAATTTGGTCACCACTTTTATTTCTTCGACCTCATTTACTTCCTGAATTTTGGTTGCTTCAATTGCATTTTCCTCACCATCGTTCTCCTCTTCAAAAACAGCGTCTTCTGTTTCTTCAAAATCTGTTGGTGTTTCTACCTCAACCAATCGCTTCACCTTTTCTAATTCCATGATTTCAAAAGTCACCGAGTTATCGCCTTTATTTTCATTAAATAAATGGCTTAGTTTATGGATGAACTCGGTTTGCAAGTCTTTAATATTTAATAACAAAATCAATTTTTTGGCAAATGTCTCCAGAATATCCTGCAGCTGCCTCACCTCAACAAACTGCATCCTTGGATCCGTTTTTTTACCGGTATCTCTGTTTACCCAACCGTCTTTAATTAAGATTTTCAAATAAACGAATTGGTTGTTGTATAAGAAATGGTAGAACTTCAGGTATTCCTCCCCAAAAATTTTAAACTCAAAACTTTCATCATATCCCTCTAAGGTGAAAATCGCCCAATCCTTACCATTTTTAGCCGTTCTCCTTTGGAAATTGCTAACAATACCGGCAAAGTTTAAACTCTTACCTACATAAAGTTCCATGCTTTTTAAAGCTTCTAATCGGGCATTACAAAAGTATTTCATTTCAAATCTAAAATCATCCAGTGGATGACCCGAAATATAAATTCCAACGACTTCTTTTTCTCTTGAAAGTTTCTCCATTGTACTCCAGTCTTCACAAGGAGGCACAATAGGCTCTGCGATTTGCACTTCACTCGTTTCTCCAAACAAACTCACTTGCGATGAATTTTCGTTCTCCTGAAACTTCGATCCGTAGCGTATGGCTTTTTCATAAAACGTAATCCCATCTCCGTCATCATGAAAATACTGCGCTCTTGTAGTCCCTTCAAACGAATCAAAACCACCGGCAAGAGCCAGATTTTCGATCGCTTTTTTATTGGCTGCACGCAAATCAATTCGTTTGGCCAAATCAAAAATGGACTTGTACTTCCCGTCTTTTCTGGTTTCAACAATCGTTTCTACTGCTCCCGAACCTACTCCTTTGATCGCACCCATTCCAAAACGAACAGCGTAATCATCATTTACTGTAAATTTATAGTACGACTCATTCACGTCTGGACCTAATACTGCCAATCCCATACGTTTACATTCTTCCATAAAAAAGGATACCTGTTTGATATCATTCATATTATTCGAAAGAACCGCCGCCATATATTCCGCCGGATAATGTGCTTTTAAGTAAGCCGTTTGATAGGCAATCCAGGCATAACAAGTCGAGTGAGATTTGTTGAAGGCGTAACTCGCAAAAGCCTCCCAGTCTTTCCAGATTTTCTCCAAAACCTTTGCATCATGTCCTTTTTTTGCAGCTTGTTCCACAAATTTAGGTTTCATTTTATCCAGTACGTCCTTTTGTTTCTTACCCATCGCTTTACGCAAAACGTCGGCCTCACCTTTTGTAAAATCAGCCAATGATTGCGACAAAAGCATTACCTGCTCCTGATAAACTGTAATTCCGTAAGTCTCTCCTAAATATTCTTCACAGGCATCTAAATCGTATTTAATTTCTTCTTCCCCGTTTTTTCTTCGAACGAAAGAAGGAATATACTCTAACGGTCCCGGACGATATAAAGCATTCATGGCAATTAAATCTCCAAACACCGTCGGTTTCAGTTCTTTCATGTATTTCTGCATCCCGGGCGACTCGTATTGGAAGATTCCAACGGTTTCTCCTCTCTGGAAAAGCTCATAAGTCGGAGCGTCATCAATAGGAAATTCATCGGGATTCAGATCGATTCCGTTTCTGTATTTTACCAGTTTAACGGTATCTTTTATCAGCGTAAGGGTCTTCAGACCCAAGAAGTCCATTTTAAGCAATCCGGCACTTTCTGCGACCGAGTTGTCAAACTGAGTTACATATAAATCCGAATCTTTTGCGGTTGTAACCGGAACGAAATTGGTAATATCCGATGGCGTAATGATTACACCACAGGCATGGATACCTGTATTTCGCATCGATCCTTCCAGAATTTTTGCTTGCTGAATGGTTTCACCTGCCAAATCATCTTCATTGGCAATGGCAATTAATTCCTTTACATTATCAAATTCATCCGAACGAAGTGCTTTTTTAATATCGTCTTCACTTTCAGAAATAAAACGCGCCAAATTCCATTTTGACGGCATCATTCCCGGAATCAATTTTGCTATTCTATCGGCTTCAAATAGTGGTAAATCCAGTACACGAGCCGTATCACGAATCGCAGATTTAGTCGCCATTTTACCATAGGTAATAATTTGCGCTACCTGATTCTTACCATATTTATTGATTACATAATCCATAACACGACCACGACCCTCATCATCAAAATCGATATCAATATCGGGCATGGATACACGATCCGGATTCAGGAAACGCTCAAAAAGCAAATCGTACTTAATCGGGTCAATGTTGGTAATTCCTAAACAATAGGCTACTGCAGAACCCGCCGCAGATCCACGACCGGGACCTACCGAAACATCCATGTTTCTGGCTTCGGCGATGAAATCCTGACAAATCAAAAAGTAACCCGGATATCCGGAATTCGAAATCGTCAACAACTCAAAGTCCAGACGTTCCTGAATCGATTCGGTAATTTCACCGTATCGCCTTTTTGCCCCCGTCATGGTAAGATGACGCAAATATTTATTTTCACCGCGAACACCACCGTCAGCCTCGTCTTCTACCACTAAAAATTCCTCAGGAATATCAAATTTCGGAAGCAATACATCGCGATAAAGTGAGTAAATCTCCACCTTGTCGACAATTTCCTGAATGTTGATAATCGCATCAGGCAAATCAGAAAAGAGCTTTTTCATCTCTTCTTGCGACTTGTAATAGTATTCCTGATTCGGTAATCCGTAGCGGTAACCTCGGCCACGACCAATTGGTGTTGCTTGTTTTTCACCATCTTTTACACACAACAAAATATCGTGTGCATTGGCATCTTCCTTATTTAAATAGTAGGTATTGTTTGTCGCAATTAACTTGACATTGTGTTTCTGTGAAAATTCAATCAGGGTTTTGTTAACACGATTTTCATCTTCCTGATTGTGGCGCATAACTTCAAGATAAAAATCATCCCCAAATTGCTCTTTCCACCAAATCAAGGCTTCTTCCGCCTGATTTTCACCAACGTTCAAAATTTTACTCTGAATCTCTCCATATAAATTCCCGGAAAGCACCATAATGTCTTCCTTATAGTACTCGATAATTTTTCGATCGACTCTGGGAACATAATAGAATCCGTCGGTAAACGCAATCGAAGACATTTTAGCCAGATTGTGATAACCTTTTTTGTTTTTGGCTAATAACACAATCTGATTACCGTTGTCTTTTTTACTTTTATCTAAATGATTGTCGCAGACATTAAATTCACATCCGACAATTGGCTTAATTTCCATTTCTGTTGGCTCTTCGCCAGCATCAACCAAAGCTTTATTTTTACCGGAAGCCGCTTTATTATGATTCATCACCGCACTCACAAAGTGGAAGGCTCCCATCATGTTTCCGGTATCTGTCATCGCAACAGCCGGCATACCATTTTTGGCCGTAGCCGCAACAATATTACCAATACCAATAGTAGATTGTAAAACCGAAAACTGTGTATGATTGTGTAAATGCGAATATTTCGCCGCTATAAAATCTTGTTGATCAGACTCCGAAACAACCGTTTCTTTTCCATCGGATTCTAATGCTCGCAACTGTTCTCTGATTTTATCAGAAGCTGCTTTTAAATTGATGTGTTTTAGACCGATAAGTTTGATCGGCTGCGGGTTTTTATTTTGAAATTCTCCAAAATAATCCTTTGGTACATCTAACTCTTCTTTGGTAAAAACCTCTCTTCTGATTAACTCCAGGAAACAACGCGTCGTTGCCTCAACATCGGCAGTTGCGTTGTGCGCTTCCGCGAAAGGCTTATCGAAAAGATAACTGTGTAATTCTGTAAGAGTTGGTAATTTGAATTTTCCACCTCTACCTCCCGGAAGTTGTAATAAGGAGGCCGTAACTTCGGTACAGGTATCTAAAACAGGCATAGAACTCATTGGAGAGTCCACACCCATTCTATGAAATTCAGCACCCATAATATTAACGTCAAAACCCAAATTCTGACCTACAATATATTTGGTTTTACTTAAAGCGATATTGAATTTCTCCAAAACTTCGGCAAGCGTAATTCCATCAGCTTCTGCTAATTCTGTAGAAATTCCGTGAATACGTTCCGCGTCATATGGGATATTAAATCCGTCAGGTTTTACCAGATAGTCCTGATGTTCTATCAGTTTCCCCATATCGTCATGCAACTGCCAAGCAATTTGTATACAGCGAGGCCAGTTATCAGAATCGGTTATTGGAGCATCCCAACGTTTTGGTAATCCAGTAGTTTCAGTATCGAATATTAAATACATAGGTTTAAAAGACAAAAATTAAACCCCCAAATTCAAAACTTCATCATTCATAAAACACTGATTTCATGAACCATAAAGAACTTTAAATTAAAAAATGGAGGAAGTTCAAAATTAGTCTTTTTTAGGCTATTGACGAAATAGATTTTATCAACATCAGGATTTTTCCCGACATTCTCTTTTTTGAGCAAAATCCTATCGGGATTGCTATTTTTTTTCAAAATAAAACCTGTTAATTTTTATTAATTTTAATCCTTTTCTGCGAATCAGCTGCGTTTTATGCTGTTACCCCCTATTAATTAAACTGAAAAAACCGGAAAACGATGAAAACAATATTCACATTAGTCCTCACAGTTCTTACGTCTGTTGGCGCTTTCGCAAACAACGACTCAAAAAACATTATTAAACCTTTCGCAATCAAAAAATAATGCACTAGAAACAATTTTAGAATCAAATTCCATAATGGCAGATGAAGCAACTTTAATCGCTATTGATTGCAGAGATGGCAACCTTTATTACATACATTGTCATTATTATTCCCCTGAAACAATAGCAGAAATACTTAAGGAGGCTTGCCGATAAAGCCACATAAGTTTTTTGTTAATTGTACTACTATTCCTCCGTAATTATACGTGATTAAAAAAAAACCTGTTAAATTTTTAATTTTTATATGGTTTTATTCTATAAATTAGCCTGCTTTATGCTGTTAAAATTTTATTAATTTAACCAAAAACCTAAAAATTATGAAAACAATATTCACATTAGCCATTACAGTTCTTATGTCTGTTGGAGTTTTCGCAAATAGCAGCTCAAAAAACATAAATCCAGAAGTAAATAAGGAAATCAACAAATCCTTTGTAATCGAAAATAAAATTGTTGAACCCGTTTTAGAATCAAACCCATTAATCCAAGTATACGATGTAACTGTTGATTGTGGAGACGGAACCGGCTGGGCATTTACTTGTGACGGATGTTCCATTGGACAAATAGTAGATTTAGCTTTAGAACTTTGTAGCTAAAATCTAAAAACAACAGCATAAAGCATTATAAAATGATACTTATGAAAAAACTACTACTCCTCACAGTATTTACAATTTACACCTACTCTTATGCTCAAAACAAAGGAATTGTGTATTATGGGCACATCGAAAGTCCGGGCAAGGGAGGTCCTAATGGCTTAGATTTTAACTCTTACCTTATTTTTGACCAAAACCAGTCCTATTATGTTAGCGCCAAAGATTCTCTGGAAAATGAATCTAATATTGAAAGTCAAAAGAAAAAAAAGGCAGAAGGGGAAATCAAACAGATTTACCTCGGGAAACATACCTTAGAACAAGGAAAACAGGTATATTACGACAGAGCCAAAGATAGTTTGTGGTGGAATAAAAAATATTCTAATGAGATTTACGGAAAAGAAAAGCGTGTAGCAATAGAATGGAAAATTGACCCTGAAACGAAAAAAATTGGAAATCTTCTTTGCAATAAAGCAACCGGGCATTTTAGAGGACGGGATTACACCGTCTGGTTTACCAAAGAGATTCCTGTTCCGTTTGGGCCTTGGAAACTGCAGGGATTACCCGGATTAATACTCGAAGCTTATGACACCAAGAAGGAATTATACATCTATTTCAAATCACTAGAATACCCGTCGAAAAATGTATCTGTTCCGAAAATTAAGCCCATCAATCAAGGCACTCCTACCAATTGGGTCTCAATTGACGAGTATAAAATGATTTTAGAAAAGTTGATAGAAAAAAACAAAAACAAGGCTATTTTATTAGGAAAAGAACATGGTGTTACGATAAAAGCAGCTGGAATGAATGATATTAGCACCGAAATATTCTGAAATTAAATGCTAAAACTATTCTCTTTTATTTTTTTCATCCCTTTTATTGCATTTTCCCAAAATATTAAAATATCGGGAACTATAAAAGACAAACAGAACAGAAGCGTCGAAAGGGCTTCTGTTGTTATTTTAGACAACTCTGGAAATATTCTATTCTATACTTTTGCTAATGAAGAGGGAAACTATACTCTTCAATTAAAAAAACCAGCCAGCGGAATTGTAAGTATAGAAATTTCTTGCTTAGGCTTTGCTAAAAACACAAACGTAATTGATCTCAGCACAAAGACTGAAATAAATCACTCTGTTTCTCTGGAATCCCAACAAGAAAGTTTGAAGGAAGTCGTAATAGAATCGCACAAAAAAGTAAGAATCAATCAGGATACGACCACTATAAAGGCGAGCGCTTTTTCTAACCAAACAGAGCAAACAATAGAAGACATTTTAAAAAAATTACCCGGTATCGAAGTTCAGAAAGACGGCTCTATAAAAGCCCATGGAAAACCTATTGATAAATTACTTGTTGAAGGAGAAGATTTGTTTGATAAGAACTACACCTTACTGTCCAAAAATCTGGATGCAAAAACACTTGATGAAGTGCAAATAATAGAAGCATTTGAAGATAATCCCATTTTCAAAAAAATGAATAATTCGGATAAAGTTGCGTTGAATCTGAAGTTAAAAAAAGACAAGCAAAATATCTGGTTCGGCAACATAACGGCCGGAGCTGGCATAATTTCTGAAAACCGATGGAAAGAAGGTATTAATCTCGGACTATTAAAAAAGAAGATCAAAATCTTTTACTTGGCAGACTACAACAATTCAGGCGAAAAAGCAACTTCACTTATAAAAGAATCCAGTATAAATCTTGATTTTTTTGGGGCAGACCGAATCGAAAAAAAGGCAAGAAAACAATACGTTATCAACAGTAATGAAAACAGTTCTTTCAGTAAATCTCAAAGCGTCTTTAACAAAGCACTATTTAATTCTTTAAGTTTTACCACAAAACTTAAACCTTCCTTAACCCTTCGTGGGGTTGGCTATTTTACTAATGACCATCAAATTCAGCATTCTTTTTCAGAAACAATTTACAACATAGACCCGCAACCTATAATCAACTCCGAAGCCAATCACTATTCCGGCAAAAAAACACTTTCATCAGGAGAAATTGAACTTAAATATTCAGGGAATGAAGACAATTATCTCACTAACTTATTTATTTACAAGAACAATCCTGATGTTATAAATTCAAATCTCTTATTTAATAATGAGCAAATCAATCAGAATTCTAAAAACAGCAATTATACTTTTTACAATCATCTTAACCACAGTTACAGCTTATCGAATCAAACAATATTAAACAATTATATTTATTTGGGAAGCGATTATTTGAATGAGAAAAACAGATTAAAATCTCCCTTTTTAAATGAATTTTTCAAAATAGATCCGGAAGCTCAGATTGACCAAAAGGGGGATACTAAAATCCAGTATTTTGGAATCAAAAGTAAACTGATTTCGAAGTACAAAAAACTAGAATCTGTTCTTGCTTTTCAATACGAAAAAAGCAAAGAATCAATCGTTTCAGATTTTCTTATCGACCAAAAACAAAAGACAGACTACCAGGTAGACACAAACACAAATCAAACCATATTTTCTTTCGATGCGGGAATCCGGTACAATTTTACTTCTGAAACAGATTTTACAGCTAATCTGAAATATGTTCAAAATAACTTTGCACGCAATATTTCTCAGCAACATTTTCATTTTTTTAATCCTGTATTTTCATTTAATCTAAAAAAAACACGCTTAGGGACATTCCGGTTAAACTATTCCGAAAACAGTTCTCTGCCTGAAATTAATTATCTAAAAACAAACTATTTACTGGCAGACTACCGAACTTTCGAAAAGGGAGTTTCTGATGTTGCACTTTTAAAAAACAAAACCATTTCTTTTTTACACACCTTGTACAAAGATGAAAAGGGATTTTCTGTTAAGACCAATTTAGTCTATACAAAATTGAAGAAAACGCTTAATATCGATAACCTGATTACTCAGAATTTCAACTTCAAAAACTATATCGTTACAAACGGAGGAGAAAATTATAACGCCTCTTTTAGCTTCATTAATTACCTGAAAAAACTAAAATGGGCCACCAAGATAGCCACACAACAAACCTGGAGTAATACTCCGACAAAAGTAAACAACCAAGACTTTACAAACCTAAAAAGTTACAATAGTCAGTATTCCTTTTCAGCAACAAGTTATTATAGCTTAGTCGTAAACTTTGATTTTGGTTTCAATTACAACTACTATCAGACAAATTTCAATAATACACTTACTACCAATACAACCAAAGATGCTTTCATTAACTGTAACTATAAAATTTCAAAAGTATGGTTAGCCGAAGTCAATACGACCTATTATAAAATTAATACTCAAAATTACAGTTTTGTAAACATTATTGCCAATTACACTCCTGAAAACAGCCGCTTTTCTTATCGCCTCCTGTTCAATAATGTAACCAACGAGAACGAATTTACATTGGTTACATTAGATAGTTACACCTCTTATAAAGCTACTATAGATTTAGTTCCCCGGTATTTACTTGCAACAGTAAAATACCGCTTTTAACCCAAATGAGAAACCATTTTTTATTCTTTGCTTTTCGCATAAACCAGTAACGAAATAGCCAAATAAGGAATATCTTTAAGAATAAAAAAGTCCGTAACAGGAAAATTCTCAACCATTTTAAAAACACCCGGCGTTGTAAAAAGAAAACTCAATGTAGTAACAAAAATAACCGCCGATGCCAAACCCGAGTACATCGCTATTTTTTTATTAAAAAAAGACAATGCCAGACCTATTCCCGTAACTACTTCAAATATTCCTATTACATTCGAAACCTGTTGCACTGACATTACTTTGTACATCCAGCCCATTGCAAAATGATTTTCGACTAAACCTTTTATAGCTCCTGCTTCTACAGCAGTAAACTTAAAAAGCCCAACCCAAAGCAAAATAATAACAGTTCCGAAAACACCAATTCTGTAAGCAATCTGATTTAAATTCATGATTTTATTTATTTTTATTAGAAATATCAAAATTAAGAGCCTTTTCGCGAGGCAAATGTCAGATAGTTGTCATTACACCTAAATTCGTCCTAAACAACCTTAATATCTTATATTTCCATTCTAAAAAACAAAAATTCACTTTCTTGGATGTCGTAGTATTGGAATCAAAAAAAAACAAATAAAGTCTTTCAAAAATCTTCGTTTTACACCTCAAAAAAGAGCTTTCATCCACGCTTTCAGAAATTCAAAAACAAAATCAAAACTATCAATAATCACTATTTTACGGCATTAAAACCTATAAAATCAGTCATTTTACATTGAATCTAAGGTAAAATTGCTAATTACAAAAAACTGCAGCAACCATAAAACAACTCCTCATTAAAAGAAATACAAAATCAATTTCCACTTTAATTTTGGAATTCAGTTTTACGGAATAAAAGCGAATCTTAATTTGTATTTTAGTTTGGGTATCGTATATAATGCAATATTGAAATTGACTACTTTATATCTTTATTTAATTTTGTTTTCCTATTATAATTACCAAAGAATTGCGGTAGTTATAAAATTACAAATAAAAAAAATAAAAAATGAGTAAGACATTATTTGACAAAGTATGGGATTCACATGTAGTACGTAAAATTGAAGATGGACCGGATGTGTTTTTTATTGACCGTCATTTCATTCACGAAGTTACGAGTCCTGTTGCTTTTTTAGGATTAAAAGCCAGAGGCGTTACCGTTTTATATCCGGAACGTACTTTTGCAACTGCCGATCACAATACACCAACTATAAACCAACATTTACCGGTTGAAGACGCTTTATCTGCCAATCAGCTTAAAGCGCTTGAAGATAATGCCGCCGAATACGGTATTTCGCACTGGGGATTAGGACATAAAAAAAATGGAATTGTACACGTAGTAGGTCCTGAAAACGGAATTACTTTGCCAGGTGCCACTATTGTTTGCGGAGATTCGCATACCTCTACTCATGGTGCTTTTGGAGCAATTGCTTTCGGTATCGGAACTTCTGAGGTCGAAATGGTACTTTCTACACAATGTATTATGCAGCCTAAACCAAAGAAAATGCGTATCAACGTAAATGGCGAATTAAGCAAAGGTGTTGGCCCAAAAGATGTTGCTCTTTATATTATTGCACAATTAACTACTTCAGGTGGTACCGGATATTTTGTTGAATATGCCGGTGATGTTTTTGAAAACATGACCATGGAAGGCCGTATGACCGTTTGTAACCTAAGTATCGAAATGGGCGCTCGTGGTGGTATGATTGCTCCCGATCAAAAAACATTTGATTTCCTTGAAGGCAAGCTATACGCTCCAAAAGGCGAAACTTGGGACAATGCAGTTGCTTACTGGAAAACCCTAAAAACGGATGCTGATGCTGTTTTTGATGCTGAACTAAACATCAAAGCCTCAGACATTGAACCTATGATTACTTATGGTACTAACCCGGGAATGGGAATTGGTATCTCTAAACATATTCCGAACGCCAACCAAGTGGAAGGCGGTGAGGAAACCTATAAAAAATCTCTTGCCTACATGGGCTTTCAGGAAGACGATGTTATGATTGGAAAACCAATTGATTACGTTTTCTTAGGAAGTTGCACCAATGGACGTATTGAAGATTTCAGAGCTTTTGCTGAAATTGTAAAAGGAAGAAAAAAAGCAGAAAATGTAACTGCTTGGTTAGTTCCAGGTTCTCACGTTGTAGAAGCTCAAATTAAAGAAGAAGGTATATTGGATATTTTGACAGAAGCCGGTTTCGTATTACGTCAACCGGGATGTTCTGCCTGTCTGGCAATGAATGATGACAAAGTTCCGGCAGGAAAATACGCAGTGAGTACTTCAAATAGAAATTTCGAAGGCCGTCAAGGTCCGGGTTCAAGAACACTTTTAGCAAGTCCAATTATGGCTGCCGCTGCTGCCGTTACCGGAAAACTAACAGATCCTAGAGAGTTATTTTAGATTGAAGATTTTAGATTTTAAATTTCACTTTGCGAATGGCATTGCTGCTTTAAAATCTAAAACCTTCAAAAAAAAATTCACTTACATTATTTAACAGAAAATCATTTTAGCGTTTACGATTTCGTCCTACTTAAGGAAAATCTAAAATCTAAAATCCTAAAATCTAAAATCACAATGGCATACGATAAATTTAATATCCTTACCAGCAGTGCTGTGCCGCTGCCAATTGAAAACGTAGACACCGATCAAATCATACCGGCCCGTTTCTTAAAAGCTACAAAACGAGAAGGTTTTGGAGACAACCTTTTTAGAGATTGGAGATACAATGGAGACGATACTCCGAAAGCTGATTTCGTTTTAAACAATGCTACCTACTCGGGGCAAATTTTGGTTGGGGGAAAAAACTTCGGTTCAGGATCTTCCAGAGAACATGCTGCCTGGGCGGTTTATGACTATGGATTCCGCGCTGTAGTTTCCAGTTTCTTCGCTGATATCTTCAAAGGAAACTGTCTTAATATTGGTGTTTTACCGGTACAAGTAAGCCCGGAATTTGCTGAAATTATTTTCAACGCCATCGAAGCCGATCCTAAAACAGCATTAGAAATCAATTTACCGGAACAAACGATTACTTTATTGGCAACGGGTCAAAAAGAATCTTTTGCCATTAACGGATACAAAAAGAATAACATGATCAATGGCTTTGACGACATTGATTACCTGCAAAACATTAGTGAAGATATTGTGGCTTTTGCCGATAAACTTCCATACTAAAAAAATCCAACTCACGCTATTGGGCCCGACTGGTTTTTTGAAATCAGTCGGGTCTTTATAAGTTAGACCAATCAAAACAACACAACTAAATTTTACTTTTAAAAAAGGAATTCCGAAACTGGCTATGAAAAAAAGAAAAATTGAAATAATGGATACGACACTCCGTGATGGCGAACAAACCTCAGGAGTTTCTTTTTCTGCTGCAGAAAAACTAACCATTGCACAATTGTTGTTGGAAGAACTAAATATTGACCGAATCGAAATTGCTTCTGCCCGTGTAAGCGAAGGCGAATTTCAAGGCGTAAAAGGCATTATGTCCTGGGCCGAAGAACGAGGTTATACCAAACGAATAGAAGTTTTGACTTTTGTTGACGGCGGTCTTTCGATTGAATGGATGAAAAAAACAGGAGCCAAAGTTCAAAATCTACTAACCAAAGGCTCTCTGAATCATCTGACCCATCAATTAAAAAAAACACCGGAACAGCATTTTTCTGAAATTGCCCAAACCATTACACTTGCTCAAGAAAACAACATAGACACCAACGTTTATTTGGAAGACTGGAGCAACGGTATGCGTAATTCTCCCGAATATGTATTTCAATACTTAGATTTTTTAACACAACAGCCTGTAAAAAGAATTTTACTCCCGGACACTCTTGGCGTATTAATTCCATCACAAGCTTTTGAATTTATTTCAAAAATCACAGCCCGATATCCCAATATCCATTTTGATTTTCACGCTCATAACGATTACGATTTAAGCGTAGCCAATGTTATGGAAGCTATAAAAGGAGGCATTCATGGCCTGCATGTTACCGTAAACGGAATGGGAGAACGAGCAGGAAACGCTCCTCTGGAAAGTACCGTCGCAGTAATAAACGATTATATGCCCGAAGTTAGCATTAGTATAAAAGAGACCTCTCTTTATACTGTAAGCAAATTGGTGGAGACTTTTACCGGTTACCGAATTCCTGCCAACAAACCAATTGTCGGCGATAATGTTTTTACACAAACCGCCGGTATTCATGCCGATGGTGACAACAAAAACAACTTATATTTTAATGATTTGCTTCCGGAGCGCTTTGGACGAAAAAGAAAATACGCGCTCGGAAAAACTTCAGGAAAAGCCAATATCGAAAAAAACCTGCAGGAATTAGGTTTAAAACTAAACCAGGAAGATTTAAAATTAGTCACCCAAAGAATCATCGAATTAGGAGACAAAAAAGAAACCGTTACCAAGGAAGACCTTCCTTATATTATTTCTGATGTTTTAGACAGTCATACTTACGAAGAAAAAATAAAAATCGAGTCCTATATATTAGTGCACTCAAAAGGAATGCGCCCATCAACCACTTTATGCCTGATATTTGACGGAGAAATAATTGAAGAAAACGCACAAGGAGATGGTCAGTTTGATGCCTTTATGAATGCTTTGTCTAAAATTTACAAACAAAAGAAATTAACGCTGCCAAAATTAATCGACTATGCGGTCAGAATTCCCCCGGGAAGTAGTTCTGACGCTTTATGCGAAACCATCATCACTTGGGTAAACAACGGAAAAGAATTCAAAACCAGAGGTCTGGATTCTGATCAAACCGTTGCCGCAATTATTGCCACTCAGAAAATGCTGAATGTGGTTACCTAAGTTGCTAAGGTTCTAAGGCCCTAAAATTCTAAGTTTTAAAATCTTTGAATTTAGATGCTAAGTTCCTCAAAACCCTAAAACTTAGAAACTCAGTCACTCAGAAACTTAGAAACTAAAAAAACAAACAATAAAATAATGAAATTTAACATAGCCCTATTAGCAGGAGACGGAATTGGTCCTGAGGTAATTAATGAAGCCGTAAAAGTATCTGATGCTATTGCAAAAAAATTCAATCACGAAATAACTTGGACACCCGCACTTACAGGCGCCTGTGCCATTGATGCCGTTGGTGTTCCTTATCCTGATGAAACACACGAAATCTGTATGAAAGCAGATGCCGTTTTATTTGGAGCAATCGGACATCCGAAATATGATAACGATCCAAGCGCACCCGTTCGTCCGGAACAAGGTTTATTATTGATGCGTAAAAAACTAGGTTTGTTCGCCAATGTTCGTCCAACCTTTACTTTCCCTTCTCTAATTGACAATTCTCCTTTAAAAAGAGAAAGAATCGAAGGAACAGATTTAGTTTTCTTAAGAGAACTTACCGGAGGAATTTACTTTGGCGAAAAAGGAAGAAAAGATGGTGGAGAAACTGCTTTTGACAATTGCGTCTACACCAGAGTTGAAGTACAACGTTTGGCCAAAAAAGGTTTCGAACTAGCCATGACCCGCAGCAAAAAACTGTGTTGTGTGGACAAAGCAAACGTATTAGAAACTTCTCGCTTATGGAGAGAAACCGTACAAGCAATGGAAAAAGACTATCCGGAAGTAACCGTTTCTTACGAGTTTGTTGATGCGGTTGCCATGCGTTTAGTACAATGGCCAAATTCTTATGATGTTTTAATCACCGAAAATTTATTTGGAGATATCTTAACAGACGAGGCTTCTGTAATTTCCGGATCAATGGGATTAATGCCTTCAGCTTCTGTTGGTACACACACTTCACTTTACGAACCCATCCACGGATCTTATCCACAAGCAACTGGTTTAAATATTGCGAACCCTCTGGCAACGATTTTATCTGCTGCTATGATGTTCGAAGATGCTTTTGGACTAAAAGAAGAAGCGGAAGCTATTAGAGCTGTTGTCAATAAATCGTTGGAACAAGGATTTGTTACAGAAGATTTAGCCCCAAAAGGTGCAAAAACATATAAAACCAGCGAAGTTGGAGATTGGTTGGTTGCGAATTTGTCTTAAAAATAACCGTAGAGACGCACAGGCAAAATACGGCACAAAAAAAAGGCGTCAATAAAAATTGACGCCTTTTGTATATTTAGAAAAAAATATTAATATCCTCCTCTGTTACCACCACGGTCATTTCCACCACCACGGTTGTTTCCGTAACCTCCGCGAGAATCACCTCCACGGTTGTTATTGAAGCTTCTTCTTTCACCTTCAGGTTTCGGTTCAGATTTATTAACAACAATTGCACGTCCTTGAACAGTAGCTCCGTTCAATTCATCAATTGCTTTTTGAGCTTCGCTATCGTTTGGCATCTCAACGAAACCAAATCCTTTGCTTCTTCCAGTGAATTTATCAGTAATGATTTTAACTGAATCAACTGCTCCGTAAGCCTCGAAAGACTCTCTTAAATCTGCTTCCTCAATACTGAATGGAAGGCTTCCAACAAAAATGTTCATATGTACTTATTTATAATAATGTAGCAAATGTAATCTTATTTTTCTCTAATCCACTATATATTAGTTTATTTATGCTTTTATTTTGATTTAAAAAAGTAAAAATCAACCAGAATCAAGCAATGAGAAATCAAATTACAAGCAATGTCTTATTGGACAGGTTCTAGTGGAACTTTGTAAAACACTCCCTCTGTAAAATGGACTTCTGATTTTTCGGTATTATTTTCTTCCGGATTCACCGCACTAAATTTAAAAGTTCCTGAAATCGTGTTAGTTTCTGTATTATATTCCGTAATCACAATCAGCCCGTCCCCAATATTGGTTCCTGTAGAGAATCCTTCTACTTCAGCCGGAAGCGTATTTAAATAGGATGCTTTTGAAATTGCATCAACACCAAGAACATAGGTTTTTTCACCTGAAGAAGCCGTTTGCAGACTCACTTTTTCAAAACCCAATGTTCCTTCAATGACTACTCTCCCATCTGTGTCGATGTGTGCGCTATAACTCTGGGCTCTCCAAAAATCATTATCTTTTAAAGCTTGAAATGCAGGGTTATTGAACTTTATCTCTTCTGTACAAGAGGTGAGTACAAGAAGTAATGAAAGAAAATAAAAATATTTTTTCATACAGAATAATTTAATGCAAAAGTATTTGATTTAAAAGAAATAGCTAAAAAGCAAGCTCAAAAACAACAAAATTTTAAGAATAATACACCTTAAAGACATTTAATATAGTTTTGAACGCACAATTCAGAAAAAAATTATATCTTTGCGCCCTTAATTAATAGGGGTCGAGTACCTCAAAATTTAATCAAACGATTATGTCAGTAAAAATTAGATTACAAAGACACGGTAAAAAAGGAAAACCTTTTTACTGGGTTGTAGCTGCAGATGCACGCTCAAAAAGAGATGGTAAATACTTAGAGAAAATCGGTACTTACAATCCAAACACAAACCCAGCAACTATCGACTTAAACCTTGATAGTGCAGTTAAATGGTTACACAATGGTGCACAACCAACTGATACTGCTAGAGCTATCCTTTCTTATAAAGGTGCTTTATTGAAACACCACCTTGATGGAGGTATTCGTAAAGGTGCTTTAACTCAAGAGCAAGCTGACGTAAAATTAGCTGCTTGGTTAGATGCTAAATCTGGAAAAGTTGACGCTAAAAAAGACGGTTTAACAAAAGCACAAGCTGATGTTAAAGCTAAAGCTTTCAAAGCAGAACAAGAAGTTAACGCTAAGCGTTTAGCTGCTGCAGCTCAGGCTGAAGCTGATGCTATTGCTGCTGCAACTCCTGCAGCTGAAGAAGTTACTGAAGTTGAAGTATCAACTGAAGAAGCTCCTGCTGCTGAAGAAAATAACGAAACAACTGAAGCATAAATATTAGTTAGCGAGAATGCGTAAAGAAGAATGTTTTTATTTAGGTAAGATCGCTAAAAAATTTAGTTTCAAGGGGGAAGTCTTGGCTTATTTAGACACAGATGAACCCGAGTTATACGAAAACTTGGAATCAGTGTTTGTTGAATGCAACAAACACTTGGTTCCTTTTTTTATTGAAAAAAGCTCTTTGCACAAAAACGATTTTCTTAGAATTCGTTTTGAAGACATGAATACCGAAGAAGATGCAGATGCCATCATGGGTAATGCAATTTATCTTCCTTTAAATATGTTACCAAAACTTAGCGGTAACAAATTTTATTTTCACGAAGTTATTGGTTTCGAAATAGAAGACCAACGTTTAGGCGTTTTCGGAAAAATAGTTGCCGTAAACGATACTACTGCACAACCTCTTTTTGAAGTTTTAAATGGCGAAGTCGAAATGCTGATTCCGATGATCGACCATTTCTTAGTCAAAGTAGATCGTGAAAACAAAAAAGTCATCATGAACCTACCGGAAGGACTGGTTGAAATGTACCTTTAAATTAAATTCCAAAATTTTTAAAATTCCAAATTTTACAACCTTGCGGTTGTTTTTTAATTTGACAGAAAAATCTTATTTTATTGATATAAAACTGTTATTTTTGGTTTGTAATAATTTATATTATGAACAAACCTTATGATTTGGAGGAACGCACATATCTGTTCGCTCGGGAATGTCGACTTTATATTAAAACTTTACCCAAAACTGCATCTAATATTGAGGATGGGAAACAATTGATACGATCGTCTGGTTCGGTTGGTGCTAATTACATTGAAGCTAACGAAAAATTAAGCGATAAAGATTTAGCTTTCAGACTTAAAATAGCTAGAAAAGAAGCTAAAGAATCTAAATATTGGCTACAATTACTGCACGATTTAAATCCGGATCAAACTACATTTTCCGAATCTCTTTTAATTGAAATAGAACAATTACGAAAGATTCTATCAACAATAATTACCAAAACTGCACACTAATTAATCAAGATTTTAGTCTTACTTTTGCACCACAAAATTAGATTGCAAATTCCTTCTTCAAGCAAGACATCCCTCTTAATTGGAATTTGGAATTTTAAAAATTTGGAATTTACAACCCTATGTTTACATTCAAACAATTCTCTATTCAACAGGACAAAACCGCTATGAAAGTCGGAACAGATGGTGTCTTATTAGGCGCTTGGGCTCCCGTAAATCATAATCCGTTTAGCGTTTTAGACGTTGGTGCGGGAACGGGAGTTATTGCTCTTATGCTTGCGCAACGTACAGCTGCGGAGCAAATAGACGCTTTGGAGATTGACGAAGATGCTTACGAACAAGCTGTAGAGAATTTTGAAAATTCTCCATGGGGAGATCGTTTGTTTTGCTTTCACGCAGGCTTGGATGAGTTTATAGAAGAACCTGAGGATGAATATGACTTAATTGTTTCCAATCCCCCTTTTTATTCTGAAGATTATAAAACTGAAAGTGAACAACGCGATTTAGCCCGTTTTCAGGACGCTATGCCTTTTGAAGAATTAATTGAGGCTGCCGATTTATTGCTTTCTGAAAATGGAATATTTGCAGTTATCCTTCCTTATAAAGAAGAAGATAATTTTATTGCCCTGGCAAAAGAATCAGAGCTATACCCTACCAAAATAACTCGTGTAAAAGGTACTCCAACTTCAAGTATTAAACGCAGTTTAATGGCTTTTAGCCGAAACGAAAATACCGAAATTGAAATCGACGAACTAACAATCGAAATCGAAAGACATGTTTATACTCCCGAATATATTGCGCTAACACAGGATTTCTATCTGAAGATGTAGCGAGAAACTTTACAAATCATTGTTTTTAATCTCCGGAATGAAATTGTTATTATTCCAATATTCCGGATCTTCTGCTACTTTTACATCTAACTTTAGTCGATCTATAGGGCGTACTATTGGCAGTACTTTATCTGTATTGACATCTTCAGACATTAAATCGTAATTCGAATTTGCCTCTCCTATTTGTTTTTTCTCTACTGCTGAAAAATAACGGCTTTCCTTTTTTTCATTGCAATAATTCACAAAATATTTACCGTTTACGCATTTATAAGTCTGCGTCATTTTTACGGATGATTGAATCCATACATCATCACTATCATTTGATCGGTCTGCATTTAAAATTACATATTGCTCAAACTTTACCACAGCGAAAGAAACGGTATCGATATAAATAAACCCACTTACCGATTTAGGTGAAGGATTACCAAAACCTGTTGAATACACATCCGGCACTAAATTCTGAAAACTGATTACGTACACTTTCTTTCCGGCGTACTCAATTGTTTTTTCTTTTTTCAACTCAAATGAAGCGGTTTCATAAAATACATTTTGACCACTCAACACTATATTTCGAAAGACAACAACTCCAAAATACCCTATTCCTTCCCAATTTTCTTTTGAAGTTTCTTCCGCCTTACCTTTAAACTGAAGAATCTCCCCGAAATAATTCGCCGCTGCATCTTTGGAAACCCTAATTCCATTTGGACTATAGGTCATAATAGAAGCTGCTTCATTAACAGAAAATACACCATCCTTTTTACATTGTGCTCTAAAAAAGAATTTCTGATTAAATGGCTCCTGATAATAATTATCCTTTATATGCTGTCTTGCTTTTTTCAAAATTGTTTCCGGAGAATCCGATTTTGATTTATTTTTTGAAGACAAAACCACCATATCATTCAAAACGATTTCAGCTTCTGTTTCTTTATTTAATACAATATGAAAGGATTCATGCTTTAGTTTTTCAAGCTGAGAAACCAAAATAGTATCGGAATAATAACCCACAGCCGAAATAACCAACTGATCATTAAAACTGCTTTTTGGAATATTGAATTGGAAAATTCCTACCTCATTTGCGACACTACTTTTATTACAATTAAGCAGATACAAATCGGCATTTGGAATTACCTCTTTTGTTTTTGAATCTTTAATATCTCCTGAAACGCTAAAAGTAAGCGCTACATTTGAATTTTTAGCCGATTTCCCCTGAGCTCCTACCCATTGAAACCACGCAATAAAAACAATAAAACAGATTTTTTTCATTCTTTACTTTATACGAAGAAACTTTTCGGTTACTTAAAAATTAAACCTGTTCAAAAATACTTTTAAACTGATATAAAATTCTTTCCAGTAATCGCAAATCTTCCGTCACGATTTCGGCACTTCCTTTCATCTCTTGCTGAAACAGGATTTTCTTTTTATAAGACGTTACCAATCCGTTTGGCAAGGCAACATCCAGTAATAAATTTCCATCTTTATCGGGAACCAACGAAATATTCTGAATTGTACCATATAAAACTCCAAATTCTCTGTCGGGAAAATTGGACAGTCTTATATTCACTCTTTGTCCCACTTTTATTTTCCCGGAATTTAAAGCGGGCGCTTTAACTTTTCCGACAAAACCATTTCTTGCATCCGGAATGATCGAAAAAACATTATCTCCGGCATTAATCGTTTGATTTTCTGTCCAAACCTGTAAAAAAGTAACAACACCACTAACAGAGGATTTCAATGTATAATTAAGCTCCCAGTCTTTTATCACTTTTTTGAGCTGATAAAAAGATTGCGCCATATTGCGTCCCAGGTTAACTTCTTCTTTAGTACTGTTTATATGCGAACTTTGACTTGATTTTGTATTATCAATAAGGGAAGACCTCAATTGCGAAATCGACGATAATAAGCTCCTGTAATTCTTTTGCGCCTGAAGATAATTCAGTTTCTTAGCCTCCATTTCCTGAGTCGAAACTATTCCTTTATTAAACAAAGTTTCAAAACGGGCCACTTCGTTCTTCTGAAGTTGCAATTCGCTTTCATTGATTGCTTTTTGCTGCTGCAAAATATCCAATCGTTCTTTTATTTGAATGTTTTCTGATGTTTGCGCTCTGCTTTCTACTTCAAAAGGTTGCAAATCTTTGTTTAATTCCTGCGCCTGATAGTCTTTTTGAAAAACCGCATAAGCACTTTCAATTTCTCCTAATTGTGTATTTTTCAACAATGCAAAAGGAAAATCTTTTTTGGATTCATTGATATTGTAATGATCAACAATATCCTTCAATAAAAAAACATCTTCATAATTGGCGGTATTTTCAATAACTGCCAAAGTGGTATTTTTTTGTATGACGGCTTTATCTTTAACCAATATCGCTTCTATTCGTCCGGAGGTTTTAGAGACTATTTTTTCGGGCGGAATATTCGTTGTGATCACTATTTCAGTATTGACAACATCCGGATATTTGATAAACCAGGAAACAAAAAACAGCATCACAATTATGGTAAATATCAGTACTGTTCCCCAACGTATCATCCAATGAGGTACTTTGGTGAGTATGTCCTGAACTTCTTCACTTCTTAATTCGAATGTACTATTATCTTCTGCCATGATTAGTTTCCTAATTGTAATTGATTTCTAACCAATTCAAAATAATTCCCTTTTTGTTCTACTAAAGCCGAATGACTTCCTATTTCAATAATGCGTCCTTTATCTAAAACCACGATCTGATCCGCATTCATTACCGTACTCAGACGATGTGCAATTACCACTACAGTTTTATCTTTGAAGAAAATATCCAATTTTCGCATAATTTCCTTTTCATTATTAGCATCTAAAGCCGAAGTGGCTTCATCAAAAAACAAGATTTCCGGGTTTTTATATACCGCTCTGGCAATAAGCAATCGTTGTTTCTGACCGGTACTCATACCTAAACCTTCAGAGCCAATTTTAGTATTAAAACCCAGCGGCAAGCCACTAACATACTCTTTTATATTGGCAACATCGGCGGCATAAACCAATCGTTCTTTATTTACCTTGTCAACACCAATGGCGATATTGTTGGCGATGGTATCACTAAAAATAAAACCTTCCTGCATAACCGCACCAATATTGGCCCTCCATGCTTTTTGTGACACATTTTTTAACTGTGCAGAACCAATATGAATCTCCCCTTTTTCCGGCTCATAAAATTTAAGCAGTAATTTCATCAGAGTCGTTTTCCCGCTTCCGCTAACGCCCACTATTGCTGTAACCTTATTTGCGGGAATTATCAGGCTTAAATCATCTAAAACAGGGATATCAGAGCCTAAATAACGATAGGATAGGTTTTTTATCTCTATATCAGCGTCAAAAGGAACTTCACTCGTTTGGTGTACTTCTTGTTGTGTTTCGTCTTCTTTTTCATGAATTTCAGATAGTCTTGCCAATGAAATCTTGGCATCCTGAAGCTCTCGAACAAACTCTATAAGTTGTGTAATCGGGCCATTTAAACTCCCTACAATAGAGCTTATCGCAAGCATCATACCAAGTGTAATGGAACCGTCAATAACTAATTTGGCCGACAAAAAGATGATGAAAATATTTTTTAATTCATTGATCACTGAGGAACCGATCGTTTGTGTTTGCTCCAGGACCAGTCCTTTTATTGAAACTCTAAACAATCTTGCCTGCACATATTCCCAGCCCCAACGCTTCTGTTTTTCGGCATTGTGAAGCTTAATCTCCTGCATACCGTTGATAAGCTCCATCACTTTACTTTGCTCTTGGGAAACCTCTGCAAAACGCTTATAATCTAAAACTTCTCTTCGTTTTAAAAACAACGTGATCCACACAAAGTAAAGAACACTTCCGGCGAAGAACACAAAAAATATTTTGAGATTAAAATAAGCCAAAACGCCTCCCATCACAAACATATTGATTATGGAGAATAAAACGTTTAAGGAGGATGTAGTCAGGATACGCTCAATTCTTCTATGATCGTTTATACGCTGCATGATATCTCCCGTCATTCGCACATCAAAAAACGAAATAGGCAGATTCATTAATTTAATAAAGAAATCAGAGATGAGCGAAATGTTTATCCGCGTTGAAAGATGAAGTAATATCCAACTCCGAATGAGTTCTAAACCTGTTCTTCCGGCAAAAAGAAACAATTGCGCAAACAGAATCAGGTATATAAAATTAATATTCTGGTTCTGGATCCCGATATCAACGATACTCTGGGTTAAAAAAGGAAAAATCAATTGCAACAAACTACTGGCTAATAACCCTATACTTAATTGAACTAGAAAGGTTTTGTATCTTAAAACATATTGGGACAACAATCCAAATCCGATACCTTTATGATCTTCCTTGTCAAAATCGGTCTGAAAGAATTTTGGAGTAGCTTCGATCAACAAGGCAATTCCTTCCTGAGTTGATTCATCAGCATTGTTCCCGATCCAAAATTTAATAAAATCTTCTTTAGTGTATTCGATTAAACCAAAAGCCGGATCTGAGATATAGTAAGTGCCTCTTTTAATTTTATAAAGCACAACATAATGATTCTGATTCCAATGCAAAACACAAGGTAATGGAGCTTCTTCTAAGCGCTCCGGACTTAACTTAACTCCTAAAGTCCTGAAACCAATTTTCTCTGCTGCATCGCTCAAAAAAAGCAAATTACTTCCTTCACGAGTTGTTTCACTATGCTCCCTCAACTCCTGAATATGGATTGTCTTGCCGTAGTGCTTTGCGATAATCTTTAAACATGTGGGGCCACAATCCTTAAAATCAGCTTGTTTATAATTGGTGAATTTTTTCAATTTACTTTTGATTTATACAAATCTACATTATTTAAAAAAAACAGAGAGGAAAAAATTTCCTCTCTGTTAAAATTATTCAAAACTGTTATATTTATATTACAATAAATGATTATTCTACAATTGTCATTTCGTAATATATTTGTCCCATATTTCTATTAAAGTAAAGCTCCGCACTTGTTCGTTTGTTTCTTTCTTTTTTCAATATTTGAACTTCTTTCAGACCTTTTGGGTCCTATATTTTTTCCATCTTTAAAATAATGTTGTCCATAGCAAAAAGTGCTTACACTTCAATTTAGAATCAACATCAATTTCTCTAGGAGATGGCACCGGTTAGCTCTAACCAAATAAAACCAACTCAGTGACCAATTTTCCTGAGAATCCCAACACCAATCATCAATGTGGGGATGTTTGCCCAATGTTCCACGATCGGGCGCCTACAAATTCAAAAAAAACATGACTAAATTTTAAATAAGGCTTTATATTCGATATTTTTAAAAACTTAGAAAACTTGCAACATAAACGTAACAATCAAGAGTATCTCACTGTTTGTTTTTAGTCTGCTATTCTAATTCTCCAAGTAACTTTATAACTTTAAAATTTTCTTTATCACTAAAGAGGCAATCGTATTCTATAATTCCGGTTTTGGATTAAGTGGAAACTTGCAGTTTCCTGTACTTCCTTCCGATATTCCAGGAATTGAACCATTTGGACAATATGAAAAACAATAGGCATTTACCTGTTGTCCTCCAACATAACAAAAACATTTGCAATTTGCCGGTTGAACCGGTTGTCCACCCATAATATTTTTCAACTCATTAACTTGCAGTTTTTCTGCACCTTCAAGATTTAAAATTGCTTTTAACATAATTAAGTTTTATTGGGTTACTACTTTGTGGTTATTTATTAAAAGATTTTTCTTTTAACAACTAGATACGTTTGCAAAGAGACGAATCATAGTCACAATAAGATCCTTTTGGACACTTACCGTTCTGATCACAAGCTAATCCTCCTTTAATACCTTTTTTCTCGTTTTTAGTAAGCTCTTGAGCTCCTTCTAATTGTAGAATGTTTTTTAACATGATTATTTGGTTTTTTTGTTATTGTTTCAATTCATTTAGAAATTTGTATCTCTCTTTCTTCAAATGATTTTTGTCTTAGGCTATTTTTTCTAAAACTTCAATCTCTTTCTCTTCCACAAAATCATTTAAAAAGTATTTCAGTTCATTTAATTCATACTCATTTGGAAATATTTTCTCATTGACAATCTTAACAGGCGTATAATTAAAATTATTTTTAGAACACCAATCGTATTGTTTTTGTATCTCCTGATTTATTATCAATCCTACGGGCTCAGCATTCCATTTTTTCAACCACTTTTTGAGACCCATTTTTTTAATATGCCAATCTGAAATGGCTTCTACCGTTTTCCCTGGTGTTGATCTGTTTATAGTCAGCAATCTTTCTACAATAATCTTATACGGGTTATCTACATTCTCAGGGTTAACATTAAATAATACATTTAAAAATATTTTCTCCGGAAATCTTAAAACCAGATCAAATGCATCCTGAAATGATTTATGGCAATGTCCACAACTTGGACTAATTATAATCGCTAATTTTATTGCTGCATTTCTATTTCCAAAATTCAATCCTCTTAAATCCTCAAAATCTGACGTGTAAGGCACTTTTTGCGATAAGAAATTTAATAATGAAAAATTTCTTTTAAATTTCTTCAACTCTTTTAAATCCGAATTAACATTCAACATGTTTTTAATGATCGGTTTTAAAGCCAACCAAAAGGCTCCTAAGAACCCCAATGAGAACACAAAAGGAAAAACACTGTCAATACTAAAACTTAGTGTGAAAAAATCTGACGCAAACCAAATAATACTTTGCACTAAAATCAGAAATGAAACTGACAGACACATTACACACCACTTTTGAATCTCAAATTTCTGTATCCAAACTGATGTTACCACCACCGGAATAGCCAATAAGCTTAAAAATCCGATAAAGATTGACGAATCTGAAGGCTCTATCAAAATCGCTAAAAAGCTTGCACCAAAAAACATCAAAGGCAAATCTGAGAAACTAACCCATTTTCTACCTGAACCGTCAAAATTAAGAACAGAGTTACAAGACGTATTTGGAGTCAGGTTACAAAACTTTGAAATGATACTGCTTTTCAAACCTAATTTCTCCTGTACTATAAAAACACTAACTATTAATCCTAAAAGGGATGTAATTAAAAATAAGCTACTGAATAAATTATAGGCATTGTAAAAAAATGACAATCCAACTAAAAGAAATAAGGGAACATAATACTTTAAAGTTTTATACTCGTCTCTGAAACTATCCCTTCCAACTACATTATTTGGCTCAATTGCTACAATAACTCCATTCCAATCTAAAAGAAAGCTATCGTACGATATTTTTTGACTTCCTTTTTTAATTGTGTTGATGCGAACAAAGTCTTTTGCTCTTTCAACCAAAATAAGTTCCTCTTTAAAATAAGCTAAAAAATTAGAAGGCAAATTTTCAATCTGTTCTTTCGAAACTCTTACGGCAGCATTTTCTACTGACAACAAATCCAACGAATCTGTTATCGCAAACAAGCTTGGATAATTTGGATGAGAAAGAAACAAATCTTTGAACTCATTTTTCACTTCCGAGTACTTGTTAATTAGAAGAAATTTCTGAACCAGTTTTAACATCTTTTTGTGTCGTTTAAATCATAACTACGATGCAAATATTGTGGTTTTTATTTTAAAAAAACGCCTTTATGTATACTTTTTATTAATAATAGCACATACAATTTATAAATTATACCAGTACGAATACACTATTCAATACTCTGATATACAAATAGTTACTCAAAAACAAGTCTCTCAAAAACCTCAAAAAGGCTATTCTCGATTAAGGGTTTTGCTTTTTGCCTAGTTTTGAAAAAGTTAAACGCTAACACAATAAAACATGACAAAAAAAAAGGCAACAATCAAAGATTTTCAAGTAGAAAAATTACCTGAAAATCATCAAAAAAAAGTACTTGGAGGAGCATCTCTGGAGGAAGACAAAGACCCAATTCGGGGTGGTGGAGGTAACGCCGGAAACGGCTAAAAAATTCTTAAAAATAAAATTATACAAATTCTAAATACTCAAGTTATGAAAACTAAAATAGTAAAATTAGAAGATTTTGAAACAGCAAAATTATCCAAAAAACAACAAAAAATGATTCATGGCGGAGATGCGCCGATAGATGGAAAAGATCCTATAAAAGGTGGTGGTAATACAGGAGGGAATGGATAAAAAACTACAAAAAAATTGACACTAAAAATATAAATCATTAATTTACAACATCATGAAAACTAAAAAGATAAAATTCGAAGATTTTAAAGCAGATAAATTATCTAAAAAACAACAAAAAGCGGTCCGTGGCGGGGATGGTCCAATAGATGTAAAAGATCCTATAAAAGGCGGTGGAAATACAGGTGGAAACGGATAACTAACTATAAAAAATTAACTCAAACAAACCAATAATTTAGAAAACCATGAAAATTAGAACATTTAACCTTGAAGACTTTGGAACAGAAAAATTACCTAAAAATCAACTAAAAACAGTTCGAGGCGGAGACGAGTGGGTCGACGGAAAAGATCCAATAAGAGGTACTGGTCACACCGGTAGCACAGGCGGTAACGGGTAACTCCCTAAAACTGTATTACTTTATACAAATTCTTCATTAAATATTATTCGCAAACTGAGCTGGAGACACTCCAGTTCTTTTGCGAAATGATTTCGCAAAGGATACTGCATTCTTAAATCCGACGCTTTCAGCAATCGCTTGAGTAGAATATTTCCGATACATGTGATTGGTAATCATTTGATTGATTACATAATTGATTTTTAACTCGTTAGAATATTCTCCAAAAGATTTACCAAATCGCTTGTTTACGATATAGGACAGATAAGTGGTATTTGTTTTTATCTTTTTTGCAACATAAGACAACGTAAAATCGGCATTCAAATACTCTAATTTATTTTCTAAAGCCAGCAATTTTTCGACAATTTTATTCTCTTTATCCTCGTCGATACTCAGATTGACGTTTTCTTTCTTAATAAGCGGATCCTCTTCTTGATCGATCAGTACGGTTTCGGTTTCGGAATTCTCTTTTTTCTCCAGATTGGCTTTAAATTCTTCAATCAGGGCATTCATTTTCTTATGCGCCTTGTTTTTATCTCTTATGTTTTTTATCAGTAAGAAAACAATTCCAACGACAAGTAAAACATAAAACACCTTTAATGCTTTATTAAAGAAAACTTCAAATTCGTATTTTTTCTGAATGGTAACCATCTCCTCACTCAAATCTCCGACTCCCAGTTTATAATTAACTTCCAGGGCTTCATTATTTAGTTTGGCTTCCGTTTTTTCATAATTATCCAGATAGTTTTTTGAATATTTAAAGGCCAATTCGGGTTCCTTAAATATATTATAGATTTTTGCCTGATAATAATTTGACTTTAAAAAACTTTCATCTTTTGAATTATCTATTAAGGAGACTGAATCTACTTTTTTAAAGAAAACTAAGGCTTTGTCGTACTTTTTTACTTCATAATATAAATTACCTAAATTATAGTTGGCTACTTTAAATTCTGATTTATAATTGTTCTGTTTCGCAAAAAATATAATATCATAGTAGGCTTTTTCTGCATTCTTAAAATCATTCTTCATGTAATAAACATTTCCCAGACTGATCTTAGCCCCAATATTATTAATTGGAAAGTCATGAGAGAAAGACACTGTTTTTTTGTAAAAGTATGCGGCAGAATCCAGCAGAAACAACTTTGTACGATTTTTCATGTACCAGCCTTCATAAGATCCTGCTAAATGAAGATTGTTATTACTCTTTATAATATTGTATTGCTCTTTGGAATAATAACTTTCATTTTTATCTATAAAGTCATTAAGATACCTTAAGTTTTTTATGGCCAACTGATAGTTACCAACTTCTTCATTAATAATAGCAATATTACTTTTAAACTTTATTATCTGGATAATATCACCCAATTGTATTGAAAGTTTTATTCCCGTCTGATAGTTTTCAAGAGCCTCTCCAAAATTACCTCTTTTCCATTCGATTAGTCCGCCGTAATTATAGAGGTACGATTTAAGTTGCGTTTTATCTCTTGAATCCGGCATTTTATTCAAATAATTAAATGCTAGTACATACTTTTCTTTTGATTTTACCGTTTCAGATTTTAATTGAAACAAATATGCCAATGCCCCATTTGCAAAAGCCAAATGTTTGTCATTATTAGATTTGAGCATCTCATAGGCGTACGTAATCGCCAGGTCTCTGTCTGTATTCCCGCTTATTCGTATTTTATCCTGTAAAAGTAAATATTCCTGCTCCGTCAATTCTTTCTTTTGCAGGGCAAAAGTAATATTCAGAACAAAAAGAAGTAAAAAAGAGATGATCAGCCTCATTTAAATTGAATTTGAAACTCAAAATTAGTTTATAAATAACCAATAAACTAGTATTAGTTTCTCTTATTCTTATTTTTTTTTATTCAACGATATAAAAATATAACAAATTAACTGTATTTTGTTATATTTTTATTGCGTAAATTTGTTTTGTAAAACTAACAAAAAATGAAACCAGACTTATTTCAGGCCCCGGATTATTACAATCTTGACGATTTATTGACAGACGAACACAAATTGGTTCGCGACTCAGCACGAGCATGGGTAAAAAGAGAAGTTTCTCCTATTATAGAAGAATACGCTCAAAAAGCAGAATTTCCAAAACAGATTATCAAAGGTCTTGGAGAAATTGGTGGTTTTGGTCCTTACATTCCGGTAGAATATGGCGGAGCAGGATTAGACCAGATTTCTTATGGTTTGATCATGCAAGAAATCGAACGCGGTGACTCCGGTGTACGATCGACTTCTTCTGTTCAATCCTCTTTGGTAATGTACCCAATCTGGAAATATGGTAATGAAGAGCAAAGAGTGAAATACCTTCCAAAATTAGCAACCGGTGAATTCATAGGTTGTTTTGGTCTAACAGAACCTGATCATGGTTCGGATCCGGGAAGTATGATTACCAATTTTAAGGATATGGGAGATCATTATCTTTTAAATGGTGCCAAAATGTGGATTTCAAATGCCCCTTTTGCAGATATTGCTGTAGTTTGGGCTAAAAATGAAGAGGGAAGAATTCACGGTTTAATTGTAGAGCGTGGAATGGAAGGTTTTTCTACTCCTGAAACCCATAATAAATGGTCCCTTCGTGCGTCATCAACCGGAGAATTAATCTTTGATAATGTAAAAGTTCCAAAAGAAAACCTTCTACCAAATAAATCAGGTTTAGGTGCACCTCTAGGATGTTTAGATTCAGCCAGATACGGAATTGCCTGGGGAGCTATCGGAGCTGCGATGGATTGTTATGATACGGCTTTACGTTATGCCAAAGAAAGAATTCAATTTGGAAAACCAATTGCAGGAACTCAATTACAGCAAAAGAAATTAGCTGAAATGATTACCGAAATCACAAAAGCGCAATTGTTAACTTGGCGTTTAGGTGTTTTGAGAAATGAAGGAAAGGCAACAACCTCTCAAATCTCGATGGCAAAAAGAAATAATGTCGACATGGCCATTCATATTGCACGTGAAGCCAGACAAATGTTAGGTGGAATGGGAATCACCGGCGAATATTCGATTATGCGTCATATGATGAACCTGGAAAGTGTCATTACTTACGAAGGAACGCATGATATTCATTTACTGATTACAGGAATGGATGTAACTGGAATTCCAGCGTTTAAATCGTAAATAACTATTAAAATATACACAAAATCAATATTAAAAGCTTCTTCTTACCAAGAAGCTTTTTATCTTTGTACCAAAATTTACAGAAATGAATATTGAAACTATAAACAATAGCATTCAACCTCAAAAAGACAAGCTTTTACAACATTCTTTGTACAATAAAATCCAGAATATTGATGATCTTCATAGCTTTCTGGAAAACCATGTTTTTGCTGTTTGGGATTTTATGTCATTGCTAAAAGCACTACAAACGAAACTTACCTGCACTACAACACCATGGTTTGCAACAAAAAACCCTGAGACAAGATATTTAATCAACGAAATTGTTCTGGCGGAAGAAACTGATTTAACTCTTGACGGAAGAAGACAAAGCCATTACGAAATGTATCTGGAAGCTATGGAAGACTGTGGCGCTGATACAACCGGAATTAATGCTTTTTTATCTGAAGTACATTCACTTCATAACATCTTTGTTGCTATCAAACAAAGTACTTTACCAATTGAGGTAAAAGCGTTTCTAGATTTTACTTTCAGGGTAATTGAACAAGGAAAACCGCATGAAATTGCTGCCGCATTTACCTTTGGAAGAGAAGATTTAATTCCGGGTATGTTTACCGAAATTCTAAAAAACTTCCAAAAGAACTTGCCTGAAATCAATTTAAGCAAACTGCTTTATTATTTTGAAAGACATATCGAGCTTGATGCTGATGAACATGGACCAATGGCCATGCAAATGATTACTGACTTATGCGGTGATGATGCACAGAAATGGAAAGAAGTTGAAGAAGTTTCTATTTTAGCACTAGAAAAAAGAATCGGTCTTTGGAATGCAATCGAAGAAGAAATTGTCATGAAAGCAGAAATGGTGTAAAAACCAAAGCTCCCTATTTAACGTAACTATTTGTTTAGAATGACCTAAATTTAATTTAGCTAAATTATGACAACAGCGTTCAAACAAATAGTTATTGTTTTTCTTTCCATCTTCCTTATTAGTTGCAATTCTGATGAAGGCACTACAGAGAATACTATTGTGCCTCCCACAAAGCCTGTTCCAAATGCAATAAAATATTTAGCTTTGGGAGACAGCTATACAATAGGTCAGAGTGTATGTGAAACCTGCAATTTTCCCACGCAACTTCAGGCAACCTTGCGAGCCATTTATCCACAAAGCAATACCGCATTAAAAATAATTGCCACAACAGGCTGGACAACCTCAAATTTACTTTCAGCAATAAACGTAGAGAAGCCAGAGCCTAACTATGATTTTGTCACTTTACTAATTGGTGTAAACAACCAATATCAAGGAAAAAGTTTTTCGATCTATGAAAAAGAATTCCCCGAATTAGTTACCAAAGCAATCACTCTGGCGAAAGGTGATAAAAAGAATGTTATTGTAATTTCGATTCCCGATTATGCCTATACTCGTTTTGGGCAAATTCAAATGGGGGGTCAGGGTGAAATAATAAGCTCAGAAATAGACCAATACAATAGTTTTGCAGAGAATTATTGCAAAAATAACGATATTGTCTTCGTATCCATAACAGATATTACAAGACAGGGACTCAAGAACACCTCCTTAGTCGCCTCAGACGGTCTACATCCATCGGAGAGCGCTTATAAGTTATTCAATGAAAGAATACTGCCTAAAATAATAATAACGCTTCAGGATTAATATTTTAGCATAACTATCTCTTTATCATCGCCATAATATACTCATCAGAAAAGAAAAAATGGCACCAAGCATAAACCATAGTAATTTCGAAACCCGATTGTCGCGTATAATTTCAATTTTATTCACATCTTTCATAATACAATTTTAATTGACAAAATTAAAATGCAATCAAAAAACAGAAAGTCTATAAAGGCCATTAATATACCAGATTAAGACAAATATCAATTCATAAAGAGAAACCCTCAAAAGAATATATTTTCTTCAAGAACTACTGCAAAATCAGAAAAAACTCGAAAAATATATTTAATTTTACTTCATTCTGCTACCGGCAACACAGGTTAAAAGAACAATAAACGATGCAAGTTGTACCTCCAAAAGAATTATCACCTTATATAAAACATTATCTTTTTTTAGAAAGAAAAGGCAATGATATTCAAAAACTTCGCTTATTTTCTGATGGTAATACCGGTATCGTATTCTCGTTGAAAAGCAAACTTATATCGGGATTTGATAATTACAAAACACAAAATTATCTGCCTACTTCTTTTTTATATGGACAGCTAAATAATTTTAAAGACGTTTATTCCGGTAGCGAAATGTCGATTGTAATTGTAGTTTTTCAACCAAACGGCTTACATCAGCTTCTGGGAGTTGACAGCGGCGAATTTCGTGATTCCATTATCACGGTTGATGCTATATTTGGTCAAATGGGCAGGGATCTCGAGGAAAAATTAGGCGCATTACTAACAATTCCGGATCGCTTACAACTCCTGAATCATTTTTTTAAAACGCTTGAAGCGAAAAAACCACAGACAAACCAATTAATAGCGGATGCCTCCTTAGCTTTTATCATCAAAAATAAAGGACAGTTTTCTCTAAAACAATTAGTTGCTTACACCGGTTACACGGAAAGACATATTGAAAGAAAATTTACGGAGGGTGTTGGATTAAACCCAAAAAAGTTTGGCAATATTATAAAATTGCATCATTTTCTGAAACTTCTTAAAAACAAAACGGAAAACACCTCCCTTACATCAATTTCTTATGAAACAGGATTTTCCGATCAATCACATCTCATAAAAGAATTTAAGAAGCATACGGGTATGACACCCAGTGAGTATCTGCTTAATACGGGGAAATTGACGAACAATTTTATCGAGACTTTTCCAAAGAATGCGCTTTAAATGTCGGTTTTATACAATTTATCGATTCACGCTACTCTTACTTTTGGGCTATTCTTAAATAGTCCATCAAATGAAAAATCTAAAAATAGCCACTGCTCAGTTTGAAAACAAGAGCGGTGACAAAAACTACAATTTAACTGTAATTGAAGAACTTACAAAAAAAGCTTCAGCAGAAGGTTGCGATGTGATTGCATTTCACGAATGCTCTATTACCGGATATACTTTCGCCAGACATTTATCGAAAGAGCAGATGCTGGAAATCGCAGAAATAATTCCAACCGGGGGTAGTATTTTAAAACTTATCGAAATAGCCAAAACATATAACATTGTTATACTGGCAGGCCTTTTTGAAAAAGACGAAAATGACGCTTTATTTAAAGCTTATGTCTGCGTCGATAAAAATGGTTTAGTTGCCAAATACCGCAAACTTCACCCTTTTATAAACCCCTATCTCACTCCCGGAAACGAATATTGCATCTTTGAAATCAAGGGATGGAAATGTGGCATCTTAATTTGTTATGACAATAACATTATCGAAAATGTACGGGCAACAACGCTATTGGGGGCTCAAATTATTTTTATGCCTCATGTCACCATGTGCACCCCCTCTACCCGACCTGGCGCCGGTTTTGTCGCTCCTGAGCTCTGGAAAAATCGCGAAACCGACCCGACTTCTTTACGAATAGAATTTGACGGGATGAAAGGCCGAGACTGGTTAATGAAATGGCTGCCCGCAAGAGCCTACGACAATGCCATATACGCAGTTTTCTCCAACCCAATTGGTATGGATGATGATCAATTGAAGAATGGTTGTTCCATGATCATTGATCCTTTTGGGGATATCATCTCCGAATGCCGTTCTTTTGAAGACTCCTTTGCAACTGCACTCATTACCCCTGAAAAATGCATTCAGGCAGGAGGGAATCGCTACCTAAAAGCCCGAAGACCTGATTTATATCGAGATATTATTGGCCAGGACCACCAATCCGAACAAAATGTAGCATGGCTAACTACAGCAAATAAGAAAAGTTAAAACTAAAAATTTCAAAGTCTTTCACCTCCCAAAAATCTATCTTTGATAGAGATTAATTTACAGCATAAACACAATAATGGAATTTCTTAAAACTACAAACAAAGATATCGATGCCGTTTTCGATATATATAATGAGGCAACCTCTTACCAAAAAACGGTCAACATAAAAAGCTGGAGAGGCTTTGAAAAATCACTAATAGAAACTGAAATTAAAGAAGACCGGCATTTTATAATAAAAGAAGACGATGAAATAGCCTGCACTTTTGTTCTTACTTTTAATGACTTAATCATCTGGAAAGAAGCCGCTGCAGATCCTGCGGTATACATTCATCGTATTGCTACGAATCCAAAATTCCGAGGTCGTTCTTATGTTAAAAAAATCATAGAATGGGTAAAAATATATGCCGTTCAAAATGATAAAACCTATATCAGACTTGACACGCACAGCGGAAATGAAAGAATAAATAAGTATTACACAAGTTGTGGTTTTGACTACAAAGGCATCAGTACTATCGAATGGACATCAGAATTACCGGAACATTATAAGGAAGGATCTTTTAGTTTGTTTGAAATTAAACTTTAAGAAAATGGTTTAAAAGAATAGAAAGCCCCTTACGATAACTTCGCAGGGGGTTTGTTCTGTTTATAAATCCTCTGAGGAGCTTTATTTTATGATTTTCAAAATCAAAGAAACCTTATAAAGATAAATTTACAACGGCCTTACCCTTTCTTAGATTTCCATATAAATCCATCGAGAATATAATGTGTAAATTGTGGAACGCTCAGCAATGGCACTGCCAAAAACTCCCATCCTGAAAAATTTATTGCTTCAAAAGAAATATTTTCATTCCAGACAAAAACTTCCCAAAGAAATTCTTCTGCAAAAGCAATGCATAATAAGATTATTGCATAAATAAAAATGCCTTTGTACTTTTTCAAATAACGTAGTTTCCCTAACTCCGAATCTGTTTTACCATCGATTTCTCTAAAATAAACCAGCGCCATATAAGGGATTCCATGAGAAATAACATTCAGCAATGTAAAAATCAAATCATCATTAAAATAAACAATTCCGAAGTACCAGGAAAGTGCTGTGCCTAAAATAATACTGTTTTTAGGGATATTAAAAAATCTCGTTTTTATACTACTGTGAAGTGTATAAATTAGATAAATTGACAGAATTGCAACATAAACCCAAAACGCAATTGATAAAATCGATTCGTTATGGAAACGAAAAAATTCGTTTTCGACGAACCAGTTGAACTTTCGCGGAGACGACAAAAACCAATACAACATCGGATATCCTGTTGAGGAATAAATCGTGAGATTGTCTATCCAAACCGACAATTTTGCTTTGTTTTCATTTCGTGCATACAATCTCATAAAACCATATTGCTGTCTGATAAAATGATAAACGGCCACATAAGCCAGAAAAGACCAAAACACAATTCCTCCAAAAGCGAAGAGAATAAATCCAATAGAAAAACAAATTACAGGTAAAATCGTCAGCAGTTTTTTTCTTTTTTCGAACTCGTCTTTTACAAAATAGGTTTTAAATAAAGTAGCATAAACATGCGCAACATCGATAAAAACAATTAAAAAAAGCCAAGTATAAAATGAATACTGCTCTTCGATCTTACTGATAAAATCCTGAAACAGAAAAATGATGGCCAACACAAAAAAGGACGGGCCAATTATAAAAAGAAAATCTGTTTTAGCTTTATGAATCCAGGGTTGTCTCATCTAAAATCTGATTTACGGTATTAATTCCGCAGTGAAAAGCTTCTTCAAAAATAGAAATTCCAGACAAATCGGTATGGGCAAAAAACACCCGATTTTCTATATTTTTTTTAGCTTGTTTTTTGGCCTCTCCAAATATAAAACCCGGAACCGGACTTATCATACCGTGTCCCAATACAAAAACCTCCATTTCTTCTGTAACATTTTCAATATCCGGATGTGCAATTTTCAGGTCATCAAACACCATTTGTTTCCAATGTTCCGTTTTCTTTTTATAAATTTCTTTTCTCGTCTTTTTAAGATCCGCACTTGAGAAACTATAATAATAGGTAATCACTTTTTTAGTCTGAACCTGATTTAAAGACTGATGTTGATCGTATACATATCCCAATCCTTTTGATCCGTAAATCACATTATCCCAAGATAACGGAAAGCTGAAATCATCCTCCAAGTCAGAAACTACAAGTGTTGCGAGAAGCCAGGGTGTATAATGAAAATGTTTTGTTAACTCCTTTCTGTCTTTTAGAATATATTGATTCACAAATTGAGGCGTTGCCATTATCACTTTATCAGCAACAATAGTAACAGCAGTTTTTTTATGGTCATCAAATGTTTTAACGATAACTTTATTATTCTCGATTTTAAGTTCGTAAACCAAATGATTTTTAAGTGCTTTATCTTTAGAATATTTCTTTAAATGACTTGCTAATCTGGCATTCCCTTCAGGCCAGGTTAACACACTATCTCTTTTATCTGATGTTGCATCCTGCTTTCTACCGGCAAAATAATGAATTCCCGCCCAGGCCGAAACGTATTCTATTCCCAATCCAAAATCGTCTTTACAACAATAATCGATATACTTAAATAAAGGTTCTGATTTGAAATTGTTTTTTTCAAACCACTCTTTCATCGTTATTTTATCTAAAGCTCTGGTATTTTCATCTGCAGAAGAAAGGTGAAGCGGAATATCAAACAAGTACTTCCCGTCTGCTCCTTTTTTTGTTCTAAAAGTATCCATTTGCTCAAAAAAGGCTTTCAATTCTGCGTCTTCCGCCGGAGAATTTCCTTCTTTTGGAACTACACCTTCCTGCCAATTATTTTTATAGAACAATCTTTCATCTGGTGCAAAAGTAAGTTGCAACTCATCAAAAACAGGAAGTCCGTTTGAATCGTAACCTTGTATTATTTTTTCTTCTTCCAGAAAATTCAATAGTTCTTTATCCTTAAAGTTAGGCAAGGGCAGATAATGTGCCCCAAGTGGAAACTTAGAATGTTGATTCTCGCCATTTGAAGAATTTCCGCCTAAGTGCCCTTCCAATTCCACAAGAATAAAATCAGAAATGCCTCTTTTTGTCAATTGACGTGCCGCACTTAAACCAGAAATCCCACCTCCAACTATAAGATAAGGTGTTTGAATCTGAGAAGATGATTCAGGAAAATCTTTGATCCACAATCGATGTCCCAAAAGATGTTTGGTTCCTGACAAACGAATCATGAAAACGGCAATTTTATCTGTACAAAACTGCAAAAACGGAACAAGAAGCAGAGAAGCTGTAATTCCTTTTACAAAACTTCGTCTGGAACTACTATAATTTTCCCCATTCTTCATCAAAATAGCGCACTAAAATTTGGTTATCTAAACGATTGATCTCAATTTCATTTGAAATCATATCTTTAGTAAAGTAGTTAAATCGGTCAAACTGATAATTATAAAACTTCAGTCCCGATGCTTTTCTGTTTACCGTATTAAAAGTGGTGTTAAAACCATTTATTGCAATGGTAAACCCCCATTCTCCAAACGACGGAACATACGCATGATAAGCATCTGTCTGAGGGAAAACAGCCATTACTGTTTTATTGATACACCAAAATGATTTTGGTGCAAAATAAGGTGAAGTTGTTTGTACCACTATCGCAGCATCCGGTTGGAGAATACTTTGAATGGTCTGATAAAAGTTTAATGAATATAACTTCCCCAGACTGTAATTAGACGGATCAGGAAAATCGATAATTGCAACATCATATTTTACTTTTGAACTTTTTGCCCAAATATAAGCATCCGTATTGATTACAGTAACTTTCGGATTTTTTAACGAATTCTGATTCAGATCTGTCAATACTTTATTGGTTTTAAACAATTTAGTCATTCCCTCATCTAAATCAACCAAAGTAATTGTTTTTACATTTTTGTATTTCAGAATTTCGCGCACTGCCAGACCGTCTCCCCCACCTAATACCAAAACATGATCTGCTTTTTTGGCAATTGACATTACGGGATGTACGAGTGCTTCGTGGTAACGATATTCATCAGCAGAACTAAACTGTAAGTTATTATTAAGATACAACCTGTAATCGCTCTTATTATGCGTCAGGACAATCCGTTGATAAGGAGTTGAATTGGTATAAATGATATTTTCTCCGTACAATTTTCCTTCTGAGTACGACAGGATATTCTCTGAAAATATAAAAACAGTCAGTAATACCAAGAACGAAAAAATAGCTTTTGCTTTTAAAAAATAGCTCTTTTTTAATTCCGATTCTAAAACAAAACACAGTGCGATTGCAATACTGACATTAATCATTCCAAAAAACAAGGAAGTCCCCATAATTCCTAACTTCGGAACTAAAATTAAAGGAAAAAGAATAGAGGCCAATAAAGCTCCGATATAATCAAAAGTAAAAACATTCGAAACCAAATCTTTAAACTCGACTTTATCTTTTAGTATGTTCATCAGTAACGGAATTTCCAGTCCGACTAAAAAACCGGTTACAAAAACAAGCAGGTATAAAATAAATTGAAAGGAAGCTACACTTTCAAACAGTAAAAACAAGACAACCGAACTCAATCCTCCAATTAACCCCACTAATATTTCGATTTCGACGAAAGTATTCAGTAGGTTTTTATTGAAAAACTTAGAAAAAAAAGAGCCTATACCCATCGAAAACAGATATACACCAATGATAAATGAAAATTGCTTTACAGAATCGCCTAATAAATAACTTGCGAGTGTTCCTGCAACAAGTTCGTAAACAAGTCCACAGGTTGCAATTATAAAAACAGCAAAAAGAAGCAAAAATTCAAACTTGATAAACTTTTTACCCATGTATTGCGGCACTAATAATCATTGAAATCCCAATGATAAATGATGCAAGCACAATTGCAACAGCAACATTGTTTTTTTCAACGACTTCTTTCCAGGTATTTTCCGGAGTAATTTTCTCGATTATAAAATAGGCGGCTAACAAAATAATGATTCCTAAAAACGAAAAAAGAATCGAATTGATAATGGGTTGGTAGTGTATTAAATCCATAGTTTAAAGACTTATTTATGATAAAAACGGTTTATTGAACTTCTATTTCCTGACGAACTGTAACTTTCTGTTGATTCGCAATCACAGATTCGGTTTCCCGAATACGCAAAATGCAAATAGACCCCAAAGCAAAGCAATCCTATAGCTATTGCTACTAAATTATTTTTTATAAAATCAAATGTATTTTTCATATTGTTTATTCGCTATAAGGGGAATAACTACTGTCTGCCCATCTTCTTTTTTCAAAATTAAATCTGGCAAACCCGATAATAACAAGAATAACAATCATAAAGATAATAACCAGCCAGACATTTCGATTTGAAGGCTCGTTCCAGACTACTTTAAACTTCATCACATTATTACGAACATCCTCGGGTGCTTTCTGAGGTTTAATCAAAAGGTGGTATTTCCCTCCTTTTACCCCGCAGATATTAAATTCTTCGGATTGCTTACCTTCTGTCCAACTTGAACCGTCTTCATAACCGGAATAATATTCGATATCCTTATTGGCATGAGTTTCTTCATTTGTTTTTTCATCGACCAGAGCAATGTCAACATTCGCCCAGGAATTATCAACCTCGGTCGAAACCCAAATAGTCAATGGAGCAGAACCTCCTTTTAACTCAAACGAGTCGCTTAGAAATTCTTTGTTATTATAGCGATCAAAAGTAATTTCTTTAGAAAATACGTTTTGTTCTACCTGATTTTTATAAATATACCAATTTGAGGAAATAATCAATAAAGCGAAAAGACAAAATATAATAGCTGTATTACTCAAGTTAAAGTAAAAAGGCTGCACCACATTTACACCGGTCTGATATCTTAATAAACTGCTAGGAAATGCTTTCCTAATCTCATCTTTACTAATATACTCCCCTAAATAAGTGGTTTCAACTTTATCCATTTTTTCGATAGAAACCATAAATGGAGGTCTTATATACTCCACCATATGAATCCACGTATTAGGCAATGAAAAATCGAAAAAACCCTGAGCTGTTTCAATTGCGGCATCGCAATATTCGTACAGATTAAAATTATCTTCTTTATATTCCAACGAACGCGGATGCTTCTTTACATCATATTTATCCTCAATTTCCTTTAAAAATATCCAATGACCGTTTACTTCAGAGAGGTAAACAAATTCATTTGTTGCACTGGTTAGAATATATTCTCGCCATAGATGTACTCGGCCTACTACTTTGACCATCATACCTGTAACAGTATACTCTTTTCCTTTCAGAAATCCTTTATTTCCGACAGCAAAAGCAAAACCATCTTTGTTAGGCTTATACTTAGATTTTCGTTTAAATTGTCCGTCATCCTGTTTTACATACAAACTACAGCATCCTGGACAGACAAAATTAACCACTTCAAAACCAACCTCTAATTCGGTAACGGTATTACAATCGTAACAAGGAACTTTCATATATTAACGGTTAATTTCAAAATCTTTTATAATTGTTCCTTCAAAATAGGCAACATAATCTGCCATAACATCTTTTACCTTTTGTGAATTATCCTGCAGGTAATTACACAAATAAACATCAAGAGTTAACTGATTGTACTCCGGCCAGGTATGTATACAAATATGAGATTCTTTTAAACAAAATGAGATCGTAAAACTGTCGTTTTCGAAATTGTGAACAACAACGCCTACTTTTTCCAAGGAATATTTTTCTAAAATCAAATGGGTAGCAGCAACAAAACCATTACTATCAGTAAGTTTATGAGTTTCATCAACATGTAAAGTAACCAGTTTATGCAATCCTGGCGAATAAGGAGGTAAATCCATTAAAGTTATTTAGGTAACAAAAGTGGGCAAATATATACTATTTTATTTAATAATTTTAACTTAAAAAAGACTAAAAATTATTCATCACCAGCTGTTTTCGGGCACAATCCTGATTACTGAAACTATCTGCTTATTTCAAAAAGTTGCTTCTATCCCATTAACCACTATATCTCTTGCGGCATTAGAACAAATAAGAATAGAAATTCATTAAACAAAAAGCACTGTAACTGCAATCATTTAATTTCTTTTGAATAGGCACTCTTATAATTGACAAGTTGATCACATAAAAAAAACTTGATTTTCAAATCATCCTTACTGTTTATAATTTCCTGAACCTCTTTTTGATCCACAAGGAAATAACAAAACTTAGACAATTCCTCTTCTGGAATTTTTAAAGTTCTTAAAATATACTCTCGATGATTATCGTTAAAAAACTTAATGTTTGTTTCCTTACTTTCAATCAAAATCAAATTTTTCAATTTCTTAGTTCTACCATTAATTGCATTAAGTATAGGATCCACTTCCATTGACCCCACCAAAAGCCCCAATAAGTGTATGGGTTTAAAATCACCGGCAGTATACAGTTGTCGTTCAACCTGAGTTTTTCTTTTTATCGCTTTGGGTATGATCCCTAACGAAACAGCATTGATTTCATTGTTTTTATCTATTGTGACCTCTTTTAGTTGATATGCTCTTTTGTTCATTTGAACCTTCACTTCCGACATTAAAATATCCTCAGCTTTAACTGAAAGCCTCAAAACCTCTAAATCAATTGAAGAGAATAAAAGGATATCCCCTTCTCTAACTTTGATTAAAAAAGCCCCAAATTTGTCTGTAACTCCTGAATTCACATCAAACTTATCCGACGAAGACTCATTTATAACATTGACATTACCATACGGAATAGCATCTACAACGACAAACCCTTTTACTACTATTCTCTGCTGAGAAAAACCATATGATGAAAGCAATAAAAAAGCGATTACCAGTATTCTCATACGTGTTTGTTATCTAAATTTTGGAAACCTAATTTAAAATAGGTCGATTGAGTACCCAAAACTAAAAATAAATCTTCACCCAAATTTAAATTTAACTTATTTTTCTGACAAGAAGCTTCCCTCTCCTTTATTTTGGTTTAAAAGTTCGTGGTATTCTATTGTTTTTGTAGTTCTATTTACGAAAACAGATTTTTTTTTGAAGCAAAAATCTCATTTTAAAGACCTCTTTGGTTCACTAAACAAAAGTTAGGTTCAAAACTTCTAAAATTCTTATCTGCACTGTTTTTTTTTAGCCATAAAGTTCGCAATGGGCTTACGTAAAGGACGCGAAGATAAAACTAATCTGGACTTACATCACTTATATGGTTTAAAAAAGCAAAACCAAAAAAGTCTAAAAACAAAAAACCCTATCCGATTTGGATAGGGTTTTTAAAAGAAAGGCGACGACATACTCTCCCACATAACTGCAGTACCATCTGCGCAGGCGGGCTTAACTACTCTGTTCGGGATGGGAAGAGGTG
>NZ_JBIPCS010000016.1:0-82528 GCF_044005985.1 Flavobacterium sp. FlaQc-49 | reverse complement strand
ATGCACGAACAAAGTAAAGTTGAAATGAGAACTTATAAAACAAAAAACACCTGCAAAAACGTTTTTGCAGGTGTTTAATTAAAATATTTTTATCTAATAATCTGTATCGATTATTTAGGACTAGTCAGACTGAAGTCTACTAATCTAATTCCTTTTGAACATCAAAAAAGCCTAACGTAAAATAACGTCTTTAACCACGTCTCTACCCAATTCCTCATTAATCATCCTGATGATTTTAGACTTTCCGTGACTCAGTTCATCTCTTAAAACAGACGATCCAAGCTCGACATATAAAGTACCATTTTTTAAAACGACGTTTCTGGTATAGGTATTAACACCATTCCCCATCAGCTGTCTCCAGGCCTCCTTTACATCAATCTGATCCATTCCGGGTTGCAATTTATTTACCTGAATGATCTGCTTTAAAACAGCCCCAATCGTACTTTCGTTATTTAGTCTCTTTGCCATCGTTTATGATATTTATTGGTCCTGCTTTTTTATAATGATATTCTTTATTCTCAGCATTTTTCACCACCAATTCATCATCTGATAACGTTAGTAATTCCTCGCTCCACTTTGCATAATCTGTTTTATAATCCAAATAAACTTTATCGTCGGTAAAACGAACCGAAACATCTTCAAATGTATCTGTAGACAAAAAAGTACCATCGAGTTGCGGTGCTACTTTTGTTCGTACTCCTTTGTTGTTCTTTTCAATTTTAAAGAAATCAAAAGTTTCATTCATTTTAAAATCCTTTATTTCACCTTTATCAAAAACCACTTTAGTAATTTCCCAATAACCATTTAACTTCGCAATATCTGCCGGTTTAATATCCTGTTTGCATCCAACAAACAAAAGAGACAAAACCAAAATCATAAAAGTGTTTTTCATATTCTAAATTAATTAAAAAATTCAATTGTTGCCATTCCTGCTGCCTTGGGACTATAATTAACAGAAGAGCCTGTTTTTAATCCGACACCAGTCCTGCATTCAAAAGAAAATCCGTGAACTACAAAGTTAACTTTATAAAGATTCAAAAGAAATAAAAATACACAAAACCCATTAAACTATTTTGCTAATTTTAAGTCAAACTCCAAACCAAAAACTAAAAACATGACCAAAGCCATTTTTAAACTCCTGATATTCTTAAGCTTTATCAGTTGTAGTAAAGAGTCCTCCGATACAGTATCTACACCTGCACAAAATATGTATTTTCCTCCATTAACAGGAACTATCTGGGAAACACAATCGGTCTCAGACCTCAAATGGAATCAAAATGCAGTACAGCCTCTTTTAGATTATTTAGAATTAAAGAACTCCAAATCTTTTATTCTTTTAGTAAATGGGCGAATTGTTTTAGAGTACTACTTCAATGACCACACTGCCACCACCAACTGGTATTGGGCAAGCGCAGGAAAGACATTAACAGCAACCATTACGGGAATCGCACAACAAGAGGGGCTGATCAATATTAACAATAAAGTTTCTCAATACATCGGCACGGGCTGGACAAGCGAAACAGCCGCGCAGGAAGACGCGATTACCTGCAAACATTTACTAACCATGACATCTGGACTTGATGACAGCTCTGACAATGTAGATCCTGCCAGTTTAATTTACAAAGCCGACGCAGGAAAACGATGGGCGTATCATAATGTATATGTAAAATTGCAGGACGTTGTGGCGCAGGCAAGTGGTCAAACCTGGCAAAATTATTTCAACAGTAAATTAAGAGATAAAATCGGTATGAATGGCAACTGGGTTCAACTTGGCCCTAACAGCGTATATACGAGTACCACAAGAAGCATGGCGCGCTTTGGGCTTTTAATGCTCAACAAAGGCAAATGGAACAACGATGTGATTCTAAATGAAAATTACTTCACAGAGGCCACAAACACTTCACAAGCGATCAATTTAGGATACGGTTACTTATGGTGGTTAAACGGTAAAGCAAATTACCATTTACCACAATCACAGCTTACCTTTCCGGGAAGTATAATTCCAACGGCTCCAAATGATATGTTTATGGCCTTAGGTAAAAACGACCAAAAAATATATGTCGTACCAAGTAAAAACATGGTCGTAATCAGAATGGGGGACGCGGCAGACAATGTCAACTTAGCCTTATCTGATTTTGACAAAACTTTATGGGAGAAAATTAATGCTTTGTATCTCTAACTATTTTTTAGTACGGATTCTTTTTAGCATTCCCATAAAGAAGAATCCTAAACCAAGAACCAATAAGACGTAATAAAAAGACAAACTTTTATCTTTTAAAACATTCGCTAATACAAAACTTACAACGCTTGCGAAATAGAAAGCAACAGGCGTTATATTTTTTAAAGAAGAAAAACTCATTCTACTATTATTTAAAAAAACTATCTACAAATTCATATTTATTAAAGACCTGAAGATCTTCAATACCTTCACCAACACCAATGTATTTTACTGGAATCTGAAATTGATCTGAAATACCAATCACAACACCACCTTTAGCAGTTCCGTCTAATTTGGTTACAGCAAGCGAAGTCACTTCTGTAGCGGCAGTAAACTGTTTTGCCTGCTCAAAAGCGTTTTGACCAGTTGAACCATCTAAAACCAAAAGCACATCATGAGGAGCGTCTTCTACTACTTTCTGCATGACACGTTTTACTTTGGTCAGCTCGTTCATTAAATTGACTTTATTATGAAGACGTCCCGCTGTATCAATAATAACAACATCGGCATTTTGAGCTACGGCAGACTGCAAAGTATCAAAAGCAACGGAAGCTGGATCACTTCCCATGTTTTGTCTCACGATTGGCACATCTACTCGATCTGCCCATACCTGCAATTGATCAATAGCAGCGGCTCTAAATGTATCTGCAGCTCCTAAAACAACTTTGTAACCGGCTTTTTTAAACTGATAAGCCAATTTACCAATAGTCGTTGTTTTACCAACTCCATTAACACCAACCACCATCAAAACGTAAGGTTTTTTATCCTTTGGAATTTCAAACTCAGTAGCTTCACCTCTATTGGTTTCAGACAACAAACCACCTATTTCTTCACGAAGAATTTGATTCAACTCTTCGGTTCCTAAATATTTGTCATCAGCAACTCGTTTTTCAATTCTTGAAATTATTTTCAACGTTGTATTTACACCAACATCAGAAGCTACCAGAATTTCCTCCAGATCATCTAAAACAGCATCATCAACTTTAGATTTTCCGGCAACGGCTTTGCTTAACTTTGAAAAAAAAGTACTTTTTGATTTTTCAAGACCTTTGTCTAAAGTCTCTTTCTTTTCACTAGAGAATAATTTTTTAAAAAAACTCATTTGTTATTTGTTGTTAGTTTTTCAGATTAGCTGATTTTTTGAGGATCTAAATAATCTTAAGATACACAGAAGAGATTTTAGTATTCACCGGTTTAACCACTACCTCATCCATTACTAAAGAAGAGATCGGAAACCTTTTTAAAAGTGCAATACTACTCACTTCTATAAAATTTTAGACAAATATAAAAAATAAAAAAGCTACTTCCGAATGAAAGTAGCTTTTCTATATACTGTGTATGTTATTATTTCTTTTTCAAGAAATTATCAACTTCTTCAGGAGCCATAATAGATTCTACGAATGTATATGCACCAGTTTTAGGAGATTTTATCATTTTAATTGCTTTTGATAATCTCTTAGAAGCTGTCTGTAACGATGCTACGGTTTTCTTTGCCATGACTTAATTATTTAATTTCTTTATGAACAGTTACACGTTTCAAGATTGGATTAAATTTCTTAATCTCAAGTCTATCCGGAGTATTTTTCTTGTTCTTAGTTGTTATATATCTAGAAGTACCTGAAACACCAGAAGTCTTGTGTTCCGTGCATTCTAAAATTACCTGGATTCTATTACCTTTCTTTGCCATCTTGCTATATATTTATTTAGGAAAAGATTATTTGATAAATCCTTCTGACTGTGCTTTTTTCAAAACAGCAGTGATTCCATTTTTATTAATTGTTTTTATCGTAGATGCTGCTACTCTAAGAGTAATCCATCTATCTTCTTCTGGAAGATAAAAACGCTTTTTAACTAAGTTTACAGAAAACTTTCTCTTAGTTTTGTTCATAGCGTGAGAAACGTTATTTCCTACCATCGCTCTTTTACCTGTAAGGTCACAAACTCTTGACATTATACTTTACTTTTATCGTTATTCAAAATCAGGGTGCAAAGAAAAGAAAAATAAACCATTGTAGCAAAAAATTATTGCACAATTTTTAAAATTTCTTTCTGTAATATTTCTAAACTCTTAATACTCGCCCTATCTATCACTTTTTCACGGGGTTGCCCAAAGTTAAACTCTTCGACAATTATATCGTCCGGAGTAGCCAAAGCGATAAAAACGGTGCCAATTTCAGCATCCGAGTCTCCTTTTGACGGTCCGGCGTTACCAGTTGTCGCAATTGCATAATCTGTTTTAAGCAGCTCTTTTACACCCAAAGCCATAGCAGATGCCACCTCTTTACTTACTACCGAAAATTCCTTTACTAATTCCCGTGAGACACCAAGAACATTAACCTTCACATCAGTATGATACGAAACAACACTCCCCATAAAATACTTTGAAGCTCCGGGAACGGCTGACAAAATCGACGCTATTTTCCCTCCGGTAAAACTTTCGGCTGTAGCAATGGTCTTATTTTCTTTTTTAAGCAATTTACCGACTACAGACTCTATTGTTTCATTTTCTTCATAGCCAACTATAATATCATGAATTATAGCATCTAAAGCCTTTATATTATCTTCTAATGCCTCTTCAAGAACCTCTTTATCCGTACCTCGTGCCGAAAGACGCAAACGCACTCTCCCGGGATTTGGCAGATAGGCCAGTTTAATAAAATCAGGCAAATTATTTTCCCAATCTTCAATACGTTCCGCGACTAAACTCTCTCCCTGACCATAAGTTAAAATTGTTTTATGAATAATATAGGGACGTTTATATTCGCGAATAATCTTGGGAACTATTTCATTCTCGACTAAATACTTCATCTCATACGGAACTCCCGGAAGCGAAATAAACACGGTGTTTTCTTTCTTCATCCACATACCCGGTGCCGTACCCACTTTATTAGGCAAAACGGTACAGGTTGAAGGTACCAAAGCCTGATCTTTATTCAATTGCGAAATAGGACGCTTGTAAAAACCTTCAATCAATTCCGTTACATGAGCCAATACTTCAGGATTCACAACTAGCTCATCATCAAAATATTCGCAAAATGTTTTTTTAGTTACATCATCTTTTGTTGGTCCCAAACCACCTGTCACGATTACAACATCGACTTTGTTTTGCAGTTGGGCAAAGGTGTCCAAAATATGCTTTTTGTCATCACTTATCGAAATCATTTCTGTGACTTCTACGCCAATTCTGTCTAATGATTTAGCAATAAAACCCGAATTGGTATCAATGATTTGACCAATTAATATTTCATCCCCAATGGTTATAATCGTAGCCTTCATATAAATGCTGTTTTTATTTATTGTGATTCAGTTAGTATTAAAAGAAATAAAGTAACGTAAGAAGCAGAAAAAGTGCTCTTTCACTACAAAAGAAACACTTGATTAATCCAAAATTTCAAAAACAAAAAAAGCCAGCATATAATCCGACTTTGATTTTTAATTTTAAGTTACAAACACAGAAAGAACAAATTCAGGCTAAGCCAAAATTTTACAGGTCAAAGTCTTTTTTAATTTCTTTGACTGCATCTTTTACCTGCTCTCTGATACTTTTGAAAGTTTCGATGATTTCTTTTTTCTTGCCTTCGGCTTTTGTCCAGGCTTCTACTTGAAGAATTTCTTCAAATGCCATATTCAACCCCATTAAATCTAATGTTGGTTTAATCTTATGCGCATAAGAATAAGCGTACTTATGATCTTTCTTTTTAATCCCTTCTTTAATTTGTTTCAAATCTTCAGGGACTTCCGTAACAAATAGTTTTAGAATTTCGTTTACGAATTCAGGATCATTGTCTGAAAGCGCATAAACTTTCGAAAGGTTATACTTTAAAGCCATTATTTTACTTGTATTCTAAATAGTTTTTTATCTTCCAAAAAGCCTTCTAAAACGTCGTTTGGTTTTACAGCAGCAACACCTTCGGGCGTTCCTGTAAAAATAATGTCGCCAATTTTTAATGTAAAATACTGTGACACATACGCAACCAGTTCATCAATTTTCCAAAGCATAAAGCTTGTATTTCCTTTTTGAACCGTCTTAGAATTATTTGTTAGTTCAAAAGTAAGATTTTCCATAGAAACAAAATCAGTTTTAGGCAAAAAATCACCAATGACAGCAGAGCCATCAAACGCTTTTGCTTTCTCCCAAGGCAGTCCTTTTGCTTTCAATTTCTCTTGTAAATCTCTGGCCGTAAAATCAATACCTACACTAATTTCATCATAGTACTTATGAGCAAATTTTGGCTCTATGTACTTTCCAACTTTATTAATTTTAACGATTATCTCTATTTCGTGATGAATTTCTTCGGAAAATTCCGGAATCACAAACGGATGTTGCTTTAACAAAACAGCCGAATCCGGTTTCATAAAAACAACAGGTTCTGTTGGTCTTTCGTTTTTTAACTCTTCAATATGATTGGTATAATTTCTACCGATACAGATGATTTTCATTCTTTTTTTTAAGTTACTAAGTTTACTAAGCTGCTAAGTTGCTAAGAAAATGAGCCTAAAAACTCAGGATTTTAAAACCTTAGATTCTCAGAATCTTATTTTGTAATATATGATCTAACTTTTACCTATACAGATAAATTTCTTTTTTTCAGACTCTAAGTTGCTAAGGTTCTGAGGTTCTAAGCAAATAAGACCGTAAGTCGCAAAAAACTCAGAAACTCAGAATCTTAGCCTCTCAGGACCTTACTTCGTATTTAATCTTCTTAGTTTAATAGCTGTTAAGACCTTTTTGGTATATAGTGGGAAATCCGCATTTTGAATCCAGCTAAAATATCCGGGCTCTGTTTCTAACACTTTCTCTACTTTCGCACCTTTGTGCTTTCCGAAAGTAAAAACCTCTTCATTGTCTTTATCAAAAGCAATCATTCCGGCAAAATCAGCGATTTTTTTTCGGGTTGTAAATTCCGACAATACTTTCATATCATTCTCCAATTCCGGATAACGATCTAATTGTGCTTTTAAAATTTCGTAAGTCGCCATGGTATCTGCTTCCGCTGAGTGTGCGTTTTCTAAACTTTTTCCACAATAAAACTTCAATGCAGCACTTAAAGTACGCTCTTCCATCTTGTGAAAAATAGTCTGCACATCTACAGAAACTTTATTTTTCATATCAAAATCAACTCCGGCACGAAGCAACTCTTCAGCCAAAAGCGGAATATCAAAACGATCTGAATTAAACCCACCCAAATCACTGTCTTTAATCATTGTATAAACCTGCTGCGCAAGCTCATTAAAAGTAGGCTCATTCGCAACCTTCTCATCTGTTATTCCATGAACAGCAGTAGTTTGAGGCGGAATCGGAATTGTAGGATTCACTAACCAAGTTTTACTTTCTTTATTTCCGTTTGGAAAAACTTTGAATATTGAAATTTCTACTATTCTGTCTTTTCCGATATCAATACCTGTCGTTTCAAGATCGAAAAAACAAATTGGTTTATTGAGTTTGAGTTCCATTTTTGAATTTTATAAGTTTACAAATATAATTTTTAAAGCTGAATTTCACTTCTTTTTTTCATAAAGTTCCCAATTCCCACTTTGACTTTAACACTAAAGCCAAAAGAAAAACCCTTTCAACGTTTAAATGTCGAAAGGGCTTTTTATATATCAAACAGCTACTTTTAGAAATCTCTGTTTACATCAAATGCTTCTAAATATTCTGCCACTCTTTTTACAAAACTTCCACCTAAAGCACCATCTACAACTCTATGATCGTAAGAGTGAGACAAGAACATTTTTTGACGGATTCCGATAAAGTCTCCTTCAGGAGTTTCGATAACAGCCGGTACTTTACGAATTGCTCCAAGAGCTAAAATTCCAACTTGCGGTTGATTGATAATTGGCGTCCCAAAAACACTTCCAAAAGTCCCGACATTTGTAACGGTGTAAGTTCCTCCTTGTGTATCGTCCGGTTTTAGTTTTCCTGCTTTTGCACGACCACCAAGATCATTAACCGCTTTTGCCATTCCAACAAGATTTAATTGATCCGCATTTTTAATAACCGGTACAATTAAATTTCCGTTTGGTAAAGCCGCAGCCATTCCTAAATTTATATTTTTCTTTTTAATGATATAATCACCATCAACTGAAATGTTCATTCCAGGGAAATCTTTTAATGCTTTCGCAACCGCTTCCATCATAATTGGAGTAAAAGTAAGTTTCTCACCTTCTCTTTTCTCAAAAGCAGTTTTAACTTTATCTCTCCATTTCACGATATTCGTTACATCAACTTCAATAAAGGACTGTACGTGAGCAGAAGTCTGCACGGAAGCCACCATATAACCTGAAATCAATTTACGCATTCTGTCCATTTCGATGATTTCATCACCTCCGTTTACAGAAACCGGAACTGCTTGTTGACTTTTCTGAACTACTGGTTCTGCAGCTTTTGGAGCCGCAACTTCTTTAACCGGTTCAACAACCGCTTTTGGAGCAACTACTGCACCCGCTTTGCGATCACTTATATACTTAAGAATATCTTCTTTTGTGACACGTCCGTCTTTTCCTGAACCTTGAATACTATCCAGTTCAGCAACAGAAACACCTTCTTCTTTTGCAATGTTTTTTACAAGTGGGGAAAAGAATTTTTCTGAAGTCGAAAAATCCTGAGGAGCAGCAACCGCCTCTTTAGCCCCTTCAATCGTTTTTTCGATTTCAGTTGCCTCAGCAGGAGTTGATTCTTCGTCTGCAATTTTATCTACCAAAAACGACGATGCTGTTTCAACACCACCTTCAGTTTCGATAATTGCAATTACCTGTCCTACCTGAACTAAATCATCTTTGCCAAATAATCTTTCGACTAAAATCCCAGTTACTTCACTCGGCACTTCACTATCAACCTTGTCAGTTGCTATTTCCAGTACCGCTTCGTCAGCTTCAATTTTGTCTCCAACCTCTTTCAACCAGTTTGTAATAGTTGCTTCAGCTACACTTTCTCCCATTTTAGGAAGCTTTAATTCAAATCTTGCCATATTGTTAACCTCAAGGGTGATTTTGATTTTCCGATTGCGAAATTACTGAATATTTTATATATAAATTACATTTAATATAATTTTTTACTTGATTTTTATAATTTGCCCCCTTTCATTTCTGGAATTGCTTCCAATAATAAAATTTGCATTTTTGGGGAAAATCTTAAAAGTAATACGCTTATCTTTAATAGTTTCTATGATTTTGATACAATTTCTAAATGAAACATGCTGATTATCTAAAATAATCTCCACTCTTTTACCCTTCAAAACCTGCCACGAATTTACCATTTTTTCTTTTTTGAAATCGAATATATCGACTTTATTTTTCAAAATAATAGACAATTTTTCAGACAAATTTATATCTGAAGAATACAAAACATAACTTTCCGGTCCCGGTTTGACTTTTGATTTTCCCTGAAACATTTTAACAAATGAAAAAAAGAGAATTCCCATTTTTATGAAAACAGAAAAAAACAACGATTTCTTAAAATGTTTTTGGTAAAAAAAGGTCATGGCCTCCTGGAAACGTCTCATGTATTTTTCGTCTTTCACGGTACTTTCGCCCTTGTAATGCAGTACCGTTGTGTCGTGAAAATAATAGTTTTCTTTTCCCTTTAACAAAGCCCGATACGAGAGATCAATGTCGTCTGCGTACATAAAACAAGCTTCATCGAAACCTTTCAAATCAAGGTACAGATCTCTTTTCATCAACATAAAAGCACCTACCAGAATAGCTACTTTTCCGGTTTCATTTTCTGAAATATGTTGTGCGTAATATTGATTAAAAAGACGCCATTGCGGGAAAACTTTATACAAACCAAAAATCTTGGTAAAAGCTACCCAGGGTGTTGGAATTCCACGTTTACTTTCAGGTAAAAAATTACCTGTTCCGTCAATCAACTTACAACCCACAATTCCTAAATTGGTTTGTTCTTCGGCGAAAGCTAAGATTTTAACAAAACTATCTTCCGCTACAATTGTATCGGGGTTGAGAATGCAAATGTATTTTCCCTGTGCTTGTGCCACTCCAATATTATTTCCTTTCGGAAAACCGAAATTCTCTTTGTTCTCAATTAATTTCACAGTAGGAAATCGCTCTTTCATCATCAAACAGCTGTCATCTGACGAATTATTATCTATTACTATAATTTCGGCATCAAGAGTGGAGATAGCATTTTGAACGCTTAAAACGCATTGTTCCAGAAAATAACGGACATTATAATTGAGAATAATAACTGATAATTGCATGAAAAGAAAAAATATAGATTTTTGCGAAAGTTAGAAATTTTCAGCCAATCCCAGTCGCAATGACCAATCGTTTTTGCTGACTCCAAAATCTAAAACTAAATTACTGCTGTTTTGTTTGTTCCATTTAATCCGCAATCCTGTCCCGACGGCCGGATTCCATTTGGCGAATTGATAGGTATCCAATTTCGAAACTGAAGAAACATTGGCAAAAAACACCGCACCAATAAATCCGTTTTTGGTTATATCGGTTCTGTATTCACTTTCAAAATAGAGCAGCGCATTACTTCTGTATCTGTTTTTGGTAAAACCGCGTCCTGTTTTTCCTTCGCGATCCCAGCCAATACTGGGCAAATCGAGATAATGGGGTTTTCCTCCAAAAGTAGACCAATAAAAGGCTCTTGAAGCCCAAACCCTGTGTTTGGTCTTGCTGAACGAATGGTACTTTCTGGCATCAACATACAAAGATCTCCACTTATCCCCTTCTACTCCACTTGTATTGATCCTTAGATCTGCTTCAACATACAAACCCTGCTCGGGATTAATGGTATTCTTTCTGGAATCGTACAATCCCTGAAAAGCATATCCGAATGAAGTTTCATTAGAAAAATCACCCTTCATATATTTCGAGTAATCCGTTTCTTCTTCGATATAAGACTCCTCGGAAAGATTCTGATAATTATCGAATAACAACCCTAATCCCATTCGGAAATTACCAACGACCTTGCGGTTGGCAAATTGATAAAAACGCCACTGCTGATAATCTAAAGTTGACATTTCTTCTTTGGCATTGTGCTCTCCTAAACCATAAGTGAGCTGGGGATAAATCAGATACCGATAATCGCCTATAAAATTCCATTTATCATCTTTGGTATAAATATAAGTCTGAATCGGAAAAACATACTGATTGGAGAAACTGAAATAGGGCGAAAAAGTAACTTGCGACATTTTGGTTTTTTCATGATCGTCGCCCAGATAAAAACTCGTCAAAAAAGAAACCACCAATCCCGTACTTGAATTGGCATCAACAGGAACAGGCAATAAAGAGAAAGCCAGTTTTTTGTCTTTACTTTTTTTAACAGAATCGTTTTTATTGAAGAGCTTATAGAGAACATCCCGAATGTCTTTCTTTTCCACAGCAGTACTGTCATTTTGCGAATAACAAACCGACATCAAAAAAAAGAAAAACAAGAGGAATTTTGTTTTCAAACTATTCATTAAAAGCAATTTAAGAATCGATTCTTACAAATTTAAAGTTTTCTTAATAAAATTAGATATATTCGGGAAGAATATTTCCCAGAAGAGTATATTTGGTATTGCCTAAACCATATAAGTTATTTAAGTTCATTTAACTGGGTATTAATTGAAAAGATCACTGTTAACGAAAATCACTTATTTTTGGGCTTTTTGAATTATCCTTGTTTCTTTTAAAAATAATTATCTAATAAACTAAAAACATGATTCGTTTACCAGTTTCATTTCTTGTTGTTTTATTTTTTATTTCCGGTTTTACTAACAAGAGAAATACTCGGGATCTGGTAAAAGAAAATGATTGGTATATAGCGGGACCGGTCAAAGAGAATCAGACAACTCTAAACGAAATTCGGCAGAAAGAAGGGGTTCTTCGCGTAACGGCCAAAGACAGTCCGGTTGGGGAAATCGAATTGAATGTGATGATCACAGCATCCGACTCCAATGATGGTGTCGCGACTAATTTATCAGATCATTCTAAATTTGTGAGCATTACCTATAGATCCACCCAACTTATTAAATTGCAGGCTCGCGAAGGAAACGAGGAAGGTACGGGTTGCGTACATGGAGGTTCACACCCGAGAGTTGATTTACCTGCTGCTCCGAATAAATTTACAACCTTGAAAATTCCGTGGACCCATTTTAAGCAAGATGGCTTGCCAAACGGAAGACTTTTAGACATACACAATCTTTGCAAATTCAATTTTGTGAATTACAATCCGGTATCAGGATCTGTTCTGGAAATAAAATCGGTTATCCTTCAAAACTAAAATCAATATGAAAAACAACATTCAGCTCTTTCTTTTCTTCTTCTTGATATTTTCAAATTTCGGCTTCAGCCAGGAAAAAACTATTCCGGCAAAAACAAATATAAACGGTGTTTGGGAAGACATCAATTCAGGCGTTCAGAATGCTGTGGCCATTATCACAGAACAAAATGGGAAAGTCATTTTTTCTCATTATTTAGAATGGAAAGGGCAAAAATTTACAGAAAGCGGCATCGGAAAAAGAACCGGAAATACCATAACCTATACCGTAGATGTGACACTACCGATTGAAGGCTGGGCAACACAAGGCACCCATACCCTGACGCTTTCTGCAGACGGCAATACACTTGAAGGCACTTATATAGACAATAAAAAAAGAACCGGAGCGATTGCTTTTAAGCGCGTGAGGTGAGAGTTTTTTAGTCCCGGTCGCAGTTTTCAGTCGCAGTTATGCTGAAGGGTAAAAAAGTCACAGTCGCAGTTTTCAGTCGCGGTTAACCTGGGACTGAAAACTGGGACTGAAAACTGGGACTGAAAACTGAGACTGGAAACTGAGACTGGAAACTGAGACTGGAAACTGAGACTGGAAACTGAGACTGAAAACTGAGACTGAAAACTGGGACTGAGACTGAAAACTGAGACTGAAAACTGAGACTGAAAACTGAGACTAAGAACTTTCACAGATGCAACTGAATCTTATATCTGTTGCAGATTTTCATGACCAGTAACATAATTGTCGAAAAAACTAAAGACCAGATAATTCCGGGAAGTCCTTCGCGAAAATAGTCGGGAATTATATGCAGATTAAAAGCCTTACTGAAATAGTAAATAACACCCGGTAAAATATAAATCAATAAAGGATTTGCGGCGGCGGGCATAAAGAAATTACTCCATTTGGTTTGTTTTTTGATCTCCATTAACCAAAAAAGAAAATAGAACAACACTGTGCAAATTGTTGCTGAAAACATAGTCCAAGATGGAGTTCCTTTTATTTTTGAGATCCCGAAATAGGGTCTTAACAAATAGCCGGTTACAAAAAACAAAACCGCAAAACCGATCACAGCCCAATTTACTTTTGGCGCTACTTTTCGATCAAAAAACAGTAACGAGATAACCACACCTGCTGCTACCAGCGAAGCATGCGTTAAATGTCCTGCAATAAAATTAAACAAAAAGTTCTGATGAAGTGCTGATTCCGGTATTAGGTTAATTGAATTCGCGACAACACAAACAATCAAAAACAAAATCATTGCCCCTAATTTTCCTGAAACCAACCAATAATAAACTACTGTTAGCAGATACGCCCATCCGATTAAGCCTAAAATTCCCCACCATTGTGGCGTCATCCCTATTGCTCCGGTGTTCTGAACGTATAGAAAATAGAGTATCACTAATACAGCTATTCCACCATATTGTAAGGTGTTTTTTAGCCACAGCGGGAAATTTTTGTCGTACTTATTCCAAATCGGAATTGGCATTGTAAATGCTAAAAGTCCCCAAAAGGCCGGAGTTATAATCATCTTTGCAGCGTCGTAACCGTCACTTGCATTGACCATAAAAACACCAATAATTATTAAAGCCAAAGCCCTTTTTAAAGTATGTGTCCAAATCGTTTTAGAACTATCACCTTTTACTAATCGCGCATTAAAAGCAAAAGGAATCGACATTCCGACAATAAATAAAAATGCCGGAAAAACTAAATCAACAAAGGTCATGGCATCTGCATCTGCGGGCATGTGTTTCATCCATTGTGGTACATTTTTAACGCTTGCCAGTTCATTGACAAAAATCATCACAAAAATGGTGATTCCACGTAAAGCATCTATCGAAATAATCCTTTGATTGTATAAATTTTCTTTTATTTTCATAAATTATTGCACTTTTAATACCGCCAAATATACTATAAATCTAAAATGATAACTTAGATTATTGCCTTAATTTTGGGGCATAAAATTCCATTTAACAAATTCTCTAAAAACACCTCTTTTTTTTTACTTTTGCCGCATGTTATCATTTTTAAAATCAAAACCGTTTCTAAAGGATCTTCTTTCGGAAAACTACGTCGATATTCATTCCCATTTACTACCGGGAATCGATGATGGCGCCAAAACTATAACCGAAACGATCGAACTTACCAAAGGGTTTCAGGAAATTGGAATTTCTCAATTTATTACAACGCCACATATCAAACATCATATTTGGGATAATTCGTCTCAATCTATTACTGCAAATCAAAAACAAGCAGCACTTGCTTTAGAAGAAAACGGTATTAAAATTCCATTTCAGGCTGCAGCGGAATATTTCGTTGATGATTGGTTTGAGCATCATTTTAAATCTGAAAAACTACTGACTTTAAAAGACAATTATGTGCTGATAGAGATCTCCTATATCAGTCCGCCCATACAATTGCATAAAATACTTTTTGACTTACGGGTTGCAGGTTACACCCCCATTTTAGCGCATCCGGAAAGATATCTGTATTATCATAAAAACTTCAAAGAATACGAAAATCTAAAGAAAACCGGTTGTTTGTTTCAGCTGAATTTACTGGCTGCTGTTGGCTATTATGGTAGTGAAATTACCCAAATCACAGAAGAGTTGTTAAAAAGAGGAATGTATAATTTTGTGGGATCTGATGTGCATCACCATACCCATATTAAGGAATTTCACAAAAAGGTAAAAGTGCGAGACATTACTGCTTTAACGGAAGTTATCTCTAACAATCATTTTTTTAGGTTCTAATTAATAAGCGTTCTCTTCTCCATTAAAAACATTAATAATCGTTCTGACGATAATTTTCATATCCAATAATAAACTCCAGTTTTCGATATACCAAATATCATACTCGACTCTGTTTTCCATATCGATAAGTTCTTTTGTTTCGCCACGATACCCATTAACTTGTGCCCAGCCTGTTATTCCGGGTTTTGCGTATTGTCTTACTAAGTAATTATTGATCAATTCACTGTATTCTTTTGCCAGATTTACCATGTGCGGTCTTGGACCAACAACGGACATATCGCCTAAAAAAACATTAAAAAACTGTGGCAATTCATCAACACTTGTTTTCCGAATAAAAGCGCCAAACCTTGTAATCCTGCTATCTCCCTTTCCTGCTTGTTTATCGTGTGCCAAATCATTGACATACATACTTCTGAACTTAAAACACATAAAAGTTTGATTGTCTCTTCCTGAACGCTCTTGCTTAAAAAAAACCGGTCCGGGCGATTCTATTTTTATAATCAGCGCTACAATTGGCAAAAGCCATGGGAAAATCAACACAATAACGGCTAGAGAGAAACAAATATCAAATACTTTTTTAACAAGTCTGTTTGAAGCAAATTCTAAAGGTTCCGGACGAAACATAAGAACAGGTGTGTTTTCATAGAAGACCACCTCAACTTTACTTGATTTTGTGTACAATTGAAAATCGGGAATAAACTTGATCCGAATCATATTCTGCTCGCAAATTTTGATGAGTTTGTTGATTATTTCCACTTTATCGATGTGAAGCGCTACATACATTTCATCCACTTTTTCTTTGACAATAAAATCCTGAATACTATCGAACTCTCCCAAAAAAGGACCTGAAATAGTAGACGAAACGGCCGTTCTATCATCAAAAAAACCTAAAAATCGATACCCATAAGTTAAATCCTTGGCTAATATTTTACGCATTCTTTCTCCGGTATCATTAGCTCCAACAATAATCACTTTTTGAAAGTTATAACCATTGGCTCTGATTTTCTTTAAAATTTTCATCAGTATATAGCGGAAGATCATTATGATAAAAAAGAAAAATAAATAAAAGAACAACAGCCGAAGTCTTGAAACATCTTCGTATTTCAGGAAGACAACAAAAATGGAAACTATCGCAGCATGAATGAGGATTTTGTTTATTGTCCTTCTTAATATCGATTCTATGCGTTCAATTCGTACCATTCGATAAGAGTCTCTATAAAGCAACAAACCGATCCAGATTAAATTCATCAGCAAAACAATAGCCCTCTCTTCTTTTGAAGAAAGCTCCTCTAAATTTCCAAATCGCGCCAAGGCTGAAAGATTGATTGCCGCATTTAATAATAAGATATCAAAAAAGACAAACAAAAGTTTGAAATAACGGGAAATACGGTAATTGGAGATCTTTTGTGAAATTGTCATATTTGGGGGATCAAGCTTAATCGTTTTGAATCTAAACTTAATAAAATTTTACTAGCGCAAAGTACCATTTTAATTATATAATTCAAGATGTTCGTTATATTAATCTGTTTAATTGTAATGTGAGTCGAAACAGTATTGCAACGACTTAAAAAAACTACTCGAGCAAGAGCTATCACATAGCTTGGTTCTTGCAAAAAGGTTTTCACCGGCATTGAATATTGTTTCTGTTTTTCTTTATATCAGCTGTCTTCTATTTTAAAGCTAACGTCATTTTAAAATTTAACAATCAGCTACTCTCTCTAAAAGCATACTTTAAAACTTATACTACAAATCTAGCCAGAAATTATAAAATTAAACATCTAAAATCGCAATTCGTTAATATCCGCATAGTTTTAATTAATAATCATTGAACTGCTGTCCGTGATCAGTCAAAAAAAGCGAGCTACTTTCCGCTTCTTAAAACATTGATTTTAAATAGGAGTCCAAAAAAACTGCTTCTTATCTTACTTCCTAATCCAAGTCCACTCCTTTAAATTATTTTTATACTGTTCTTTTATTTTTTACTTTTAGCTGACCTGATCCTAAAGTTTGCGCAATGATAAAAACATTTTTCTTATTTTTCTTAATCCTATCATCAACATATGGTCAAGTTTCAGGTTGTACAGATCCTCTTTCTAAAAATTACAATCCGTCTGCCACATTAAATGACGGAAGTTGTTTGTATCAAAATTTAAAAATAAAACCGGAATACTCCATTAGATTAAGTGATTCTATAAAAGAAACCTCAGGACTAATTGCATTCGACAACTTATTATGGACACATAATGACGATCACGATACGACCGTCTATGGATTAGATTCTTTAGGAAAAATCAGAAAAAAAGTTATTCTTAAATCTGTAGTTAATCAGGACTGGGAAGAAATTTCGCAAGACAGCACCCATTTATATCTGGGTGATTTTGGAAATAATTTGCACGGAAACCGAAACGATCTCCATATTTTGAAAATCGAAAAAAGAGGTTTTACAGAAGGAAACCCCATTATAGACACTATTTCCTTTTCGTATTCCGATCAAAGTGATTTCAAACCACAGAAAGGAAATACAACTAATTTTGACTGTGAAGCTTTTATAGTATCGAAAGACAGTATTTATTTATTCTCTAAACAATGGGATTCCTCTAAAACCCACATTTATGCATTACCAAACCAACCCGGAAATCATATTGCCCAATACAAAGAAAGTATTGATACAAAAGGTTTAGTAACAGGCGCCACTTATTTAGAATCCAAAAAACTGGTCGTCCTTTGTGGTTATTCTAAAACCGGAAAAACCTTTTTATACCTTTTATACGATTTTAAAGACCATCATTTCTCCAGCGGAAATAAAAGAAAAATAGCACTTAAACTCCCCTTTCATCAGATAGAAGGAATCGCTACGAAAGATGGCCTACATTATTATTTAACTAACGAATCTTTGACTCGAAAACCAATTCTGAATGTGCCACAGCAGATACATTATTTTGATTTGAGTACTGTATTAAATTCTTATCTGAATAAATAATAACAAACCTGTTAACTGTAATTCAGCTAAATGCTATTTAACACATAGATTTAGAATTATCAATTTGAGGTATTTCAAGAAAATTACAATTTCTTCACATAGCCCTATGTGCTTTATTTTAAAGTAAAACGTCCTTTCTAATCTTTCTTAACTATGGCTCTAAGTGTTAAAATTAATTGTACCCAAAGGGTTTAATAATAGTTATGCATTTAATTATTCAAAGCTTCTAATGGCGTTACGGATTGTTTTTCCTTTGCTCCCATTATTAAAAGCCACAAACAGGTTCCAATTTCTCCAAGAGTTGCCGGTAGTTGTACAAAAGACGAAATCCCTAAATCTGAATAATTAGACCATAAAGAAAATCCTAAAAAGTTAATCAGATAGCTAAAGCAACCCAGCATTAAAAGAACACCCAAAAACTTAGGAATAACACCCGATTTAAAAACCAGATACCCAAAAGGAAACAGCCATAATCCCCAAAATATCTGAACAATCAAATTGCCATTATCATACTGGTTTAGATGAAACAAAACCTGATCCTGCAGCTGCGTGCCGCTGTAAACTTTGGCATTATTATAACCGTTTATAATAGATAGAACCGCATATTTATGCTGTATGTTTATAAAAGATATCGGCACACTGACTATTGCCAAAATAACCATCAGTTTTGCATACGTAGCCTGAACAGACTTTAACAATCGATATAAAGCAAGAGGTAAAAACAAAAAGAAAGTATAACAAATTAAGCTGCTCACCATGCCTAAACGGAAAAGAAATTCGGCCCCCTTTATGTTATTAAACGTGACTAAAGCATTATCCCAAACAATTAATTGCGATGGAACATAAGCCAGACTGAAAATACCGGTTAAGACTACAACTAAATACAATAATCCCGCTATTCTGGCCTTCTTTTTATTGGACATCTTTCTATGATTTTTCATTTTTTGGTGGTTATTTAGGTAGTCATTCATCTAGGCTCTTTTTCTAGCGGTTTATTCTGGGCCATTTATAGGCATTCCAAACAATTAGTGCCGTAATAAAACTTTCTACGACTGCCAGAAACACATAAAAAGTCCACCATGGTGCAATTGAAGTAACAGCTATTAAAAGCATAATTGCGGTATACAGAATCCCAAAAATAATATTCAGCCCTCTGTTTATTTTAGGCTTTAGTACCACTGACAAAAAAATCATTAGCGCTGGCACTGTCATTAATAGTGTTGCCGCAAACAATTTAAAAGGAGTATCCAACATTGCTTCTCCATCGATAAATTCCTCTACTTTATTGGGTACGTAAAGCGAAAAATAGTCTCCATAAATATAACAAAACATCACCGACGCCCACATTGCCGAGAGTTTGATTTTTATATTGATTTTGAAGTCCTCCAAATTTCCTGATTTTATTTTATTTTCGCTCATTTTTAAGGATTTATGTTTTTTAATAGGTCTAAACTTTTTTGAATTTGTTACAGTTTCTCTTTCAAAATTACACTGTATTTATACCAAACTTTTGTCATCTGTAAAAGCTCTTTTTTTGTTTGCTTCAAAAAGCTATCTTTGCGCCATCTTTTTTAGAGCACTCAAAAGTTAGAGACTAAATTAGTTACCTATTTTTAAACAATAAAAAACTGACTTTCAGTTACCAATTTTCATGAATTACTTATCAGTCGAGAATATATCCAAATCATTTGGCGAAAGAACCTTATTTGACAACATCTCATTTGGAATCAATAAAGACCAAAAAATTGCTTTTATTGCCAAAAATGGTTCGGGAAAAACAACCATTATGAGCATTATTAATGGTCTGGACGAACCGGACACAGGTCAGGTTGTTTTAAGAAAAGGGATCCGAATGGCGTTTCTTTCACAAGACAATAATCTTCAGGAAGAATTGACAATCGAAGAAAGTATTTTTGCTTCGGACAATGAAACCCTTAAGGTAATTGAAGCCTACGAAAAAGCATTAGAAAATCCAAATGATGAAGAAGCCTATCAAAAAGCTTTCGACGGAATGGATCAACACAATGCGTGGGATTTTGAGACGCAATACAAACAGATTTTATTCAAATTAAAACTGGAAGATTTTAAACTAAAAGTAAAAAATCTTTCGGGTGGACAGAAAAAACGTCTTTCATTGGCTATTATTTTGATCAATCGTCCTGATTTATTGATTTTGGATGAGCCTACCAACCACTTGGATTTGGAAATGATCGAATGGTTGGAGAGTTATTTTGCGAAAGAAAACATTACGTTGTTTATGGTAACGCACGACCGTTTCTTTTTGGAGCGTGTTTGTAACGAAATCATCGAATTAGACAACGGAAAATTATACCAATACAAAGGAAATTACTCGTACTATTTAGAGAAAAAAGAAGAGCGAATTACTTCTGAAAATGCGAGTGTTGACAAAGCCAAAAACTTATTTGTAAAAGAATTGGAATGGATGCGTCGTCAGCCCAAAGCGAGAACGACAAAATCAAAATCGCGTCAGGATGATTTTTACTTAATCAAAGAAAAAGCACAAAGCCGTCGCCAGGAGAACAAAGTGGAACTTGAAATTAATATGGAACGTATGGGAAGCAAGATTATCGAGCTTCACAAAATTTCTAAAAAGTTTAAAGACCATGTTATTCTGGATAATTTTAGTTTTGACTTTCAACGTGGAGCACGTATCGGAATCATTGGTAAAAACGGAACCGGGAAATCTACTTTCCTAAATCTACTTACCGGAACACTTCCGTTAGACAGTGGTCGTGTGGTAAAAGGAGATACGATAAAAGTGGGTTATTATACACAAACCGGAATCAATCCGAAACCCAATCAGCGTGTCATTGACATTATAAAAGAATACGGTGAATTTATTCCACTTGCAAAAGGCAGAATGATCTCGGCTTCTCAATTGTTGGAGCGTTTTCTTTTTGATGCTAAAAAACAGTACGACTTTGTAGAAAAATTAAGTGGTGGTGAATTAAAACGTTTGTATTTATGTACCGTTTTGATTCAGAATCCAAACTTTTTAATTCTGGATGAGCCTACCAACGATTTAGATATTGTAACCCTAAACGTTTTAGAAAGTTTCCTTTTGGATTATCCGGGTTGTTTGCTGGTAGTATCGCACGATAGATATTTCATGGATAAAATTGTCGATCATTTATTTGTTTTCAGAGGAAACGGAGAGATCGAAAATTTCCCTGGAAACTATTCCGACTTCAGAGCCTATGAAGACAGTGCCGATGTGGCCCAAAAAGAAGAAAACAAAGCCGAAAAGAAAGATTGGAAACAAAATAATCCAACCGGAAATTTAACTTTCAACGAGCAAAAAGAATATCAAAAACTGGAAAGAGAAATTAAAGATTTAGAGATTGACAAAACTAAAATCGAACAATTATTCTCTGACGGTAAAGTTGCCGATGCTGATATCGAAAAGAAAGCAAAAGAGCTTGAAAACATTATCAAGAAAATCGACCAGAAAGAAGAACGCTGGTTCGAGCTTTCAGCTAAAATTGAAGGATAAACACTAATATCCCAAACACAAAAAAGGGAAATTAAAAAACATAAATTCGCCATATCATACCCCGTATTTCTAGATTTTAACATCTAAAAATACGGGGTTATTTTTTATCCTAAAACCAGTCCTTTATTAGCAAGAATAAAATCTCAAAAAAAGCTTTTATTCTATAATTTGTAGCATTGTTTCTTATATATTCGCCACCATAAATTTTTATTTAATCTAATTTTCTATCACCACTCAGTTCCAGCTACTTACGATAGAAAAACAAAACCAATTAACAATTAAAATAATGAAGAACTATTTTGACTTCACCTTAACAGGGAAGAAACTGTTGCCTGTTTGGCTACTTTTTTATGCTCTTTTTATCACTCCCTATGTTTGTTTAATTTTTACTTTGAAAAACATACAACAAGGAAAAATGCCTAACCCTTACATTTTCCCCCTTTTTCTAGTGTTATTTTTGACGGCATTTGCGTTAACTTTTTATATTGTAAAACTAATCATAGGGCATTTTGTCTTTAAGGGAAAAAATATAGTTTTTGAAGGATCATTTGGCGGATTTATTGCAAAAATACTATTAGGCTACCTTTTGAGTATGATAACTTTGGGTATATACATGCCTTGGTTTATGCGTGATATGCATAGTTTTTTTATTGATAATTCCTCATACGATTCGGCTCCGTTTAAATTTAAAGGAACTGGCGGCAAATTATTTAAAATCTTCTTACTTACCTTATTCTTACCTATGATTGTCCTGTCGATCATAATGGTAAAATTTGTCTTAAGTTATTCAGGTCAACAAATACCTCTTTTTATATCGTACATCCAACAAGTAATTACTTGGATAATATTGATTCCCTACATGTATTGTTTTTACAAATGGGCTTTAGATATTGACTATAAAAACTACAATATCTCCTGGGAAACAAAATTTTGGGACTCATGTCTTCAATTTGCTTTTCAAATTTTCTTGACGATTATTACTTTTGGTATCTATATGCCAATGGCTATTCTAAAATTATATAAATATTTCGCAGAAAGAACCGTTGCAGCAAATGGTGAAGTAAAAAGAAATTTTGGATTTGATAATGATGATAGGAAAGACTTCCTTTTTATATGGGGTCAAATACTGCTAACTATCGTTACCTTAGGAATCTATTATCCTTGGCATTTATGCAATATCTTAAAGAGGCTTACTAGTAAAACTTATGTAGAATAATTTTAGTCTATTTTTACAGATTACAGAAAGACCGGAAAGAAGAGTGCTGGTTTGAGCTTTCAGTCTCAGTCTCAGTTTTCAATTGTATTGCCGAAGTTCTTTAACTATAAAACAAAAAGTCCGTAATGAAACAAGTTTCATTACGGACTTTTTTATGTTCTTAATTTTTCGATTAATTGAAATGAACGTTAATAGCACATTTTAATCAAAAACTAAGTCTGAGAATGAGACCAAAAACTTAAATTGTCAGGCTGAGCGAAGCCGAAGCCCTTTCTAACTAACCAGCCTTCGACTCCGCTCAGGGTGACACTAAGTACAACTGAGACTAAAACCAAAAACTTAAACCGTCAGGCTGAGCGAAGTCGAAGCCCTTTCTAACTAACCAGCCTTCGACTCCGCTCAGGGTGACACTAAGTACAACTGAGACTAAAACCAAAAACTTAAACCGTCAGGCTGAGCGAAGTCGAAGCCCTACCACGGAATCGGGTTATAATCTTTCAAAAACTTCCCACACCAGTGTTTTCCTGTATTAATACCATCAAACAAAGGATCCATAACTCTTGCGGCTCCATCAACAATATCCAGTGGTGGTTGAAAATCTTCCAATTCTTGTTTCTTTTTGGCTAATTCTGCAGGATCTTCGTCAGTTACCCAACCGGTGTCTACCGCATTCATAAAAATACCATGTTTAGCCAATGTTCCGGATGAAGTATGTGTCAGCATGTTTAAAGCTGCTTTCGCCATATTGGTATGCGGATGACGGTCTTCTTTAAAAAAGCGATGGAATTTCCCTTCCATAGCTGAAACATTAATAATATGTTTTTTTCCGGTATTGTCTTTCTTCATTACCTCCGAAAGACGGTTACACAATACAAAAGGCGCCACCGAATTTACCAATTGAACTTCAATCATTTCTGTCGTTTCTATTTGGCCCAAACGCAAACGCCAGCTATTTGTTTTTCTTAAATCCACCTGCTGTAAATCGGCATCTAATTCTCCTTCCGGAAAAACTTCATTAGCAACCAAAGCATTATCAAAAGAATATGGGATTTGAGATAATTTGGCCGAAGCACGTAATCCAATACCAGGTTCCGGTCCATGCCAGGTGACCGGCATGTTCTGATTGGAAGAAGCTCCAGAAGTCAGCACTTTTAATTCGTCCAGACAATTGGTATGATCCAGTAATAATTCTTGCGCTTGTTTTGGTAAAGAACTTATCTGGCGTTCTTCATTTTCCATTAGATGGGTATAAAATCCCGCAGGACGTCTCACCGTTTGTGCCGCATTATTGATTAGTATATCCAATCGTTCGTATTTTTGCTCTATAAAATTGCAAAAAATCTCCACACTCGGAATGTGTCTTAAATCTAATCCGTGAATTTTCAAGCGATGACCCCATTCCATGAAATCATCTTCTTTAGAAAAACGCAATGCAGAATCCACAGGAAAACGAGTTGTTGCAATAACAGTCGCTCCTCCTCGCAAAAGCATCAGCGTGATATGATAACCAATTTTTAGTCGGGAACCTGTAATAACGGCAACCTGCCCTTTTACATCGGCCGTTTGAAAACGTTTGGCATAATTAAAATCACCACAATCTGTACACATCGTATCATAAAAATGATGCATTTTGGTAAAACTAGTTTTACAAACATAACAGTTTCTCGGTGTCTCTAATTCCAATTGTTCTTTATTAGCAAGATCATTAAAAGCTAATAATTTTGGGGCTACAAACACACTTGCTTCACGTGCATAACGAATTCCGGTTTCTTTACGAGCCGTTTTGTCTTTCTTTTCTTTTTTGCGTTTGGCAGCTTCCTTACCCTCTTTCACTCGTCTGGAAAATTCCCCACGATCCGGTCTGGAAAACATCCCGGCTTCCTTAAGCAAAGCTATTCTTTGCTCTTTAGGAATCTCAAAGATCTGATTCGTTTCTGCATTCAATTGCGCCAAAACAGCAATGCAACGTTCAATATCCTCCGAAGTTAGTATACTCTTATCCTCTATTTCTTCCTTCAACATCATAAAATGTGTATTTTTTCAAGGCCGCAAATATAGTCTTTTTAGCGCCTTAAATGTGAAAAGCAGAAAGGTCTAGTCAGGCTTAATGACTTTTCATATTACGATTCTCACATTTCATGTTTCATGTTTCGTGTTTCATGTTTCATGCTTCATGTTTCACGTTTCATGTTTCATGTTTCATGTTTCGTGTTTCATGTTTTACAATTCACATTTCACAATTCTTTAGTATCTTCGCCGCTACTTTGCAACTGTTTCTATGCTATTTCAAATAAAATCATATCTCCAATTTCTTTGGAATTCCAAAAATGAGCATGCTGTTCATTCTCCGTTTGTATTTCATTTATTGACGAAATGTTTTTACGATAGGAAACCAAAACCTGAATATTCGATTCTAAAAAAGTATCGAAAATCACTTTTGCAAAACAAAAACTTTATTGAAGTAACCGATTTTGGTGCGGGCTCAAAAGTTTTTAAATCGAATACCCGACAAATTGCTAAAATTGCTAAGACTGCCGGAATTTCTCCAAAACGCGCCGAATTATTATTTCGTGTGGTACGCTATTTTCAACCCAATACGATTTTAGAGATTGGAACTTCATTAGGTTTAGCCACGTCTGCTCTGGCTTTAGGGAATCCGAAAGCGAAAGTAATTACACTCGAAGGCTGCCCAAATACAATGGCAATCGCAAAAAATCAATTACAAAATTTCGACTGTAACAATGTCGAAAGTATCGTTTCAGAATTTCAGTTCTATTTGAGCAACTTGAAACAGGAAACTTTAAACTTCGACTTGATCTACTTCGACGGAAATCATTCTAAAAAAGCCACTTTAGCTTATTTCGATCTTTTATTACCAACCATTACCAACGATACGGTTTGGATTTTTGATGACATTCATTGGTCTCCCGAAATGGAAGAAACCTGGGAAATTCTTAAAAAGCATCCAAAAGTAAAAGTGACTATCGACACGTTTCAATGGGGATTTGTGTTTTTTAGACGGGAACAGGAAAAAGAACATTTTATCATTCGCGCATAAAAAAATGACAACCATTTCTGATTGTCATTCTTTACAGTAATTCAAAATTTTTATTTTTTTTGCTTCTTTATTTTATTCGTATTTTGCTTCCATATTCTAAATTCGGATACAATATCTTACAAAAAAATGTTTTATGATTTTTTTTTATTGCAGATAGCTTTATCTTTGAACCTTTAGAAAAACGATACTCATTATGGAACAGAAAATTCATCAAGGAAGAAACGTAAAACGCTTCAGAGAAATGCTTGGCATTAAACAGGAAGCATTGGCTTATGATTTGGGAGAAGACTGGAACCAAAAGAAAATTTCTATACTGGAACAAAAAGACGTAATTGAAGATAATCTGCTTAGACAAATCTCTAATTCTTTGAAAATTCCTGTTGAAGCTTTTCAAAATTTCAATGAAGAACAGGCAATAAATGTTATTGCAAATACTTTTGGAGACAATGCCTGCGTCGGGAAGAATCCTACAATCAACTTCAACCCTATTGAAGAGGTAAAAAAACTTCATGAAGAAAAAATTGTTTTATTTGAGCGTATGTTAAAAGAAAAAGATGAAATGTTAGCAAAGCTTGAAAAATTAATCATCAAATAAATTTCAGGATCATCTCACAATTGAGCATAAAAAAATGACAACCATTTCTGATTGTCATTTCTCGTTTAATATTTACAATTTTTTTATTTTTTAGCTTCTGCGGTTTCTTCCGACTTAGCTCCCATTCTATTTAAGGTATACATTGGAGCAAACTTCAACTTTAAACCGGCAATTTTTCTATTATCTTCACCGGTAAGTCCTTCTTTTTCAACCGTGTTTTTACGACTGTCCAATGCCTCGTACATCAATTTAATTTCATCCCAATCTTCGCGGGAGTAACTGTCCTTGTTATTTTCTACTGTATGAACAAATTGTTGGTACACACTGTGAATATTCTTAGCATTTACCCAGGCAAAGCTCATATCATCACCAATTTTTCCTTCACCAAACAAGGCATTTCGCAATTGTTGTTTTGGACTGGGCTTTGGAGTAAAAAGGACTGTCATTTCATTTTTAAACTCTTCGTATTTTATTTTACTTGTATTTATTTTTTCGGTCGCGGCCGAATTGTCTTTAATGTCCGCTAACGCTACCTGAGCATCTTGAGCTCTTTTGTCGTATTCGGCATCAACTGCTTTCCAATTTTCTTTCAAATCGGCAGCTGCAACCTTTTTCACTGAATCAACATAGGCAACATAGGAGTCGATTTTTTTCTGAGCATTTACTTGTTTTTCATCCTTACATGATGCAAAACTTAAAACAAGCAATGCAATTCCTGATATAATTTGTATATTTTTCATAATCTTGATTGTTTAATTAATAGATATCAAATATACCTATAAAAATAAATAATTATAAATATTTATCATAATTTTAGCATTTTAAATAATTATAATTCAGTAAAAATAATTAAATATGATAATTATGTAAATATCACCTAAAATAATGTAACCCTTTTTCAAACAATTGAAGTATACTTTATAGATAATAGCATCATGATCTGAATACGTCCTTGCCTTTATCCTTTTTTGTAACAAAAATCAAATAATGCCTACTCATTAATTATTGAAAAGCGTTTTGTACTTTTAAATCCAAAATTGTAAACCGAAATGGCAAATCCATTAATTAAAATAACCGACATAAGACGAGACTTTATTCTGGGTAATGAAATCGTTTATGTTTTAAAAGGTATTGATTTAGAAATAAAAAAAGGAGAGTACGTCGCTTTGATGGGACCATCGGGTTCGGGAAAATCGACTTTAATGAATTTATTAGGCTGTCTGGATACGCCTACTTCGGGAGGTTATATATTAAATGGTAAAGATGTGAGCCAGATGCGTGACGATGAATTGGCAGAAATCAGAAATAAAGAAATTGGTTTTGTTTTTCAAACCTTTAATTTATTACCGAGAACTACCGCTTTAGACAATGTAGCGTTACCCATGATTTATGCGGGACATTCTAAATCGGAACGGGTTGTACGCGCTACACAAGTGCTGAAACAAGTAAATCTTGGCGACAGAATGGACCACCAGCCCAATCAGCTTTCGGGAGGACAACGCCAGCGTGTTGCCATTGCCCGCGCTTTGGTCAATAAACCTTCTATTATTCTCGCCGATGAACCAACAGGAAACCTCGACAGTAAAACTTCTGTAGAGATCATGAAGCTTTTTGGTGATATTCACGAACAAGGAAACACTGTCATTCTGGTAACCCACGAAGAAGACATCGCCGCCTACGCACACCGTGTGATTCGCTTGCGCGATGGTATAATTGAAAGTGACACAACTAAGTAATTTTAGATTTCTTATTTTAAAAGTTTTATGTTTCAAGTTTTATGTTTCAGGTTTAAAGTTTCAAGTTTTAAACTTTAGATCTACATCGAAAAACTTAGGAACTTAGCAACTCAGAAACTTAGCAACTCAAAAAAATGAAAGTATATACAAAAACAGGAGACAAAGGCACTACTGCCCTTTTTGGCGGTGATCGTGTCCCTAAAGACCACATCCGGATTGACAGTTACGGAACTGTTGATGAACTGAATTCTTATATAGGACTTATTCGGGATCAGGAAATGGATACTCATTATAAAACGATTTTAATCGAAATTCAGGATCGTTTATTTACAGTAGGCGCCATTTTGGCAACTCCTGTGGAAAAAGAAGTTTTGAAAAACGGAGAACTTCGATTAAAAAATCTCGGAATTATCGATACGGATATCGAATTATTAGAAAAAGAGATTGATCAAATGGAAGATAGCCTTCCGCAAATGACTCATTTTGTTCTACCAGGTGGTCATCCAACTGTGTCACATTGTCATATAGCACGCTGTATCTGCCGTCGTGCAGAGCGTTTGGCAGTCCATTTAAGCCATAATGAACACGTTCCCGAAATTGCAATTCAGTACTTAAACCGACTTTCTGACTACCTTTTTGTCTTGGCACGGAAGTTGTCCTCAGACTTAAAAGCGGATGAAGTAAAATGGATCCCCAGAAAATAAATTTTCTGTAAATTCCAATTTTTTAAATTCCAAATTCCAAACCGGAGATACCGGAAAACATAGGGTTTCTGATTCCTTTTTGGAATTTGAAATTTAATTTTTGGAATTTTAAAACAAGACGTTCTTAAATTTTCTTAAAATAAATCAAAATTTACTTGTCTTTTTCAGTAAAAAATTTATTTTTGCACAAACTAAACAGATAACAGATGTATTGGACATTAGAATTAGCATCTTATTTAAGTGATGCGCCATGGCCTGCTAACAAAGACGAACTTATTGACTACGCTATTAGAGCTGGTGCTCCGTTAGAAGTAGTAGAAAACCTTCAGTCTATCGAAGATGAAGGAGAGATATATGAATCAATGGAAGAAATTTGGCCTGATTATCCAACAGACGAAGATTATCTTTGGAATGAGGATGAATATTAAAAAATAAACCAAAGGAAAAAGTCTCATCACCGAGGCTTTTTTTTTGGTTCAAATACACATTTACATATAATAGAAATACACTAAATCATGAGTTTCATAAACAGTATTATTAAAGTCTTTGTAGGTGACAAGTCACAGAAAGATGTCAAAGCTTTACAACCTTATTTAAACAAAATTAAAACATTCGAAACCAGCTTAATGGGTTTGTCTCACGACGAACTAAGAGCGAGAACCGTGTATTTTAAAGAAACAATTAAAGAAGCAAGAGCAGACAAAGATGCTAAAATTGCAGCGCTTAAAGCTGAAGTTGAAAACATCGAAGACATCGACAAAAGAGAAGATCTTTATGATGCTATTGATACGCTTGAAAAAGAAGCATACGAAATCTCAGAGAAAACTTTATTAGAGATTTTACCTGAGGCATTTTCTGTTGTAAAAGAAACGGCTCGTCGTTTTAAAGACAACACACATATCGAAGTTACGGCTACTCCAAAAGACCGTGAATTTTCTGCTGCTAAACCTTACATCGAAATTAATGGCGATAAAGCGGTTTGGGCTAATAAATGGAATGCTGCAGGTAAGGAAATTACCTGGGACATGATTCATTATGATGTGCAGTTAATTGGTGGAATGGTTTTGCATGAAGGTAAAGTTGCCGAAATGCAAACGGGTGAAGGTAAAACATTAGTGGCTACACTTCCATTATACCTGAATGCTTTGACTGGAAACGGTGTTCACTTAGTAACCGTGAATGATTACTTAGCAAAACGTGATAGTACCTGGAAAGCACCTTTATTCGAATTCCACGGTTTAACCGTTGATTGTATCGATAATCACCAACCAAGTACAGAACAAAGAAAAAAAGCGTACGATGCTGATATCACTTACGGAACCAATAACGAATTTGGTTTTGACTACTTAAGAGATAACATGGCACATTCGCCAAGCGATTTAGTTCAAAGAAAACACAATTATGCCATTGTCGATGAGGTCGATTCTGTATTAATTGATGATGCAAGAACGCCACTTATTATTTCAGGACCGGTTCCACAAGGAGATCGTCATGAATTTAATGAATTGAAACCAAAAATCGAAAACTTAGTTGCACAACAACGTCAACTGGCAAACGGATTTTTATCTGAGGCTAAAAAATTAATCAAAGAAGGAAACACTAAAGAAGGTGGATTCTTATTGTTAAGAGCGTACAGAAGTTTACCTAAAAATAAAGCATTAATTAAATTTTTGAGTGAAGAAGGAATCAAACAATTGCTTCAAAAAACCGAAAATCAATACATGCAGGATAACAATCGCGAAATGCACAAAGTCGATGAAGCTTTGTATTTTGTAATTGAAGAAAAAAACAATCAGGTCGAATTGACTGATAATGGTATTCAATACCTTTCAGGAGATACTGATCCGGACTTTTTCGTACTTCCGGATATCGGAACGGAGATTGCTGCTATCGAAAAACAAAAACTAGACAAAGATTCTGAAGCAGAAGCCAGAGAAAGATTGTTCCAGGATTTCGGAGTAAAAAGCGAGCGTATTCATACTTTGACACAACTTTTAAAAGCATATGCTTTATTCGAAAAAGATGTAGAATATGTGATCATGGAAAACAAAATCATGATTGTAGATGAGCAAACAGGTCGTATCATGGATGGTCGTCGTTATTCTGACGGTTTACACCAAGCGATCGAAGCGAAAGAAAATGTAAAAATCGAAGCTGCTACACAAACTTTTGCAACTGTTACTTTACAGAACTATTTCCGTATGTACAGCAAATTGGGTGGTATGACAGGTACAGCGGTTACAGAAGCTGGCGAGTTATGGCAGATTTATAAATTGGATGTTGTTGAAATTCCAACCAACCGTCCAATCTCAAGACAAGACAAAGAAGATTATATCTACAAAACGACACGTGAGAAATTCAACGCTGTAATTGAAGATGTAACGGAATTATCTAATGCAGGAAGACCCGTTTTAATTGGAACAACTTCTGTAGAGATTTCAGAATTATTAAGCCGAATGCTAAAAATGAGAGGCGTTACCCATAACGTTTTGAATGCAAAAATGCACAAGCAAGAAGCACAAATTGTAGAAGAAGCAGGTAAAGCCGGAGTTGTAACTATTGCAACCAATATGGCTGGTCGTGGTACCGATATTAAATTATCTCCAGAAGTAAAAGCTGCGGGAGGTTTAGCAATTGTTGGTACAGAGCGTCATGATTCCCGTCGTGTAGACAGACAGTTACGTGGTCGTGCAGGACGTCAGGGAGATCCGGGAAGTTCACAGTTTTATGTTTCTCTTGAAGACAACCTAATGCGTTTATTTGGTTCTGAAAGAGTAGCGAAAGTAATGGACAGAATGGGATTACAGGAAGGTGAAGTGATTCAGCATTCTATGATGACTAAATCGATCGAGCGTGCTCAGAAAAAAGTAGAAGAAAACAACTTTGGTGTTCGTAAACGTTTATTAGAATATGATGACGTAATGAACTCGCAACGTGAAGTAGTTTACAAACGTCGTCGTCACGCCTTATTTGGTGAGCGTTTGAAACTGGATATCGCCAACATGCTTTACGATACTTGTGAAGTAGTGGTAAGTCATAATAAAGCAATGAACGATTTCAAAACTTTCGAATTTGATTTGATCCGTTATTTCTCTATCACTTCTCCAATTTCAGAAGCTGATTTTACAAAATTAACTGATATCGAAATCACCGGAAAAGTATACAAAGAAACTTTAGCTTTCTACACTGAAAAAACAGAAAGAAGTGCCAGAGAAGCTTTCCCAATCATTAAAGGTGTTTATGAAGAGCCTAACAATCATTTTGAGCGTATTGTAGTTCCGTTTACTGATGGAATCAAAACGTTGAATGTGGTTACAGACCTTAAAAAAGCATACGATACCGAAGGAGCTCAGTTAATTGCTGATTTCGAGAAAAACATCACGCTTTCTATTGTTGATGAAGCTTGGAAAAAACATTTACGTAAAATGGACGAATTGAAACAATCTGTTCAATTAGCCGTTCACGAACAAAAAGATCCATTGCTTATCTACAAATTAGAAGCTTTCAAATTGTTTAGAGGAATGTTAGACAACGTTAACAAAGAAGTTATTTCATTCTTATTCAAAGGTGATTTACCGGCTCAAAACGTTCCTGAAATTCAAGAAGCAAGAGAAGTTCGTCAGAAAGAAAATTTCAAATTGAGCAAAGATGAAATTGTAAACAGCGAAGACATCAATCGTGAAGCGGGACAAACGCAAGAACGCCAGGTTACAGAAACTATCGTGAGAGATATGCCAAAAATCAATCGTAACGATACTGTAACTGTTCAGGAAGTGGCTACCGGAAAAACGGAAACGATGAAATTTAAAAAAGCAGAAACTTTAATCGCAAATGGCGAATGGGTTATTGTTAAATAATACTATGTTATGAATTAAACCTAACAGGTTTTAGAAACCTGTTAGGTTTGCGAAATATAAAATCTCCAATAGCTTTGTGGCAATTGGAGATTTTTTTTTTGACCTTAAGGACTTCGAATAAAACCTAACAGGTTTTCAAAACCTGTTAGGTTTAAAAAAAAATAAAAAACGACAATAAATAGTCAATCTAAAACGAATAAACTGTATTTTTGCTCCTGAAAACAACGAAACACTCTTTGAAACGCATTTTCATCATATTGCTTTCCTGCATGCTATTAGTACCCTCTTTTGGCAGTTTCTTTGTTTATACCTCCTTCAAATTAAACCAGGACGAAATTTCAAAAACCATTTGTGTACAGCGTAAAATGCTTTTCAACAATTGTAATGGTCGATGTGAACTTCAGAAAAGTTTGAAGAAATATGCCGACAACGAAAAGAAAATGCAGGACAATCTGAAAGAAAAAGCAGAAATCGTTTACATTCAGAATACCCTTCTAAATACTTTCAAATTAGTAGCCCCAATCGAATCAAAAACAAATCTTTTTGCTTCTTTTGACGGGAAACCAATTTCGGTTTCAAAAACTACTTTCCGCCCTCCCTCCTATTTTATATAATTTTTAAAAATTTATTTCAATTGCTATTGAAATGATTTCTCATTGTTCTTAAAAACAATGAAATAGTGCTTACGCCTATTCTAAATTTAAAATTATATAAAATTCATAAAATGAAAAAAATAGTATACAAGACTATAGTGCTACTGGTACTTAGTATTTTTATTACAGCCTGTTCTAGCGATGATAACAACGAAAAAAGCACAACAGGAACGGGAAAATTAGGTTTGAAATTTGACAATTCTTTTGGAGACAATGACTTAATCTTAGAAACCCAACCCAATACTACCAAAAACAACGAGGTTTTAAAAATCAATCTCGTTCGTTATATTGTCAGCAATATTGTTCTGACAAAAGCAGACGGAACTACTTTTACCTATCCAAAAGCACAGAGCTACTTTATTGCCGATGAAGGGGATGCTACTGCAGGATACCAATTTAATCTTACTGATGTTCCTGCCGGAGATTATACCAAAGTTAAATTTGGCATTGGAGTAGACAAAGAACAATGGCTTTTGGGAGCTTCGGGACAAGGTGATTTTTTAGCCAAGGCACAAGCCAAGGATCTCATTTGGAGCTGGTCTGCAGGTTATAAATTTATAGCCTTCGAAGGAACTTTTACCGCCTCTACCGTTAAAACTGCAGTCCCTTTTATGGTGCATACAGGGCAAATCGGTACAGCATATAATTATACAGAAGTAACGCTGGACTTACCTACCAAAGCCTTAGTGCGAACTACTATCACACCGGCTATTCACATCGTAACAGATTTATCTAAAATTCTGGACGGAGAAAACAGCATTAAACTATCTGATTACAACAAAGGCGGAATGGGTGCTATGATTATGGGAGGTGAAGCCTTACCTAAAATCACTGCCAACATCTCAAAAATGTTCAGAATAGATCACGTACATAACAATTAGTCCAATTCCGAAAATATAGTACTTATTATTTTTCAGAATGCTAATACATCCTTTGCCTTTTTATTTTTCGAGTTTGTTCTAAACTTAAAAAATAAAAAGGACACTGATGGACTGAAAATGTAAAATACTGTTTTCAAAAAGCATCATACCATGCAGAAAATAAAATTTGTTCTCTGGCTGTTTATTCCACTATTTTTAGGTTGCTCCGATAATGAAGAAGATCAAGAATATGTAAATCTTCCTTTAGCGTTTACTGTTCCATCCAATTTTCCGGATATGACCTATAATATAGCTTTAAATAAGCCTACAGAAAAAGGTTTCGAGTTAGGAAAAAAATTATTCTACGACGGGCGCCTGGCCTCTGATGGCTTGGTCTCCTGTGGTTTTTGCCACATACAGGCTAATGCTTTCACACACCACGGTCACACAGTCAGTCATGGCGTAAATAATGAGCAGGGCACTCGTAACGCAACACCAATTCAGAATATGGCTTTCCAGTCTGCTTATATGTATGACGGAGCTGCCACTAATCTGGACTTACAACCCATTATTCCGTTGACAAGTATCATTGAAATGAATGGCGATCTGAACGCTATTCTGGCCATGATGAAAGCAGATAAAGAATACCGAAAATTATTTGGTCAGGCTTTTGACGACGGTACAATCAGCACTGAGAATATGCTCAAAGCTCTCTCGCAGTTTATGGTCATGATGGTTTCGTCTAATTCTAAATTTGATAAATACAGACGAAATGAAATTGGTGGCACTTTTACTGCAGATGAAAAAGCGGGTTATGATTTATTCCAATCAAAATGTGCCTCCTGCCATGCAACAGATTTAATGACGGACCATTCCTTTCGCAATAATGGCCTGGCAGTAAATCCTAAAGTAAAAGATGTCGGACGTTACAGAGTCACTGAATTAGTCTCTGATTATTATAAATTCAAAGTGCAAAGTCTCCGTAATATAGAAGTTTCGGCTCCCTATATGCACGACGGACGATTTGGAACGCTGCAGGCTGTACTTAATCATTATGCCTCGGGAGTAGTGGACTCTGAAACTTTAGACCCTATTTTGAAACAAAATGGAAATCTCGGAATTCCACTTTCCGAAAATGAAAAAAAACAAATTATTGCGTTTTTAAAAACGCTCACTGATACACAATATTTAACCGATAAGCGATTTTCGGAATTTTAAAATAAAAAAGAATGAAAAGAATACTCTTAACAATAGTGCTTTTAGTTGGGCTTTCGGCCTATAGTTTTACAGAAAAAGACTCACTGTCAAGTTTTACCTTTCAGCGTCTGGCCATGCTGGAAGATTTTGATTGTGACGCCTGCGGGTGCTCGGCAAGTGGTGGAAGCATGGGATTTAGTTCTATGCTAAACAATAATTTTGTCGGAGTTCGTTACTTCAAACAAGGTTATACCAGTCGCGACGGGATTTTCAACAATTCTCCGTGGATCGACGAGAATTTCAATACTATTCAGGCCTGGGCAAGGATTCCGATTACCCAAAAAATCCAGATTTCGGCATTGGTTCCGTATCATTTTCACGAACGTGAATTAACATCAGGTACCGAAAGTATTGCAGGTTTGGGGGATATCACCGTAATGGGATTGTATTCAGTTTATGAAACAAAAAAAGACAGCACCCTTTTTACCCACAAAATAAATCTGGGCGCAGGAGTAAAAATGCCAACTGGAAAATTTGCCGAAGCCAATAATTTAGGAAGTATCAATCAGAGCTTTCAATTAGGAACCGGAAGCTGGGATTATCTATTGGTTTCGGAATATGTGATTAAGAAAAACAATTTAGGGTTGAATACCATGCTGAATTATGTTTTCAAAACCGAGAACAGTAAAAACTATCAGTACGGAGATCAGTTTAACTATGCCAGTACGCTATTTTATTTATTTAATCTCGAGGCTTTACAACTGGTTCCACAATTAGGTTTAGCCGGAGAAGTTTATCAGACCAACAAACAACATGGTTTAGATTTACCCGATACGGCAGGTGATATACTGTTTGGAAAATTTGGAATTGAGGTCGGAAGAGACAAATTTTCTTTGGGTATAAACGCCATGTTGCCTATCAACCAAAATTTATCCAGCGGAAAAATGGAAGCCAATTACAGATGGGGTATTAATTTGAATTACACCCTTTAAACATTAAAAAACAAATTCATTAAACAACGAAATTTATCTTGAAACGCTTTCTTATCCTATTGCTTTCTTGCATGCTATTAGTCCCCTCTTTTGGCAGTTTCTTTGTATATACTACCTTCAAATTAAATCAGGAAGAAATCTCAAAAACCATCTGTGTACAACGAAAAATGCTTTTTAATGATTGTAATGGTCGATGTGAACTTCAAAAGAGTTTAAAAAAGTATGAGGATAATGAAAAAAGAATGCAAAACAATCTGAAAGAAAAAACAGAAATCGTTTACATTCAAAATCTTGGCATTACTCCTTTTGAACTCCTCCTGCCAATCGAAGCTGAAGTAAAACTTTACGCCTCTCTCAATGAGAAACCGGTTTCGATTTCAAAGACTGTATTTCATCCTCCCTCCTGTATTCTATAAATTTTAGTCCTTTTTTCAATGAAAATTGAAAAAATCTTTCTTGGCATAAAGCCAAAGAATATCGGTTACTCCTTAAAAATTTATAGCATTTAAAATGAAAAAAATATACTTTATCCTACTGATCATAGGACAATGTGTTTTTGCACAAAACAAAGTAGAGAAAGATTCTACCAAATCTCAGGAACTGGAAAATGTTTTTGTAACGGCCAATCGTACTGCCACTTTACGCAAAGAAACCCCTGTTGCCATTAGCAAAATAACAGCAAAAACCATCAATGAAACCAAGGCAACTGCGGTTTACGAAATCATCAATAAAACCCCGGGGGTATTGATGGTCAATATAGGAAACGAACAACACATGATGTCGATTCGTCAACCTATGACAACCAATGCCTATTATTTGTATTTGGAAGATGGTTTACCGATTCGCCCCATGGGAATCTTCAACCATAATGCCTTATTAGAGATTAATCAGTTTAACATTCAAAATATTGAAGTCGTAAAAGGCCCCGTTTCTTCACTGTACGGACCGGAGGCTGTCGGCGGAACCATCAATTTAATTTCGCTAAAACCACCTGTTGATCCCGAATTTAAGTTTGGAGTTCAGGCTGATAATTATGGCTACAGAAGATTTCAGGCTGCCGGTGGTGCAACTGTTGGAAAAGTCGGTTTTCATATTGCCGGAATTTCAAGTTTACAAGAAAATGGCTGGATGGCGTATTCTGATTACAACAAAGACAATCTCAATGCCAGAATCGATTACAACATCTCCCCTTCTACCCGATTGATCAGTAACACGATGTATGGAAAATACTATTCGGATATGAGTGGTACGGTTAACGAAGATGCTTTTAACAACAGAACCTACAAAAGCACTTCTAATTTCACATACAGAAAATCGGAAGCTTTACGAACACGACTAACATTAGAACACGACTGGAATAACAATTCAAGCAGTTATCTTACAGCCTATTTTCGTGATAATAAATTAGGACAGAATCCATCCTACGGAATCCGATGGAGTCCTACTGTTAATCCTACCACAGCCAAGGGTGAAGTAAATTCAAACAACTTCAAAAGTTACGGGGCAATTGGACAGCACACCCAAAAGTTCGATTTCCTGAATACTAAAATTGTAGCGGGTGCCTTATACGATTATTCGCCAGTAACCTATTGGTCGTATGTACTTGATTTGAAAGCCAATCTAAATCCGGGAGAAGCAGGAAAACAAACCGTAGATTCTTATGAAATTATTGCCGAACATCCAGACTCAAAACTCGCGGATTATACCGCCGATATTATCAACACCGCCGGATATGCTCAGGTAAGTATTAATCCCGTAAATAAATTAATCTTTACCGTTGGTGGTCGTTATGACAATATGAAAGTGAAGTATAACAACGCCCTCGATCTTTCCTCCGGGAGTAAGGTTTATGATAAAATAACGTATAAAGCCGGAGCCAATTACAATCCGTTTACATTTGCGGGGATATATGCAAACTACTCACAAGGTTTTGCGCCTCCCGGAATCACCTCCATTTTCAGAACTAAACCCGGTACAGGAGGAACAACAGCTGTTCCTGCCGAGTTTTATTACAATCTGGAACCGGCTACTTTCAATAATGTCGAAATAGGCGGATGGTTTTCGCTCTTAGAAAACAAACTAAACTTGGATTATGCATTCTATTATATGGAAGGCAAGAATGAATTACTAAATGTAAAACTTGCAGATAATACCACTGATTATCGTTCGGCCGGAGAAACCCGCCACAAAGGAATTGAATTTGGTGCTACTTATAAACCTTCCAAACAATTCAATATTCGTCTTGGCGGAACTTACGCACAACATACTTACATTGATTTTAAACTTTCGGACAAACCGTCAGATCCTGTACAGAATCTAAACGGTAAAGAAATGCCCGCAGCTCCAAGATGGTCCGGAAATTCTGAAGTTAGTTATTACCCCAATTGGCTTCCCAATTTAAGAACTTCAATTGAATGGCAGCTTGTTGGCAGTTATTACCAGGATCAGATTAATACCTTCAAGTACAACGGGTATAACTTGTTTAATGCCAGAATTGGTTATCAATGGAGAAAAATTGAAATCTATGGAAACGTAATGAATCTTACGGATAAATTATATGCCTATAATGTCTCCAGAGCCAATATAGCAAATGCTCAACCCACTTATACAGCGGCAGCACCGAGAACTTTTGTATTTGGAATTCAGTATAATTTTTCCTTAAAAAAATAACCATGAGCAAAGAAACAAACAGAAAAACGGCTAAAAAGAAGGATTCAAAATTCATCAAAAAAATCAAACAACACATGTACAAATGGCATCGTGTTATTGGATTAATTACAATTGTTCCTGTAATTTTCTGGACCTTATCGGGTTTGATGCATCCTTTTATGGCACATTTTTTTAAACCGGAAATCGCCCATGAAAAACTGGAACAACAGCATATCGATAAAAATCAGCTAAAGTATTCTATTCAGGAAGTTTTACAAAAAAACGAATTGACACAGTTCAAGAATTTCAGAATTGTATCTTTTAATAATGTTACCTATTACCAAGTAAAAACAATCCTTGGTGAACTATGGTATTTTGACACCGCCACTGGCAAAAAACTGGAAAACGGAGATCAGAAATATGCCGAATGGCTATCCCGCTACTTTCTGGAGGATCAAAAAAGCACCGTTAAAAAAAGTGAAGTCGTAACCGAATTTACTTCACAATACAAATATGTCAATCGTTATTTACCGGTTTACAAACTGACATTCGATCGTACGGATGGAATGGAAATTTATGTAGAAACTTCCTCAGGCAAGCTGGCTACCTACAATCCAACTTCAAGGCAAGCTTTTATTTGGTTTTTTGACGTTTTTCATAATTGGTCGTTTATTGATGCCATCTCTAACAACAGTATCCGGATTATAATGATGATCTTCCTTTTGTCTATAATTGGTTTTTCTGCTTTAAGTGGTATTGTAATTTATGGTTTACTGTGGAAACAATTTAAAAAAACAGATAATTTACAACCCAAAAAAGGACTTCGAAAATACCACCGCCAAATCGGAATCTGGGTTTCTCTTTTTACTTTGACCTTTGCTTTTAGCGGTGGATATCACGCTACCACCAAATGGGAGCCTTACACTTTATCACAAATGGTTTACGAGCCTACTTTTGAAACCAAAGATATTGGCGTTGCAAATAACATTCTGAATTTAGATTGGAGTCGTTTTCAAAACATTGGAATCATTACTTTAAACGACAGCATTTATTATCGTTGTCAGCTAACCGAAAAAGAAACCGGAAAATTCAAAAAACCAAAATCGGACACAAATTCAAAATGGGGCAAAAAAAAGGAGTCCAAATCAGAAGTGATTTACCTCAATATGGCAACCAATACCATCACACCCAACCTTGATCTGCAATATGCGGAATTCCTTGCGTATTATTTTACAGATGGCACCCCAAAAGCCTCTTGCTGTGAGATGACCGAAAGTTCAAATGACGAACCTCAACCCACTCTGGAAGATGTAAAGCTACTGGAATCAAAAGTTTTAACTGATTTTGAAAGTCGTGAATATGGCTTTGTCAACAAAAGACTGCCAGTAACCAAACTAGCCTATGACACCCCTGAAAAAACAACTTATTTTATCGAAACAGCAACTTCAAGATTAGCCGCTGTTATCAAAAATTCGGACAAAGTAGAAGGGTACTCCTTTGCCTTTTTGCATAAATTTTTATTCATGGACTGGGCAGGAAAAAACATTCGCGATCTGACAATGGTACTAGCCGCACTGATTATTTTAGTTGTCAGTGTCTTAGGGTTTGTTCTTTTTTTGAGAAAATAGGTGCTGAGTTATTAAGGTTCTAAGTGCCTAATTATAGCTATCAAAAAATCACAATTTTTCTAAACCATATAAGTGATTTAAGAAAATATAAGCTTCAGTTTAAATGAACTTAAATTACTTATATGGTTAAAAATACTAACAATAATCTCTATGATTTGCTATTCCACTCATAAAGATTCTAAGCCATTTAAGAAAGTACGAGCTCCAATTTAAATGAACTTACATCACTTATATGGTTTAAAAAACAAAACCGTTAAGTCCTCTTATCGTGGATTTTCTTCAAAGTATCTGGCTTCGATTCTCTTGATGTCTTTGATTGAACTTTTAGCCCAAGCCAATCGTTTTTCAAGAATTTCTACGTCAGACAATTGCCAGTTTATAGTTGAATTGCGTAATCGATTGGTAAGGTTTTGAATGATGATTGCTGCAGAAACAGAAATATTTAAACTTTCTGTAAAACCAACCATCGGTATTTTTAGGAAACCATCGGCTTTATCTAATACTTCCTGAGAAAGCCCGTCGCGTTCTGTACCAAAAAACAAAGCACTTGGTTTGGTAATATCGAAATCTTCCAGCAAACAGTCGTTTTCATGCGGTGTTGTAGCAATAATTTGATACCCTTGATTTTTTAAAGTTGAGACGCAATTTGCAATCGAATCAAACTGATTGATGTCTACCCATTTCTGGGCACCCATTGCAATTTCTTTATCAATTCTTTTTCCGTAACGCTGCTCTATAATATTCAGTTCCTGAATCCCAAAAACCTCACAGCTTCGCATAACAGCGCTTGTATTATGCATCTGAAAAACATCTTCTACAGCAATTGTAAAATGCTTGGTACGGTTTGAGAGCACTTTTAGAAATCTTTCTTTACGGTTGTCGGTTAGTATATTTTCAAGAAATGCGAGGTAATCTAAATCAATCATTTTGGTTGTATTTGCCGCAAAAATACTAAAAAAGAATTAGTAACAAGGAGCCGTTAATTCCTTCCGGCCAGTTGTGCTGTCAATTTCTCTTGTAGTTTTTCATATAAATGATTCACCTTAACCATGTCAATTGCTAAATTTTCACCTAAAAAAGAATCTCCGTTAAAAACGTTTGTTTCATTTTTAGAATGTTTTTTTAGACGTTCATACATTTGGTCAACCTCTTCGATATAATAATCCACATCTATAATATCCATTACTTTTTCCAGAATTTCCCTCATTCCTTCTTTGTAATTATACACTGCAACATTTTGATCCTTTTCATAAAAATCAGAATACGCCTCAAAATATTTTTCCAGAACCACGGCACCATATTGCTGAAAAGTAAGTTCTTCCATATGTTGATCATTAATTCCAAAAACTTTAGACGGAAGCAAATTGGGAACCATGTGCATTCCTTTTAGTTTTGAATGAGATTTTAGTACTTCCGTTGGATTTCTATACAGCAGAATAAAAGGCAATTCAGGAAAAATGGCTCTTAATTGATTTGCTTCAAAAATGTGCCAGGAATCTAATTTCACAATCAGATTCTTTTCTTCCGGGAATCTTTTTTGTCCCAACAAGGCAATTACCGCCTTGATAAGAATCTTTTTTTTATCCAAATCAAAAAGGTCACTTCTTATAATGGCATCAATAATCGGAGCTTCTGCAATTACAATATTTTGCGGAGAAACCGCCAAAGACTGCGCCAGCATTGTAGAACCACAGCGCGATACATGAAAAACAAATGCTTTTAAATCAGTAGAGACTAACTGTTCCGACCAATCAATAAGATTTTCAACTGTGCTTACCAGTTTAAATCTTGTTGAATTATTAGAATATCCCACGCATTTCATCAGTGTTTCTTCAAAAAAGGGATCTAAATATCTTTTATCTCCCAAATAGATCCACTCAAAATAGACCTCGTCCTCTTTTTCAATTAACTTATTCGGAATCCAATGTAAAAGGGGATGATCGCTATTTTCCATGTTTAAAGATTTATTTTATTTATAAGATGGTATTGCTCCTGAACAGAATCCGTTAGGTTATCTACTATAAAAGTATAAAGTTTATTGGTTGAAACAGTTTCAGATTCAGAATCTGTTTTTATTATTAAGTCAGCTTTTACGGGGACTTCGTAAACAGCACTGATTCCTGTAAAATTATTGATCTTGTTGCTGTCAGTATCCGGCAGCAGTGCTTTTTTGTATAATCCTTTCGGATCTCTTTTTATGAGGTTATCTATTGAACAGTCCAGAAATATGGTTCTTACAAAAGAAAATTGACCGATTTCGTTTCTTAACTCTTCATAAGGATTGATGACCGACATTAAAACAATTACTTTTGACTGCACAAAATCCTGACCTACCTTAAATAAGCGTCTGACGTTTTCACAACGGTCTTCTTTAGAGAATCCCAGGTCTTTGCAAAGTGTTTGTCTGTAAACATCGCCATCTATTATTTCTACTTTGTGCCCTTGTTTGGCCAGCAAATACGAAACATTCTTTGCTAATGTAGTTTTCCCGGAACCTGACAAACCTGTAAATTGTATTAGTATCATTTTAGCTTTTACATAAAAAAAACAAAGCTATATAGATCAGTAGCTTGTCAATTATTTATAGTAAAAATACTAAAAAAAGAAAACGAAAAGAAGAATAATCATTTTAAGATAAAAGTAAATCCTCTACGTTTAATTTCACTTTTGGTTTATCTAACTTTTTGACTGCCTCCTTCACTCTTAGTTGCTCTTCATTAGAAAGAAACAGCGGAATTAATAAGCTCACATCAATTTTTAGTATTCTATTAATAATTACCAAATCTTTTAAGGTAAAAGGCTTAATTCCATTAACGAGCTCAGACATATGAGTCTTACTTTTATGACCTAGGAGCGTAGCCAGATTTTCTTGAGTCAAATCAAGTTCTTTCAATTTTTTTCGAATAGATTGTTTTCGGTTTTCGATAAAAACTCTTTCCAGTTCTGCTATTTGCTCAAACTTTTCAACTTCTAAAAGTTTATTCTCATCAATTAAATTAACATCACTCCATTCCGAACTTTCATATTTCACAATTAAATCTCGAAGTTTTGATCTCAGATTTTTAAAGTGACTACTCTCTTTTGCCAAAAGTCTTAATTTTCTATCAGCAATAAGCGCTCTTTCATAGTCAAGTTCATTTGAAATGAACCCACTATCAATTATACTTTCAATGTCAAAATTTGCTTTCATTATGTTATATATCCTTTTTTTCTCAACCACTTTTCTATAGTTGATTTGTTATTTTTAAAAACAGCTTCATACTCCTGATGCGTTCCTGCCCATGCAATTGTAGCTTCTCCCTCATCATCTAACTCAACTAAAATTAATGTTCTATGAAAGTGAATATTGAAAAAGTAAAATCCATCCTTATGAACACAATCTGCATCAGTCCAAACTTCCCTGAACTTCCCAGTTTTAGAATCAAAGTTTTCCAGATCAGTAATGAGTTTATCAATCGCACTGCATAACTTTTTATTTCCTATATTTTTAATTTTAATCTTTAAGATTATCTTTTTTCCTATAATTCTCATTGCAATGATTTTACAAAGTAAATGAAAAGTTCTGATAAAAACCGAACTTTAACATCTCTTTTTATAATTTGACTTAAAAAAACAAACAAAGTTGCCATATATTACAGCAATACACAATACAAATATATAAGATTTTACTTACTTTTAAATGCTTTTCTAAAGAAATGACCTCACAAATAAAAACATCTAATACAGCATTTTCCTTATATTTGAAATTCAAAAAATCAAAATGAAAAAGAAACTAGTCGTTTTAACCGGTGCAGGAATCAGTGCCGAAAGCGGAATAAAAACTTTTCGCGACAGCGATGGTTTATGGGAAGGACATGATGTTATGGAAGTGGCCACACCGGAAGGCTGGTATAAAAATCAGGAACTGGTACTGGATTTTTACAACAAAAGACGCCGACAACTCAAAGAAGTAAAACCCAATTTAGGCCATGAGATTTTAGCCGAACTAGAGCAGGATTTTGAGGTACATATTATTACCCAAAATGTTGACGATTTACATGAACGTGCCGGAAGTACAAAAGTCCTGCATTTGCATGGCGAATTGTTAAAAGTAAGAAGCACTCAAAATAAAAACCGGATTCTAGACTGGACAGAAGATTTATATACCGGTGACTTTGATGAAAACGGACATCAACTCCGCCCCCATATTGTTTGGTTTGGCGAGGAAGTTCCTGCCCTTGAAGAAGCTATTGACATAGTGGAGAAAGCAGATTATCTTGTTGTAATTGGAACTTCATTACAGGTATATCCAGCTGCCGGACTAATTTCGTACACCAACAGCACAACGCCGGTCTTTTACATTGATCCAAAACCAATTGCAATTCCTAATATTAGTAATAAAGTAGAAACGATTGCCAAAATTGCTTCAGAAGGGATGCTGATTTTAAGAGAGCGATTAAACTCAATTTAAAGAGAAAAAAGAAATCCGTTTTAATCTTTAAAATCTATGGCTATCTTTTTATTTTGCCACAGATTAAAGGATTAAAATGATTAATAATTTGTGACGCAAAAAAAACAGACACGAATTGCACAAATTACACAAATTAATTCGTGCCAATTTGTGAAATTCGTGGCAAAAAGAGCAAGATGGTCAAAAAACACGTTATAAAAACTATCTGTTTACCAAGAGCATAAAAGGGTTCGATAGAATTAAAGAATTAGATAATCCGTGCGAATCTTTTAATCTGTGGCAAAAAAATAATTCGTGCAATTTGTGTAATTCGTGGCAAAAAGATCCTAATAATCAAAAAACACGAAATAAAGACACGACAACTTTTAGATTTGATCCCACAATTGCCCCTTTTGATTACTTTTTATCCCCAAATTCTGTTTATATTTGCTCCTTTCGAACAAACAACATAACAATGACTACTTTAAACGAATTGAATGCTATATCACCAATTGATGGAAGATATAGAAATAAAACCCTTTCATTAGCGCCTTTTTTCTCAGAAGAAGCTTTAATCAAATATCGCGTATTAGTTGAAGTTGAGTACTTTATCGCCTTGTGCGAAGTGCCTTTGCCACAACTAAAAGACGTAAATTCTAATTTATTTGACAGCTTACGTGACATTTACAAAAACTTTTCTACCGAAGATGCTCTTTGGATCAAAGAAACAGAAAAAGTAACCAATCACGATGTAAAAGCAGTAGAGTATTTTATTAAAGATGCTTTCGAAAAGTTAGGTTTATCGCAATACAAAGAGTTTATTCACTTCGGATTAACATCACAGGACATTAACAATACTGCTATTCCGCTTTCTACAAAAGACGCTTTTGAGCAGGTTTATATGCCTTCCTTGATCACTTTAATTTCTAAATTAAAAGAATTAAGTGTTGAATGGGCAAACATCCCGATGTTGGCGCGTACGCACGGACAACCGGCTTCTCCTACCCGTTTAGGAAAAGAAATCCTGGTTTTCGTAGAGCGTTTAGAAGAGCAAATGCGTTTGTTGTTTAATATTCCTTTTGCTGCTAAATTTGGCGGAGCAACCGGAAATTACAATGCCCACCACGTAGCTTATCCACAAATCGACTGGAAACAGTTTGGAAATAAATTTGTTGAAACAGGTCTCGGCTTACACCATTCTTTTCCAACAACTCAAATTGAACATTACGATCACTTTGCAGCCTTTTTTGATGCTTTAAAAAGAATCAACACTATCGTAATCGATTTAGACCGTGATATCTGGACGTATGTTTCGATGGATTATTTCAAACAAAAAATCAAAGCAGGTGAAATTGGTTCATCCGCTATGCCACATAAAGTAAATCCGATTGATTTTGAAAATTCGGAAGGAAACTTAGGAATGGCAAATGCTATTTTTGAACATTTAGCTGCTAAATTGCCTGTTTCAAGACTTCAACGTGACTTAACAGACAGTACTGTTTTACGTAATATCGGAGTTCCAATTGGACACACCATTATTGCTTTTGAAGCTTCTTTGAAAGGTTTAAACAAATTACTTTTAAACGAGGCAAAATTTGCTGAAGATCTAGAAAAAAACTGGGCAGTTGTGGCTGAGGCAATCCAAACGATTTTACGTCGTGAAGCTTATCCAAATCCTTACGAAGCGTTAAAAGGTTTAACAAGAACCAACGAAGCAATTGATAAAAAGGCTATTCATAATTTTATTGCCACTTTAGAAGTTTCTGATGCTGTTAGAGCTGAATTAATGCAAATAACGCCTGCTAATTACACAGGAATTTAAAGAAAACCTAAAATATTTTACCAAAAAAAGCTATCTTTAACGGTAGCTTTTTTTATTTAATCCGATTGGAAGTTAGCCCAGATTATTTCACTTAATTTTTATTTTATAAAAGTTGAGTGATTTTCATTTAAAATAAAAAGCTTTGTGCAAAAAACTACATTTTTTTCACAAAAGTTTGAAATGGAAAACTGGATTAAACTCCTGAAAAAACATTCCCTATATGATTGCCATAAACGCCGCCGCAGCAACTACACACCACTTACAACCTTTAATCAGCGACTTGGGATTAATCCTGATCACCGCCGGAATTGCTGTGCTCCTTTTTAAAAAAATGAAACAGCCCCTTGTTCTGGGCTATTTAATTGCAGGTTTTTTGGCAGGAAATCATTTTGATTTTTTCCCTTCGATTACAGAGATGAAAAGTGTTGAGGTCTGGGCTGAGATTGGTGTAATTATTCTCCTTTTTAGTCTCGGACTCGAATTTAGTTTCAAGAAATTAATGAAAGTCGGCGGTACCGCATCGATTACGGCTATTACCCAGATTATCACTATGGTCATCATGGGGTATCTGGTCGGGCAATGGATGGGCTGGTCCCAGATGGACAGTATTTTTCTCGGAGTGATTTTATCGATTTCGTCAACGACCATTATCCTGAAAACTTTTGATGAACTGGGTGTAAAAGCGCAAAAATTTGCCGGAATCGTTATTGGTTCCCTGATTGTACAGGATCTCGTTGCTATTTTAATGATGGTTTTACTTTCAACAATTGCAGTAAGTCAGCAATTTTCAGGTAGCGAATTGATGATGTCTGTTCTAAAATTAGTTTTCTTTCTGACCGCCTGGTTTGTTGGTGGTATCTTTTTTATTCCGACACTTCTAAAAAAAGCCAAACATTTACTGACAGACGAAATGTTACTTATTATCTCCCTTGCTTTATGTTTGATGATGGTGAGTTTTGCAGCAAATGTAGGTTTCTCTCCGGCATTAGGTGCCTTTATAATGGGTTCAATTATTGCCGAAACTACACAGGCTGAGCATATCGAACATTTAATAAAACCCGTAAAAGATCTCTTTGGGGCGATCTTTTTTGTATCGGTCGGAATGTTAATCGATCCTAAAATGCTTTACGAACATGCTGTTCCCGTAGCGATTTTAACGATTTTAACAATCGTAGGGCAATCAGTAAGTTCTACTATTGGTGCTTTATTGGCCGGTCAGCCCTTAAAACAGTCCGTACAAACCGGAATGAGTTTATCACAAATTGGGGAGTTCTCCTTTATTATTGCCACTCTCGGGATGACGCTAAATGTTACAAGTTCCTTTTTATATCCAATCGTGGTAGCCGTTTCTGCTGTTACTACTTTTACGACTCCGTTTATGGTAAAATACGCAGTTCCTTTTTCGGAACTTTTAGAACGTAAACTTCCAAAAAAATGGGTCAAAAACATCAACCGTTATAGTGTCAACGCACAAGCTATAAAATCGGTCAGCACTTGGCAAAAAGTACTTCATGCCTATATTATTCAAATTATACTGCATACGATTATCATTGTTGCTGTAATTCTATCGTCGTCAAAATTTATAGCGCCACTTGTAGCCGATACGCGATTTGGAAACACTTTAGCTGCCCTTATCACTTTGGTCGTAATTGCTCCGTTTTTATGGGCCCTTTCTTTGCGACGTGTGGCAGTAGAAGAAGTCGAAGAGTTATGGGCAGAGCGCAAATACAGAGGGGCTCTTTTGATGTTGATTTTAATCAGAATGAGTCTTGGTTTATTCTTTGTCGGATTTCTGTTGAATATTTTCTTTTCGCCCCTAATCGCTTTTATCGCCTTGATTATCGCTATTGGAGCGTATCAGATATTCCCTAAAAAGTTAAACGAACAATATCATAAAATCGAAAATCACTTTTTGAAGAATTTAAACGATCGCGAAAACAAAAAAATCGACAGAAGATATGCCAACTTAATGCCTTGGGACGGACACATGTCGTTTTTTGACATTGGAAAAGAATCCAATTTAGTGGGTAAAACACTCGAAGAATTAAGGATTCGGGAGCAATTAGGAATCAACATTGCGTATATAAAACGTGGCGATGTAACCATTCCAATTCCAACCAAAAATGAACGTTTATTCCCAAGTGATGAAATTTGTGTCATCGGTACCGATGCTCAGGTTACTGAGTTTGCCCAATATCTTAATCAAAATGAGGTAGAAGCTCCTAAAAAAGCAGAAGAAACAGATATTGTATTGCGCCAACTGGAAGTTTCACAAGACGAATTTATACAAAAAAGCATTGGACAATTCCGAGTAAAAACCAACGGTCTGGTAGTTGGTATAGAACGAAACGGAAACAGAATCCTAAATCCTGAATCCCAATTAATCTTAGAAAAAAATGATATTCTTTGGGTGGTTGGAGACAAAAAAAGAATGTCGGATTTATTGAAATCCTAAGGCTCTGAGTTACTAAGGTTCTAAGTGGCTAAGTGTACTACTTTTAAAAAAAGAAAGCCCTTAAATCTCTAAAACTTTATTTTAGGGACTTAAGGGCTTAATAAATTACTAGTTAAATTCACCCGGCAAAAAAACTCCTATCTTAGAAACTTAGTACCTCAGAACCTCAGCAATTTTATTTATTCGGTTGCGGAGTCATACGCAAATAAGGCTTTATAGGTGTGTGTCCTTTTGGAAACTTTGCAGGGATATCGCTGTCCGGAACTGCCGGAGTAATAACCACATCTTCTCCATCTTTCCAGTTTGCCGGAGTTGCTACACTATAATTTGCTGTTAATTGCAAGCTATCAATAACACGTAACAATTCGTCAAAATTTCTTCCTGTTGATGCAGGATAAGTCAACGTCAATTTTATTTTTTTATCAGCACCAATTACAAATACCGAACGCACTGTAAATTTATCACTGGCGTTTGGATGAAGCATATCATATAACGTTGCTATTTTTTTATCTTCGTCCGCAATAATAGGAAAATTAACCGTTGTATTCTGAGTCTCGTTGATATCTTTTATCCACTCCAAATGAGATTCTAAACCATCTACACTCAAAGCGATAACTTTTGTATTTCTTTTTGTAAATTCCGGAAGATAATTGGCAACTGTTCCTAGTTCAGTTGTACAAACCGGAGTAAAATCGGATGGATGCGAAAATAAAACACCCCAGGAATCTCCGAGCCATTCATGAAAATGAATTGGTCCTTCGGTTGTTTCAGCCTGAAAATCGGGAGCTATATCGCCTAATCGTAATGTTGACATAATTGTACTTTTTTTAGTTCCTCTAAAATTACTCAAAAAAAGAACAAAGAAAACATTGATTTTCACAAAAATAGTTAAAAAAAGCCCCTACTTTTTCGTTTGAATGTTCGGTAAAAAGTAAGCCAAAACTCCAATTAAAGGCAAATACGAACTTATTGTATAGACATATTCGATACTCGTTTTATCTGCAATATAACCCAAAATAGCCGATCCTAAACCGCCCATTCCAAAAGCAAAACCAAAGAACAAACCAGAAATCATTCCGACTTTTCCGGGTTTCAATTCCTGAGCATAAACTAAGATTGCCGAAAATGCAGAAGCGATAACAATTCCGATAATAACGGCCAAAACTCCTGTCCAGAACAAATTAGCATAAGGCAAAAGCAAGGTAAATGGCGCCGCTCCTAAAATAGAAAACCAAATAATATATTTTCTTCCAAAATGATCCCCTAATGGACCACCTATTAAAGTTCCTGCCGCAACAGAAGCTAAGAAAATAAACAGATAGTACTGCGATTCCTGAATGTCTAAAGAAAATTTACTCATTAAATAAAAAGTAAAATAACTGGACATACTTGCCATGTAAAAGAACTTAGAGAATATTAACAACAATAAAACAATAATCGAAATAGTGATTTTTCTATTGGATAATGGAACTGTTTCCTCTAAACCTGTCTTTTTTGCAGCTCTCAAACTCATATGATTTTCATACCAAAGTGCAATTCTAGACAGAATCATGATTCCTAAAACTCCTGCTATTACAAACCAAATCACATACGATTGTCCATAAGGAGCAACTACCAAGGCAACCAACAAAGGTCCGATGGCACTACCGGCATTTCCTCCCAACTGAAAAATTGATTGCGCCAGACCACGCTTCCCTCCTGATCCTAAAAAAGCAACACGAGAAGCTTCGGGATGGAAAATAGAAGAACCAACTCCTACCAAGGCCACCGAAGTCAAGATCATCCAAAAGGACGTTGAGATAGACAATAAGCCTAATCCAAGAATAGTAAAAAGCATTGCAGCCACTAGTGAGTATGGTTTTGGCTTTTTATCGGTATAAAATCCAACAAAAGGCTGTAACAAAGAAGCGGTTAACTGAAAAACAAACGTAATTAATCCGATCTGTGTAAAAGTCAGATTGAAGTTTTCTTTTAAAATCGGGTAAGTAGACGGAATTACAGATTGCATTAAATCATTCAGCAAATGGGCAAATGCAATGGAGAATAATACCGAATAAACGGTTTTTTGAGCTAAAGCACTGCTATCAATTGTAGCAGTCTGAGTAGATGAATTCATATTATGGTAACAAAAAAATTATATATAACTAACTATAAAATACCAGATGGTAAGGGTGATGAAGGAAGCCGGTATGCCGAAACCAATCATCATGCTGCTGAGCTTTGGTTTTAATCCGTAAGTCGAGGCCAAAATTGCACCGGTTATCATGGGTGCCATTGCCATTTCCATAAGGGTAATTTTGATCGCTTCTGAATGTTGTTTTAAAATAAAAACATACAAAACCAGAATGATAAAAGGAGCCAGAATAAGTTTGTAAAAAAGCCCTAATTGCAAGAATTTCCAATGTCGGCTTCTTCGGTCAAACGTAAGTTGCAACCCTACAGAAAGCAAGGCTAAAGGGGTTACAAAACTTCCAATTTTTAATAAAATGGCTTGCAGACTTTCGTCAAACTCCACTTGAAAAACATTCAGCAGACAGGCGACAACAAACGTGATAAATGGAGGAAAAAGAACAACCTTCTTTAAAATCCCTAATGCATCAGGACTTCCTTTTGAATAAAAAGCAGCCACAAAAATCCCTAAAGTCGAAACCACCACAAAAGTTCCTGGCTGATCAACAAGAACGGCGGTTTCCAAACCTTTTTTTCCAAATAAAGCCTCAATAATCGGATAGCCTAGAAAGGAACTGTTACTCAATCCTGCTGTCAGAATCAAACAGCCGATCAATTTATTAGACCAGCCTAACTTTTTTCCCAGAAAATGAAAAAACACAAAGGCAAGTATAAAACTAATCCATCCTGATCCTATCGGAAACAGTAAATCAACATTCCATTTTATTTTCGGTATGTGATACAAAGTAATGGCCGGCAGACAAACGTAGATGACTATTTTATTCAAAAGCTTATAAACAGAAGTCGGAAACTGCTTTACTCTTTGTAAAAGCAAACCCAAAGTCAAAAAGAAGAATATTAGAATAAAATTGTTCATAGTGCAGAATGATTGCAAAAATAAGGTTTTATAAAACATTGAATACTATTAATTTTCAGTTAAAACTTTTTTTTATTGAATAAAACCGCATACATTTGTAATATATTTTATTACAGTATGATTTCAGGTAAGTTTGCCATAACGATTCACATTTTAACTTTACTCACTAAATTCCCAAATGATTATTTGTCTTCCGAATTTATTGCAGGAAGCATTAACCTTAATCCGGTTTTGGTTAGAAAGGAAATTGCGAATCTAAAAGCGCATCATATTGTAGAAAGTAAAGAAGGCAAAAACGGCGGTACAAAATTGTCTAAAGCGGCTTCGAATATTACTTTGAAAGAAGTATTTGAAATGACGCTTGACACAATCAATTTAGGTTATGCGAAAAATCAGCCCAATCCTGATTGTCCGGTTGGAAAAAAAATCAACCAAAATTTAGCCGAATTATATGCTGAAATGAATGAAAAAGTTAGTCTGCAACTGAGTGGTATCACCTTAGAAGATTTTTCAAATCAGTTCTAAAACTTTTTTTTACACAAAACTGTAACATTTTTTATTACTAATAAAACAGATATATTATGAAAATTGCAATCATTGGAGCTACCGGATTTGTTGGCTCCGCTATTTTAAACGAACTGGCTTCACGAAATCATGAAATTACAGCCATCGCAAGAACTCCAAAAGAAACTCCAAATGTAAATTGGGTAGCTGCGGATATTTTTAACACGGCTACATTGGCTGATGCTTTAAAAGGAAATGACCTTGTAATCAGCGCGTACAACTCTGGTTGGACGAACCCAAACATTTACGATGATTTTATTGCCGGTTCAAAAGCCATTCAGGAAGCAGTAAAAAAATCGGGAGTAAAACGTTTTATTACTATTGGCGGAGCCGGAAGTTTATTTGTAGCTCCCAATCTACAAGCAGTGGACACTCCAGATTTCCCAAAAGAATACCATGCAGGTGCAACAGCTGCAAGGGATTACTTAAACCTCATCAAAGAAGAAAAAGAGTTGGATTGGGCCTTTTTCAGCCCTGCTTTTGAAATGCACCAAGGCATTACAACGGGAAGAACAGGTAACTATCGTTTAGGACTGGAAAATCCGGTTTTTAATGACGAACAAAGAAGTATCTTATCAGTACAGGATTTAGCAGTTGTTATCGCTGATGAGGCCGAAACTCCAAAACATCATCAAGTGCGTTTTACAGCGGCATATTGATTTTTTTTAAGTTGCTGAGGAACTAAGATTCTAAGGTTCTGAGTTTTTCTTATAGCCACGAATTACACTAATTTCCGCTAATTTTTTTTCTCACTTACAGCAAAAAACGATTCGTGAAAATTCGTGTAATTCGTGGCAACCAAACTCAACAGTTTCAAAAGCCAAATTGCCTCTTGAAACTGTTTTTGTTTTCTGAGTCGTTAAGTTTCTATTTTTTTATAATCATGAATTTTCACAAGTTTTTCGTTCTCACCATACAGCAAAATAACAATTCGTGAAAATTCGTGTAATTCGTGTTAACCAACCTCAACAGTTTCAAAAGCCAATTTGCCTTTTGAAACTGTTTTTGTTTTCTGTACTTTTACACTACCAAAAAGAATGTTTTGTCGAGTTCAAAAAAACAAGTTAGCAGTCTACAAGAAAAAGCCGGAATTTCACCTCCTGAAATTACCAGCATATCTGCCATTCATCAGATTCAGAAAAACAGAAAAAAACAACCTTCTGCCGAAGAATTGATTAGTGGGATTCTTAACACCAACAGGACATCCTTAAGTCGGGGTATTACTTTGGTTGAAAGTACCAATCCCGAGCATGCCGAAAAAGCAAATGAAGTTATCAAAGGTTGTCTTCCTTATGCCAATAAATCGATCCGAATAGGGATCACAGGCGTTCCCGGTGTTGGAAAAAGTACTTTCATCGAAACCTTTGGAACCTTTCTGACTGGCTTAGGTAAAAACGTAGCGGTTTTGGCCGTTGATCCCAGTAGCTCTCTTTCTCACGGTAGTATTCTAGGCGACAAAACCCGAATGGAAGAACTAGTAAAAAATGAAAATGCTTTTATAAGACCCAGCGCATCAGGAGATACTTTAGGCGGAGTGGCCCGAAAAACAAGGGAAACGATTATACTTTGTGAAGCTGCTGGCTTTGATACTATATTAATCGAAACGGTTGGTGTCGGACAAAGTGAAACTGCTGTCCACAGCATGGTTGACTTTTTCCTTTTATTAAAAATCTCCGGTGCCGGTGACGAACTTCAGGGCATCAAACGGGGTATTATGGAAATGGCGGATGCTATTGTCATCAATAAGGCTGATGGTGATAACATCAAAAAAGCTACTCAGGCCAAACTGGAATTTAATCGGGCTTTGCATTTATTTCCACCAAAAAAATCAACCTGGCAACCCAAAGTAACTACCTGCAGTGCCATTACCCACGAAGGAATTTCGGAAATCTGGGAGACCATTTCCAGTTACTTCGAAATGACAACCAATACGGGCTATTTTCACGAAAAACGAAAAGATCAGAATCATTTTTGGATGATGGAAACCATCAACGAACAACTCCGATTGAACTTCTACAACCAACCGGAAATAATTTCACAACTGGAACAAAACAAAAAAGCAGTGCAAAATGATGAATTATCACCTTTTGCAGCTGCTCAGAATTTGTTAGCGTTGTATTTTGGAAAAGATACTAAGTAACGAAGTTGCTAAGATTCTGAGTTACTAAGAAAATCAAACTTAGAATCTTAGTCACTCAGAACCTCAGCCACTTAAAAGATTACTTTTTTCGAAGCTTATACTTATTCTCCTTATATAAATTTCCTGCTGTAATAACGTGTGCCAAAGCATCTTTGGCTAGTTCTTCGTTTAGTTTTACAGGAACTAAAGTTGTATCATTTTTGATCTCAAATTGCAGAGGTTTTAAATTGGGCTGCATGATTACAACCTGGTTCTCTACTCTGAACGCATTGATATCATTAAACTGCATAATAGATCTTCCCTGAACTTTAGTATCCAATTTATTTAAATTTCTTCCTACCATCGGTGTCTCAAACGGAATTCCTAAATACCCTAACAAAGTTGGAGGAATATCGATCTGACTTGCCAATTTGCTGTAAACACTTCCTTTCTGAACTCCAGGTCCCATTATCAAAGCTGGAATATGAAATTTATTGATCGGTACTAAATTCTTTCCGTAAGTTCTTGTATTATGATCTGCGATGACAATAAAAATGGTGTTTTTAAAATACGCCTCTTTTTTAGCCATTTCAAAGAATTTTCCAATTGAAAAATCCGCATATTTCATGGCGTTATTTACCGTTGCCGGTTTTTGATCGTAAGGTTTTATTCTTCCGGCAGGATATTCAAAAGGCTCGTGATTGGAAGTCGAAAACATCAAAGAAAAGAACGGTTTATCGCCTTTAGCTTTAAAATAATTGTTTGCTTTTGTTACCAGATCTTCATCTGAATACCCCCAAGTTCCTTTGAACGCATATTTGTTTCCATCCGATTCAAAGTCTGCCTGATCTACAATGTCCTGAAAACCATTTCCGTTGAAAAACGAAGCCATATTATCAAAATTCGCCATTCCACCATAAATAAAACTGGTATCGTAACCTTTTTGTTTTAAGGCATCAGCCAATGTAAAAAAGCCTTGTTGTGAATTTCCTAATTTTACCACACTTTCAGATGGCGATGGCAAAAATCCTGTTACAACCGCTTCAATTCCGCGAACACTACGAGTCCCTGTACAATACAAATTGGTAAACAACAATCCCTCTTTTGATAATTTATCAAATTCAGGTGTCAAGGGTTTTCCTCCTAAGATTCCAACGTATTCCGCGCCTAAACTTTCTTGTAGAAAAATAACGAGGTTATACGGTTTTGCTACAGCAGTATCCGGTTGTTGCACATGCAGAAACGGAATTTCAGCATCAGTAAAATCTGTCGGTCCGGCAATCATGTATTTTTTAACACGCGCAATAGCTTCCGCTTCCTCCATTTTGCCGTACATTTTGGTGTTCCCCTCGTTTTTAATCGAATAGGCCGCAAAAGCAACCGTATAAAAAGAATTCAACCCCAAAGTATTGGTTAATTGATCGGTAGAAAATACTGCATTACTGGCATTAATTGGTCTTTTTGAAGTCAAACTGGAACGTGCTCCAAAAAACAATAAAAAAGCCACTAATGGAAAAAGCATCAATTTGAATTTATATTCGGTATTGGTGGTGTGAAAGAAACGTTTTCCTTTTTTGAAAGCAAAATAAAGTACCACTCCCAAAATTAAAAACGTAACGATAATAGACGTCAGATAACTTTTCAACAACATTCCTACCACTTCTTTTGGGTAGATCAGATAGTCCAGAAAAATTTTATTGGGACGTGTGTCGTATTGTTTTACAAAATCAGGCGTTGCTAATTCTACGAAAAGAATTAAAAACAGGAACAAAAAACTATAAATCACCAAAAAGTTATTCGTGAATTTTATCCATTTACCTGGCAAAAATGTAATTAAAACAGCCGGAAGAAAAGACAAATAACACAATAATATTAAATCCATTCGCAGACCGATTGGGAAAATATACCAGAAATTTGGTGTTTCGACCACTCTGTCTTTAAAGATAAAAAATAAAAATAGTCGGCTTAAAGTACTAATTAGCAATCCGATTGCTATAAAATTAAAAACGGGTTTTAAAAAACTTATTTTTTTCATTAAAGATAATTTAAGGTGAAAAAACTTTGGAGATTTTGGGTAGACACACCGTAGAGACGCACAGTAGAGACGCACTGCTGTGCGTCTCTACCAATGTGTGTGTGTGTCTATTCTTCGTAACGATTTATTTCTCTGTCGTAAAAGTCGTTGGCCAAAACAATCAAACCTTCCATTTCGGCATTTAATTCTGCTTCATCAAGGTCTTCGGCTTCTTCCATAAACTCTACCTCATCATCTTTTAAATTGATTATAAATCTTGGATAATCAAGGTGAATGATAAAAATATCATCCGGGAAATCAGTATTGTCTCCGAGTAAAAATTTAGGTAATTCCATATTATTTATTTTATTTTTTTAGTCTTTGTAATAATCTGTCAAACGGATTATTAGTTTGCCACAGATTACACGGATTAAAAAGATTTTAAAATAATCCTTTGAATCCGCGTAATCTGTGGCATTATTTATTTTTAAGTTTCAAATTTAGTTATTTGCAACTGAATTATTAATTAATTTTTTGGTTAAGTAGTGAAAACGTATGTACAGGAATATGGCTGCTGTGGTTAAACCTGCCAAAAGTCCAATCCAAACCCCCTGTGCTTTCCAGGGCGTGTATTCTGCCAAATAATACGAAATCGGGAAACCAATTACCCAATACGCCACAAACGTAATGTACATGGGTATTTTCACATCTTGTAAACCACGTAAAGCTCCTAAAACAACCACCTGAATTCCGTCAGAAATTTGAAAAACGGCTGCAATTAAAAGCAATTTCGAAGCAATACTTATCACTTCGTTGTTATCCAGCAATTGTCCTCCATTTTCCATATTCAAAAAGAGATGAGGCAGATAATTATGAAAAACAACAAACAGAATAGCAAAGAAAGTTTCTAATATAATGGCCAGCAAAAATATAGAACGGGCCACCACGACTAATTTTTTAAAATCATTTAATCCTCTTTGGTTACTAACTCTAATCATCGAGGTTACGCTTAATCCCATTGCAAACATAAAAGTCAAAGAAGACAGACTCAATGCAACCTGATTTGCTGCCTGACTTGTTTTACCGATATTACCGCAAAGCCAGATCGAAGCTGTAAACAAGACCACTTCAAAAAGCATTTGCATAGCCGAAGGAAAACCAATACTTACGATCTTTTTTATGGTTTCTTTTTTAATTTCATTAAAGCTAAAACCATTAAAAAAACGCTTTAGATCATTTCTTCTAGAGAGCATAATATGCATAAACATCACCAAAAAGATTCTGGAAATTACGGTTCCGAGTGCTGCTCCAATAATCCCCATTTTAGGAAAAATCCAGATACCGTAGATCAAGAGATAATTTATACCCACATGCAGGACATTTGCCATAACCATCGCATACATCGAATATTTGGTCATCGACATTCCATCAGCAAATTGTTTGTATCCCTGATACATAATTAAAGGAATCAATGAAAACGCCACCCAATCCAGATACGGTTTTGCAAGTACAATTACCTCGGCTGGCTGATCTAACATTTCCATTATTGGTTTTGCTAAAACAATCACACCGAACATCACCAATCCTAAAATAGTGCACAAAAATAAACCGTGATGAAATGCAGAACGAATTTTGGTATCATTTTGCTCCGCATCACCTTCTGCAACAATTGGGGTTATTGCGGTCGAAAATCCAATTCCTAATGACATTGCAACAAAGATCATACTGTTTCCCAACGAAACTGCCGCCAGCTCTGTACTACCTAATTTCCCAACCATAATATTATCGACGATACCTATTAAAGTATGTCCAACCATTCCCAAAATAATTGGGTAGGCTAATCTAAAATTATAAGAGAACTCTTTTGTGTATTGTTTTATATTCAATTTTAATGTTTTTAAGTGAACAAAGATACTCAGAAGCTTTGAATTCTCTCCTATTATCAGAAATATAAGCCAATGTTAAGAATATCCTTAATAACGCTAAGATTATATAACAATTCCTGCGAATTGTATAACAACCTCCGAGTGGTTAGAATCTACTTTTACCTTATTAATAATTCAAAAAAAAGGATCATGAAAAAATCTGAAAATCTAAAAATGTTATGCGTAGCGGTTATGGCATTTTTATTCGCCAATACAACTTTTGCCCAAGAGACTGAAGCAGTTAAAAACGAGGGTGAAATCAAAACTTACAAGCCAGGTTTTAGATTAGGTTTTGGCTTAAACGGTGGTCTCCCGACAGACAATGCTTACGATTGGTCGCTTGGAGGAGATGTGCGCTTGCAATATGATTTATCTAAAAGAACTTCACTAACCCTGACTACAGGTTTTACAAATTTATTTATCGGAGATGATGTAAAAGACCTTGGATTTATCCCTGCAAAAGCGGGTTTTAAAGCCTTTATCTGGGAGGATCAATTTTATGTATTAGGAGAAGTTGGTGCTGGTTTTGCGGTAACAAACGGATACAACGACACCACTTTTTTATGGGCTCCGGGAATCGGATATGCCAACAAATACATTGACATCAGTGTACGATACGAAGATTACAACAAATTCAAAACCAATCAGGTGGCGCTTCGTTTAGCGTACGGTTTTGATTTGTAAAAATACATTCATTATTGATCCGTTGGGTGTAATTAGATAAAGGATTATTTAACATATAGAAACATAGACTTTGAATTCACAATTTGAGATGCTTCAAGAAAATCATATTTTTTTCACATCGTCTCAAGAGTAATTTATTTCAAGTAAAACGTCTTTTTAGGCCCTGTTATCTATGTCTCTATGTGTTAAAATTAATTGCACCGAACGGATTCATTATTATTCTTTTGTTTTTGGTAAAACCCGGCAGTTTCTCATGGACTGTCGGGTTTGTAATTTTATTACGCTCCCAGTTCCTTTTTGTACATTTCGAAATTGGCTCTTATTTTATCGTCTAGTTCGGGTTCTTTGATATCGGTGTGTTTTTGCATTTCTTCCCAAATAATTTTGGCTACAATGTAACGGGCCATTTCTTTATCGTCTGCCGGAACAATATACCAGGGCGCGTGCTCTGTTGAAGTCTTATTTATTGCTTCTTCATAATATTTCTGATATTCATCCCAACGCTCCCGTTCTTTCAAATCAGCAGGAGAAAATTTCCAGTGGTGTCTTTCTTCCTCCAAACGACGCAGTAAACGCTGGCGCTGTTCTTCTTTACTCAAATGCAGAAAAAACTTTAATACGATTGTTCCGTTTTGTGCAATGTGTCTTTCAAAATTCGTAATCTGTTCCATTCTATTTTCCCAAAAATCGGGTGTAATATCATCAATCGTATTAATTCCGGGTAAATTCTCTCCTAAAATATATTCCGGATGCACCCGTGTTACCAAAACATTCTCGTAATGGGTTCTATTAAAAATTGCAAACTTTCCTTTTTCGGGTAATGCGATATAATGTCTCCACAAATAATCATGCTCTAATTCTGCCGAGGTAGGCGTTTTAAAACTATGAACCACTACGCCACGCGGATTAAATTCTTTAAAAACCTCGCGAATCAAACTGTCCTTTCCCGAAGTATCCATTCCCTGCAGGCAAATCAGAACACCGTATTTGTTGTGGGCATACATCACATCTTGCAAATTGCTCAATTTTGCCTGAACCTTATCGAGCTTATGCTCCTTTTCATCCTCATCTGCTTTTATGTCCAACAAAGTCGGAATATGCTTTAAACTTATTTTTTTTACAACTTTAAAATTATTCGGATCTATAGATTTCATACTATCAGTTTTATCATATAAGTAAATATACTACTTTTACGAAGCATATTTTTGCTATTTATGGTAATACTTTTTCAATAGGTTATTTTCATTTTTAGCACGGTTAAACTTTAGTTTTCAAAACAACATTCATGGAAAAATTCACACTGGAAATATTATTTCAAATCATCGGAATCGGGTCTGCTTCGGGATTATTCTTCAATAACAATTCTCTTTATGTCATTGGTGATAACAGTGGATTCTTATACGAATACAACATGCAGAATCAGCAATTAAATCAACATGCTTTAATCGATAATCCGACGCAAAACATTCCAAAAAATATAAAACCGGATTTCGAATCGATCACCAATCACAATGATACTTTATATGTATTTGGTTCGGGCTCTACCGAAAAACGAAATAAAATGATCGCGTTTGATCTCAAAACGAAAACCATTCTTCAAAAAAACAATCTGGTTGATTTATACGACTTAATGCAAAGTTTTGGCGAAATAAAACCGGAAGACTTCAATCTGGAAGGGGCTATTTTCGATGGAGAAAACTGGTATTTATTCAATCGTGGTAATGGAATTTCAAACAAAAACACCATTTTTACGATCCATGCGAAAAACCTGGGCGAAGAATTTGCTTTGGTCGCTGTCAATTATAAACTGCCCAAAATAAAAGGAGTGCGTTCCAGTTTTACAGATGCGATTTTAGTCGAAGATAAAATTTATTTTCTCTCTACTGCCGAAGACACCAAATCGACTTACGACGACGGAGAAATCCTCGGAAGCTTTATCGGACGCATCGATCTTAAAACTATGAAAATCGACTTCACGCAGAAAATAACGTCAACCAATAAATTTGAAGGTCTGACCTTCTACCAAAAAGCAAACGGCAAAATCGAATTTCTGCTTTGCGAAGATAATGACACCGAAGTTCTGGAAACGAAAATCTTTAAACTTAGTTTGCCTTTAAAAAACTAGTTTTCTTGTAAAGTAAAGGTTCAGAGAAGCAAAGGCACAGAGCTTTCCTATCCGGTCGCAAAAAAACAATTCGTGAAAATTCGCGAAATTCGTGGCAAAAAAATAAAAAATAATTCACTCCCAATCCAGTATCGGATTGCACTTTTTAAAAGAATGAAACAAACCATTAAAAGCTTATTTATCTTCTTACTCTTTCTTAACACTTCAATTTATGCACAAGATCGGGAATGTATCATTTTTTTTCACGAAGGAGATTCTATCGAAGGTGTTGGCCAAATAAAAAATAATAAAGTAAAATTTAAAATTACTCCCGACAGCAAGGCCGATTCCTGGGATTTCGAAACTATTTCCAAAGTAAAATTCGTTGGACTTGATTTTGTGGAAACCTATGAATATGTAAAAATAAATTCGTCCGACAAACCGAAACTACTGGAACTTGTTCTTGATGGAGAAGTCCATTTGTATCGAATGACAAAACTGCAATATTTTACAATGCCGGATTTAAAACCAACAGCCATAGCGAAAGGTGGTGTACGCTATTCGGAGACTACAGAGCAATTTACGGAGCTTTACTATCTGAAACGAAAAAAAGAGCAATACCCTACTTATATCAATCTTGGAATTCTTTCTAATTGGAAAAAAACGGCTACCAATTACTTTTCCGATTGCGATATTCTTATTAAAAAAATAAAAGACAAGACGTTTAATTCTATTCAAATTAAAGAAATCGTCGAATATTACAACTACATTTGTTACGAGCAATAAGAAGCATAAAATCAACTACTTACAACCAATCATAAATTATTTTTACTTTTTTTTAATAATCGTCCCAACCTTTTTATCTTTTTATCTCTCTTTAGTATAAAGACAACAATTGTGATAAACGAAACTCAAATTTCTAACTGTAAAAAAATGAACCGCGATGCACAGCGTCAGGTTTATGAGTATATGGCTCCAAAGCTGTATCGCCTCTGCAAGCGCTATCTAAAAAAGGAGGAAGAAATCGAAGAGGCTATGGCCGACGCTTTCTATACCATCTTTACAAAAATGGATCAGCTTAAAGAAGTTCATGCTTTTGAGGCCTGGGCCAGAAAAATAACAGTGAATCATTGTTTGGCAACCATCAGAAAACATACTAATTTCAATATGTATCTTGATGATGTCAAATTGCAGTCTCAGCCTTTTACAGACGAAATTAATCACTTAGAAGAAGAAGATTTACTCAATTTATTAAACCATATTCCAGACGGCTGTAAAACGGTCTTTAACCTTTTTGTAATTGAAGGTTACGGACATAAAGAAATAGCCAGCATGCTAAACATTTCGGAAGGCACCTCCAAATCACAATTGAATGCCTCTAAAACCAAGCTAAAGGATTTAGTAAATAAGTTGTATTATCAAAAAGCAAAATAGTCATGGACAATCAAGATAAATTATTCGAAAAAATAAAACAAGCTTCGCATAACGCCGAAAGCAAAGATTTTCCGGCAATGGAAAAAGTCTGGTCGCGTGTTGAAGAGAAGCTTGACAAAAAAGAAGCTAAAAAAACAATCGCGTTATGGAAAAAGATTGCAATTGCTGCTTCTCTTTTACTCGTGATTTCTTTAGGATCTCAGTTTATAAAAACAGACAACAGTCAAACTATTCAAAACACCAATAAAGTAGTCACAACCGATACTAAAACTGAACCTGTTCAGAAACCAATTTTAGAAGAAAGCAAAGTCGCTGTATCAGAAAACTCAAAAATAGTTTCCCAAAAAGAGGCTGAAAAAATCATAGACAACCAAATTAAGCAACAAAAAGAGATTGTACAAAACGACATACAAAGTCCAAATCCTGCAGCGGTAATTGCTTATGAAACAGTAAAGGCTGAAGCTTCTGCTAAAGCTTACATTTCGCCTCCGGTAATGGCACCCGCTTATGCAACAGAAGAAAGATCTTATCTAAAAGACAAAGCTTTTGCAACTGAAGAATTATCAAAATCCGCAAAAAGCGAATCTTACCGAATTGCAGATGCTGAGGCGTCCCCGCAAATGGCTAAAAAAAGCGCTCCATTAGTCATCATGAACGGAAAAGCACTTTCTCACAATGACGATGTTAAAAGAGATAAAATGATGCAAGCTGAGCTTTCCAACCTGAGTCCTGAAAATGTAGAGTCTTTGGTAGTACTAGCAGAACCTTTGTATATCATTGATGGAAACTACTATTCTGAAAATGATTTATTCGGGAAGAATCCGACAAGTCCTTACGCTCCTTTAAACAAACAGGAAATTAAAACCATCACCATCCTTCAGGATCTTGAAGCCACTTCAAAATATGGCGAAAAAGGAAAAAAAGGAGTCATAATCATCACTACAAAAACGGGGAAACCAACTTCGCAGCACTAGTTAAAACCTAAAATTCAATCTTAAAATTTACTATCATGAAAAGTCTAAAACTTATTTCATCAGCCATTACTATGCTTATATGTTTCGTATCTATGGCGCAGGAAAGAACAATTAAAGGAACGGTTTCAGATTATAGTTCTGTTGCACTTCCGGGGGTTAGTATCACCATTAAAAAAACAAAAACGGGTACTGCAACAGACTTTGACGGGAAATACTCGATTCGAGCTCAAAAAGGAGATATTCTTATTTTTAGTTATATCGGATTTAATACAGAAACCGTTGTCGTTAATGACAAAGACCTTATCAATGTAAAGATGAAAGAAGCTTCACAAAATCTAAATGAGGTTGTCGTTGTAGGATACGGAGCAAGTGATTCCGAATATACAACTCAAAACTACACCCGCTCGGAAAGAAAAAAAGATAAAAAGTCAGTTACCGAAATGCTTCAGGGGAGAACTCCTGGTTTGCAAGTTCAAACTAACACGCAATATGTCGCTCCTTCGAACATCAAAATTCATGGCTCCCAGTCTCTTCCATCATCAAATGAGCCTTTGTATGTTCTAGATGGAGTTCCTGTAAAATCGCAGCAAATAGCGAGAATAAATCCAAATGATATTCAGGACATGAAAGTCTTAAAAGAAACATCAGCTACCTCAATTTATGGAAGCAGAGCAGCAAACGGCGCTATCATAATTGCTACTAAAAACAACATTTACAAAAATCTTACGGAGCAGGAAATTAACAAAAAACTAAACATAACCGTTCCTGTTCAACCAGAAGTAACTAATGAAGATTATGATACGTTTGCAGAAAATGCATTCGAAAGTCCAAAAGCAGCGCCTTTGTCTACTTTCTCAATAGATGTTGATAATGCTTCTTATACGAATATCAGACGTTTTATAAACAATGGACAGGCGGTTCCAAAAGATGCCGTTCGTGTAGAGGAAATGATCAATTTCTTTAAATATACCTATCCGCAGCCAAAAGGTAAGGATCCGTTTTCTATCAATACCGAGTTAAGCGAATCTCCATGGAATCCTGAAAGCAAAATTCTAAGAATTGGTTTGCAAGGCAAAAATATTCCAACCGAAAATTTACCAGCTTCTAATCTTGTATTCTTAATCGATGTTTCGGGTTCTATGAATAACGCTAATAAGTTGCCTTTATTGAAACAATCTATGAAAATATTGGTAAACGAACTTCGCTCAAAAGACAAAGTAGCCATTGTAGTTTATGCCGGTGCAGCCGGATTGGTTTTACCTCCAACTTCTGGAGACGAAAAAGAAACAATTATTAAAGCTTTAGACCATCTAAGCGCCGGAGGAAGTACAGCCGGAGGTGCCGGAATTGAATTGGCTTATAAAGTTGCGGTCGAAAATTTTATCAAAGGCGGAAATAACAGAGTGGTTTTAGCAACAGACGGCGATTTTAATGTGGGCAGTTCATCTAACGCTGACATGGAAAGTTTAATTGAACAAAAAAGAAAAACGGGTGTTTTCTTAACTTGTCTTGGTTACGGCATGGGAAATTACAAAGACAGTAAAATGGAAACACTGGCCGATAAAGGAAACGGAAACTATGCGTATATCGATAACATTCAGGAAGCGAATCGTTTTTTAAGCAAAGAATTTAAAGGTTCTATGTTTGCTATCGCGAAAGATGTAAAAATCCAGATTGAATTTAACCCCAAACAAGTTCAGGCGTATCGATTGATTGGGTATGAAAACAGAAAACTTCGCGCAGAAGATTTTAAAAATGACGCTATCGATGCCGGCGAATTAGGAAGTAATCATACAGTTACGGCTTTGTATGAAATTATTCCGGCCGGAGTTAAAAGTGATTATTTAAATCATCAGCCTGATGCCTTAAAATATACTCCCGTTGAAGAAAACACAACTAAATACAGCACGGAATTGGCGACGATAAAATTCCGTTACAAAAAACCCGACGGAGACAAAAGTATCGAAATGGTAGCTATAATTGAAAATAAAACCATCTCACTAGAGAGCTCAAGTACCGATTTTAAATTCAGCACAGCCGTTGCCTGGTTCGGATTAAAATTGAGAGATTCAAAACTAATAACGAATAAATCTTCTGATGCTATTTTAAAATTGGCGAAACAAGGAGTGGCGAACGATACTGACGGATATAAAGCAGAATTTATTCGTCTTATTGAAGGAGTAAAGCTAGCTTATTAATAGCGGTTTTATTACATTTGGTCTCGCTTCAAAATTGAAGATTTCCATTTATAACCTAATTTTAAAAAATTAAAATGAACCCTATTTTAAACCAGAATTTATTTCTTGTAAAAGAGCATGTTGGGATGTTTAAAGCAGCAAACAATTACGACATTTACAATCCGGAAACCAATCAGATCGTTATGAATTGCCGTGAAAATAATCTTGGCTTTTTCACAAAAGTATTGCGTTTTACTGATTATAAAAGAATGACTCCTTTTAATGTTGAAATTACAACTGCCTCAGGAGAAAAATTAGTAACCGTGAGACGTGGCATCGCTGTTTTTCGTTCAACAGTAGAGGTTTTAGATGAAAAAGACCGTTTGATCGGAACTTTCAAACAAAAATTCTTTTCTTTTGGAGGCAGATTCGAAATTCTGGATAAAAACGAAAGACCATGTGCTACCCTTCAAGGAAAATGGACGGGTTGGGATTTTAAATTTTCGCATGAAAACAAACCATTGGCTCAGGTAAGTAAAAAATGGGCTGGATTGGGGAAAGAATTTTTCACAAGTGCTGACAATTATGTCCTTCAAATCGAAGAAAGTGTAGCGGCAGACAGTCCACTTAGACAATTAATCCTTGGCGCGGTAATGTGCATTGATATGGTTCTTAAAGAATAACAAAGTTGTTAAACTTAGATTAAGAAAACGGCGGAGAGCATCATTTTAGTACGCAAATGAATTATTTTTGTATGACTAAAATGATGCTTTCTGCATTTCAAAAATACTATCATGACAGATTTAAAAAATAAAAATGCTCTTATTACCGGAGCTGGAAAAGGAATCGGAAAAGCCATTGCAATTGCTTTAGCCAAAGAAGGCGTAAATGTAATTTTAGTTGCTAAAACCCAATCTGATGTAGATCAATTAAGTACTGAAATCTCTGCTTTTGGTGTAAAAACTTTGGCATTGAGTGCTGACGTTTCGGACATTAATTCCATAAATACAGCGGTAGAAAAAGCTTTAGCTGAATTTAAAACTATCGATATTCTGATCAACAATGCCGGTATCGCCGCTTTTGGTAAATTCCTTGACTTAGAGCCAGCAGCCTGGGAAAAAATCATTCAAGTGAATCTTATGGGAACGTACTACGCTACCCGTGCTGTTTTACCTAATATGATCGAAAGACAAACCGGAGATATTATCAATATATCCTCTACAGCCGGATTAAACGGAAATGCTTTGACCAGTGCTTACAGCGCTTCTAAATTTGCTGTTTTGGGTCTAACAGATTCCTTGATGCAGGAAATGAGAAAACACAACATACGTGTCACCGCTCTAACCCCAAGTACTGTTGCAACCGACATGGCAAAAGACCTGAATCTGACGGATGGTAATCCTGAAAAAGTAATGCAATCGGAAGATATTGCCGAATTGATAGTGGCTCAACTTAAATTAAACCGCAGAGTTTTTATTAAAAACAGTAGCATCTGGTCTACAAATCCTTAAACTTACAGTAAACTTCAAATTTTAAAATTCCAAATTCCAATTCTTCTTTGGATTGAATTTGTTTCTTTGAAATTTCAATCGCATTGATTGGAATTTGGAATTTTCGGAATTGGAATTTCAAAAAACTAATATTATGGAACAGTATTTAAGACAATTAATTGCAATAGAATTTACCGATAAAAAAGAAATTTTTACCGGATTTCTTATCGATTATTCTGATGACTGGATTTTATTGAGAAATAATCCGGTTGACTATATCCTTGATGGTTTTGTGATTTTGAGAAACAAAAATATCGAAGCCGTTCACAGAGACCAGGATCTTGCTTTTACCGAAAAAGTAATCCGAATGAAAGGCCTGAAAACAAATGCCGAAGATATTATTCCGATTAGGGACCTTGCGGCTATCATAAACTTCTTAACGAATAAATACGAGATTTTTCAGATTTCAAAAAAATCAGCCAAATCTGCTTATTTAGGCAAACTAATCGAATTAACAGACGAAGAACTCACCATCGACTTCTTAGACACAAGAGGTAAATTTGGAGGCGAATTGAGCTTTAATCCGCAAAAAATTAGAGTCATCGAGTTCGACACCGATTATATCAATTCCTTGAAATTGGTTGTTCAGGAAGATGTGAAGTAATATTTCACTTTATAAAACAGAAAAGTCCTTTGTAATAAAGGACTTTTCTGTTTTACATTGTCATTTCGAGCGAAGTCGAGAAATCACACTAGAGACTCCGTACAGTTTGTCATCCTTAAGGAACGAAGGATCTTCGTTTGCTGAATCGATACCGTTGAACTTCACTTTACGGAATTACTTGTGAAGATACTTCGTTCCTCAGGATGACAAAACTGCTGAAAATAGAAACGGAATACCTGGTGTGATTTCTCGACTTCGCTCGAAATGACAGACTGTATGTAACTCTTTTCTAAACTCTAACTATATAAAAGGCACTGAAATCTCAAATTTCCAACCTCATCATACATTTCACATCTTACAAAGAACATTTTACAAAGAAACATTTTACACCTCTGCCAATTTATTCAAAAACTCTAAACGAACGCTTCCGTCTTCGTCTATTTTGGTCAGGTTAATTTCTTGTAATGTATTGATTAATTCTGGATTCCACGGTGTTTTTACTTTTACGTAGTTTTCAGTAAAACCATGAATATAACCTTCTTTATTTTCGCCTTCAAACAAAACAGTTCTGTTTGTTCCTAATTGACTTTCGTAAAAAGCACGGCGTTTCTTAACCGACAATCCACGCAACATTTTACTGCGTTTTGCTCTTACGTTTGCAGGAACAGCTCCTGCCATATTTGCTGCCTCAGTATTGTCTCTTTCTGAATACGTGAATACGTGTAAATACGAAATATCCATTTCATTCAGAAAATGATAGGTTTCCAGAAAATGATCGTCTGTCTCACCCGGAAAACCAACAATAACATCAACACCAATACAGGCATGTGGCATTACTTCGCGAATTTTATTGACACGTTCTGTATAAACTTCACGTAAGTAACGACGTTTCATTAATTTTAAGATATCATTACTTCCGGATTGTAGCGGGATATGAAAATGTGGTACAAAAGTTCTGCTTTTAGAAACAAAATCAATGGTTTCATTTTTCAATAAATTAGGCTCAATCGAAGAAATACGCAAACGCTCAATTCCTTCCACTTTGTCTAAAGCCTGAACCAAATCGAGAAAAGTATGCTCGTGTTTTTTATTTCCGAATTCTCCTTTTCCGTAATCCCCGATATTTACTCCGGTTAAAACAATTTCTTTTATGTTTTGTGCTGAAATTTCTTTTGCGTTTTGCAAAACGTTCTCCAATGCATCACTTCTTGAAATTCCTCTTGCCAACGGAATGGTACAATACGTACATTTATAATCACAACCATCCTGAACTTTCAGAAAGGCACGGGTTCGGTCACCAATAGAGTAACTTCCCACATAAAAATCGGCTTCAGCAATTTCGCAGGAGTGTACTTCCCCCATGTCGTTTTTGCTTAAGTCGTGAATATAATCAGTGATTTTAAATTTTTCGGTGGCCCCCAAAACCAAATCAACTCCATCAACGGCTGCCAATTCTTCCGGTTTTAATTGCGCGTAACACCCAACGGCAGCTACAAAGGCTTTTTCGTTGAGTCTCATTGCTTTTTTTACGACCTGCTTAAATTGTTTATCAGCATTCTCTGTAACAGAACAGGTATTGATGACATAAATGTCTGCTATTTCTTCAAAATCAACACGATCAAATCCTTCATCGTTAAAATTTCGGGCGATTGTGGAAGTCTCTGAAAAATTCAGTTTGCAACCAAGCGTATAAAAGGCAACTTTTTTTCTATTTTCCATAGGAATACACTACGTTTTAAGTAGTAAGATATTATATTTACATTCTCAATTGAAGAGTTTGCAAATTTACATACAATATTCTTTAAAATAAAATCAATAATACACTATATATCAACATTTTGCATTATCCAGACAATTAAGTTTGGCTTAAAAACTATAAATTGAACCTGCTAATGACTAAAATAAGTTTTATATTTAAAAGATCTTAAATGTCCTTTCAATAGGAATAAAATGACAAAAACATCGATTAAATGCAAATAATATCGATTAAATACATTTTTTAAAAAATTAGATTAAAATTTTCTTACATTTAACTGTTCAAAATAATGCTTTCGGCTAAAAAAGTTAAGCAATTAATAAATTAATTGATCTCTCGACAGATTTTACCATAACAATTTTGATATTCTGTCGTTATGTTGTTGTTTTGTTTAATAAAAATAATGGGGAAAGCCGAAAACCATAAAGAGTAGGCAACAATTAAAAATTCCAGACTTACTATGAAAGCATTTTTACCCACAATCTGCTTGATGTTCTTAACCCTTTTCAGTTCGCAAGCGCAAACTGCAGCTGCTCCTGCAACTAATCCATTCCCGTCAATTAGCACTTTAACAGGTTGGGCCAGTTTAAACAATCAATCACAATTTGATATTGCAATCCGTGCCGTTGGGTTTAAATTTGAAGTAAAAGAACCAAGTGAAGGATCTACAGCTTACACTTACATCCGTAAGGTAACGGTAAATGAAGTAAACTATACGGATAGAATTGTTTACAGAATTACAAATAATAATTCTGCAAGTATTATCTCTTTAGTAACTGCTTCTACTGATTTAGTTAGTCTGTACACTCCACAATTGTCAACTTTCAAAAACAACAATTGTAAAACAGAAATGTCTAAGGACAAAAACACTACTTGTGCTTGTTACGAAAGCGTGAATTTTGCAATCGATCTTTGCGACGAGCGTGTTAAGCTAACTATGGGTGACGGAAATAAATATTTTGTTTCTGTAGCTAAAAAATAATTCGAAACATTTCGGAAACCTAAACTACGAGCTGTTTTCCAAATCTTTTTAATCTGTAAGAAGTACATTTGAAAAGATTTGGGATGCATTTCTTAGGGTATTATATCAGGTTTGGATTCTTATATTCATACCAAACTTCTCTTTCGTCTTCGTAATCAAACGAATTCACATAACGGAAACCCAGTTTTTCTAAAACCTTTCTTGAGTTTTCGTTTCCTTCATCTGCATAGGCATAGAGCGCCTTTACTTTCATTTCATTAAATGCATAATCCACAAAAGCTTTTCCGGCTTCGGTAGAATAGCCCTTTCCCCAATGTTTTTCAATGAAACGGTATCCGATTTCATAAAAATCTTTATGGTTATTGATTTCGTCTGTGATAAACTTTATTCCGGACCAACCCAAAAACTCATTGGTTTCTTTTAAAACAACAGCCCAGCGGCCAGTGCCAAAAGTTTTGTATTGCTGTTGCAAATTTTCAATATAAGCAATGCTTTCCTCGATGGTGGTAACGGGTTTCTTTCCCACAAAAAGATGTACATTGGGATTCGAATCCAATTCAAACATTCCTTCTGCATCAGCAGAAATCACTTCTCTTAAAATTAAGCGGTCAGTTTCAATTGGTTTTCTCATCCGATTTTAGTTTTAATTTAAAATATAACGTTGTACTACTTCTGCCACTCCATCATTATTATTTGAAGCTACAATTATATCAGCTCTGTCGCGCAATTCGGGAGTCACATTATCTACCCAAACACCCAATCCGGCATATTCAATCATACTTAGATCATTTCCGGCATTTCCTACTGCAATAATCTCGCTCTGTTGGATCTTTAGCCTTTCAGCCAAAATTTTTATGCTTGCTGCTTTATCGATTCCATATTGAGCGGCTTCTAAGAAAAACGGTTTAGACATTGAAATACTTAAATGTGGCATTGCCTCTTTCAGATCCTGCTCTACTTCTTTCAAATAAGAAGGTTCCGCCAACAAAATACATTTTACTGCGGACCTGTCAACAGCCTCTTTAAAACTTGATACTTTGCGATGTGGCATTCCGGTAATTACTTTTTCAATTTCAATAAACTCCGAATCGGTTTCGCTTATAATTTCTCCGTCAAGATAGGTAATGATATGCGTTTTCATCTTCACACTGTAATCGTACAGTTCGTGAATCTGCTTTTGTGTCAGTGTTTGCTCAAACAAAATAATATCGTCTTTAACTGTACTAATAATAGCACCGTTAAACGAAATGATATACGAGTTATTCAAATCCAATTCCAACTCCTTAGCATAAGCCGTCATAGCAGAGGTTGGCCGACCTGAAGCCAAAACCACATAAACCCCCTTGGCCTGCGCTTCAAGAAGTACTTTTTTATTTAAATCAGAAATTTTATGATCGTCAGTCAACAAGGTATCATCCATGTCGAGCACCAGCATTTTGTATTGCATTTTTTTTATTAATTTACTTTTCTCCGTTCTCAATCGCGGCCTTCAGTCTCAGTCGCAGTCGCAGTTTGCAGTCTGAATCCAGGCCTCTAATTTCAATTGTAGTACTCAATCGCATTTCACATTTTCGCATTTTACAGAAGACTGTAAACTGCGACTGAGACTGAATACTGAGACTGAATACTGAGAGCTATTAAATATTCATTCTAAAATCCTCAATAACGGGATTTGCTTTTGCAAAGTCAGTTTCCTGAATAAAAACTTCAACTGCTAAATCTGAACCTCCAAAACCACCTAGTCTTGCCGATTGAATGTTGTCTTTTTTTACCGTTTCTACTCCGGCTTCTTCTAATCTTTCTTTTAAAGCAATTGCTAATACTTCACTTCCTGAAAATACCTTCATTAATCCCATAACATTGTTTTTTATTATTATTTTTTATTTTCTATTCTAATATTGTCTTTAAATGCTTTTGAAAATCTTCATTTTCGTTCATTCCAATGTGCCCTTGCTTTTTTAATGGATAAAAAGAGCTGTTAGACCTCAATAATTTGTTTAAGCGAACTGAATTCTCATAGGGAATTAATTGATCGTCAACTCCGTGAAAAATGTAAATCGGCGCTTTTATTTTCGGCAAATATTCAAACGTTTCCAAATGAAACTTTTTCATGAAATTTGGAAAATAAGGCACTTTACTACTCGATAATTCTGTAAAACTGTAATAAGGCGATTGCAGAATTAAAGCTTTTGGTTTATTCTCAGCAGCCAAAATTGTAGCTAATCCTGAACCTATAGAATAACCCGTAATAATGATTTTATCTTCAGAATAGCGCTTCTTTAGTGTTTTATAAACCGTAGCCACATCTTTGTTTAACTGTTCTTCATTTTCAATTTCACCTTCACTCTTTCCAAAACTTCTGTAATCTAAGATAAAAAGATCGTAACCTAAATGGGTATAAACTTTAGCCATCTTTCCCCAGGTTTCCAGTGTTCCTGCATTTCCATGAAGATAAAAAACCAAGCCTTTTGATTTTTCGCTTTTAAACAACAATCCATTTAAGGTTGTACCGTCGTAAGATTTGATATTTAGCTCTTCGAATTTCTCCTGATAGTCAAACTGATATTCTTTGGGAAGCGCGGCACTTTGAAAAACCATCCCAACCTGATTGAAATACAGATAAGAAATCAGCAGCAGATAAATCACAACAAAAAAGACTACAAGTACAATCGATAAAAATTTAAGCGTTTTAAATATCTCCATAAAATTTATCGCTTCACTACCCTATTCCTCTTCAGTTTGATCTTCTTCTTCGTCAAGTTCTTCTTCCTCATCAAATTCTTCATCCTCTTCTTCTTCCTCCATATCAAAAATATAAGGCTCCAGTAAAAATTTCTCTGCCAAAATTTCGATACGTTCCGTTAATTGCTCGGCAAAAATGATTCTTTGTGTTTTTGCAATACTATTCGAAATACGCATGATTTTAGTTTCATGACGTAGCTTTAAAATTGGATCTGCATCATCTAAAACAAACATTTTCAAACGGTTTACATTATACCCTGCCGTTGTAAACATGTCGCTTAATTTATTTGGTGTTCCGATTAAAACATCAATTCCTGTTGAAATATAGTTTTTATCGTAATCCATATCTCCTTTGTCATGTACCCCGTACACTTCAAGATCGGTATACTTTCCGTATTTTGCAAAAAGCTCTACCATTTCCAAAACTTTAGTTTTATCTTCTACAATAATCAACGCTCTTGGAGATTCTTCGACTGAACCTGCCAATTGCTGAATTACATTGATTACAATGGTAGTCGATTTTCCACTTTTTTCCGGAGAAAGAATGATACAGTCAGCACCACTTTTAATAGTCGAAAAAGTCTCTTGTTGCAATACATTTGCCTCTGTTAAACCATTTTCGATTAAAGCGTCTTGTAATTGTTCTTTTATTTTTTTTAGTTTCATTTTTTTTACACTTTATGCTTTAAGCTTTATACTCTAAGCAAAAATTATTTATATTATTTAACGAAGTCCAAAGCTTAAGGCCTAAAGCCTATTGCTTATAGTCCACTATTTGCTCGCGAACATTTTTACGTCCGTTTCTGAGATTTCGTTTCCTCCTAAGATAATCAATCTTTCTACTACATTTCGAAGTTCACGGATATTCCCTGTCCAATCGTATTCCTGTAATAGTTTTATGGCTTGTGTTGAAAATACTTTGATGGCATTTCCTTGCTCGGAAGCAATTTTCTCTGTAAAATGGGTAATCAAAGCCGGAATATCGTCACGTCTTTCGTTTAAAGGCGGAACTTTAATCAAAATAACAGCCAGCCTGTGGTACAAATCTTCACGGAAACGACCTTCGGCAATTTCTGTTTTTAAATCTTTGTTCGTAGCTGCTACAACACGAACGTCTACTTTTATATCTTTTTCGGCACCGACTCTTGTAATCATACTTTCTTGCAACGCACGCAATACCTTCGCTTGCGCGGAAAGACTCATATCACCAATTTCATCTAAGAAAATAGTTCCTTTGTCTGCCGCTTCAAACTTTCCGGCGCGATCTTTCACTGCAGATGTAAAAGCACCTTTTACGTGTCCGAACAATTCACTCTCGATCAACTCACTTGGAATTGCAGCACAATTAACCTCAATCAAAGGGAAATTTGCACGTTCACTTTTTTCGTGTAACTGATGTGCCACCAACTCTTTTCCGGTTCCGTTTGGCCCTGTAATTAAAACCCTGGCTTCTGTTTGTGCAACTTTATCAATCATTACTTTGATATGAGAGATTGCTTCACTTTCGCCAACCATTTCGTAATTTTTACTGACTTTTTTCTTCAGAATTTTATTCTCAACTACCAGTTGTTTTTTATCTAAAGCATTACGAACGGTATTTAACAAACGATTTAAATCGGGTGGTTTTGAAATATAATCAAAAGCGCCTAATCGCATGGTATGAATTGCCGTTTCCATATCCCCGTGACCTGAGATCATCACCATCGGGATTTCCGGCTTTATTTTTTTGGCTGCTTCTAAAACCTCAACGCCATCCATTTTTGGCATTTTGATATCGCACAAAACCAAATCGTAGTCGTTATTTTTTATTTTTTCGAGACCCACAGCACCATCCTCGGCTTCTTCGACCTGATAGGTATCATTTTCTTCTGATAAAATTTTTACCAAAACTCTTCTGATCGCTGCTTCGTCTTCTATAATTAATATTTTACTCATCTTTATTAAATTTGAAACCAGTACTTATTCTTTCTCTTTTTTTGAAGCCAAATTTACCGGCACGCTTATTACGTTTAAGTCCCTTTGCGGGAACGGAATTGAAATATTGTTTTCTGCAAACAGATCATTTATTCGGAACCTAATTTCGCTTTGAATCCCCGGTGTCTGCATACCATGAATAACATAAAAGTGAACTGAGAAGTTTAGCGAAGAATCTGCAAAGTCATCAAAAGTAACTTTAACCGTTCCTCCTTTGACAATTCCTTCAACTGAATCTACTGCCTGATGCAATAATTTTTCAACTAAACGAACATCGCTTCCATACGCTACTCCAACGGAAACACTTTCCCGGTTACTCGAATTATTCTGAGTCCAGTTAAAAAGTGTGTCGTCCATAAATTTATGATTCGGAATGATCATCACACGATCATTTCTGGTCACAACAATGGTGGTTCTTAATTTGATCTCTTGTACCAATCCTACACGACCGTCGACTTCAATGATATCACCAACATGCAAAGACTGATCCAAAATGATTAGAACTCCCGAAATAATATCCTGAAAAAATGTTTGTAATGCAAACCCCAAACCTACAAACAAGGCAGCAGAGGCGGTTAAAAACACATTGACATTTACTCCGGTTGCGTTTAGCATTAATACAATTACAAAAAGGTAAACGATATACTTAACGACCTGAAAAACACTATTGAACTTCTTTTTGTCTGCGACAGGAAGTTTTTTACTAAACAACTTCTGAATTAACTTTAATACGATCGATGTTGCCGTTATAGCAAGAAAAAGCAGCATCAAATCAAGTAGCGAGATTTTTACATTTTCGCCATTAATAAAATTGTAATTAATAAATTCAATAATATCCTTCCACATAATTTTTAATATTTAAGCCATTTGTATAACTCTTTCCAGGTTGGTTTCTTTCCGTACATTAAAATACCGACACGATAAATTTTCGCAGCGAACCAAACGACAAGCAAAAAGGTCGCAAACAATAAAGATACTGAAATTGCAATTTGCCACCAAGGCACTCCAAACGGAAGTCGCATTAACATTACAATCGGTGATGTTAACGGAATCATCGAAAACACCACGGCAATAGTTCCATGCGGATCATTCACAACGGTAAAAAATCCGATATAAACACTCAGAATTAGAGGCATAATAATAGGTAAAAGGAATTGTTGTGAATCGGTTTGATTATCAACAGCAGCCCCAATCGCGGCATAAAATGAACTATATAAAAAATACCCTCCAATAAAATAAATAACAAAACCAATTACAATACTGGCAATAGGCAAATTCCATAATTCAGCAATGTACATTTGTGCTGTTCCTGAAAATTCCTGCTGTGCGGACTGCATTACTTCGGGAGGAATTCTTCCTTCCGGTCCTACATTCACACCAAAAAAAGCAGAAGCGACAAACATTAATCCGAGACCAATGACGACCCAAATCAAAAACTGTAACAATCCTGCAAGTGAGGTCCCGACAATTTTACCGATCATCAACTGAAAAGGTTTCACCGACGAAATAATAATTTCAATAATGCGATTCGTTTTTTCTTCGATCACGCTGCGCATTACCATATTGCCATAAATGATAATAAACATCATAATTAAGTAACCGAATCCGCCACCAATTACAATTTTCATCCAATTTAATCCTTTGAATCTCTTTTCACCCTTTGTATTTTTCAAAACCACATCTACTTTAGATTGTGCTTTTTTAATTTGCAAAGTATCTATGTTTGCTTTTTGCAGGTTGAATGCGGTAAGCTTTTTCTCTACTAAATTTTGTACATCTTTTATAAAAGGTCCCGGAAGACTTTCGCCGGATATCAATTCTACTTTACTTTCCAGATCTTTTAAGTTGCCGGTTTTAGGGATCACAATTAAACCACTAAAATTTTCATTGGTAATACTATCCTTTAAACTCTTAACACTTATCTCCGATAAATTAAGGTAATGGTATTCGGCCTCTTTTTTATTCTCTTTCAGAAAATCGTCTGCAAACAAACCCGTTTCATCATGAATTGCAATACGCTTTGTATCTGCTTTCATTGAAGCTAAATAACCAATAAATACGGTAATGGCAACAAACAACAACGGACTCAAAAATGTCATGACAACAAAAGACTTGTTACGAACTTTTGCTATAAATTCTCTTTTTATAATTAATGATATAATGCTCATTTTTTATTTTAGATTTTAGATTGCTGACTTTAGATTTTCAGATCTTAGGGTTTCACTCTAAAATCTAAAATCCAAAATCTAGTTTTTGTTTTCCGTTACGGTTTTAATAAAAATATCATTGATACTTGGAATCTTTTCCACAAAATGGGTGACTTGTCCACGCTGTGTCAAAAGATGCAATAGTTCGTTTGGAGTCGCATTTCCGATTTGGATCTCTAACTTCAGATCTTCATTTAAGGATTTAAACTGTGCCGGGGCAACGGTAAATTTCTGTGTAATATCATACATCAGACCTTCTACATTATCGGTCAGAATACCCACTTCAAAACTATTGGTTCTAAACTGGCGTTTTACATCGCTAACCTTTCCTTCGATTAATTTATTTGATTTATGAATCAGTGCAATATGGTCGCAAAGTTCTTCTACACTTTCCATACGATGCGTAGAGAAAATAATCGTTGCGCCTTGCTCTTTTAATGCCAAAATTTCATCTTTTATGACATTGGCGTTTACAGGGTCAAAACCTGAAAAAGGTTCATCGAAAATCAGTAATTTAGGCTTATGCAAGACACAAACTACAAACTGTATTTTCTGTGCCATTCCTTTAGAAAGTTCCTGAATTTTCTTGTTCCACCAACCCTGAATTCCCAGACGGTCAAACCAGTATTCTAACTGTTGTTTGGCTTCTGCCTTAGAAAGACCTTTCATTTGTGCCAGATACAAACATTGCTCGCCTACTTTCATTGAAGTATACAAACCTCTTTCTTCGGGTAAATATCCTATTGTTTGTACATGTTTGGGTTGTAATTTTTCTCCGTCCAGAATTATTTCACCGCTATCGGGCAAAGTAATCTGGTTTATAATACGAATTAGAGATGTTTTTCCGGCTCCATTGGGACCTAATAGTCCATAAATACTACCTTTTGGTACATTTAATGAAACTTCGTTAAGCGCTACATAATCACCGTATTGTTTTACGACTTTATGTACTTCGAGTAAGTTGCTCATGCTGTTATTAGAATTTTCTGCGTCAGTTTGATCATTGTGCTATCACGGGGTTGTAAAAGTAAATAATTCGAAGCGAATCTGCGTTACAATACGCAAAAAACCCATCCTAATGTTTCTATTAGAATGGGTTTTAGTATTTATTTCAATTTTTTAAAAAGAGTTTGCGCTATGAAAACATATCTTTTACTTTCTCAAAAAATGATTTTTCTGACTTTTCAGGACTTGGAATAAAATGATCGTCGTTTAACGCATTTTCAAAAAATTGTTTTTGCTCTTTGTTTAACGTTTTTGGCGTCCAAACATTTACGTGCACTAACAAATCTCCGCTTCCGTAACCATTTATACTTGGAATTCCTTTTCCTTTTAATCTTAAGATTTTTCCGGATTGAATACCTTCTTCTAATTTGATACGAACTTTTCCGTTGATGGCTTCGATGTCTTTAGAAATTCCTAAAACAGCTTCCGGGAAACTGATATACAAATCAAAATGAATATTCTCTCCTTCGCGTTTCAAAAACTCGTGTTCTAACTCTTCGATAGCAACAATCAAATCACCTGGAATACTATTTCCCGGAGCATCATTTCCTTTTCCGGAAACTTTAAGCTGCATCCCGTCAACAACACCTGCTGGGATTTTGATTGATACGGTTTCGTCTTCCAGAACCATTCCTTGAGAATCTGCTTCAGAAGGTTTTTTATCTAAAATTTGTCCGGAACCACCACAAGCAGGACAGGTAGATGCTGATTGCATTCTTCCTAAAATAGTGTTGGTAACACGCATCACCTGACCTTGACCGTTACAAGTCGTACAGGTTTTGTAGGTAGCTCCTTTGGCTTGAACTTTACGTTTTACTTTTACTTTTTTCTCTACTCCATTGGCAATCTCTTCTAAAGTCAATTTAACTTTAATTCTAAGATTACTTCCTTTAGAGCGACGAGGGCCTCCGCCTCCGCCACCACCGAATCCACCAAATCCGCCACCAAAAATATCACCAAACTGGCTGAAAATGTCATCCATATTCATCCCGCCATGGCCACCACCGCCAAATCCGCCGGAACCATCAAATGCTTGATGTCCGTATTGATCGTATTTCGCTTTTTTGCTTGGATCACTTAAAACTTCATAAGCTTCTGCTGCCAATTTGAAGTTTTCTTCTGCCTCTTTGTCGCCCGGGTTTTTATCCGGGTGATATTTTAGTGCACTTTTTCGGTACGCTTTTTTAATTTCAGCAGCATCGGCACCTTTTGAAATGCCAAGTATTTCGTAAAAATCTTTTTTCATAATCTAAGTTAAATTCCAAATCTTAAACTCTAAATTCCAATGCTTAAAAAATTGACTTTCAGAATTTTATTTGCATTTTAGTTACCGATAACTACTTTAGGGAAACGGATAATTTTGTCTCCTAATTTGTATCCTTTTTCTATAACATCAACAATTTTACCCTTCATTTTATCAGAAGGTGCAGGAATTTGAGTAATTGCTTCAGCAAAATCGGCATCAAAAGCATCACCTGCTCTAACTTCAACCTGCTCTAAACCTTTACCTACTAAAGTGCTTTTTAGTTTTTCATGAATTAACTCCACTCCTTTTGTCAAAGTTTCATCTTCAGATTTGTTAATTTCTACAATTGCTCTGTCAAAATCATCTAAAACAGGAAGCATTGCTAACAAAACCTCTTGATTTGCCGATTTAAATAAATCGATACGCTCTTTTGAAGTTCTTCTTTTGTAATTTTCGAATTCGGCAAATAATCTCAGAAACTTATCTTTTTCTTTTGCCAAGTCTTGAGCTAATTGCTCTTCAACACTTAATTCTTCAACAATTAACTGCTCACCGTTGGCATTGTTCTCTAACGTTACATCATCTAATTCCTGATCGAATTCTGTATTTTCCGTAGTCATATTACTATTATTTTTAAAAATATTTTTAAACTTCATTTTTTATTCTTTCTGTTGGACTGCAAAAGTACTGCCAAATCTTCTAAAATGTCAAATTGTCACTTTGTCAAGAATAGTAGCAGTCCCTCAAAGAAGTATTCCTCAAAATGCATTCACAAAAACAAAGGGCAACATACAGCTACAAACAACTACATATCAACAAATTAACAAGCAAGTAATTTATAACTCACCTCCTGACTTGTTAAACTGCTAAAAAAACAAACAAAAAGTAAGAATATTACTATGTTTGCAATATGCTATAATGTAAACAAATCTGATTTTGCAAAACTTTTATATCGTAACGTAATACTAAAATAAAATGATTAAACTTTATAAAACAATTCACAACCAACTCCACTATTGGGAGATCTGGCAAGTGGATGAAAAAACAGCCATCGTCTATTGGGGTATTGTTGGAAAATTGGGGCAATACAAAGAAATTAAAAGTGGTATTTTCATCAATTTACCAAGAACGCTTAAAAACAGAATTAACACAAAACGAAAAGAAGGATATACAGAGCTTGATGAAAAGCAATTTTTATATCTGGAGATTGCATATAAAAATCAAACTTTCGAGAAAGAAAACGACTTAGAAAAACGATACAATCTTGAAGAACGAATCAGTCATATACTCGAATTAAGAAGTCTTGGTCATTGCAACAGCATTGCTACCAAATGTGATAGCTTAGAAATTGGGTGTATCGTTACCGATTATAATCTTGCAAAAAAAGTAATTGACGAGGAACTAAAAAATATCGAATTTGGCGACTTTACCATAATTTACAAACACTCCTGCAAATCCAACCTGACCAAAATGCTTTTGCGCACCCAACAGAATTGATTGCCTTCAAAAACAATTAATTGCACTTTAAAAAAAGTAGTCAATCGTTCGTTTTTCACTTTAAAAATTTAGTATAATTTTAAGACTATTACGTTTTAGTATATGGTATATTTGAGCATCAAACAAATACAAAAGTATTACCAAATTAAAATTGAATTTAAGGGTTTAGCCTCGGCTTTATAAATAATTATTAATTCAAGTTTACCTTATATTAAAAAAAAGCTTCGTCTACATTCAGACGAAGCTTTTTTTATACTTTTTTTGTCTTGTCCTGAAATAGCGATACACAAAAAGTGTCATTATGGAAAACCATCAGGAATTACGCTATGTAAAGCGTACCCAAAAAGACTACAGTATGTCTTTTAAATTACAAATTGTTCAAGAAATA
>NZ_JBIPCS010000015.1:0-110764 GCF_044005985.1 Flavobacterium sp. FlaQc-49 | reverse complement strand
ACTATGTTTATCTGTTAGCGTTCAGTTTTCATTCTCAGACGCATTTATGTCACCCTGAGCGAAGTCGAAGGCTTGTTAGTTGTAAAGGGCTTCGACTTCGCTCAGCCTGACAGTTTGGGGTTTTAGTCTGAGGTTTCAGGTTTCAGGTTTCAAGTTGCGACTGAAAACTGCGACTGAAAACTAATAAGTATATTTCACGAAATTGATAATATATTTAGACGTCAGTTCGGGATATTGATGTTGGGGGGCGTGACCGGTTTCAGAGTAGACGATTAATTGCGAGTTGATCATTTGATTGATAAAGGGATACCAGTTTTCTACCGCAAAACTAATATCATGATCCCCGGAAATAACTAAAATCGGAGTTTTGGTTTTTTTAAGCTGTTCTCTCAGGTTTAAAATATCTTCCCGAAAACTGTCACCTCCTGAAAAATAGAGTTGAAAGACGTCCATGGTAGAGGGGATTTTTCCGATGTCGATTTTTTTATGGATTCTGTCGTGCGATACTTTTGCAGCAGCACGACTGGTTTCTGATTTTGGTTCGAAGAATAAAATGATTTCATCCTCAAAATCATTTAGCGGTTTTAGCACCACATCTAAAAAAGCAGGTTCAAGAGGGACTTTGTTTTTACCGGGAGGATTTGTTCCAAGTAAAATAGAATGTGTGACCAAATTTGGATATAATAAAGTCGCTGCCTGCGCTACCAAACCACCGTAAGACCATCCTAAAACGATAATAGTGCCCAATTTTAACGCATCGGCCAGATCTTTTACATCTTTGGCTACAAGCGCTATATCAGGAGCCAAAGTTCCTGTTGAAGAGCCGATGCCGGAATAATCAAAAGTGATTACATTAAATTTTTTAGCCATTACAGCTATAAATAAAGGATCCCAGGTGTCGAGTGTTCCTCTAAAACGGTTTATGAAAAGTATTGTTTTTCCTTTGCCGTAGGAGCGATACGCAATTTTTCGATCTCCTGTTTCGGCAAAACGAGTCTCTGTTTCATAAATTTTTTTCATACTTATAATTTAAAATTGGAAAAAAAAGAAGCGTATTTATAATCGGATTTTAAAGAATGTCCTGGCGTAAAAAAGAGAAATCTTCAATTAAAAACGGTTCTGCTTTGTTTAATGATGATTTAAGCAGACAAATGTTAAACCAAATTTGACGTTGTTTGAAATGCGATAATTTCCGCTTTCTGCGAACTTTTTAATTTGCAACAATTGAATTTCAAGATAAAAAGAAGCATCACTTTTGATGTTCTGTTTTTGCTGTTTCCTGAAATTCCGGATTTAATAGGCTAAAAGTATGAAACTTTTTGGTGCTTTAAAGTTAACTTATTGTAAAACAGTATTTTCAAATTGTAAATAAATCAGAGAAACGACCAACTACTTTTTTAAGCTACCGGAATTTGCGATTACCCGAAAGTAAAAGTTTAGTGCTTGTAGCTGTCGAATGTGTTTTTACAAGGTCTTTTTTTGTAATTTGGCTATTGAAAAAATAAGCAAACAGATGCCGTAAATCGTATTTATTCGAATTACGACTAAAAGCTTAAGTAACTACCTTTTATAAAATTTCATAAAAATAGAATGAACATAATTAGAATTCCTGATGAGCTTCTGGCTGAATCTTCACAATCGGTACAAGTTTTCGATTACAACAGTACGCAGGAAATTTCGAAGCAGCAGATCATTTTGAACCAGAACATATTTAGCTTTTTAGTAGAAGGCACAAAAGAGATTATTTTGGAGAATTCGTCTTTATCCATCACTAATTCAAAGTTCCTCATAATGAAATCAGGTCATTGTTTAATGACAGAAAAACTTTCTGAGACCAAGAATTATAAAAGTGTACTTCTTTTTTTTTCAAATGATGTTTTGCTGAAATTTATACGAAAATTTAAACTAAACAGCATTGAACCGACTGATTATAAACCAGTTTTTTCCTTTGAATATGATGTGTTTATAAAAGGATTTGTCAACAGTTTATTGGATATTTCAAAGCTTTCAAAAAATACACAGCGGGTATTATTAGAAGTTAAGTTTGAAGAAATCATGCTGTACCTGATAGAAACACGCGGAATAGATTTTATGCTGTCACTAACTTTAAACAATAGTGTTCCGACGCAAAAATTTATTCGTATTGTAGAGAGCAACCAGTTGAGTAAATTAACTTTAAACGAGTTGGCTTTTTTATGTGATATGAGTATTTCTACTTTTAAAAGGGAATTTGAAAAACAGTATTCCGAATCACCTAGTAAATGGTTTCAAAACAAAAGATTAGAATATGCACATTCTTTGCTCAATCAGGAGCAAAGAAGTTCGTCTGAAATATATTTTGAAGTCGGTTATGAGAACCTGTCAAGCTTTATTCAAGCCTACAAATCAAAATACGGGGTCACACCAAAACACCATCAGAAAATTTGAGCTTTTAGCAACAGTTTTTGAACCGGATGCTATAATTTCTAAACGGCTATGCGATTTAAATTTGTTTAAAATTATAAATCGCAATAAAATGAAAAAAGCAAATTTGATTCTGGTACTATCGTTAGTTTTCTCCGTTACCCTTTTCGGTCAAAAAACATTTACGCTAACCAGTAATGACCTTGGAGGAGAAATTACAAAAAAGCAAGAATTTAGTGGATTTGGCTGTTCCGGTGGTAACCAATCGCCACAATTACTTTGGAAAAATGCTCCGGAAGGAACCAAAAGTTTTGCCATAACGATGTACGATCCTGATGCGCCTACAGGAAGTGGGTTTTGGCATTGGATCGTATTTGATATTCCTGCAAACGTAAATGAATTGGTAGCCAATGCCGGGAACATAAAACTTAATCTGGCACCAAAAGAGGCTATTCAAAGTATAACCGATTATGGAATAAAAGGGTTTGGAGGAGCATGTCCACCCGAAGGACATGGATTTCATCAATATATACTAACTGTTTATGCTTTAAAAACTGATAAATTGGGCGTTACTGAAAATACAAATCCAGCTATAGTGGGGTTCAATCTTTGGAACCAGACATTGGCAAAGGCCAGTATTGTGGCTTATTACAAAAGATAGAAAATTACTCTGTTTTAATAGAATAAAAAATACAACGATGAGGTTGTATCATGAGTGAATATTGTATATAGACCCTGTAGAAATTATTTTTGCAGGGTTTACTTCAAAAAAAACATTTTGTAATTTTAATGTAGGCTGGTTTAGTTTTGCTTGTTTTTAATTTTTCCGATATAAAAGGTACTTCCTATAATTAGAACAATCAAAGCAGAGTAAAAATAACTAATCATATAATTGGTGTTGTGAATATAAACATGCAAAAAGTATTCAGTTGGATAGATAAAACCATAAGTTAGTAATCCCAATCCGGAAATTAAAAGAGTGTAAATAAACCATTTCATAATTTTTTGCACTATTTGTTAATATTTAAGGGGTTAAAAGAAATTTTCAAATGAGATAATGAATTTCATTTCTGTATGTTTTTTGAAACCACAGTTCCATTACATAATAACAAGAATATCACATCTACAATAAACTCTAATTCTGATAGTAAAGGAATATGATAGTAATGTTATGTTTATGAGATAATAGATATACGTATAAAATTGTTTTACGGATGTAATCATCTTATGTTTTAATGTTCTTGCGATTTTTGAATTGAAGGACATCTTCTTTCAAAAAATAAAGAATTGAAAAAGAGCAATCCGGTTTATTTTTCAGAGCAGGAAAGGGGTATCAAGTGAGAGAAAAGTAGACACAAAAAAGATTAAACTCTGGAAATAGATTCTAAAAAATAATAACTGAAACGCATTTTGTAAAATTATTTTTTGTCTTAACGAATAGCCATTTAAAAAAAAATATAAAAAAAAGGGAAGCCCAAAAGCTCAATTCAATCCGAATTGAGCTTTTGGGCTTTATCTGCTAAGAAGAAAAAAGAAGGCAAAAATGTAGAGCCATTATTTAGAAATGTGGAAAAATACAGGCTCTTTGTATTGTTTTCTTGTTTCATATTATAAAATGAAACCTGTTTAAAAAGAAATGAAAACTAAAAAAAAGTTAAATAACTTAATTTTAACGATAATAGTGGTGTAAAAAAAACATGGTCATTTTTTGAAAGAAGACAACTCCTTTTTTTAAAGTCAGTGATTTAAATTTTTTATCGGTCTAAAATCCAAATTATAGAATATGAAAATTAAATTACTATTTTCCATTGCATTTGTTTTTGTTGGTTTGAATATTCATTGTCAGGAAAATCAAACTCCTAAAGTAAGACCTTCTGACGGCAGTGTTCTTCCATTTCCTGAACCGCCTACAGCAAGTATAGCCGGAGAATCATTGGCAGAAAGCAAACACGTAAGGAGAAAATACCCAAGCCATTTACCAAAAGATGCACCCAATATTGTAATTGTTTTAATGGATGATGTTGGTTTTGGATTGCCTTCTACTTTCGGAGGAGAAGTAAACACACCAACCTTATCAAAAGTATACAACAATGGTATTGCCTACAATGAGTTTCATACTACCTCTATATGCTCGCCAACAAGAGCTTCTCTTTTAACAGGTCGCAATCACACCCGCGTTGGAAACGGTACAATCGCCGAACGTGCAGTAGATTGGGACGGTTATACCGGAATTATTCCAAAAGAAGCAGCAACAATAGCAGAGGTATTAAAAAATTACGGATACAGAACCTCAGCCTTTGGAAAATGGCACAATACTCCGGCGAATCAAACCTCTAAAATGGGACCTTTTGATTACTGGCCGGTTAATTATGGTTTTCAGCATTTTTATGGGTTTTTGGGTGGCGAAACCTCTCAATATGAACCCCGATTGATCAATGATTTTACGCCGATCGAACCTCCACACAAAGAAAATTATCACTTATCAGTTGATTTGGCTGATAATGCGATCGAATGGTTAGAAGATCGTAAAGCTTTTGCACAGGACGAACCTTTCTTTTTATACTTTGCTCCTGGTGCTGGTCATGGACCTCATCATATTTTTAAGGAATGGGCCGATAAATACAAAGGTAAATTCGATGATGGCTGGGATGCCTACAGAGAACGGGTTTTTAAACGTCAGAAAGCGATGGGTTGGATTCCAAAAGATGCACAACTCACAGAAAGAAATGAAAAAATGGCTTCCTGGGCGAGTATTCCGGAAAACGAAAGACCTTTTCAGGCTCGTTTGATGGAGATTTTTGCCGGTTTTGTAGAGCACTGTGACAGCCAGGTAGGTCGTATTTATGACAAGATTGATGAAATGGGTTTAAAAGAAAATACCATTTTTATTTATATCTGGGGAGACAACGGTAGTAGTGCCGAAGGTCAAAATGGCTCTATCAGCGAATTATTGGCTCAGAATAATATCCCGAATACGATCGCACAGCAAATTTCTACTTTAAAAGAGTTAGGCGGGCTGGATGTATTAGGAACCGCACATACTGATAATATGTACAATGCCGGATGGGCTTGGGCAGGAAATACACCTTTTAAAAATACCAAATTGGTAGCGTCCCATTTCGGAGGAACCCGAAACCCGCTGATCATCAGTTGGCCAAAAGGAATTAAACCGGATAAAACACCTCGTTCGCAATTTCACCATGTCAATGATTTAGTGCCAACATTGTATGATGTACTAGGTATTACACCTCCAAAAGTGGTAAATGGTTTTGACCAAATTCCTCTGGATGGAATCAGTATGAAATATACTTTTAATGATCCTAAAGCCAAACCGGCTCCAAAAACACAGTTTTTTGATAACAATGGTAGCCGTGGTATTTATAAAGACGGTTGGTACGCCTGTACTTTTGGACCGCTTTATCCATGGATTCCGGCACAAAAAGGATTAGCAGAATGGGATTCTAAAAAAGATGTTTGGGAATTGTATGATTTGACGAAAGATTATACACAGCACAACGATTTAGCAGCTAAAAATCCGAAGAAAGTGCAAGAGATGGAAAAAGTATTTTTAGATCAGGCGGGTAGTAATAAAGACTTCCCGATTGGTGCCGGAATCTGGTTGCGTTTGCATCCGGAAGATGTAATTACGTCTCCCAATACAAGCTGGACTTTTAGTCAAACCAGTACCAGAATGCCGGAGTTCTCGGCACCGGGTTTAGGTAAAAAGAGTAATAAAGTACTTGTTGATATTGATATTCAGGAAAATGCAAACGGAGTATTGTACGCTTTAGCAGGAGCCGGAGGAGGACTGACCTGCTTTATGGAAAACGGTAAAGTGGTTTATGAGTACAATATGATGCTTATACAAAGAACAACTTTGGAATCTAAAGAAAAATTAAAAGCAGGAAAACATACTATCGAAATTACAACCGTCCTTGCAAAACCATTAGCGCCGGCAACAGTTACCATGAAAATTGACGGTACAGAAACAGCTAGTGGGACAGTACCTATGACGGTTCCGGCAGCATTTAGTGCCAACGAAACTTTTGATGTGGGTACTGATTTGGGTTCTCCGGTTTCGTTACGCTATTTTGATAAAGCTCCTTTTGCGTTTAATGGAAAAATAAATTCGGTAAAGGTGGATCTCATAAAATAATTAATAAAAAAGGATATCTGTTTAAAATATAAACTGCAGACTATGAGAGTTAAAGAAGTATTTAAACCGTTTTTTTTATTTTGTCTGACAATTTTATGCTGCACTTTTGTGAATGCACAAGACGTACTTCCGTTTCCTCCTGCTCCGTCCGGATCTCAAGCTGGAGTAACCATTGAGACTTCGACCTATAAAAAAAGAGTTGAGCCCAAACATCTGCCGGCTGATGCACCAAATATTTTAATTATTTTAATGGATGATGCAGGACCGGGAGCAACATCAACCTACGGAGGGGAAGTAAATACCCCTACATTAAGCAGAGTTGCAAAAACAGGAATTTCGTACAATCGTTTTCATTCTACGGCCATGTGTTCACCAACCCGTGCTTCTTTGCTCACGGGACGTAATCATACTCGTGTAGGAAACGGACAGATTGCAGCTATTGCAAATGATTTTGATGGTTTTAGTGGTACAATTCCGAAAAGTTCGGCGACAATGGCAGAAGTTTTAAAAGACTATGGATATAATACAGCCGCTTTTGGGAAATGGCATAATACTCCGGAAGAGCAGATTACATCAAAAGGCCCTTTTGATTATTGGCCAACAGGTTATGGATTTGAATATTTTTATGGTTTTCTTGCGGGAGAAGCTTCACAATACGAGCCAACTTTGGTTAGAAATACTTCTTATGTCGAGCATCCGAAAACATCCGGAGGACATAATTATTATCATTTATCAGAAGACATTGCTGATGACGCTATTCATTGGTTGCAAGAGCAAAAAGCATATGCTCCGGAGAAACCGTTCTTTTTGTATTGGGCACCGGGAGCAGCTCATGGACCTCATCATGTTATGAAAGAATGGGCAGACAAATACAAAGGTAAATTTGATGACGGTTGGGATGCTTACAGAGAAAGAGTGTTCAAACGTCAAAAAGAAAACGGCTGGATTCCACAAAATACGCTGCTCACTCCACGCGCAACGTCTATGGCTTCTTGGGCAAGTATACCGGAGGCAGAAAAACCATTTCAACGTCGATTGATGGAGTTATGGGCCGGATTTGCAGAACATGCAGATTATAACGCAGGCAGGGTTATTGACGAAATTGAAAAACTTGGAGAATTGGACAATACCATTATTATTTACATATGGGGGGATAACGGTTCCTCTTCAGAAGGACTTAATGGTACAATTAGTGAACAATTAGCACAAAACGGAATTCCAACCAAAATCGAACAGCATATTGCTGCCTTAAATGAACTAGGAGGCTTAGAGGTGCTTGGCGGACCAAAAACAGATAATATGTTTAATGCCGGTTGGGCCTGGGCAACCAGTTCACCCTATCAGGGAACCAAATTACAAGGAGCTTATTTTGGAGGGATTCGTCAGCCGATGGCGATTTCGTGGCCTAAAGGGATCAAACATGATAGTACGCCAAGACCACAGTTTCATCATGTAGTTGATATCGTGCCAACAATTTATGAAATTAATAAAATTCCGGCTCCACAAGTAGTAAATGGATTTCCTCAAGATGGATTAGACGGGGTAAGTATTGTTTACTCATTTACCGATCCAAAAGCACCCGGAACCCATCATACGCAGTTTTTTGATATTATGGCCAGTCGTGGAATCTATCAAGATGGTTGGTTTGCAAGTGCCCGTGGACCAAGAGAACCGTGGGTAGGAGGAATTCCAAAAGGGATCAAAGAATGGTCACCACTAACAGATACCTGGCAATTGTATAATATAGACGAAGATTGGTCTCAGGCAGTTGATTTGGCGACAAAAGAGCCTAAAAAATTAGAATCTATGAAAGCTTTATTCTTAACAGAATCAGCTAAAAATAAAAATTTGCCTATTGGCGGGGGATTGTGGTCCACGGCCTTATATCACCCTGAAGATGCGCCGGCTTCGCTACTTACAGAATGGTCTTTTGAGTCTCCAATAAAAGGAATGCCGGAATCGGCTGCTCCAAAACTTGGAAAAGTTAGCAATATAGTAACCTTAGAAGTTGAAGTTCCGGAAAATGCCAATGGCGTTTTGTATGCCCTTGCGGGTTTTTCAGGTGGAGTAACTTGTTATGTAAAAGAGGGATACTTAAATTATGAGTTTAATTTATTTGAAGTACAACGCACGAAAGTGAAGTCGAAAGATAAATTGCCAACGGGTAAAGTTAAAATAGAAGTTGAATCTAAATTGGTGGATAAAATTGGTGGTGCGATGAATGTAACACTTAAAGTAAATGGTTCTGCAGTAGGGCAAGGTACTGTTCCTGCCGCAATGTCTCTTCATTTTACTTCTAATGCAACATTTGATATTGGTACGGATCTGGATTCTCCGGTTTCTTTAGATTATTTTGATCAGGCACCCTTTACATTCAACGGAAAAATCGGTAAGACCTCAATAAAATACGTAAAAAAATAAAAGAATGAAAATCGTAATAAAACAGATCAGACTTGGATTTTTAGTTTTACTGGTAACACTGTCGAACAAAAATTTTGCGCAAGGCGACGGAGCGAGAATGCTTTTATGGGGACCAACAGGAGCAACGGGTTTAATACCCAAATGGATGCATCTGAACCAGAATATAACCCCTGCTAATATTTTGGTTAATGGAGCAGACCTTACCATTAATGCTTTTCCTGTTACCCTGATTCATAATTTTAATTTGGGTGGGAATTTTGCTCAGATTATGTTAAATGCAGTACCGGGTAATGTTTCAGGAACTTTAAATGCTGCCGCATTAAGTAATCTCAATTTGCCGTCAACAATTGACGTAAGTTCCGGAGGTTTTGCGGATGGTTTTATCGGATTTAAATACGGATTAATAAATCAACCCGCACTGAATGTTAAAGAATACGTGGCGTATCAGCATAAAACTTTTTCGATGATGGGGTATTTCAGAACTTGGTATTCCGGCTCTTATGATAGAAATAAAGCGATGAATCTGGGGAGTAACCGATTTACGTTTGAATTGGGATTTCCAATGAATATTCATCTGAGTAAGGATCCCAAAAGAGTGACGTGGTTAGAGGTTTACCCATCGGTGCAAATGTATACGACCAATAGTGATCCTACTTTTATAACCCGGGCGAGAGAAACCAAACAAAAACCGCTGTTTGCTATCGAAAATCACTTGACTCATAATTTTACAGAAAAATTCTGGGCCGGCGCAGATTTGAGATACCAATACGGAGGAGCATTAGAATACGACGGAGTTAAACAAGACAATAAAATAAATGCATTGGGCGGTGGTGCGACAGTTGGTTATCAAATTATACCCCCTTTGGGAATTAATATGTCATATGCCGGCGTTTTTTCGAATCCGTCGAATGTAGATGCCAATATGTTTAAAATAACAGCCGTTTTTACCTATGTTAATTTGAAGAAATTGAAGTAGAAAAATCGAAACCACATGTTGACCTTGAGTCAAGGTGATTAATAGTAAAAAATAAATGTTATGAAAAAGATACTAGTTTTAGGTATGATTTTGTTGGCAGTTCAATTGACAACTGCTCAAAAAGTGATAAGAAAAAATAATAATGTGGTAAACAATAATAATGTCGGTTCCTGGCGTGTGATAGGCAGCAGATCGGTTACACACAATGCCGATCATGACAAACTTGATGTGACCCATCGGGATTCCTTTAGAAAATTAAAACTTAAGGTGACAGATTCGCCGCTTAACATGCAAAAAATGGTCGTAGATTATGAGAGCGGGGCACCTGAAAATATCGAATTAAGACAAAATATCGCCAAAGGAGGAGAAAGCAGAGTAATTGATCTTCGCGGAGGCAAACGCAAAATCAAAGCCATTCATTTTTGGTATGACACCAAAGGATTTTTAAATGGCAAAGCAGAAGTGACCGTTTTTGGCATGAAATAAACAGCATGAAATACTTCCCAAATTTTTAAACCTACTCTTTTTTTGATACCGGATTAATTCTGATTCCCAATGAGGAATTACTAAGGTCAAAATTAAATTTATGTATGTTACCAGGTTAGACGTTTACAATTTTTGTAATTGTGAATGATCTGATTAATGTTTGAATAAAGTTTTTCCACTATAAATAAGTATACTATATGGAACAAGATTACCAAACAAGACTTTTTGGATACAGAATTATCAGAAAAGGAATAATTTTTTGGAGCCTAATTTTATTTTTCGGCAATCTTATCAGCGTAAAAGCTCAAAATTGTACGGTTAATGCAGGTGTGCTCAATGAAACTATTTGCGCCATAGATCCTATGATGTTGCAAGGAAATAGTCCGGCTCCAATTATTGGTACTGCAAAATGGACACAAATAGGCGGGCCGTCTGTTACCATAACATCTCCAAATTCACCTACTACAACAGTAACCGGATATACCGGTGGAAATACCTATGTTTTTCGTTATTCGGCGATCTGTGGTGACGGTGTTGTGGCTTTTCAGGATAAAACAGTTATTGTGGTACCAATTACGGTAGCCAATGCCGGAGCCAATATCGCTTCGTGTCCTAATTCCACAGGAAGCATTGCTATTTCAGGGAATGCCCCTCAAAACCCGGGAGAAACCGGGCATTGGGAAATAACGGGAGCAAATAATGCAGGTGTTGTTATGAATTTTCCAACGTCGGCTACTACAACTTTAACACTGCCAACAACGAGTTGCGGTGTGAGTACATTGACCTGGGTAATTACAGGACCGGAATATTCACCCGGAAAATTTTGTTCCTCTTCTTCTTCCATAACTGTTACCAATTATGGAGGGGTTACACCAGTTAGCGCAGGATCAGATATTACGCTGACGAATTGTTATACGACTACGCAAAATGTGAATTTAAATGGTTCTTTCGGAGGTTGCGGATTAAATGGTCAAATGGGAACCTGGACCTTTGTCAGTGGACCCAACACACCAATAATTGGAAACCCAAATTCGAGTTCAACCAATGTTTCTAATTTACAGGAAGGAACTTATGTTTTAAGATGGACAGTTGTAGGACCTTGTGCATCGGGCAGCGACGAAGTAACTATTACAGTGCCAGCTGCTACACAAGACGTAACCGTACTTCCGGGAGGTACAGAACGTATTTATTTTTGTGATCCTACCATTAATCAGGTAACACTTTCTGCACCGGCGCCTTTGTATGCCGGTGAAACGGTTTTATGGACACAAATTGGTGGTACAACATTGCCTCCGGGATCTATACAATCGCCTGCAAGTCCAACAACTTTAGTGACAAATATTTCGGATGCAGGAGATCCTTATACTTTTCGATACACTTTAACAAACTCTAATACAGGCTGTGTTTTTACAAAAGATTATGTGGTAGAATATAAAGAGTCGACGCGAACCATCTCCGTAAATGGTGGAGAAGATCTTTATGGAAATTGTGAGCAAACTCAATTTACGATACCTATAGTTGTAACAGGAACAGGCTATAATCGATATAGAATTTTAGATGGTCCGATTGGTTCTCCTCTTGGTCCATTTCCGACGGCTCCTTTACAAATTGGAGAGACCAGTGTGACTTTGCCGGATTTAACAGTACCGGGTACTTATTCACTGCAATTTGCCAGAACAGAAGATGGAAATTTACCCGTAGGCTGTGATTATGGTTTTGATAGTATAGCGGTTATCGTATCTGCACAGGCTACACCTTCAAATGCGGGATCAGACGTTAGTTTAAATTGCGGTATGACAGCAGCACCTTTGGAAGGAGTTGGTACAACGGCAGAAGGAACTAGCTATTGGACACAATTAAGTGGTCCAAACGAGGCCAATATAGTAGACCATACGGCTCAGAATACCATGGCGACCGGTTTAATTCCGGGAACGTATGAATTTCAATATATTACAAAAGGAGGAGGTTCCAGATGTCCTTTTTCTACTGATAACGTGACTGTTTATGTTTCAAGCGGTATACTTTCAACAGTGAGTGCAGGACCGGATCAGGGGGCGTGTATAAATTCACAGCTTACTATGAATGGTAGCATTCCCGCATCGGGAGAATATGGAATATGGTCTCAGGTTTCCGGCCCCGATGTTATTGTTTTTGCAGATTCAAGTAATCCTACTACTATGGCAACCGGTTTTTTAACGGCAGGAGGGACAAATGTATTGCGATGGACCATAGGTTATTTACATCCGGGAACAAGTGGTTGTAGTACGCCAATTTCAGATGACATATCGGTATTAACTTCTGTAGATATGGCGGGTACTGTGGCTATGGCGGGTACTGATGCTTGTTATCCGACTAATACAACCACAATAAATTTAAATGCCAATACACCCGCAGTTGGTGAGCAGGGTACATGGACTGTTAATCCAAGCGCAGGAGTAGTTTTTGCCGATAATCATGACCCTCAGACAGCTGTTACAATTCCCGGTGATAATTTTTATAAATTTATCTGGACGATTACTTTAACCGGTGGTTCTTGCGGCAATTCTTCAGATTCAGTAGAAGTAACCGTTGCTGAAAATCCGGCAACAGCAGGAGCCGGTCCTGATCAAAGTGTTTGTGGTACAACCGTAACCATGGCTGCAACTTTGTCCAGTGGGGCTGTTGGGGTATGGTCAAGAGTTTCCGGTTTTGGTGATTATACAATTAGTAATGTAACAGATCCAAATGCTGTATTTACATTTGAGAGCAGTGGACCTTATGTTTTTCGTTGGACGGTAACTGCAGGTTCTTGTTCAACAGCATCAGACGATGTTCGAATCTTACTTGGTGTACCACCACAAGTTGCAAATGCAGGTCCTGATCAGGAAATTTGCAATGGAACTTCAGCAACGATGGCAGGAAGTTCTTATAATGAGTTTTTTGAAGGGGGTGAATGGTCGCTTTTAGCAGGAGCACCCAACATACCCTTGATTGTTGATCCAATGGATCCTAATACGGTAATTAATAATCTGGTAGAAGGAAAATACGTTTTTAGATGGAAGGTAACAAGTACGGAAAACTTTTTATGTCCGATATCATTTGATGATGTTATTATAGAAGTTGCAGCTCCGGCTTCGGCAGGATCTGATGCCACCTATTGTGATGTATCAAGTGTACAGTTGATCGGATCAGAAAATTCCACAGGAACCTGGACCTTAACAAGTGGTAATCCGGTAGGGGTTACTATTACGCAATCACCATCAAACAGTTACGTGGCCAATGCAACAGTGGTTCCTGGAAATACCTATGTCTTTACTTATACTACCAGTACCTATAGTTTTACATCAGGAAATACTTGTCCGGGAAATTCAGATACTGTAACCGTTACCGTAAACAGCGGGGCAAGTGTTCAGCCGGATGCAGGCCCCGATCAAACGATCTGTACGATCGATGTTGGGGGCATAATAACTTTAAATGGAAACACAAAACCAATAGACGTAGCTACTTCAGAATGGGAATGGGTATTACAACCCGGCACAAGTGTGGCTAATATTACCGATATTAATGATCCCGGGACACAAGTTACGGGTCTGACAGTACCCGGATTATACATCTTAAAATGGGTATTTAAAAATTCAAACGGAAGCCCGGGCGGAGGAGGAAGCTGTAGAGATTTATCCGATATCGTTCGTATTAATGTATTCCAGGCTCCAAGTCTGGCCGACGCAGGTCCTGACGATACAGTTGCTTGTCAACGAACTTATACAACCAATGCCGTTGCACCTACAGCAGGAATTGGAAGATGGTCTTTTGCAATACCGGCTGATGATCCGTCAGGAGGACAGGCGGTTATTGACAGCCCGAATAATCCACAGACAACTTTATCAAATGTTACAACTTTAGGAACTTACATATTAACTTGGACTGTGACAAACGGACCATTTACCAATCCATCAACATGTCAGCCTTCTGTAGATCAGGTTTCTGTTATTTTTAATGATGTGCCTCCATCTATTGCAAATGCAGGACCGGATAAGGAATTGTGCGCAGTGACTCAGACCAATCTGGCTGCAGTTCCTCTGACGCAAGGTGTAGGAACCTGGACGCAAACTCTGGGAACTTTGGCAAATATTGCGTCACCAAATGATCCAGCAACTCTTGTTTTTGGATTAACAACAGGGGTTTACGAGTTTACCTGGACGGCAGCGACAGCAAATAATGACGGCTGCTCTTCTTCAGATACAATGCGTATTGAAATTTACGAACAACCTATTAATGCCAATGCTGGTCCTGATCAGACTTTACCTCAGTTTGCTCCTGTAACGTTGGGAGCAACTCCGCCTACAGTTGGGCAAGGACAATGGGTTAAGGTTTCAGGAACTTCTTCGGTGGTTTTTAGCGATGTAACTTCTCCAACAACAGCGGTGTCTGGATTAGATGTAGGGACGACCGTTTTTGAGTGGCGTGTTACAAACGGCCCTTGCGCTGTTGCAACGGATCAGGTCAGTATTACTATAATTGCAAACACCGATTTGGAATTGATAAAATCAGTTACCCCAAACAATGTAAATGTGGGTAGCGAGGTAACTTTTATTATAAGTGTTTTTAATAACCCTAGTACAGGAGGAACCGTAGATGCTACAGGTGTAGGCGTAAAAGACCTTTTACCTGACGGGTATACCATAGTTCCCGGTTCTGTTAGCAATGGGGGAGTATATAATATAGGGGATTCTTCTATAAGCTGGTCTAATCTGAATGTTACACTAGGAGCACTTTTAGATCTTACTTTTAAAGCGACAGTAAATGCAACAGGGACTTATTTAAATTCGGCAGAGGTTGTGGCTTGTAATCAATTTGATATAGACAGTACACCAAATAATAATATTCCGACCGAAGACGATCAGGACGATGCTACAATTTCAATACAATCAGCAGATTTATCCTTGCAAAAATCAGTAGTGCCAACATTGGTAAGTATTGGAGATAATGTTGTTTTCACGGTAGTGGTGTCCAATTCAGGTCCAAATAATGCAACCAATGTTTCGGTTAGAGATCAATTGCCTGTCGGATATACTTATGTAAGTGATACCGGAGCAGGAGCTTACAATGATGCTACAGGAATCTGGACGGTCGGAACTTTAAATAACGGAAATTCCGCCACTTTAACCATTACAGCCACCGTAAAAGTAACGACGGTTATAAACGGTTATCAAAATACAGCACAAGTTATAACATCCGATCAAATTGATCCGGACAGTACACCGAATAATAATGTTCCAACCGAAGACGATCAGGATGATGCTACGGTTACTTTACAAGTTGCCGATTTAGAATTAGCAAAAACGGTTTCCCCGACTAGTACTACAGCCGGAGGAGTGGTAACCTTTACCTTGGCTCTTACTAATAATGGACCGGGGAATGCTACAGGAGTTGAGATTAAAGATTATCTTCCAAATGGCTACACGCTGGTTTCAGGATCCGTATCAAATGGTGGTACTTACGATGCCGCCAGCAGTACGTTGCTTTGGCAAAATTTAAGTTTAGTGAATGGAGGAGCATTGAATCTTACTTTTGATGCAACGGTTAATGTAACAGGTACTTATGTAAATACAGCTGAGGTTACCAAAAGTGATCTTCCCGATCCTGATAGTACGCCAAACAATAATATTCCAACCGAGGACGATCAGGATGATGCTACGATTGTCATAGAATCAGCCGATTTATCGTTACAAAAAACGGTAGTACCAACTGTTGTAAGTATTGGTGATAATGTGGTTTTCACAGTAGTAGTGACCAATTCCGGACCAAATAATGCAACCAATGTTTCGGTTAGAGATCAATTGCCTGTTGGATACACGTATGTGAGTGATACCGGAGCAGGAGCTTACAATGATGCTACAGGAATCTGGACTGTCGGAAATTTAAATAACGGAAATTCCGCCACCTTAACCATTACAGCAACCGTAAAAACAACGACTGTCGTAAATGGCTATCAAAATACCGCACAAGTTATAACATCCGATCAAAATGATCCGGACAGTACACCGAATAATAATGTTCCGACTGAAGACGATCAGGATGACGCTACGGTTACCTTGCAAGTGGCCGATTTAGAATTAGCAAAAACGGTTTCTCCAATTAGTACTACAGCCGGAGGAGTGGTAACCTTTACATTAGCTCTTACTAATAATGGACCAGGGAATGCTACTGGAGTTGATATTAAAGATTATCTTCCAAATGGCTACACACTGGTTGCAGGATCTGCATCAAATGGAGGTACTTACGATGCTGCCAGCAGTACTTTGCTTTGGCAAAACTTAAGTATCACAAATGGAGGAGCATTGAATCTTACTTTTGATGCAACGGTTAATGCAACAGGAACTTATGTAAATACAGCGGAAGTTACCAAGAGTGATCTTCCCGATCCTGACAGTACACCAAACAATAATATTCCAACCGAGGACGATCAGGATGATGCTACGATTGTCATAGAATCTGCCGATTTATCATTGCAAAAATCAGTAGTACCAACTATTGTGAGTATTGGAGATAATGTGGTTTTCACGGTAGTAGTAACCAATTCCGGACCAAATAATGCAACTAATGTTTCGGTTAAGGATCAACTGCCTGTTGGGTATACTTATGTGAGTGATACGGGAGCTGGAGCTTACAATGATGCTACAGGAATCTGGACTATCGGAACTTTAAACAATGGAAATTCCTCCACCTTAACGATTACAGCAGCCGTAAAAGCAACCGCTGTTGCAAATGGATATCAAAATACAGCACAAGTGATAACATCCGATCAAAATGATCCTGACAGTACACCAAATAATAATGTTACTACAGAAGACGATCAGGATGATGCGACAGTTACCTTGCAAAATGCTGATTTAGAATTAGAAAAAACAGTCGCTCCAACAAGTGTGACAGTAGGTGGAGTGGTAACCTTTACCTTGGCTCTTACTAACAAAGGACCAGGAAATGCGACGGGAGTTGACATTAAAGATTACCTTCCAAATGGGTATACACTGGTTTCAGGATCCGTATCAAATGGAGGTACTTATGATGCCGCCAGCAGTACTTTGCTTTGGCAAAATTTAAGCTTAGCGAATGGCGGAGCTTTGAATCTTACTTTTGATGCAACAGCAAATGCAACAGGGACTTATGTAAATACTGCTGAGGTTACCAAGAGTGATCTTCCGGATCCCGACAGTACACCAAATAATGATGATGGAGATCAAAGCGAAGATGATGAATCTGCCGCAACGATCACCATTTTGCCTAATATGGTAGATTTGTCCTTAACCAAAACAGTAGTGAATAATACTTTAACGCCACTGGTAGGCTCTCAGATTTCTTTTGAAATCAGAGTTAACAATAGCAGTCTAAATACGGCTACCGGTGTTCAGGTAAAAGACAAAATTCCAACAGGATATAGTTATGTTTTATTTAGCTCGACTTCCGGTACTTACAATGATACTACAGGAGTTTGGGATGTTGGAGTAGTTAATCCCGGAACAACAGAAATTTTACTATTGACGGTAAATGTAAATGCTACAGGCGATTATCTTAACATTGCGGAAGTAACAGCATGTGATCAGCCTGATATTGATAGTACACCAAATAATGGCGTAACAACAGAAGATGATTATGACACCGCAATTGTGGCACCAGTTTCACTTGCCGCCGACCTGTCTTTAACCAAAACAATTGTCGGAGGAAATACAACACCATTAGTAGGTTCACAAATTTCATTCGAAGTAATAGTAACCAACGGAGGCCCGCAAGATGCGACCGGAGTTCAGGTTACCGATAAACTTCCGACGGGTTATACGTATGCGATTTCGAATACCTCAGCAGGTACTTATGATGCCAGTAGCGGAGTTTGGGATATTGGTGGATTGCCAAAAGGAGAATCAGAAACATTAGTAATTACCGCAACCGTAAATGCTACAGGGGATTATCTTAATATTGCTGAAGTTACCGCAAGTGATTTGCCGGATCCTGATAGTACACCAAATAACGGAGTTGTAACAGAAGACGATTATGGAAGTGTTACAATAACGCCAATTGCTACGGTTGCCGATCTTTCTTTAACCAAAACAATTGTCGGAGGAAATACAACGCCATTAGTGGGCTCACAAATTTCATTCGAAGTAATAGTGACCAATGACGGACCTCAGGACACAAGCGGAGTTCAGGTTGTTGATAAACTTCCTACCGGTTATACGTATGTCAGTTCAACTCTTTCGGCAGGTACTTATAATCCTACCAACGGATTATGGAATATAGGAGGTTTGCCAAACGGACAATCGCAAACTTTAACGATAACAGCAATCGTAAACGCAACAGGGGATTACCTTAATATCGCTGAAGTGACGGCAAGTAGTTTACCGGATCCCGACAGTACACCAAATAATGGTGACGTAACAGAAGATGATTATGGAAGTGTTACGATAACGCCAATTGCTACGGTTGCTGATCTTTCTTTAACTAAAACAATTGTAGGAGGGAACACAACACCATTAGTTGGCTCACAAATTTCATTCGAAGTAATAGTGACCAATGGAGGTCCACAAGATGTGACCGGAGTTCAGGTAACGGATAAACTTCCTACTGGTTATACTTATGCCAATGCAACCCCTTCAGCAGGGACTTATGATGCGACTACCGGATTCTGGAACATAGGTGGTCTGCCAAACGGACAATCGGAAACATTAGTAATTACGGCAACGGTAAATGCAACAGGGGATTACCTTAATATCGCAGAAGTAACCGCAAGCAGTTTGCCTGATCCCGACAGTACACCGAATAACGGAGTTGTAACAGAAGACGATTACGGAAGTGTTACTATAATTCCGGTTGCTGCAATGGCCGATTTATCTTTAGCCAAAACAATTGTAGGAGGAAATACTTCGCCATTATTTGGTTCGCAGATTTCTTTTGAAATAGTGGTAACCAATAGTGGGCCTCAGGATGCAACAGGAGTTCAGGTTACGGAATCGCTTCCTACAGGTTACACTTTTGGTAGCGCAACTCCTTCTGCAGGGACATATAATGCCGGTAACGGAGTATGGAATGTTGGAGGATTACCAAATGGACAATCGCAAACTTTAACTATAACAGCAACCGTAGATGCAACAGGCAATTATACTAATGTTGCCGAAGTTACCGCCAGCAGCTTACCAGATCCTGATAGTACACCAAATAACGGTGATATAACAGAAGATGATTATGCAAATGTTGTCGTAACACCGGTTTCAGGTGTTGCCGATTTATCGTTGACCAAAACGATTGTTGGAGGAAATACAACAGCATTGGTTGGTTCAGAAGTTACTTTTGAAGTGATAGTAACTAATAGTGGTCCACAAGATGTAACGGGAGTTCAGTTAGGGGATAAACTTCCAACCGGATTTACCTATACGCGTTCCAGTATTTCAACAGGAACATACGATGCGACTACCGGAATCTGGAATGTGGGAGGCTTAATAAACGGCAAATCCGAAACCTTAACGGTAAGCGGAACAGTAAATGCGACAGGAGATTATGCAAACATTGCTGAAGTTACCGCGAGCAGTTTGCCGGATCCAGACAGTACACCAAATAATGGTGACGCAACAGAAGACGATTACGGAAGCGTGACGGTAACGCCAACTAGTTTAGCTGCCGATTTATCGTTAACCAAAACAATTGTTGGAGGAAATACAACAGCACTAGTTGGTTCAGAAGTTACTTTTGAAGTAATAGTAACGAATAGTGGTCCACAAGATGTGACGGGAGTTCAGGTAACGGATAAACTTCCAACCGGATTTACTTATACGCGTTCGAGTATTTCAACAGGAACATATGACGCCACTACGGGAATTTGGAATGTCGGAGGCTTAATAAACGGAAAATCAGAAACCTTAACAGTAAGCGGAACAGTAAATGCAACGGGTGATTATCTCAACATAGCTGAGGTTACCGCAAGCAGTTTACCGGATCCTGATAGTACACCAAATAATGGTGACGCAACAGAAGACGATTACGGAAGTGTAACGGTAACACCAACAAGTTTAGCTGCCGATTTATCGTTGACTAAAACCATAGTTGGAGGAAATACCACAGCACTGGTTGGTTCAGAAGTTACTTTTGAAGTAATAGTGACCAATAGTGGTCCACAAGATGTAACGGGAGTTCAGGTAGGGGATAAACTTCCAACTGGATTTACTTATACGCGTTCGAGTATTTCTACAGGAACATACGATGCGACTACCGGAATTTGGAATGTTGGAGGCTTAATAAACGGCAAATCAGAAACCTTAACGGTAAGCGGAACAGTAAATGCAACAGGGGATTACCTTAATATTGCTGAAGTTGCCGCAAGTAGTTTACCGGATCCTGACAGTACACCAAATAATGGTGATGCAACAGAAGATGATTACGGAAGCGTAACTGTAATACCAACTAATTTAGCTGCCGATTTATCGTTGACCAAAACAATTGTAGGAGGAAATACCACAGCGTTAGTTGGTTCAGAAGTTACTTTTGAAGTAATAGTAACCAATAGTGGTCCACAAGATGTTACGGGAGTTCAGGTAGGGGATAAACTTCCAACTGGATTTACTTATACGCGTTCCAGTATTTCAACAGGAACATACGATGCAAGTACGGGAATTTGGAATGTCGGAGGCTTAATAAACGGAAAATCAGAAACCTTAACAGTAAGTGGAACCGTAAATGCAACAGGGGATTATGCAAACATTGCCGAAGTTACGGCAAGTAGTTTACCGGATCCTGATAGTACACCAAATAATGGTGACGCAACAGAAGACGATTACGGAAGTGTAACGGTAACGCCAACTAGTCTAGCTGCCGATTTATCGTTGACTAAAACCATAGTTGGAGGAAATACAACAGCACTAGTTGGTTCAGAGGTTACTTTTGAAGTAATAGTAACCAATAGTGGTCCACAAGATGTAACGGGAGTTCAGGTAGGGGATAAACTTCCAACTGGATTTACTTATACGCGTTCGAGTATTTCAACAGGAACATACGATGCGACTACAGGAATCTGGAATGTTGGAGGCTTAATAAACGGAAAATCCGAAACCTTAACAGTAAGCGGAACAGTAAATGCAACAGGAGATTACCTCAACATCGCTGAGGTTACGGCCAGCAGCTTACCGGATCCGGATAGTACACCAAATAATGGAGTTACAACAGAAGATGATTACGGAAGCGTAACGGTAACGCCAACTAGCTTAGCTGCCGATTTAGCATTGACCAAAACATTGATAGGCGGTAATACCAGTCCGGCATATGGAACCTCAGTAACCTTTCAGATTACCGTAAACAATAAAGGACCACAAGGGGCTGGAAAAGTACAAGTGACAGACAAGTTACCGAGCGGTTATACCTATGTTGTATTTAGTTCTACTGCTGGTGTTTATGACGAAGTAACCGGAATCTGGGATGTTGGAGCAATTGCCAATGGAGCTTCAGAAACTTTATTGATAACTGCAATCGTAAATATTACAGGAGACTACCGCAATACAGCTGAAGTATTTTCTTCAGATTTGCCGGATCCTAACAGTACGCCAAACAATGGAGTGGTAACAGAAGACGATATAAGTTCTGTAATTTTGACTCCGGTTAATACTATTGCCGATTTGTCACTTGAAAAATTGGTAGTAGATGATATGCTGACTCCTTTAGTAGGCTCTCAGATTACATTCCAAATTACATTGATGAATTCAGGACCAAACATTGCTACGGGTGTTGAAGTAAAAGACCTGTTACCTGCTGGGTATACCTTTGTTTTCTACAATGCAAGTTCCGGTTCGTACAATAGAACGACAGGTATTTGGAATCCGGGAATTGTACTTCCAAACAGTAGTCAAACCTTGCTGATAAATGTTTTGGTTAATGCTCCGACAGGTACAGTTAATGAATACTTGAACATTACAGAAGTTACAGCAGCAGACGATTTTGACCCTGACAGTACACCAAATAATGGTATCACGACAGAAGACGATTACGACAGTATATCGGTAACGCCAATTATTGTTATGGCAGATTTATCTATAGAAAAAACAATTATCGGAAATCAAAAACCAAATGTGGGTGATATCGTTACGTTCCAGGTTAAAGTCAAAAATGACGGACCAGGAAATGCGATAGGCGTTGAAGTAAAAGACCTGCTTCCTTCCGGATTTGCTTATATGATGCACAGTGCAACAAGCGGAACCTACACCTTCGCAGACGGAAGATGGAATGTAGGATCAATTCTCAATGGCAACGAACAGATTTTATTAATTAATGCTACCGTTAAACCTGCGACAGGAGCTGCAAACGAATATTTAAACATCACAGAAGTTACAGCAAGCGCGTTACCGGATCCTGATAGTACACCGAATAATGGTGTTACAACAGAAGACGATTATGACAGCATTCTGGTAGATGTACAATTGGCGAATCTGAGTTTAGAAAAAACGGTTAGTAATGTAAAAGCGAATGTTAATGAAGTTGTAACCTTTACAGTTCAGGTTAATAATGCAGGTCCGGTAGTGGCAACCGGCGTTGCTGTCGAAGATTTACTGCCAATAGGGTACAGTAACATTACTAATATCACCGGTGGAGGTATCTACAGCGGATTTAGAATCACCTGGTCTAATTTGCAAATTCCACTGAGTGGCTTGACTTTAACGTTTCAAGCAACAGTTGAAACACCAAATGGTCTAAAAGATTCCGATTATGTAAATACAGCACAGGTTACAGCCAGTGATCAATTTGATCCAAACAGTACACCTGATAATGACGACGGAGATCAAAGCGAAGACGATGAAGACAATGCCTTTATTGAATCGCCAAAAACCGATATCGCGATTATAAAAACAGTCGATGCAACAGATCCTCCAATTGATGCGTTAATCAATTTTACAATTACAGCAGATAACATTGGAAGTCTAAAAGCAACAAATCTAGAAGTACAGGATATTTTACCTACAGGCTATCAATTTGTATCGTCGTCAACAAGTTCAGGAACTTTTGATGCCGGAACCGGAATCTGGAAAATACCTGCTGTTGATGTTAATTCAGTTCAGACTTTAACCTTAAAAGTAAAAGTACGTGACGTTAAAGACTATTTAAACACGGCAAAATTAATAGCCTTAGATCAAATAGATACGAATGCTTCCAACAATCAAAGCAGTGCTACGATTGAACCGGCCTGTTTAAAAATCCACAATGAGTTTTCTCCTAATGACGATGGTGTCAACGATGTATTCTATATAGATTGTATTGCCAACTATCCTAACAATGTACTCGAAATTTACAATAGATGGGGGAATTTGATTTATACACAACAGGGATATAAAAATACCTGGGACGGAACTGCCGACGGATCTTCAAAATTACTACCGGTCGGAACCTATTTCTATATTTTGGATCTGGGAGACGGAACGCCAAAAACATCAGGCTGGTTGTATTTAAAACGATAAGTAGTAAGTAAACGGAATAGTAAATTGCTAATAACATTGAACAATGGTCAGAAGATATAACCAAATTATCGCTATACTAATGCTGTTTATTGCAAACTTTATGTATGGGCAGCAAGATCCGCAATACACACAATATATGTACAATACATTGAGTGTAAACTCTGCGTATGCAGGATCTGCGGGGCATTTGACAATTACAGGGATCTACAGAACGCAGTGGGTCGGGCTGGAAGGAGCTCCGAACACGCAATCCTTTACACTGGATTCTCCCGTCGGAAAAAATGTCGGACTGGGATTATCAATCGTAAATGATGAAATAGGTCCGTCAGAAGAGCAATACGTTGATTTGAATTTCTCTTATTCAATAAAAGCATCCGATACCTACAAGCTTTCCTTTGGGGTAAAAGGAGGAGGAAGAGTAATTAATATCGACTGGTCTAAAGGTTCTTTTAAAGATAACGACGTTCAATTTCAGCAAAACATTCAGAATAAGTTTTTGCCTGTTGTTGGTGCCGGGATTTATCTGCATAGCGAAAAAAGCTATTTAGGATTATCGGTACCTAATTTTCTAACAGACGAACGCTACGATGAGGTTCAGGAAGGTTTGGCAGACGAGCGCATGCATTTGTTTTTAATAGGAGGATGGGTTTTTGACCTTAGCCCGAGTGTCAAATTCAAACCTGCTTTTTTAACCAAGTATGTGTCGGGTGCACCAGTGATTGTAGATTTATCGGCCAATTTTATGTTTAATGATAAGTTTAGATTGGGAGCCTCTTATCGTACAGGAGATTCCTTTAGTGCATTGGCAGGTTTCCAGATTACACCTCAGTTTTTAATTGGATATACCTATGATTATACAACTACTGAACTGCAGAAATTTTCGTCGGGAAGTCATGAGATCATGTTGCGCTTTGAGTTAAAATCAAAAGAGAAAGGACTAAAATCGCCAAGATTTTTTTAAACTAAAGAGTTATGAAAAAAATAATTACCCTAATCGGATTATTTATAGTGATGGCCGGCTTTTCGCAGACCAAAAACAAAACTGCTGATGCTCTTTTTGATAAAATGTGGTATTTAGAAGCCGCCAAAGCTTATGAATACGCCATAAAAGGAGGCGATCGTTCTATGGAAACCCTTCAAAGAGCCGGAGATTCGTATTATTTTAATACCGATATGCAGCAGGCAAACGAAAAATACCAATTGCTGATCGCGGAATATCCGAATGAGGTTTCGGCGGAATATCTTTTTCGTTACGCCCAGACTTTAGAAGGAATTCAAAACTATGAATTGGCTAAAAAGTGGTTGAAGAATTTCAGTAAAAAAGCAGAAGCCTCAGATGCGAGAAAGCAAAATTTCTCGCTGCAGGAAAATACAATCGAAAAAATTATGAATCTCGAACCCCAGTTCACCCTTCAAAATCTATCGATTAATTCTTCTTATTCTGATTTTGGACCTATGTTTTACAAAGGTCAGCTTATTTATTCGACATCTATAGATTCCTCTTATGCGGCCACAAGAAGATATGCCTGGAACGATCAGCCGTTTTTAAGTCTTCAGTTGGGAAAAATTAGTCCGTCGCAATCTGATGTGAGTCATGTCAGAAGATTTTCAAATGCACTTTATAGCAAATATCATGAGGCCTGTGTTGCTTTTTCGCCCGACGAAAACACCATTTATTTCACCCGAAATAATTACAATGGAAAACTCGGAAGAGATGGAAAAGGCAGGAACAATCTAAAACTATATTCTGCTACAGCCGTAACCAAAGAGGACAAAACAAGCTGGGAAAACATACAGGAACTTCCTTTTAACAGTGATGAATATTCAGTTGGACAGCCGAGTGTAAGCAAGGACGGAAAGAAACTTTATTTTATATCAGATATGCCCGGAACAATTGGTTCTACAGATGTTTTTGTAGTCGATATTTTGGGAGATAATAAATTTTCGCAAGCCAAAAATGTAGGTGATAAAGTCAACACCAGAGGACGCGAAATGTTTCCCTTCATTACAGATAAAACCTTATATTTTGCAAGCGATGGACATTTAGGTTTAGGTGGACTTGATGTTTTTGAAAGTCCAATAAAAGACGGTCTTTTTGAAAAACCGGTTAATCTTGGAGCACCCTTAAACAGCAATCTGGACGATTTTGCTTATATCGTTAACGAAGAAACTAATTTAGGTTTTGTGTCTTCCAACAGAAAATCCGGTAAAGGGGATGACGATATCTATTCTTTCGAAAGAACACCTATTTGTAAACAGCAGATTAAAGGGTTTGTTTTCAATGAAATTACAAAAGGAAAAATTGCAAATGCAACCGTGACTTTATATGCCGCCAATGGAGAAAAACTGGAAGAAACCACCTCAGGGGAATTAGGTGAATATCAATTTAAAACTCCGGTAGCCTGCAGCACCAGTTATAAAATTGAAGCGACCAAACAAGGATTTACGCCACTTGTACTCCCGGTTTTAACACAAGGCACTTCCGGAGAAACGGTGGTGGATTTAGGAATAAAGTCACCTCTGATTGTTAAAGAAGACGGTATTTTAAAAATAAAAATCGGAATAATTTTCTTTGACTTAGACAAATCCAATATCAGAAACGATGCTGCTATCGAATTAAACAAAGTCGTTTTATTAATGAATGAATATCCGGAAATGGTCATTAAAATCGAGTCCCACACCGATTCCAGAGCCAGAGACCATTATAACCTTATACTTTCAGACAAAAGAGCAAAATCCTCAAGAGATTATATCATTTCGCAAGGTATAGTCGCCGAGCGAATTGAAAGTGCCATTGGTTACGGTGAAACCAGACTAATCAACAATTGTAAAAATGGCGTTCCGTGTACAGAAGAACAACATCAGCAAAATAGACGTTCTGAGTTTATTATCATTAAGATGTAGTTTGTGAAATGTGATTTGTGAGATGTGATCTGTTAGCTGTTGAGTTTTCCTTGTCATTTCGAGGTACGAGAAATCACACAAGGTGGCTCCGTTTCCATTTTCCCCAATTTTGTCATACTGAGGAACGAAGTATCTTCACAAGTAATTCCGTAAAGTGAAGCTCAGCACTATCGATTCAGCAAACGTAGATCCTTCGTTCCTCAGGATGACAAACTGAATGTCTTTCTGTTGTGGAGGTCCTTGTGCGATTTCTCGGCTTCGCTCGAAATTGACATAGTTTGTGATAAAGTACACTCAGTTTATAGAATTTACTTCATAAAGTTTCTCCGTTTTTCAGAATTTAAATCTGACAGGTTTCAAAAACCTGTCAGATTTGGGTTTTAGTTATATAATTAAAGTCAAGGCTAACTCCGCTCAGAGAGACAAAATGTATAGAATATCGCCTGCTAAAATACCCCGTTTCGTTTATCGATCCACACTTTGGAATTTGGAATTTAAAAAATTGGAATTTTAGAAGATATCTCGTTAGTACAAATAAAAAAAGAGACTATTTCACTTGCGAAATAGTCTCTTAAATACGGATATTATCTTTCTTATTTAATTTCCGTTATAAACTCACTTTTAGGAGTTCTCACTTTTTTCATATTAACTAACCAGTCATTCGCTTCATCTCTGTAACCAAGCGTTAGTATTACGGCACTTTTAAGACCAAGTTCATTCAGACCTAAGAGTTTATCAACTTCTGCAGGAACAAAACCTTCCATTGGTGTTGCGTCTACTTCTTGTTCTGCAGCAGCAGCAAGTGCTATACCGAAAGAAATATAAGCTTGTCTTGCAGCGTGATTGGCATGCCATTCCTGACCAAGTGGCTCATACATTCCCCAAAGTGAATTTTTGTAATCGTCCATAGTATTGGCAGGCAATCCTCTTTCGGCAAGTGTTCTGTCGAATACAGTTGAGATTTTTTCTAATGAATAACCGTCCCAAGCTGCGAAAACCAATACGTGAGAAGCGTCTGTAATCTGGCTTTGATCGAAAGCTACTACTCTTAATTTTTCTTTTACTTCTTTATTAGAAATTACAAAAATCTGGTACGGTTGTATACCGGATGACGAAGGAGCTAGTTTTGCCGCTTCCAGGATGTAATCGATTTTTTCTTGTGGGACAACTTGTCCGTTCATTTTTTTAGTAGCATAACGCCACTCGAGTGCTTTTATTAAGTCCATATTCTTGATGTTAAATTTAAATTGTATTCAAATGTAAAAACTTTAAATGTATTTTTGTCATTCGATTACCAAAAGTAACCGTAACATTGAGGTAACTAACTGACATTTCATGATAAAAGAGCCCGAACACGATCTGAAAAAATGCAATCAACATATGATGGCAGTGCACGATGCCATGTATATTCTGAACGGAAGATGGAAAATTTCGATTATTGCATCCTTATGTTTTAATACTTTACGATTCACAGATTTACTTAGAGAAGTAGAAGGAATTTCGGGTAAGATGTTAAGCAGGGAATTAAAAAATCTGGAAGAAAATCAATTAGTAACCCGCACGGTTCTTGATACGAAACCAATCACCGTCGAATATAAACTAACGGATTATGGCCACACCTTAAAAGAAGTTATAGACTCTTTGGCAAAGTGGGGACATAATCACAGAAAGAAAATAACAGGAAAAGAATACGCTTAACTCTTTAATACTGATGCCCTTTGGAAGAAACTCTGACTGGCCAGTTTTTGTTCCGCTTCCTCAATTGCTTTTAAGAGATTATTTTGGTTATCTGAAATCTCTGTTAGTACATTTCGAATAAGATTCCAGACAGGTTGCATTTTTACGACAAGCTCTTTGCCTTTGACGGTAAGTACAATTAATCGTTTCCTTTCATCGAGTTTATCTTTTTTAGAGCTGATAATTTTTAGCTTTTCCAATTCTTTCAATAAACTTATAGTCGACGGATGGGTGTAGCCAATTTCGTTTGCAATTTCTACTACGCTTAACATTTCTTTTATATGTAAAGTATAAATGACAGGAAACCATTTCGGTTCAAAATCAATATCAAATGATTTGTAAACCAAAGCACCATCCTTTCGCAGCTGTTCGCTCAGTCGTTGTAGTCTGGTTGATAAGGCTAAAACACCTATTTCGTCTATTATATTCATTTTATTTGATTTAGTTGTAGCTGACGGAATACATTGTCGGCTTGCATTAATGGAAAATCATGCGGGAGTGCTTCTTTTTCTATTGCAATAAAATTATTTCTTTCATAAAATCGCAAGGCGGCCTGTAAAATAGAAACAGTTCCCAAATATAAGTTACTTAATCCGTTTTCTTTGCTGTATGTGATTAGTTGTTCTAATAGCTGCTGGGCAATATTGTATTCTTTACCTCTGTACTCTTTTAAAACAAACATTTTTCTGACGGCAGCATTTTCTTCATTAAATTTTACCAAGGCAATGGTGCCCACTAGTTTTTCGTCAATAAAAGCGCCAAGAAAACAACCGCCTGATTCGTAATAAAAATTCTTAATGTTTAATAAATCCGGCTGATCTTCTAAAGTAATGGCGACATTAAATTCGTTTTGTTGAATGTTTAAAATCAAATTTATGATTTCTCTTTCGTATTCGTTTTGGATAGGTTTGATCTGCATTTTTATAAGTATTAAATATAAGTACAAAACTACGTAGTTGAATACATATATCCAAATAAAAAAACTGAAAATCGTATGGATTGGATTTTCAGTTCATTGTAATAGTTAAAATTTAGTATAAAAATTTAGTTATTGGTTTACTAAATAAACAGTCCTTTATTTTCCGATTTTGTAGATCGATGCATTAGAACCATCTGTAACGGCATATAAAGCCCCGTCTTTTCCTTCTAAAACATCTCTGAATCGGCTTTTGTAGGTTGTAAGCAAACGTTCTTCGCCGATGACAACATTGTCCTTAAGTACTAATCTCACGACATGCTGACCACTTAAAGCGGCTACAAATAAATTATTTGCCCATTCATTAATTTGATTGCCTGAGTAAAAAGTAATCCCACTTGGCGAAATTACCGGATCCCAATAATAAACCGGCTGTTCCAAACCACTTTTGGTTGTAATTCCTTGACCAATAGGGCTACCACTATATTCAAGTCCATAACTGATTGTTGGCCAACCATAGTTTTTGCTTGCTGTGATTTTATTGATTTCATCACCTCCCAGCGGACCTAATTCAGCCTCCCACAGCTCTCCCGTAACCGGATGAATGGCGAGACCCTGAACATTTCGGTGTCCGTAAGAATAAATCTCCGGCAATACACCTGTTTGTCCAATAAAAGGATTTCCGGTTGCAGCCGCTCCGTTTTTGGTAATGCGAACTATTTTTCCGAGAGCCGCATCTAATTTTTGAGCCAATGGTCTTGACTGTATATCGGAGCGCTCTCCGGTACTCACAAAAAGATTGCCTTGTTTGTCCCAAGCAAGACGCGAACCATAATGAAGGGTACTGTTAAATTCCGGAATAGCTTTGTAGATTACTACTGCATTTTCAATTTTTGTTTCGTCGGCAGAAAGTTTTCCTTTTGCTACTGCAGTTGCCGTACCATTCGTTCCGGTTTGCGAAAAACTCCAATAAACCATTCTGTTAGTAGCGAAGTCAGGATCTACAGCAACGTCCAGTAAACCACCTTGTCCGCTACTGTTTACGGCTGGAATTCCGGTAATAGTTCCGCCCACTGTTCCTGCCTGAGTTACAATTCGCATAGTACCATTTTTTTGGGTGACCAAAATTCTTCCGTCAGGTAAGTTTTCCATTCCCCAAGGGTTGGTTAAACCTGTTGCAAAAACTTTAACGGTGTATTCTGTTTTGGTTTTTACACCTCCAATTCTGGTTTGTCCTTTAAAAGCCGGGTTGTATTTGGAGTTTGCCGGATTCGTTTCTACAGGTGGCAAGGTTGCTGTTGCTTCTTCTTCTTTTTCGTCGGTTGTATTTGATTTGTCATTGTTGCAGGATGCTTGCAAAAGCGCGATCAATACAACGGAAAAACACAAGAAAATTGGCCTGTTTTTTAGAAAATGTCTTTTCATAAATGTCATTTTTTAAGGTTAGAATTGGGTTTCATTAAATGTAACAATTTTGGAATTATTTTGTCGTTGAAAGAATTACATAATTCCCATGTCTTGAAAAATAATAAGTTACGAGGTCTGAAAGCTTTTACAAGATTTAATTTACCGGACTAACCTCAGCGAATTTTCAGGATTTTCAGCTTTAATTTGGAAGTTTTAGTTGTACTCTTTTTTTTCAATTCTCGGTAGTTTTATACATCGGATTTTGGCATCAAATAAATCTAACAAAATTAGCCTAAAAGTGAATTTTTGAAACAATTTTTCATTTCTCAGATGGTCACGTAAAGTATATCTTTGGTTGTTACACGAAGAAAAAAAAACAATTATAAAAAAGGAATTATGATAGTTTTAGGGGACAAAGAACATTATAAAGGAATTGGCCAGATTAAGTATGAAGGAAAGGATTCTGATAATCCGCTAGCTTTCAGATATTACAATCCGGAGCAAATTGTTGCGGGGAAAACGATGCGGGAACATTTTAAATTTGCCATTTCGTATTGGCATAGCTTTGGCGGAAACGGGTCGGACTTATTTGGACAAGGCACTCATCATTTTGCGTGGAATGAAGCAAGAGAGCCGATCAGAGCGGCAAAAATCAGAGCCGATGCGGCATTTGAATTTATAAGTAAAATGGGATTTGATTATTTTTGTTTTCATGACTTTGACCTGGTTCAGGAGGGAGAAAATCTAGGACAATCTGAAGTACGATTGGCTACGATGACTTCGTACTTGAATGAAAAAAAAGCAGGCTCGGAAATTAAGGTGCTTTGGGGGACAGCAAATTGTTTTTCGAATGCCCGTTATATGAATGGTGCCGCAACCAATCCTGATTTTAAGATATTGGCCAGAGCTGCCGCACAGGTAAAATTAGCGATAGATGCTACTATTGCTTTAGGTGGGGAAAATTATGCTTTTTGGGGTGGAAGAGAAGGTTATATGTCTTTACTGAACACCGATATGAAACGCGAATTGGATCATATGGGACAATTTCTGATTCAAGCAAGGGATTATGCAAGAGCCCAAGGGTTTAAAGGAAATTTTTTGTTAGAACCTAAACCTATGGAGCCTTTGAAACACCAATATGATTTTGATTGTGCTACTACAGTTGGTTTTTTACGTCAATATGGTTTGGAGAAAGATTTCAAAATAAATATTGAGGTCAACCATGCCACACTGGCGCAGCATACGTTCCAACATGAACTTGAAGTGGCGGCTCAATCCGGAATGTTAGGGAGTATTGATGCCAACAGAGGTGATTACCAAAACGGCTGGGATACTGCTCAATTTCCAAATAATATACAAGAGGTTACAGAAGCGATGTTGGTTTTTCTAAAAGCAGGTGGTCTTCAGGGTGGCGGAGTGAATTTTGATGCTAAAATAAGAAGGAATTCTACCGATATGGAAGATATTTTCTTAGCTCATATTGGAGGTGTAGATACTTTCGCAAGAGCTTTATTGACTGCGGATAAAATTATAACTTCATCCCCATATGATAGTTTAAGAAAGCAACGGTACAATTCTTTTGATTCGGGGAAGGGAAAAGAGTTTGAAGAAGGCAAATTAAATTTTACCGATTTATATCACATTGCGAAAGAAAATGATCCAATTGAATTACAAAGTGGAAAACAAGAACTTTTTGAGAATATTATTAATCGCTATATATAATCTGACGTTTTGAAAAAAAGAAAGACGACTCTCAAGACGTCTTTCTTTTGCTGCTTTTTGTGTAAGTCATTTTATATTTAATTCAAGTTGCGGGTTAATTATTCTTTTTTAACCTGTTACTATTTGAATGGACTCCAGCTTTAGTTCAATGTGATTAAGTTAAGATATTTTTTTCACGCAGATTTTGGAGATTCAGCGGATTTTTTATATTTCAATCCGCTAAAATCTGGGTGAGACTTTTTTTTAACAATCCTAATAACTTGTTTCATTTTGGAGATAAGAGAACTGGCAACTTGAATTATTTAGTATTGCTATTGAAAAATTCACACTATTTCATATCTGAAAAAAAGCTTACTTCTCCTTTTGCCGTTATTTGAAGCACCGAATTTTTTCCGTCTTTAGAAACCTCAACAAAGTAGTTATCAGTATCCGCAAACTTCTTATCATACCACAATAGATTAGAGTCATTGCTTTCATTATCATCATAAAAAGACACTTGCTTTTTAGTATACTCTTTGTATTTATCGTTTATTATTTTTAATGCTTTTGCCGGTAAATCTGTGATGTTTTTAGCGGTCATGGTTCCTACCAGTTTTGAGTTTGCGTCATAAAAAGCAGTACTAGCAGCTCCGTCTTTTGTGAAGCTGGCTTCATCATAATAATCGGAGCGTTTCCATTTTGCAGCGGTAGCATTTCCAAAATCGGATTTAAACTGATCTCTGGTAGTACTACTTACATCCTGTCCTTCTAATTTGCGAAGTTCTTTTCTTAGATCCTGTTTTTCTTTTTTCGCATTTGGATCGTTTTTATCTACTGCTTTTAGTTCACTCTTTATTTGTGTTTCTTCTGCTGTCTGAGCTTGTGAAACCGAAACATTTACCATTATGGCAACTAACAATACAATTATTTTTTTCATAATTTTAAAATTTAGTTTTTGTTAATGATTTAAGTTCTGAAATAGGTATTATAAGTGATTTACTTCGTTAATGTCTCCTGTATTCCCGTGTATCTCCTAAAAGAATTATCGGAGGCTTTCTTAGTGTTTTTTTATTTTTGAATGACTTTGTCAGAGCGGAAATAACTATTTTGAAAAAAAAATATAATTATTTGAATGTAAGGTTGTTACGTGTTTTAAGTATTACACGTTAGTATAGTAAAGTTACATATTTAAAATGAAAATTGGGTTAAATGAAGCATGTCCTTCGACATTGAAGTTATCCTACCGCTTTACATCAATGTTATTAAGTCGAAATATTTTTTCACGCAGATTCTGCGGATTTTTTTTATTTCAATCTGCTAAAATCTGCGTGAGACTTTTTTTGATAATCCTTAAATTAATTACAGTACGCTTTACATTGCTAAATTTTTTAGTCTGTCGGGATTGATAAAATTTAATGGTTTGCAATAGCGTAATTTTATAAACGTAAAGCGAACAGGAATGGCAGTCTGATTACTTTTTTTTCTTCATTTTTTTCAGGTAATCACTTTTTGCCGCAGGATACTTAGCAAAAGTCAGCGCAAAGCTAAAATCTCCAAATTTAGAGTTGTTTATAGTATCTCTTGAGTAAGGAGCAATTGTACTGAAAATATGACAGTCGAAGCACGTTTTGGTGGATTGTACATAGGTTTCCATTGTAGAATTGGCTATTACCGTACCTGCACCACTAAGCATTGTTGATCTATTTATATTTCTTGGTACCCGAATTGGAACAGTAGGATCAGGCTGAATACTCTGCGACCATATTACATCAATTAACTCATAATATTGCCAAACCGAATTGGGATAAAATTTCTTGATTTTTCGTTGCATCAGAGCATTAATAGGGGCGGCATTATTTTTATCAATACTGTTTACGCGAACGGTTTGTATGGGTACCGGACCTGCCTGATTCAGATAATAACGAGGAGGGGTATTAGGAATACAGGGTACAATTACGAGTGAATCCCCATTTGGAGTACGAATTTTGACTTCGCGGTCTTTACATTTGGGATCGTAAAAATTGTAGCCGTCTGGAGGAGCAGATGCGGTATTTAAATTATCCCTGTCAGGGACATTGTCTATGTGCTCAAACGTAGCCCATACCCATGTAGGCTGATTTTGTGTTTTATGCAGTATGTGCAATCCCACGAGTGCCACAACTGTCCTTCTTAGCCTTCTTGTAATCGGATCTAATACAATGGCTTTAGATAATTTATATCTTTTCCATTTCGATAATTCCGGCTTCACTACTTCCATCCATGCTGCTTTTAATTCGATAGCACCAACGATTCCGTTGTATTCCCCTTGCGGAAAATTAATGGGTAGATTCCGTTTTATAGTGTCATGTTGTACTTTGGCATTGTAAAATCCTTTCTCAACAATAAAGTCATAGTAGTCTTTGTTTAGCATAATTTCATACCACAAATTAGTGAAGTTTTGTGCTCCCAGCCAGCTTGGCTTGCCAACAGGTGATGCCTGATCGGGAGTGAAAGTGATTGCGGCACCGTTTTCTTCAATTTTATTGACAAATGTCAACAGTTTTGTATCTGTTTTATTGAAAAGAAGTTTCTGTGTTTTGAACATGCGGCTGTATTCGTCAGATACCATAGTTCCCCATGCAGGTGGTCTTGAACCGTCATCTTTAAACATTACTTCTCTGTGCATATAAGTTTCCCATTGCACAAAAGAATAATCATGTGGTGTACCAAAATCAGAAGACGGATTTGTAGGCCAGTTCAAAGAAATAAATTGCTGCCATGCAAAGCAATCGGCTAAGATCTGATGATTAAAAGTGAATAAATCGCCGGGTACTATATTATGAAAGGTTATAGGGAGAATATAGCTTGTTGAGTCGGTAGCATAACAATTGCAGGTATTGGTCTTGGTTGGGATAATAGCGGTATAAGAGGAGTCGGAGTTTCCAAGTTTTGCTTTTGTACTAATAGCGGCAAGTGGGATTATTACCACTCCCAGCCATAATATCTTTTTAGAAAGTATCGTTTTTATATTCATTGTTTCCAGGGTTTAAAAGAAAATAAAAGGGAAAACAGCAAGATTCGAATTGGATTCCTGCTTAATAGTTTTCCCTAATAATAGTAAATTAGTGTATTAGCCAATAGTAATTTTAACCGCTATACTGCCAATATTATCAACAAAACCGGCTCCGTAAGTGCCGTTTAGATCATCATTAATGCACAATTCCAATTCTCCCTGAAGATTATCGGGAACAGTAGTTCCCATACCAACAGGAAATAGGGTACTGCCTACTCGTCCTATTAAAGAACCATCATTTTGTCCCGGCAGGGTATAACCGTCTTGAGCGGCTCTAAAGTTTGGAGTTCCTGAAGCGTCGTACAATTGCCCGTTATTATCATCCGGATTTGATGTCCAGAGTCCGCTGTGGTACGCAATTTTTACCGGAGTTCCCGGAATCACTGTCACTCCCATATTTTGCCATTTCACATTGGCTTCTACTCTTCTGGGGGTGACTGTAAGCATTGCGAGCATTGCCTTACTTTGATTTTGACCGACATTGGTAACAAAAATGCCGTGTGATCCTGACGCAGCATTTGCGCCTACGTTTACGGAAATGTACAAAGCCGTATAACTGCCGGGCATACTATTTCCGGGTACGGCATAGTCGATGTTGACGCTGACAGAAGTAACCTCTGCTGTAATGTTAGCATCAGTAAAAGTTATTCTTGGAAAAGTGGAACGATTACCGGGTCTTGCAGTACAGGAGTCACAGATCAATACCATGGGTACCCGGTTTGCCGAGTTAGAAATGGCTGGCGGAATAAAAGTACTGTTACTTAATAACGGAATAGGATTATTAACAGGATTAGGAACTTTATATTCATACATAGCCAAAAAGTAGTCCTGATGAAAAAGTTGTAAGGGCTGGGCAAAAGTATTGGCCTCGTCCGGTGTACCTACGGCATTATAGCCTCTGGGTGCCACAGGACTGTCAAAAGAGCTGGCAACAATTTGTACTTGAAAAGTAGCCGCCACCTGTGATCCCCATAAAATAGGTTCCTTACCTATGGTTATATCACTAATTGTATAATTTTTTCGATCCGCCTCGGTAATTTCAAATACAGCATGAAGTATAAAATTACCCGGTAAACGATTGCCGAATTGATCTCTTAGATCTCTGTATCCTCGCGTAATTTTCCAAAATTTAGAGGCTTCATCGCGATCGGGAGTTTCATAATTTCCAAAGTTAGGCATTTGAATGTACAATCCCGGAGGATCCGTAATGGTTGCTACTTGCGGTATGTTGTTGCTAAGTAGGCCAGTAACAACATTATTTACATTGCCGCCAATGGCAGGATCGCTGTTACGGTTTTTTTGTCCGTATTGTGCGAAACATAATAAATCGTTGTAGGATCTTGGTGGCCACCTGGTGTCACCTGTAGCCGGATTATTGCGTTGTACCGTTGCGGCAGTAGCCAATCCGATTTCGGTTTGTAACGTATTTGGGGTACTGGTCAAATGCATGGCACCACCTGATGATCTGGTAGATGTAGTACCAACGTTCCATTTATTTAACGGATTGTAAACCGGGCCACGTGTAATAGGATTTACAGCACCTCTTAGGCTTAAGTCGGCAAGGGTAATTTCGGGTTTGCCCAGTGTTGATCGATACAGTTCCACTACTTTATTGTGGTCAATTAGCCACAGACTGTTCCAGTATTCCGGATTTTCGCAGGTAAAGTCAATTCGAATAATTTTGTTCAGTTCGTTTCTTGTAACGGCCCATTCACAATATTCATCCTGCCAGCCTCTCGGTCCATAAGGAAAATAGGGAATAGTTTCGGTTGGTATACCACAGGGATTGTTTTTGATATGTGACGGCATTATACCTGTATCTGCGATTTCATTTAATTTAAATTGTGGAACATTTGGAAAATTAAAAGCCAGTCTTCCGGGGAAGGCAGACCATGCCATAGGAAATGTTCTACCTCGCGGATTGTTTTCTATGGGATTGTAATAATTGGTTGTACTTGGTGCATTTGTCACATTCCAGGGATTGTTTAACATACCTTGTTGTGTAAAATCATTCAGGTTTGAACTCCATAAAGTATTCAACGCTATCTGTTTTGCACGATCACCTTGAAAATCCTGTATTGCAGCCGGTGTTCTGAATTGAAAATCAACAGCTGAATTATTGATTATAGCAATGTCATCCTGTTCGTTTGTGTCTTTTGTTTCCATAATATTAGTTTTTTGATTGGTCTTACTCGTATGGCTTTTCAGTACTCGCCCCGTTTTTTAAAGTGGGTTCAGGACTCCACATTATTCCTTTGTAATCTGGATTGTGTGGCAGATAAAATGGTATTGCGATAAAGTAAAAGAGGGGTGTAAAAAGAATGGAGCGTGTAGGATAGAGTTTGGACGAGTAAAATTAGAAACAATAGTTGTAAGAAATTAGCGTAGAAATACCTGTTTTAAGTATTTGGTAATCAGTGAATTGTTGTTATTTTTGATCTGGTATTTTTGTTTAAAAGAAAAGCCCGTCTTACAATTTGTAAAACGGGCTTTGGAGAAAATTTTGAACTGTATTAGGAACCGGGAACGCATCTGATTGATGCGTTCTGTAATAAACTCAAAGAGAAGAAATGACAAAGTTTTGATTTTTATAGTATCGGAACAAATGATCATAAATCAGTAGTTCATACGTTCTTTGCTTAGAATTGTATTGTCGGTTAAGCATCATGTGGATATGAGCCGAGAGAAATTGATCGAGAGGGATTTCGATTTTAGCCTTAATTTCTAATGCCATTTTGTTGCTTTTTTTGGTTTTAGCATCCACAATTTTTAGGATTGCGCCAAAATGGTTTTTAGATTCAGAAGACAAGATTTTATGTATTTGTGGAGATAGAACCTGATAGTTTTTTGCTAACTCTTTTTTTTGTTCTTTGTCACTTTCGAATTCCTGTTTAAAAGTTGTTTGCAAGCGATCCATCAAGGATAATTTTTCCTGATTTGATAATTGAAAAGAATTTAGAAACGAATCGATTGCATAAAAACTGAATAATAAAGGAAGTTCCTGTTGCTTAAACAAGGGTTTAATTTGGATATACTGCAGTATCATTTCACTGTCTCTGTAAAAGAGGCTTTCTGAAGTAATCATAGTTGTTTTGCCGTACCGCTCTATTTCTCTTTTATAAGTATCTGCTTGTAGGGTCCAGACCACATTTTGTTGTATCAGTTCCTTAAAAATAGAGTAGAAGGCTTGTATGGCAACGGATAAATGAGCCGGATTTTCTATTAAAAAACGAATACGGAGATGCTCTTCAGGATCTCTGTAGCGAATAAAGAACCATTTTGTAATGATTTTTTTGTGTTGCAAATGGGTGATAACAGGTTCTAGTTTTTCCAGTAAAACAGCATCGGAAGTTTTTACTCCGGTATAAATCTTATAGTACAACCATTCGCTGCCTAAACAAAAATCTCTTTGCATTTTTTATACTTTTTCTTTAAAATAGGAGAGTATAATCTGGTTAGAAAAAGAATCCCCTGTATTATTTTTTACAACTGATTTTTCTGTGAATAAAAATTCTTCAAGGAAAAAATCTTCTTTTTGTTTCACAGCATTTAAAAATAAAGCAATTCCTATTGGAGATTCAAAATCAAACAATAACGTATTGTCGGAATGAACCCAATTGGCAAAACGCGGAATATTTCTGCCTGATCTCCAATTAAAAAAAGCTTCCGTCAGTAGCTTTTGATCTGTTTGATAAAAAGGTACTATTTCTTCTTTTCGGACTCTCCATTTCGCTTTTGAAAGTATAATGTCATTGTAAATTACTCTTGGAAAAAAATCATAATCAGTCTCTAAAACGCCCCAATTAAACGAGTAGGCCGGTTTTTTATGCTGTAGTCCAAGATCACCCAAAAAATGATATAAGGGTAGTGAATTCTTAGAGAAGTTATGCGCATTAGATAAATAAGGCAGTACTTCTTTATTGTATTTTCGGGAGCGCAAAACAATTTTTTGGGCCGTCACAGCAATATACAAATCGTCTAAATCTAAGTTATTTTCTCTTGTAACACCGGGCGTACAGAGGTAACTAATTTCATGTTTTCGGAGGATAGGTCTTTTTAGTATATTTCCTGTTCTGGACTCGGGAATATGCACGACTTCGGCCAGTATTTTATCATGATAATATTCCTCTTCTTTTTTTACGATCTCTTTGGTGAGGTTATGAATAGCAGTATTACCGTTGCAAAAACGCCCCAATAGCTTTGCAGCACTTATATTTCCGGCTGAGGTTAAAGCAATTTTATCATCATTAAAAAGCTCAATCATTACCGAAAAAGTAACTGGTGTATTCTTAAAATGGTCATCAAAATCCGGAAAGTCCTTTTCGGTTAGTACGATATTTTCCTCGTTGTTAAAAAGACAATTGTGGAGCTTCTTTTGTAGAATATAATCAAAAGCGGTCCAAATCTGTTTTTTTTCTTTTGATTGTTTAGGACGAAATGAGAAATTTTCCAGTATTTCGTGCGTGTCATTCATCTCCTGATTTTGCAGATAACCAATCCCGATTTCTGTATCGAGTACAGTTGCCAGAGGCATTTCTTTGGATTCGTATCTTTTAAGAAAAGCTTTTTTAAAATTCTCAAGATTTTCGGATTTTTTCTGAACCTGAATGCCGTTTAGAAATTGAATCGCTTTGAGCACTTTTCTAGACACATTTTTATTCAAATTATTGTTTAGAGTTGCCGTATTCAAGTCCGTTTGAAAAAGGTATTTTTCTTCATAACGGGTTTCGATAGCTTCAATAGTCTGTTTGACTTGTTCATAAGACTCCTTTTTAGGAACTAAAGTTGTGTCCAGATCAGAAAGTTTTTCTTTTAGATTTTCAAGTAATCGTATTTCTTTACCAAAAAGAGGAATGGTATCAAGAATAGAAAAGACTCTTTTCCATTCATCAGTTCCGGTTACAGCCGCATCTAATTCACTTACTAAAAACTGAAAAGAAATTAATTGCTGAATAAATGCCTGAGCCTCTTTTTTTTCGGATGCATCTGCTGCTAAAAAAAGCGCCATTTCATCTACCGTACATCCTGATTTTGTCTGAAGCAAAATTTGTTTCAACAAATCAGATTTACGTAATGCCGATATCGTATGTTCTCGTTTTGTACCAACATACTTATATTCGATGAATCGAAAAAAATCGCCTATTTCGTAAATGGAAGAGTTGGGAAAATACTTCAGATGAGGAGCTACTTTTTTTCTATTTGCCGTATCCTGAAGCATGGCAACCCAATATTGCATATCAAATTGCGTAAACCGTGTATGTTCGGCAATCGAGTTTAAGGTAATATGAGTGGCCGCAGTATGTAAGCTGCCCACAGAACATCCGGCGAATAATCCGAAAGGGGTACAGCGGGAAGACATTCTGGCGACATACTTTAAAAAACTAAGCTCTAATCCTGTTTTTTTTTCTTGGGATAATGTTGGCATTTCCGCTGCCCATTTGTCTAATTGTTGGCGTAATTCGGGAGAAGCCAGATTAATGGCTTCTTTTATAACAGGGTCTTTATAGAATTCTACCGCTTTTTCAGAGGAGTAGCCTTTTAGCAGTCCGAGATAAGCGGACAGTGGAAATAAGGGTGTTCTAAGTACGTATTCTGAAAAGCTGTTGATTTTAAAATCAGACATTATTTTTTCTGTTTGTTTATTTTTCAGCAAGTTCCTGGATCTGTTATAATTTGCTTTATTTCTGTGGTAGTAAAATTCCAACCGTTTAGGTCATCTTTATAGCCGTTGTGATCATCATTTATGCCATGGTTTGCAATTTTCTTTGAGTAGACCCAAAGTTGTTCCTGCAAATCCTCGTGATTTATATCGGCCTGAGTATCTTTTACGGATTTACAGGGAGTAACAAAAAAGAAGGCAAAAAAATAAAACTAATAATAGATTTCACAAACGGTTGGAATGTTTTTTTTAGAAAGTTCGTGCATCAGTGTCGACCGTATGAGTTGGATTTGAGGGTGCTACATTACCGCCAACAATTACACGTAAATTTTTCAATTTGGCCACTTCCATTTTGTCTAAATCAAATTTTTTGTTTTCTTTCTTAATCTTTTTCATGTTTCTTTTATTTGTTGATTTGTTTGTTTGAATCGCAAATATATTTGTAGTTAAGGAATAATAATTAAAATCTGTTTTTGATTTATCGTAATTCATGAATTCCGATATTTGGAGTGGTTTAATTGATTGACTATTAAGCGGTTTTGTTTTTCAATGTCTCTTCAATTTGTTTCATAAAGTAAGTCGGTTTTATGCCTGTTTTCTTGTAAAAAGCGATAGAAAATGATTCCGCATTATTGAATCCAAATTCGAGGGCAAGTGCCTGAATGGTGTATTTTCTTAATTTTTTATCTTCCTTTAAAAACGTTACAGCATGTTCAATTCTTAAATCATTTATATACTGTATAAAACTTTTTTGTTTGTACAAGTTTACAATTTTGGATACATATCGGTTATTGGTATCAAAGGCATCGGATAGGGACTGAAGTGTGATATTGGACTCTAAAAAACGTTTTTCTCTTTCAAATTTCTCCAGTTTTTCTAAAATCTGACCCACTAATTCTTCATTTATTCCGATAGTATTTGCTTTTTCGGGATTTATGTTGTCCTGATGCTCTGTTTTAGGCGCTATTGTCTCGATGGTATCAGGCACTTTTTGCATCAGTTTTTCAAATCGGGCGCGATGTTTCTTTTTTGATTGGTATTGATAGTAGCCAAATCCTACAGCCAGAACCACTAAAATCGAGGATATTACTATGCCCCAATTGGATTGTGTCTTCTCTTTTTCGAGCGATTGGATTAAGGTTTCTTTTTCTAAAATTAAATTTGGCGTATCGTATTCAACACGCAGTTTTTTGGTGAGCTCTTTATAGTTCGCTTGTAAAACACTGTCAATATGCATGTATCGGGTTAAATACTTTAATTGATTGGTCTTATCTCCATTGTTTTTATAGTAGGCAATTAAATAGGGATAAGCGCTTTTAAATTCCGGTGCAATTGTTCTAGTAAGGTTATAAATGGAATCTACTTTTATAAAATTCTTAACGGCCTCTTTTTTATTGCCTAAACCATCATAAGTCTGACCCAGATAGAAGTAGGAGGCCAAAACATTGTCTGTGTTTTTGCAAAGTATAAGCTTAGGTAATGCCTTATTGATACTGTCTAAAGCGGCTTTGTAGTTTTTCTTTAGCGTCATATTGGCCCCTTCATTCAAAATAAAAAGGGCATTGTACTCCACGTATTTAGGTGATTTAGACTCATTGTACCCTATTTTGTTGTAATAAGTGGTAGAATCGGTCTGATTAAGTGCTTTATAGGCATCAGCCAATGCGAATACAGCATTCTGATAGGGATAATAATTTATAGGCAGGCTAATATCCTTTTTTTTGTAATAGTTAAAACATTCTTTATAGCCTACAAGTGCTTCGTTTATTTCACCTAATTCTTCAGATCTTAGAAGAGCGATGGAAAATTTAACCTTATAGAAAAAATCGATATTGTTGCTTTTGGCAATTCGCTCGGCTATTAAAAAGTTGTCTATAGCCTCTTTGTACTGAAATTTATTCTTAAACTGATAGCCTTTTTTGTAATAGGCAAAAGCAGGAAACTTATTATCATTTAGATTTTTTGAAAGATAGATAACGCTGTCAAAGAGTTTGATGGCTTCATTTCCTTGTTTTAACAATCCGAGTAAGTACAAACCACGTGCTTTTTCGATCGCAACTCCATCCTTATTGGCTTTACTCAAATAGGCATTGGCACAGTCCAATTGCAGCTTTTTGTCTTGTTCATTATTCATATAAAGCTCTTTTAACTCTGTATAAGAAAGTTTTATAAGATTTTTTTTAGGTGTTTGTGCCAGTAAAGTGGTACAAAAGAATAATAAAAGTAAAGTTTGTCTAAATTCAGATCGGGTCATGCAGTATAATTTTTCATAAAAGTAAGGTATATGCGTAAAATTCGACCTACAAAAAGAATTTTTTATGAAATATGTAATCAATTGATTTTTACGTAATTGTGTATTTTTTTTATCGGAATTCAAGAATTTCGTGTCAGGATTCCTGAATTCCGATAGCGTTCATTTGCGAACAATATTATGTTTTATCTAGTTTTGACTTCAGGAAAATGAAATTTTTAGAATAAAAAAAGCCTACAAATGCGATTGATCTTCCTAGGTGTAAATCGTACTTAATATTCCATTTCTAAGAAAGAAACTTTCCTGATGTTTATGATGGAAATAACCATTCAGATCATAAAAGGTTGAAAAAGAATTTGAATACTGGTATTCTGCAAAAGGCCAATTGAGGAAGAACGTATTTAAATAAAGCGCTTGCAAGCAAACCGATGGCACGGTTTATATGCCGAACTTTTAATGTACCCTATTTAAAACAAAAAATTATGAAATTAAGTTTAGACGCTTTAAAAAATAGAGCAGAAGCAGTAGCTTCACAAGAATTATTGGAAACTATCTCAGGCGGAGTTCAAGAAGCTTGTCACGATGTAAAAGTTGTAGCAGCTGAGTAATTAGTTCTATTAATTGATGCAACAGCAATGTGGCATCAATAGTAATGTACTTATAGATTTGTCCGTAATTAACATTTACATTTTTAGTAAAGGTTCTTTACGGACATTTTTTAAATTTTAAATATTTTTAAATTCTATATTATTATGGATAATGTCACTACTGCTAAAACAGAGCTTGTCAATACCATTAAGTTACTTATCTACAAAGAAGCGCCTGCTCTATTGGAAAATGTAAATTTTGATGATGATGATATTTTTTTAGAGCCCCTGTTATTTTCCTATTTCAGTTCTAAAAGAGAGTACACCTTTTCAAATGAACTTTTAGAAGAGGTAATACAAGGTTATTTTATAGATAAAAAAGAATTAAAAATCAAACATTCTTATCATAATGATATTGCATACATTCCAAATGTCGGCTATTTCCTGAAAGATAAAGAAGAATTACATGAGCCTATATTAAAGATTGGTGATTTTGAAATATTAAAAGAAATACACCCGACACAAAAACGTTTTTTCAGGGAATATTATAAAGGACATATTTTAAATCATAATCCGGAATATAGTTCGGTTTGGAAAGAAAATTACGAAGAGTTATTTGAAGCTATTGAAATTATAAAAAAGAATCTTCCGGAATTTTACGAGCAATTGGTTTTTTCGAACAAAAAAATCTATTTGCATGACAATCCGAAAATCTTAAATTTTGCCACTGTTGAAACGCTTGGCGCGCTGTATTTTTATGTCTTGGGGAAAAACAACCTCATCTACTACATTGAAGAATTGATACATCAGGGATCGCACAATTTTTTTTATTATGTATTACAAAATAAAAAAGATTTTTTTAAAATTGATGTAAGCAATTTAAGTATGCGGGAGTATACCAATCAAGAATGGGATTACAGAGATATTTACGGAGCATTTCACGGATTATATACCGTGACAAAAAGAGTAGAATGTTTTGATTTATTGGTGTCTCAGAATGTTTTTTCAGGAAGGGAAAAACACGAACTGTTAGGCAGGTTTACCGATCAGATCTTCAGATTTAGAACCGGTCTTGAACTTCTGGATTTTGATGTAGTTTTTACCGAAAAAGGAAAAGAGCTCTACGCGGAATACGATACGAGATGTCACACTATTTTAGAAAAATATAAAAAATTGGCAACCTTTTTTGATTTAAGTAATCGCGATCTGGATTTCAGATATGAGGATTTTTGCAAACTAAATCCAATTGAGGCATTTTATAAAAAGGAAAAAGAAAGTTTTTTTGAATTTTAACGACAACAATACTAATAACAATTACAATGGGATTAAAAATATTTCTTCTGACTTTACTACTATCGTTTACCATCTCTAATTTTGGTCAGACAAAATCCATAACGCTGTCGGCAAATGTCAATTTGCCTAAGGACACAATTGTATCGAATAGACTGGTTAAATCTTTAAATGATTTTCTGGCATTAAAAGAGAATCCAAATAAAGAAAACGTCTTTGTAGAGAAAGAAGATTTGTTGGAAACCTCTTTGTTATTGGATGAAATAAAAAAAATAGAGCGAAATGCTAAAACTAAGGACGATAATTTCTATAAAGGGTATTTAACAAACATAGTACAACTGGATAAAGATAATTTTTTAGTTCAGTTTTCGTATATGGGAGTAAACGAAAATATCCCTGTTTTGGCAGCCAGTTTTGAATTTATCGCAAAACAAAAAGATACTAAATTCTATTTTTCATCTCCGCTAAAGCGAAATACAAGCTCGTGGAAAACTAAAAAAATAGGGAATTGTACTTTTCATTTTAAAAATACTTTAGATAACAAAGTCGCTTCTGAATATGTAAAAACGGTAGTGCTTTTGGATAAAAAACTCAATACAACCAATGCACAAATTGAGTGGTACGGCTGCAAAGATTTTCCGGATATCCTGCACAATATTGGAGTGGATTATAAATTAGATTACAATGGCAAAAGTTCAACGAATTTTACAGCAAACGAAAACAACACTTTATTAATTGTAAGTGGTAATGATGATGAAAGCTTTAGCAGTTTTGATCCGCATGATTTATGGCACGAAAGAGCTCGTTTTGCTTATTCAAGAACACTAATAAACAAGCCGGTCGATGAGGGGTGCGCTTATCTTTACGGCGGAAGCTGGGGAATATCATGGGGAGATATCTTAAAAACATTTAAAGAAAAAGTAGCTTCAAACCCGAAAACTGACTGGCTGACTTTAGCCTTGTACGAAACACCTCAACTTAATTTTGGAGAGAGTCAGGAAAAACACTTAATGGCAGATTATGTGGTCAATGCTTTATTAGTTAAGAAAATCGAGAAAGAAAAAGGATTTTCTGCTGTTGTTGAATTTTTATGTTGTGGAAAAAATAAAAAAGGAGGCAGTGATAATTATTTTATCGTTTTAGAAAAGTTGACAGGGATCAACAAAACTAATTTTAATGCTAAAGTTTGGGAGCTGATTACAGAAAGTAAAGTATAAAATGATTAAAAAAAACTTCCACTATTTTAAACAATTGGACTACAGAGATTGTGGTCCGACTTGTTTAAGAATGATTGCCAAGCACTACGGTAAGACGTTTTCAAGAGAATTTTTAAGAGATAAAGCCGGTATAACCAAAATTGGGGTTACTATGGCTGGTATTGTCGAGGCCGCAGAAGCGATAGAAATGCGAACACTTGGCATGCGTATTTCGTTGGAAAGTTTGATAAATGAAGCTCCTACACCCTTTATTGTACCGTGGAGACAAAAGCATTTTGTTGTGGTATACAAAACTTCTAAAACAAAAGTCTGGGTTGCCGATCCGGCCATGGGGTTATTGGTTTATTCACACGAAGATTTCAAAAAAGCCTGGACCGATACTACAGACGGAACCGGCTTTGTATTAATTCTCGAACCCAATACCAACTTTAATGACCAGGAAGAACATAAAGAAACGTTGCAGGGATTTTCATTTCTGTATCCTTATTTCAGGCCGTATAAAAAACTAATTTATCAGATATTTATTGGCTTACTGGTTGCAACAGTCATTCAGTTTATTTTGCCTTTTCTGATGCAGTCTATAGTCGATGTCGGGGTTAATAATCAGGATATTCCTTTTATTTATTTAATTCTGATTTCGCAGTTTGTGCTGATTTTGTCGCAAACTTTGGTTACGGTTTTCAGAGAATGGATTCTGATCCATATCACCAGCCGATTTAATATAAAAATGATTTCAGATTTTTTATATAAAATGCTGAAATTACCGGTAAATTATTTTGAAACCCGAAATGCGGGAGAACATTTACAAAGAATTACAGACCATACCCGTATTCAGAACTTTATATCTTCGTCGAGTTTGAATATGGTTTTTTCGATGGTAACCTTTGTAATATTCAATATCATTCTGGCGTACTACGATTGGACTATCTTTTTTGTATTTATAATCGGTGCGGTGCTTTATGTAGGTTGGACCTTTTTCTTTTTGAAAAAAAGAGCAGAGCTGGATTTTAAAAGATTTGATCAGTTATCACAAAATCAAACGTCATTAATTCAAATTATTAATGGGGTTAAGGAAATCAAAATAAATAATTCACAGCGAAAAAATCGCTGGAGATGGGAGTTTAACCAGATCAGTTTGTTTAAGACTTCTTTGAGCACTTTAAAATTGGCCCAATACCAAACTATTGGCGCTAATTTTATCAATGAATTTAAAAATCTTATCATTACATTTCTTTCTGCCAAAGCGGTTGTAGATGGCAATCTAACCCTGGGTATGATGACCTCCATACAGTTTATAGTGGGGCAGCTTAACCTGCCTTTGAGTAATTTTGTGCTTTTTATTCAATCCTGGCAAGATGCAAAAATTAGTTTGGAACGTTTGTCACAAGTGCATCTTAAAGAGGACGAAGACCTTGTTTCTGCGCATAAGGCAAAAGAATTACCAAACGATAAGTCTATTAATTTAAAAGAACTGTCTTTTCGTTACGGCGGAAAAGCGTCTCCTTTAATTTTAAAAAATATTACCTGTACAATTCCCGAAGGCAAAACTACTGCGATAGTGGGTGCCAGCGGAAGTGGTAAAACGACCTTAATGAAATTGTTATTGAAGTTTTACAATCCTACAAAGGGAAGTATCAATATCGGGGCTATCAATTTGAATGACATTCACAATGATTTTTGGCGCTTAAACTGCGGAGCCGTTATGCAGGATACTTTTATGTTTAACGATACTATCGCCGGCAATATTTCTGAATCGGAACAGAATGAATTCATTGATAGAGATAAATTAAATAATGCGGCATTTGTAGCCAATATTGAAGATTTTATCGAAAGATTGCCCAATAAATACAATACCGAACTGGGAACTTCGGGAATCCGTTTAAGCGGTGGACAAGAACAACGTATTATGATCGCCAGAGCCGTTTACAAAGATCCTTTTTATTTGTTTTTTGATGAAGCTACAAGTGCTCTCGATGCTAATAATGAAAAGGTAATTATGGAAAATCTGGGGAATTTTATTCATGGAAAAACAGCCATAATTGTGGCGCATCGATTAAGCACGGTAAAAAATGCGGATAATATCATTGTTCTTGAAAATGGTGAAATTGTTGAGCAAGGCAATCATGAGGACCTGACTAAATTAAAAGGCAAATATTACGCTCTGGTTAAGAATCAATTAGAATTAGGAAATTAAGATGGAAGAACTAAATGATGACCTGAAAATATACAGTGAGGAAGTAAGAGATATTTTATCTGACCCTCCCAAAACCATTCAGAAATGGGGCAATACAATATTATTGGTATTTATAGTGATCCTGTTTTTAATCTCCTGGTTTGTAAAATACCCGGATATTATAGTTTCGCAAATTGTGATAACGACCAATACACCACCACAGAAATTGGTTGTTAAAACCTCAGGTAGGATTGAGGCTATTTTAGTAAAAGACAAAACACTAGTCAAGCAAAATAGGCCACTGGCGATACTCGAAAATTCGGCTAAATACCAAGACGTATTTATCTTGAAGAATATTTTGGATACAATAAATATAAACAAGAGTGCATTTCCATTTGAGAAATTAAACTCCGCACAACTGGGAGAGGTAGAAAGTGCTTTTGCCAACTTCAGAAAAGAAAGTGTGGCCGATCAGTTAAATGCGAAACTGCAGCCGTATCGCGTAGAAGGAACGGCTCAAAACTACGAAGCAATTCAGCTTCAAGAACGATTAAATCTTTTGGAAGGGCAAAAAGAAATTAATCAGAGTGAATTGGTGCTCCAGAAAAATGAATTAAATCGATTTGAAACCTTATTTCAAAAAGGGATTTATTCTTCGCAGGAAGTAGAGAGACAACGATTGCTTTTTTTACAGGCCCAGAAAAGTTACAAAGGTTTGCTGAGTACGATTTCGCAATTAAAATCGGCATTGAATGAATTAAATCGCAGCAGTAAAACAACTCATATAAACGAAAGCAAAGAACTAATTAATCTGGAGAATAATAAAATTCAGGCCTTTTACCAATTAAAAAAGGCTGTAAAAGACTGGGAATTAAATTATGTTTTAAGATCTTCAATCAATGGTAAAATCAGTTTTTTACAAATTTGGGCAGAAAATCAACCGGTCGAAGCTGGAGTGACGATTTTTGCCATTATTCCAAGTCGCGAAAGTGGTTATATTGGAAAAGTGAAAGCTCCGACATTAAATTCCGGAAAAATAAAAGTAGGTCAGAAGGTCAACATCAAACTTACCAATTTTCCGTATAGAGAATTCGGAATATTAAAAGGTAAAACCCAGGCAATTTCTTTAACGCCGGATAAAGAAGGCAATTTATTAGTTGACGTTTTATTGCCAAATGGCTTAGAAACGTCTTATAAAAAAGGAATTCCTTTTCAGCAGGAAATGCAGGGAAATGCAGATATAGTAACGGAAGACCTGCGATTAATTGAAAGATTACTGTACCAATTTAGGGATATTTTTGAAAGATAAAAAATAGGGAAAATTCCAATTTTTTGAAATTCCAAATTCCAAATTCCAAAACCTGAAACCTGAAACTTGAAACTCAAATCTCAAATTCCAAGTTTTACATTTTATATTCCACATTTGACCTGCTGAGTTTAAAACTTTAAGGAACTTTTAGACTTTATTGCTGTACCGCAATCCTTTTAATTTCGACGAAGGAGAAATCACGATCAATATTCTGATTTCTCAATCGTCGAGGGGATATATTTTGCTTTTTTTTCTTTGAAGATACTCACAATTACTTTGTGATCTCTACAAAATAAATTTGTTAAAAAATTGTATCTGAGTGTTTTACTTTCTAAAAAGCAATAAACCGTTGTTTACCTCATCAGATGCTATAAAATAGCTGTTTTCCTGATCGAATTGAATGGAGAAATCCGATTGGAACTCCAGAATTTCAAATTGCGATCCATCTCCGGAAAGAAGTATTCCTAAATAATCTTCTAAAAAAGCAATTTCATGTTCACAAATTAATTCGTTGAAAGGCAGGAAAAGATCGTAGGTCTTTGCTTCTCCATTTTGTTCTGTACGGAATGTTATTTTGTAAATTTCGGCTTCAAATGATACCGGAGAAATTTCTTTGTTTGCAACGTAGAAAGAATTACTTAAGTCGATGCTGTTTCCTGTTCTTTTAATTTTAAATACCCGCTCTAATAAATTGGATGCATTTTTGGTTACTGATTTTAACGTCATTGGTCATGTTGTTCTTTGGAATTTTAAAAAATGGAAACAATTAAATTTGGGGTAATTTGTTGTTAATAGTACTCGTAAAGTTACTTTTTCTTTTTGTTGTGAAGAACGAAATTAACAGCGATTTAGGAGAACAAATCCTTCTTTTTTTAGTTTCTATTTCCTTTGTTTAAAGGTGGTTAAGAGCAAAACAGACCGGTCTTTTTTTGTTTTCTTATTTTATGGTTTGGCGTCTGTAAAAGAGACTTTTTGATGGTGTTATTTTTCGGTATGAAATTTAGGATCAATAGTGATTAGAAGTTTTTTAAACAGCCGTATCAAACTATTTCTAATGGATTTGAGAATTAGTGTCATGGCGTCGAAATTTTCTACTTCTTTTTTTGTCTTTATGGCAATAATATTACTGATTATCGAAATGCCGTCACTTACGATAAGCAAATCCATAACAATGGTTACAAACCATTTAAAGTTATAATTTAGCCCTTTACTCATCAAGGCCAAAGCAGTTGGGATTAACAGCACGGCTAATTTGGATACAAATCCTAAAGCCAGTTTTTTAAAGCTAAAAGCATTTCCTAACACTATAGTTTTGATAATGCCTAAAATAGTATCTAATACCATTAAGTAAAACAATACTTTCACAATTTCGACATCCATTTCTAAGTAAACAAAAATGCCATAAAGCAATAATTTGATTTCGTTTGAATATTCTGAAATTTTATGTATCATCGGGATTGTGGTTTTATTAGTCGGTTGGGATAGGTTTTTTGAAGGGATTAAAATCAATTAGATTCGGTAAGTTGGTTACTCTTTTTCCGAATATCGACAGCGTAGAATGACTGTCGTTTTTTCTTAAATCATTATTTGGAACTTCCTGTACAGTATCAAATTGATGGACAGGAGCAGGGCTGACAAGAGTGTCATTTGTTACAGTTCGGATGATCCTGTTTCCCATAATGTTAAGGTGTAAACGAAGGTTTTTTGAAAATCTTAAATAATCGTTCCAGTCTAATATAGTATACAGGGTGTAAATAGGGTAAAAGCCTAAAGAACAGAGTAAGGCAGTGGAAAAAAAGATCCATTCGGTATAGTTTTTTTTTGAAATAAAGGAGGCGGGCAGTAGTAAGAAAACAATTGGTAATACGGTCAGGATGGTGACCAGTAGCCACAGTAATGCCGCAGTGGTAAAAATAAATTTTACTACTTTCATAGGTAATCTTTTTAAGGTGAATGATTTTAAGTAAGTACTCTTTTGGGGCAAAGTGCCCCAGAAGAGTACATTAAACTTATTATTGCATTGGTATATCTTTTTTATTATGAGCAACAATTCCCGAAATAACATAATTATCTACAGTTTCTACATCCAGAACAGCTACTTCCAGTGCTTCTTCTTTAAAAAGAATCGATTCGATAGCTTTTGTTTTTCCGTTTTTGTCAATCAATGACATATTTTGCAATACATTTTTAGTATTTAGCCATTGCAGGTTTTCACCGTCTTGAGTAATTAGTAAAGGATGTTCTGCGGTAACTTTAATGGTCGTATCTGCGGTTTTAATTTCGTAGTAATTAGGTTGTAAACTCGTTCTTTTGTTTACGACTGTTACTTCTGTTTTTACCGCTTCATTCAATTTTCCTTTCCATAACATAAAATTTCCGGCAGCCTCATCAATTTCGTTTGGAAAAGAAAAACCTTGTAGTTTATCTCCAACGACAATATTTTTTAGTTTTTTCGATTGTCCGGAAGCCATAGTTACCAAAGATTCTACGTCAAAACAAGTGGGGTCTGGCGGGATTATAATTATAGAAAATGGTTCGGTATAGTTAGATGAGTTTCCATTTTGATCAACCGCTTTTACTTTATAATTATGGATTTTTATTTCGTCATAGTACCTGTAATCGGTATAAAAGAGTTGATCCGTTGGAGCGAAATCGCTTGAATTATTAGGAACTCCATCTATTGCTCTATGTACCACATATTGAACTGGACCACTGTTGTTTCCAGCTTCCCATGCAATATGGATCTTACTATCGGCAGGATTATAATCAACCGTTAAATATGTTGGTGTCGCTAGCTGAATCGCGGCAGGAATTTCTACGGTAGCATTATTACTGCCGGAAGAATTTCCTGCTTTGTCTTTTGCAATAATCTGGTACGTGTACGATACGCCTGGAGGCAACCCTGCGTCATAATGAGAAAGAGCGGTATTGAGTTTTGTAGCCAGTAAGGCACCATTTCTATAGACTAGATAATTAGTAACACCAACAGCATCAGATGATGCACTCCAACTTAACGATGCATTTCTGCCGTCTAGTGACACTGTTAAAGTTGGAGCTGTGGGAGCTATTTTATCACTTGGCCGACCTGTATATTCTATGAAATGAACTACTTTGTAAGGACTTTGTAAAGGGAAAGGATACCCTTTTCCGGTTTCTCCTGTTCTGTTTGTTTCAGACAACCCTTCATCTCCATTACCCGAGTTGACTATGGTTTGCATATCATTGCGGCCACCACCATCAGTAGGTAAACCATGAGTGTGAGGAGGCATTTCGTTGATTTCTATGCTTTTAGCTACGTGACCTCCAACGTTTTCTAAGGAGTCAAACGGCCATATCCTATTCCCATTTTCAAAATAATAAGTTAGATTCTCATAATAACTTCTTTGTGCAAATTGCTTAGCTCGTTCTTGAGGATCAGGATTATAAAGTCCTACAGGCATCCTTCCACTCAAGGGCTCATACTCTTCCCATCCCTCAGGAAATGGCGCTGGTTTCCCCCAAATGGCAATCATACCAATAGGCACTGCCGTTGACACAGGTCTTGCTTCTAAAACATCCAGACGACTAATCAAAGAACTGAGAAGCTTATTACTTTTAATAATCTGATTTTGTCCATCTAATAACAACACGGCACCATCGGCATCTGAGGTCAAGGTATTATTTAAATGTACTTTTCCTCCAATGTGGGTATGATCCCAATCTGCTTGATAATTTAGGGTAAGGCTCGAGGTTGTTGCATTTTCGGTACTGTCTACTATGGCTCTTCCTAAATAATTGGCACCGTGTTTTAATCCTCTTCTTAACGGTGACCCTAGTCTGAAATCGTAGGCTCTTACATTTGCTTCAGGACTCTCACTTACATCTAATCTTGAGATATGATAAGCTGCCATATTCAAATTTCCTGTCATGGCTTTTGAGCCGTTAAGAGGTAGGTAGGTATCTTTAATTACATTAATTTGGTTAGTGTTTTCGTTGATCCCTGGCTTAACGACATTAGCAATATCACCTTCGATTGCAGTAATTCTTGGCTTAACGACATTAGCAATATCGCCTTCGATTGCACTAATTTTTGGTTTAACGAAATTGGCGATATCGCTTTCTATTGCATTAATTTTTGGCTTAACAACATTGGTGATGTCACTTTCTATTGCACCAATTCTTGGTTTAATGACATTGGCAATATCGCTTTCTATGGCACTAATTTTTGGTTTAACAACAGTAGCGATATCATTTTCTATCGCATCAATTTCATTCTGTAATCTTTGCAGAATGGCTTCAATAGCAGCAATATCCTTAACTATTTGGAAATCGTCCAATTCATAATAATATACCGTTAAGGCATCATTATTAGTTGTACCGCTTCTATCGGCATTGTTATAGTCGGTTTGACTGATGTATTGGGCTTCGTAATCAAAATAGGCGGTTTGAAATGTTCCTGTACCATATACTAAACTGGTCCCTGTTCGGGTCGTTTTTAAGCAGCTGTCTTGTGCTCCTTTTGCAATTGGATACAAAATGCCTTCTATTTTTTCTTCTCCCTGAGCGTTTTTTTCGATTTGGTGTATCACTGCCAAGCCTTGTTTCTCGATTGTTGCGGGAGCTATAATATAATTTATGGCTTCTCCAATAGTGGCAGGAGTCTTAATACTTAAATGTCTTTTTAATGCTTCGTATAATTCAGACCTGTAGGCGGTCTGAAGTCTTTCTAAAGTTTCTTGTTCGAGTGGAAATCCTCCTGAATGACTAAAATTTATTCTTTTCATTTTTTATTAATTTAAATGGCTGTTGTTTTTTTAAGTTTGTTCATACTTCTCTATGCTAGCTTCTATAATCTCTAGTTTATTTTTCCGGCTCATAGGAATAGCTTTCATAACTTTTACCGGCTAATCTGTAAAAATTAAGAAGATTGTGATAGGCCATAGTGGCCACTTTTATAGGTTCCGTTTTGTGAGGAGAAGCGTCTCTGTTTGCTTCGCAGACGATGGTTCCGTTTTTTAGTAAACTTTCCGGTATAAAAACTCTGAAATTGGCGTAGCTTATCTTGGTGTAATCGCTTCGATGAGCCAGATAAACCGGTTTATTGTTTCTTTTTTTATACCCATTGCGGTCAAAAATCTTTAACAGCGGAATCGATAATTTAAAGATTTTTAAGGTTGGAGTTGATAAAACTTTATCCGGTTCGTAATACTCTTTGTTCAGGTAGACATACTGTATGGTAGGTTTGACCGATTCGTCTATATAAATAAACTCCTCCCGTCTTTTTTGCTCCATACTTAAATTAGGATTGTAATTTTTGGTCACATTAAAAGTCTCGTTGAGTACTTTCTCCAGATAGATAATCTGACCGGTATGCTGCATTTTATAGAGAGTCTCTTCATAAATCTTAGCGATAGGCGAGAGTAAAACATTAAGCCAATGATAATGTGTCTGTTTTCTAAGAACCGGGGGGATCAGCCATAACAATAACTTTTCCCATTTTACTGTGGTGTATTTATTCATTGTCTATATTAGGTTATTGTTTATCTCGGTAGAAATTATAAGGAATGTAGTTTACCTCAACCGTTAGGGTATCCAAATCAAAATAACCGGCTTTAGGAATGAAATACTCCAGGTTACTAACATCGTAAAGTTCAGGAGCCAATTCATCATTTGGATTTTGGGCGACACTGGTTTGGAGCTTAGTTAATATTGGAATTTTAACGCCAGCGGCTTTCTGTAGCGCATCAACGAGATACGTTTTGACAAAGGCACCGTTAAATTCAATATTTCTTAAATGTTCTTTGGCAGCTTCCAGTATTGGATAAGTCTCGTTATCTGTTATCAATGAGCCGTTTTTGGAGTCCGGTTCGTAACCCTCCAATTCATATTTCTTCAATTTGTCTTTCTGCTCCGGTGTCAGGATACCCGTTAAACTTTTTAATTGATTGTATTCAATATCGTTCGGGTTAATATAAATTTGCAAAGGATCGATATAAACATTTAAATTTAATTTCAGAATATCACCCTGATCTGAAGTAATATGCACCTGATTTCCTGCATCTTTAATTTTGGCGATATATTCTTTAAAAGCATAAAGTTCGTTGGGAACATCTATTTTGGCGATCTGATCTCCTTTTACCGTAGCGACTTTTATAAAAACAACCCCGATTTTGTTGTGGAAGAAGTCCGAAAAAATTTGTTCAGGTTTTTTTTCGGTATCAAGGATGGTTCCTAAGTCAACCTCACTTACGGCGCAATATTTTATTATTTTAGACGATTCAATTTGTTCAGGACTAAGATCAGTGGTGTCAAATTGATACGAGCCCTCTTTCCAAACGAGTGACATTCCGTTGCTGGAATCAGGGTCTAAAGGGGTGCCGTAATGAAAGTTTAATGCCTGTTCGCGATACCAGTTTAAGGTATGAGGCCTTGATATTAAGGCATTTTTTTCTACGATTTTTTCGTGTAACCAAACAGCCGTAGCCACAATATTGACCCAAAGATTCCAGACACTTGTCTTTGATTGTGTTAAGTTGTTCAGGGAAGTATATTTCCCTTTCTCTAACAGAATTTCATTCTGTATTTCAGCAATTGTACGTGCCATATTTTAATTTTTTAATATAGTTTAGCCTGTAAGACATGTGTAATATGCTTATAGATACTTGTTTATGTTTGTTTTGTAAATACTACGGAGAAGTAGTTTTCTTTTTAGAGATTTCTAAAAAAGGGCGTTAAAGATTTGGTAGTAGCTGTCAATTGAGTTGTTTTCGAAGCACTATTTCAGGTAATTACAGCTAAGGTTGTTTCTTAATAAATGATAAAATCGTCTTCAATAATCATATAATCAATTCCTGAGAATTTATCCAATAAATACTCTTCTTCTTCGGTAAGAGCGGTTGCGGGCTTTAAATTTCTGGAACTGTAATACTCGACGATATCTTTCTTAAAAGCTTCTCTGCCCGTTTTTAAATCTTTGTAAACAGAAATATCTTCTGTAAGATCAAATTGATCATTGTCTTCTAAAAGGTCGAAGACTTTTTCGATACTACCGTACTCTTGTAAGGAGATGTCGAAAATGTTTTGGTTTTGTTGTGGTTTAATAGTTCCCATCGATTCTAATGTTTTGTAAATCGTTAACATCCAGTGTTGTCACATGAAAGTTGTCATACGTTAATTGTTTATCTATTTCGTTTTCTAATCTTAGCCTGGAAGTGGCATCAGGACTATTGATGTATTTTTTAATACCTACTCCAAGTATCGGAAACTCTTTATAGCCTCCTTTTTGACTTAGTAGCAGATGTTGCAGATTTTGCTGATCTGCCACTTCAAGGACAAAATCTTCGCCTGCAATCAGCAAGTCTTCTTCTATGATAAAATCTTTCATATTTCGGTTCTATTTGTTGTTTTTTTTTGATTAATTCTGCTCATGAAATCGTCTTAGAATCTGCGCGCTACATCCTAAAGATGATTTTTATTTGATACTGTAAAAATAAGCTATGCTTTGCCCTTTGCCAAGGTTTTTAGTGAGACTAATCTGTAGTTTCAGTAAGTTTGATTTTGTTTTAGAACGGCTTTTATTCGTAGTAACAGCAACTTTTTTTAGCAACTTTTTTGCTTTTTTTGATTCGAAAATAGGAGGGTCAAATTCGGGGAAGTACGAATTCAAGAATGACTTTAAGAATCATTTTTATAATGTTGTTTTTAATGGCATTCAATCTTATTTTAGAGATCCCGGTGTTTTGCAAGGCTTGTAAAACCAATAAATCGAGTTGACTTTTTAAGAGCCATTCAAATTCTTCTTCGGTCAGGGCTGCAGAAGCATACAAAGTGACCCAGCGTTCGAGTTTTTCTTTAGAGGTTTCCAAAAAAAGATTCAGGTCTTTTTCCAATTCAGATTTACTGTCTTTGTAACTTTTTGTTATAAGAATCCTTAACTGTTTTTTTAAGTCTTCTATTAATTTATCGTTATCCATAAGTTTTAAGTTTTACCATTAATTAAATCTAAAAGAGCATCCTTCGATTCTTTGTCTTTTTTAATCTCATATTGAATAAGTAAATCCAAAGCATCACTAAGCTGTTTTTTGGATTCTTCGATAAAACCCTGTGACAAAACGCCTTTTGTTTCCCAATGTTTGAAAAAACCGGTCAACAGATTTTTTTCCTTATCGGTGAGCAACTTCCACATCGCAAAAGTGATTTCATTATGAGGTTTGTTTTTTTCGTATTCTGCTAATTTTTCAATGTCAAGCAATACTGTTTCAACTTCCTCCTTATGCATTGCGTAAGGCGTATTGGCCTTACTCATTAAGGCAGTGATTGGTACTTTTAATGCGGTCGTTTTTTGATGTGAATACAAATCGTATAAAGCCGTTTTTGTCGAAACACAGGAAGTCATTACAAAAGCAATTAGAAAAGATATAAGTTGTAATTTCAAATGTTTCATCTGTTTACTTGTATAAGATTACATAGTTTTTTTTGTCTCGTTTTAACTTGCTGAGTTGTTTCCAGTCACCACATCCTTTTTTGTCAAAGTGTGGAAGGTCTTTAAAGGTTTTCCAGTCGCCGCCCCAGTTCCAGTTGTATTTGGCGAAAATTTTCACACATTCCTGCCAATCCGAAATCTGGTCGTTGTCCCAGTCTTTTGCCGTATCCCATGAAGCAACTTTGCCGTCTATAATAAGACAGATATCTACCGCAAAGCCAAAATTGTGAATCGATTGACCTCCTTTGGCATTGGTTACTTTTTTTCCAGGTTTGGTTCGTCCAAAAGCATAAAGATCGTCCTGTTCCGAAAAAGTTCTGAGTCCTTGTGTAATGCGCACTTTAGCTTTTCCGGTCAGGGCAAGATCGCATTCCTCAATAATTTTGGTAACTTCTTCCCTCACGGTAGGATGAAGCAAATCAATGTGTTTTTTTGTAGTTTGATCCATATTTGTATTTAGTAATGATTTCAGGTTTTAAGCGCAAGAAACCATCCCGATTGTTCGAAAACAATCCTGATGTTGATTTGGCGATAAGGTTATTTGTGTTTGAAATTTATTTTCGACTAAAACCAGGCAACAAATAAATTTCTCAAAAGCTCTTTTTTTAGGGTCGCATCCGATCTGGAGCAAATGGTTGTAAAGAACAGTGTAAAAATACGCTGAAATAGGGGGTTCTGAAAATTATTTGGCTTTGTAAATCAGTAGTTTCAGTAAGTGATAGTGCGGTTTTTTGATTTTATTTTCAGAGCTTTTAAATCAGAAAAAAGATAAAAAAATACCCGTTTTTCTGTAGTGGAAAAACGGGTATTTAGTTGAAAAAATTAGCAATAGACAATTAATTGATGGCTCTTAAAAGGATAATTTCTAAATTATTTTTTAGAATAATATTTATTCCAAAATGGAACTGCTACTGTCATTCCATGGTTGAATCTGTTTTTCCAATCCATTATATCCTTATGCTCATCGAATCTGAGTTCAGGACTTACACCGATACCAAAAAGACCTTGCCCTTTTGCCATTTTTGAGAGAACTTGAATAATCTTTGGGTTTAGCCGTTGATATTTAAAATAAGTTGGACCAACAATATCTCTTTGTTCAACGGTTAACGTTACCGTATCCCAGTTTTTTGCGGTCTGGCCTTTTAAAACGGGGCCATTGTATAAGTCTCTTAATTTTTTAAAAACATTATTAAAAATATCCTTATTGCCAGATTCTGCAAACGCTTTTATATCGGATTCCACATCATTATCAATAAGAGAACTGTTGATACTGTGAATATTGGACATCTGGGCAGCAACAACAAATGCTGCGCCTGCCCATTTCGTTTCGTAACCTCTTAATTCGGTCGTTTTTTGAAACCATTTGTAAAAGCCTGCTCGTTCCTCTATGGTCTTATAGGCATATTCACCGTTTTTTTGTTGAAGATTAAAATGATTCGCATTTTGCCAAACTAAATTATTTGTAATCCTGTCATCTTCTTTCCAATCCCCTTTTCCGAGCACGCCGTTGTAAGAATTTGGGCGTTCAATCGCTGGTGCCATGTCATCAAGGTCATCAGAAACGATAGTATTATTTTGAGACGATGTTACTTGGGGAATAGTACTGTTATGAGATGAAATTTCGTTCTCTTTTGTAATTGCAGTAAGATTCGCAGGATTGTTTATTTGAGAATTTTTAGCATTTTGAAGCAGTTCGACAGCATTTTTCTCGTCTTCCACCTGTTGACGCCAAATGCCAAGAATAATTTGTCTCAGTCTTGCCATTTCTGCCGGACTAGTATCTTTTAAATTTATTTTATGGTTTCGAATAATCATTAGGATGGAGTTTTATAGAAAGACAGAAAGGAATTTTGCGATTACAACACCTCTACTTTTACAGGTTTTGGTTGTATATGGTCTGAAAATGCTGTGGTAATGTTGAGACGTAAATCGTCTTCTTGCTCGATTTTGCCGTCACCGCCCAGGTAACAGTTTTTGAATAAAACTTCCAATGCCTTAAATTCATCCATTTTAGAAGCCTGCAATACCGCCGAACGAATACTGATGTCCGGTACTTTGAAATAAGCAAACAGTATAGTCCCGTCATCATCTGTGATCGTAAGTTTGATTACTTTTTTATGTTTGTATTTCCATTGGTTTAACTGTGCCTGCGTAATATTTCCGTCAAGAACATCGGCTGTTTTGGGTTGAGTTATTTCCATTTTGAAAGGTGTTTATTTGTTTTTATGATAGGGTAAGTACTGTCTGATTTATGGGTGTCTGTTGTTAATTGCAGTTGCACAAGCAAATACAAAGGCATAAGAATGCTATCCGACACGAGGAATATGATTCTTTAAATAATTAAGGTATTGGTATTGCTTTCTCATTAACATTTTCATCAAACCTAAAACCTAAAACCTAAAACATGAAACATGAAACGTGAAACCTGAAACCTGAAAAAAAAAGAGGCCGCCAGAGTTATTTTTTTGGAGTTAAATAAGCTCAAAGCAGCCTCCTGAAGTAGATTCCCAATCTAAAACGGACCAATCAAGAGCTGGTAGAATAGTTTGCTTGCAAAAATCATGTTCCTTGAACTTCTTTTTTGCGTAACGCAGTTGAATATTGGGTTTCTCTTTGAAGTCGGTTTTAGAGGAAGGGAAGGGGGAATTATAATTTTAGGAATTTATCAAGTGGATTAATTCCATTCAACGTGAGAGCAGATCAAATCAAAAGAAACGGCGATTTTAGTATCTCCTTGGCTAATTCCTCTGCTGTTTGAGTTGAACTCACAGTTTCTTACGGTGTGTGTAATCACCTCGTTACTGTCATCTAAATAACTTACGATGATGCTGAAAGGATTGATATCCTGTAATCTTTGTCCCTTTGGCAAAGCGGCCAAAATAGCTTCTACTTCATAGTTGTATAACGTAATCGAAGCTTTTGCCTCATATTTACCTCTACCTCTGTGGACTGGCATATCTCCGGCACCATAATGGTTTTCTTTAGATACTGAATCGCTATAGTTTACAGCGGTAATACCGGTAACGATGTTCCCTGCAATACTTACTTCAATTGATGACCAGCTGTGTTGTTGTCCGTTAATTAATGGTAATTTATTCATAATGTAGCTTTTGTTTATTTTTTAATGATCCTGATAACGATCGGGGAGTACCGTCATTCTTCAGTTGTTTGTTGCAATTGAAGACTGACGTTATCCGATGTGAATTTTTATTGTTTGTGAATTATAATTTGGAAAAGCAATTAGGCTTTGTCAATTCCAAAAGGATTTTTGAATCCTAAATCAACTTTAATTTTACGAGCCGTTCCAACCGGTGTAATCTCAGCAACTACTTTTAATTCTGAAGTAGCCAGGATGTTTTGTTTTGGATCTACATAAACATCAAATGCAGATACTTCCTGATTGGCTACCATTCCTTCTAAGGCGCTTCTGCATAAACCTTCGAAGCTTTTTGAAACAGATTGTGGTAATTTACCATCGATATCAACTAAAACCGGAGAAGCTAATTTTGGTAATAAGGCAGTACGTAACAAACGTGTTGCTTTATTGATTGTACGGTTGTTTTCTACATAAGCATAGTCTGAAGTACCTGCAATACAAGTATGACTATCATTAAAATAAAGACCCGGTAAACCAGTATGGGTTCTGGCGAAAATGTATCTTTTTTCGTTTAACGTTTCTAAAGTCCCCAACGTTTTAATTTCTTGCCCACCAATAAAACCTGCTTTTGCAAAACCTTCACCTGTAAGATTGAATTTTTCGATCCAGGCAATGTTCTCAGACACTTTTGCTCTGGAGATAGCTCCCAATGCCAATCCTACCGCTGCGGTATTTTTGTATGAATCTGTGTAAATGAATTCAATAGCGACTCCATTTACTTTTTTAGGTTCGTTTTGATCATCAAATACGAAATAAATACCTTCATCATCTCCTTTAGCCACTGTTTCATTTGGAGCTAGTGTATAAAGTTTTAAAGTATCTTTTTGAACTAACTTTTTTTCAAATGCTTTTTCGGCATCCATGGCTACGACAACAGATACATTTTCTGCACCCAATGTATCCAAAGAAGTAGCTTCTGCTGCAATAAAACCTTTTCCTTCTAAAATAACTTCAAAAGGCATATAGTCTTTATAACCAAGTGCTGCTTGTGTTTGTGCTGTTCTGGCTGCAGCTGCCACATCTTTAGCTGATGCACTGCCGCTAAAAATTATTGCCATTTGACGAATGTTTCCATTTGCCAGTTCTTGCATTTCCATTGCTTTTTCAGCGATAGCCGGGTATGAATCGGCAGTAGTTGCTAAAATATACAAGTCTCCTGAAGGATTCATTCTGAAGAATTGTTGAATTTGGTAGTATGCCGATTGTCCATTTACATCATAATCAGCCGTAATTCCTAACGCTTTCGCATCCTCTAATGAAGCTAAACGCTCTATTTTGTCTAATGCTAATGTTGCAGTCGCAACTCCGTCAAAAAGTAATCCTGAAACCATGTCCTGTTCCGGAGTTCTTCTTCCTAATCCGCCTGATAGTTTGCTAATCACTACATCGTTTAATGTACTCATAATATAAATAGTTTAATTGTTTAAAAAATATTTTTGTTTTTTGCTTGAAATGAAGCATAAGAATGGCCGTAACAAGTTGTTAAACTGGTTATTGTCAGTGAATTATTGTTTTAAAATTGAATTGTAATCTAAAAAAGATTGGTGCTTTTGAACCCTTTGTAACAACGGATTCTTTAGTTGGATTTTACTCTTGGCCAAGAGATAAACTTGCTTTTGATATCGAGTACAAATTTAAGGCTTAAGATCGCTTTTTCCAATTTTTTAGATGTGCAAAGCCAGTAGTTTCAGTGGTTTAAGCTCTGGCTTCAGAAGAAAGACCTTCGTTTATAATGGTATAAATCGTGCGCTCTGTCAAGAACAAAGTATCGGAAAGTTCAGAGACCACAACCTTCATTTGTTTGGCCTGATTACTATTTAAGTAGTTAATCACATAATCTCTTCTTTTGTCTAATAGTGTTCTGCTTCTTTTCATATTTGTGGTATTAATTGGTAGTGGGTTAGTTTTTTTATGGTGTAGGCTTTAGGCCGCAAGCTTTATTCTATATTCTGTAAACTTAATGTGCTGGTAAATTCAGATTAAATATTGTTTGTTACTTCTACAGTGCCACTCACTTTATTTGGGTTTATTTCGATTATTCCGTTGGTGAGGTCGTAACCAAGATCTTCGAGTGCTTCATTACTTAGTCCGTTGTTGAAAAGGATGTATTTCTTTTTTAATATGTTTTCAACTAAAGTGGTTTTATAGGTTATTTGCCAGATGAAATGGTCGTTTTTATTCCAATACACCTGATCATTGTTGCATTGTTTTTCGTTTATTTTAAATGTTGAATTGGTATCGATGAAACTGGTACTGGTACTGGCAGTCAAGATGGCCTTGTCGATACGCTCTGCAATTTCGAATGCCGCTTCATAACTTGTTGAAGAAATAATACCAACGGGCATCACAACATAGAGAGAAAAAGAAACATCAGCTTTGTAATTTTTCTCAGAAGAGGTCTCCCAGGTTACATTGTTGTATTTAAACAGTACTAAAGGTTTTTCGATAGTGGTTTTAAAAATAGCATCACTATACAAATGAACTACTGGCGCATCAGAAATAAACTGTGTTTCGATGGCGCTCTTTTTCTCTTTATAAAAATCTTTTAAAATCATATGTTGGATTATTTTTAAGCAAATATAAAACATATGTTTGGATATTGCAAACATATTACATAAAAAATGCAATAGTTTCAGTAATATGATAAGCCTGCTAATTGCTGTTTTTTGACCTGAAAAAAGGCTGTTTAATACAGTACTTTACTACAATAAAGAGTTCTTTATCTCTTGAAATAGTAGGGTTTAAGAAAAGTTGTACCTATTTCGTTTCAGGAAAAAATAAAAATGAAATTTTGATCTTATTGCAGGTAAATGCTTTGTATCAGTGAGTTAGTACGAGTTTAGTCAGCTTTGCATTACGGAAATCAGGTAAGAAAAAGAGTAATGGAGTATTGATAATTAAGTGTTTAATGAAAAAAAAGAGAAAGAAAGACAATTGTTAAGCATATATTATTTATTTTTGCAACATATAGTGGAATGTTTTACAGGAAATAAAAACATATTACATAAAGCAATGATAAGATGGAAATACACGCTAAAATAAAACGTATTATAGACGAGATGAATCTGAATAATAATTCCTTTGCTAAGTTAATAGGAGTAACCAGTACTACAATAGACAGTATTACTGGTGGCAGATTACAATCTGATGGAAACAGGAAAAGAACTAAACCGGGCTTCGATCTGATCAATAGTATAATTAAACACTGTAATGTAAATCCGGAATATTTTTTTGGTGACAGCGAAGAGATTTTTGTGACTGCAACAAATAGTAATGACGTCAATTTAAAATTACCTAAGATTATAACGGTAAATGAAAAAGGAGACGAGAATATTAATTTTATAGGGGTGAAGGCACGCGCCGGTTATTTAGACGGTTATTCTGATCCGGAATATATGGAGAGTCTTCCTTCCTTTAGCATGCCAATGTTAAAAAACGGAACCTACAGATGTTTTGAAATAAAAGGAAATTCGATGTCAACCACCATACACGACGGCGATTACCTTTTTGGAAAATACGTTGATAATTTTGATGATATACTCGACGGAAGGATTTATGTTATTATCAGCAAGAACGACGGAGTTGTGGTAAAAAGGGTCCTAAACCGAATCAGAGAGAGTGGAAAATTAATCCTTAAATCAGACAACAGAGACGGGAATTATCCGATGTATTCGATTTATGCCGAGGATATTTTAGAGGTTTGGTACGCAAGCATGTATGCTTCCAAACAAATGCCGGATCCGATTAATATTTATGAAAAACTACATACACTTGAAAGTAAATTCTACGAATTGGAAGAGACTTTAAAGAAAAAACTGAATTGATACAAAAGTTAAAACGAGGCTATCTAAAAATTACTTTTTGATAGCCTCGTTTATTTTAGATGTTTTTAAGTGAAGTGGAGTGTTTTTTATTGTGAAGTTATTTAAAGCAGCAAATCCGGTATTTTGAAGCTTTGATTATTTGGTGTCTATCTGATTGAAAGAGTTACTTTTTTGGATTTAATACTGCAGGTTTAAAATCAGAGTATTTTTTCTCCATTTGTTTCTTCCAATTTTCATAGGTAATGGTGTTGACATTTTTTTTGTGGAATTTCTCGTATTCCTTTGAAAAATATAGTTGAGCATAATGATCTCTGTCAATTTGTTCCCTTGTTAATTCCTTTTTTCTATTAAACAAAGCAAATATTTTTTCTCCTGTACTGTACAACCAAAGTTCTTTTTTAGTAAGAACTAACTTTTTTAAACCAGTGTCATAATACATCCAACCGTTCTGATTTTGCCAGGCAGTTGATAAATAAGTGTTTAAAATGGAACGATAGTTATAAAGGACCAGCTTATTGTATTTGTAGTCACTCCCGTCATCAATAAGAGAATAATTTGTATTGCCAAATAGTTGAATGTTTTTAGTTGTAAAATCAGCAAGCTCTTTTAAGAATTCGGAATCGTTGGCTTCTTTACATGCTACCGAAATAAAAGTACCACCATCCGGTAGCCTGTTTATTAAATTTTTTAAGCCCAAACAAGCTTTGATTTTTAATTCATCCGGACCGTTTTTGCTAAACAGAAGTTTTGATTTTTCGAATACTCGTAAAGCATATGCATCATCTATAGTAACGGGAATTTCTCCTAATTTAGAAATTACGAGTTTTATTTCGCGAATTTTGTTGGAAAATAAAATAGCCCTGCTGTTTTTACCTTTAGAAGTGTCGGAGAAGATATTTCCATGATGTACAATGCAAATATTTTCAAATTCATTGCTATCACCAAGATTATTAATTTCTTTTAGATTAGCCAGACTATCTAGTTTTTTAACGGTCCAGAGGTCATTATAAGTTCTTGAAAATTGTGTTGTACCTCCTAACTCCAAAACAATTAAAAGATTTATCTTTTTCTTTTCTACAACTAATGTTTGATCTTGAAAACCAGTATCGCCGTTAACTTCTTTAATTCTAAATGTTCTTTCCATCTTGTTTGTTACTAGTTTACGGTTTCAATTGCAATTTCTTCTTTTAAAATGGCAAGACCATCTGCATTGACCTCTCCGCTGAATTTTATTAGTTTGGTATTTGTTTTGACATCTTTGCCATCGACTTCGTCGATTACAATTACCACTGTTTCTCCTTCTGCGTAGTTTTTTGTTTTTACAACCAGGCTCACTTTATCTCCAATATAGGCTGTATCAATATCTTGGTCTAAATCTGCATTTTTCCAATTCACACTTACAATTTCCTTTGTTAAGGGAGTTACTGTTGGTGGTACATAAGCATCAAATACAACTTTTTTAGGCCCATTTTGAAGCGGATTTGTGATCTTGATTTCGCCCTTAAATTCGCATTTTAAAGTTGAAGTTTCTAAAAGCGCTTTTTTATTGTTTGCATTTACATTGGTCGCGGGTTTCTCCCATTTAGTTATTATATTAGGAGTACACGGCTTATTATTTTGTTTAGAACAGTTTCCGAAAAAAGGAGCTGTGAAAGTTTTTTCTTCGTCTGTAGCCATTAATTTTTCCTGAATAAAAACGGTGCTTTGAGATTTTACTTCTAAGATGCCTACTGCATTACCGCTATCGCACATACATAAAGCACCATCACATACATATTTGGTAGCCATAATTAGTTGATTTTTACGTTGGCTCCGCTAATAGTTGTATCACCGGTAGCATTGATATTTATTTTTTCGGTAGATTTCATATTTATGTTTTTCCCTTCGATGTTAATATCGCCTTCGGTTTTTAGGGTAATGGCTGTTTTTCCTTTTAGTTCAATTAAATTGTTATCGTCTTTTTTTAATCGAATACTATCGCTTTCGCCATTGAGTTCAAATGCCAATTTTTTGAGTTCATCCTCTTGGAACAGATAACCGGCTATTTTTTCTTTTTCAATGGTTAAAGAAGCCTGTTTTTTATCCTGATCGGTTTTTAATAAAATGGCGTACTTTTCGGGTGTTGCGACCAAAGAGTTTAATTCTTTACCTTGATTATTCTTAAATTTTAAGGAAACCGTATCTTTTGCTATTGCCAAAGCCAAACGTTCTTTTACTTCTTTGTTTTCAACAGAATTAAAAGTAGCTGTCAAACTGTCCGGCGAAAAATGGGTAACGGCCAATGGTTTTTCGTCAGCATCAAAGTAGCTGATTTTAAAATTTTGGTCCTTATCAAACTCTATTTTAGCGACATCTGTAATTTTGGCCTCATTACTTTCGCCTTCGGTATCCGTTTTCATGTAACGAATATGCAGTTTGGTACCATCGGCGCTATAATCAAAAAACAATTTGGGATCACTTGTGGCTTGTATGCGCCCCATTACTCTGTCGACTTCAGCATATTGCGAAATAAAGGCACGGGTTTCAACTCCATCTATTATAGTAGCCAAAACCCAGCTGTCTTTTTTAGGAATTGTGATAATTCCGTGCTCTAAATCCTGAATGGAGGCTTTTAGTCGTACATTTTTAAGTATGGCGCCATCGCCTCGCATGATGTTGACGGTATAAGCATCTTCGGGATTATGAAGTGATGCTTCCTCTTTGTTTATTTCAATGACTCTTGCCGCAAAAGTTTCAATACGTTGATTTTTAGCAGCAACATTTTTTACTAGATCTGTTATATTTTCCATTTGTGTATTTTTATATTGCTTCGACTCTTCTACCTATATAAATCCTTTGTCTGTAACCGTTCTCGCCATAACTTCGTTCTACTTTTTCGACCTGAAAAGTTCCGTTTTTTTCAATATCCTTTGCATTTTCAAGAATCACTTTATCTGTAGGACGCACAAACGGCTCGCCAAAAGTGAGAAAAGAACCTTCAAAACCACTTGGTTTAGATCCCATTGCTCTGAAAGCGGCATGTTGGAACAATTCTGCAGCAGTTTCTGCAGCAGCTTTTTTAAAAGCCGTTGGATCTGTAGGCAATTCATCTGTATCACTATGCAATACATGGGTTTTGATTAACTGTCCGTTTGGGTCGCCTAATTCAATATAAATGGGAGTGTTTGAGTTTTTAAAGTATTTTTCTACTCGTGTACGGGTATTCTTCGTGGACTCGTTCACTACTACTAATTTGTCTTCTATAATATTGTAATGAAACCTGAAAAGTGCTTTTCCTAAAAAACCTCCGGGAATGACTTGCATTACTTTGTTTAATTGGGAACTTAACAAGTCAAGACCTTTATTGATTAGTTTTTTTGTAATCGCTCCTACTAATGGACTTTTAATAAAATTTCGATCGATAAAACCTCCTAATTCAGTCGCCGTATATTGCTGTGGATTATTGGTAATGGTAAGTACCGGCCCTGTTTTTTCGATTTTAAAATAGGTGAAAATCCCGCGATCTTTCAGCATCTCAAATATTTGTGCCAGACTATGGTTTCTGTTGATCATGATGTTACCTAATTCCTCGTTAAGCGCATTTACTTTAAAAGGTAGTTTTAGCTCTCTGATTCTTTTTTCGAAGAACGTTTTAGGATTAAAATTTTCAACATTTATAGTAGGGTTTGCCGCAACAACATTAAGGACATCATTCGGATTCTGAACATCATCATTTTTTACTGCTTTTATCTTTTTTAAAGCATACATCATGTCTTCACAAGATATAGTCGCATTGATGTCTGATTGCACTCCGGTTATATACCCTCGAAAAGCAGATTTGTAATCGCCGTCATAGCCTAAAAATATTTCTATAAAATTTTCCAGTTTAAAAAAATCATGAATTGATTTTTCCTTACCACTTGCATTCGAAAACAGATTCTGATCAAAATCTTTGGTATCGGTATATACTTTTTTTGGCATTATAAGAGTAGCCGTATCGGTAAGCGATTTATACGAACTGCTGATGTCTACATTTTTTACATAGGTAAATTCGTAGAACTTCGGAGTTGGGATAAGTTTTACCGTTTCGTAGACTCTAATTTTAGCATTTAGTTTAAACATTGTCTCTAATTATTAGTTCTACGGTTTCATCTGAGGTCGCACTGGCAGTAAATTTTTGAATGTTTTTTGTTCCCGAAATAGAAGGGATAGAGTAGGAATCAATTACTAACTCGTAAATTCCAAATCGATTCAAAATGGCATGCGTAATTCTTAAGGAATAGGGAGCATTTAGAAATTGTTTCAATAAAAAAAGTTTTTCTTTTGGATATTCATCCCCTTTTTCATTCGCAATCAATCCGTCAATAGAAATACTAAAATCGCCATTGGTAATATGTTCTTTGATCGTTGAATCTCTTCCTTCGATGCTCTCTTTTTTTATGGTTTTTGAACGATTTAGATTAACGGTAACTGCATCGATTCGCAAGCTGGGAAGGGTAAGATCTTTTTTTACCAGAGGTTCGAAAACCAAGGGAGCAAAAACTCTCAGATTAAATTCACCGCCCGTTTTGTCTATAATAAAATCTTTCGATTCCGATTCGTTATAGTTAATACCGGTATATTCGTTGTCTTTGGAGTCTAAAATTTCGTTTACATTAAAATTGAATTTCATACGTATTTATTTTTTTATTTTTAGTTTGAAAATGTTTTAGCAAAGGCTGTGATAAAGGTATTTTCCAGTCTTATCTCATTGTGTTTTTGCAGCCACAGTGCTTCTTCGAGTAATTTGTAAAACTCGTCCATCGATAATTGATAGGGATCTACCTGAAAAGCCTGTCTGATAAGGGCAGCCGACTTTTTAAATTCATCTCTTTGGGGTGTGGCATCGATTGTAAATTCGCTATCTGCTTTTATCGTGGCTACAAGCGAATTTCCTGAAGAAAGCATGAATTCGTCTTCAAAATTTTCTTTTTCAAGCACACATTCTTTAAATAAATACAAGATGGCTTCATGCGGATTGTCCTTGTATATCTTTTGGTATTTTAGAAATGTAGTAAAGGATGGTTTTTTGCAGTAAGCAGTGGTCGATTGATCGTCGGAAGTAAGTTTTAATACCGTTCCGTATTTTTCTTTTAGTTTTTGAAGGGAAGTTTCGTCTGGCATTTTTTATGATTTTATAGATTAGGTCGTTTTAAGGGGAACCGGAAGTAGCTCTAAAAGTTTTTTACAGCATTTGACTCTAAATAGCGCTGTCTCTGCTTTCTTTCTTTATGGCTTCAGACAAGCTTTCCTTTTTTTCAGTTGGGCTTAAAGGACTAATCGTAAAACTGTCTATAAAAATGTTTCCTTGTGCTGGTTGTGCCAAGGGATTTTTAAAAGCACTCATGTCCGGTGGTCTAGGAGTTTCTCCTAGGTCTTTTGGTGTATAATCCATAATTAGTTTATTGTTATTTGATTATTAAAATTGATCTACAATTGTTGAGGTTTTGCTTTAAAATAAGCTGAAAATGAAAGGGAATGACTGCTCTTGTCAGGCGTACTGACAGTAGCATTAGCGTATGTAAAAGTAGTTCACAAGCAGAGAAAAAAAGAAAAATTGAACCTTTGGTTTCTGTAGTTTCAGTAGAAAATAGTAACTGTTTGTTGTTGGTTAACAGTGCGTTATGTTGTAGTGGTTGTTGGATTTAGAATTGCGTTAGTTTGCAATATTTACCATTTTTTTTTACAAACAAAGTACATCAAAGTCTACAAGAAAGCTTAAAAGCTCGAATAGACTTTGATGCACTATTTTTTATTATTTAGAAGCTATTTGTTTTTGGATTTGATGTCTAGCTTAATTTTATCCACGCCGACCAGACTCCATTTTTGCAATTTCGAACATAAGTATTAGGTACTGCGCCCATTGATACATAGGTTTGGGTTCCGTAATCTTCAGTGTCATCTGTTTTACAACTGGTTAGTATTCCCCAGGTTGCGGAGGTGCCTGTTTCAGGACAAAAAGCACTTTCGGTATGTACCTGACAGGTGTTGACCGAACTTCGTCTGTAACTCGTAAATAAAGTGTTTAGATTCGTGATACTTTTGTATGGAACGTCAGGTACGCTTATTTTATCTCTTACTCCGGCATGAGTTTCCCATAATATTCCATTAGAGTCACGCTCTATTGCTCCATTTTGCGGAGTCGTGGTTAACTGTCCGTTTGGGATTATGAATGCCGGATTTACGGTGTTACCGGGAGATGTTACTATAAAATCATCTTTCAAGGCTAATGTTCCGGATTTGTTCGGTACTAGAAAGGTTCTTGAGGCGGTTAAATTATCGGTATTAAGTTCTGCCTGAACCGATGATCTGCCAAATTTTATTCCATGGGAGCTTATTTCAGTTTTAAAATTACCGTTAGAATTGGGGCTAAGCAGCATTCCATCCTCTATTGCAGTTAACATATTGTAGGCAGAATTGTCTGGTCGTTTTAGAAAAAGCGTACCGTAATCTAGCATTACAAAGTTGTTAAAAGTTTTATGACCACTTATAGTTTGACTTCCGGTTTTCTTCACATTGTCACTATCTATAATGGTAACATAACCAAGTGTTGCTATTTGACTGGAATCGGATCCCGGCGCTGGGGTTATTGCTGTTGGTGCCCCCAAAAGTCTAGGGGAATAAATTGGTGCGTAATAGGAGGCAGGTTGTCCGGCAAGATTTGTTGCGTTATTGGCTGTGCCAGTTGTATCTTGGTTTAAGATTGGAAAATCGCTGGCTACTGCAATGGTATGGGCTCCGCTGGAAGTGGTGTTTTTCAGAATACCGGTTTCCAGAGCTGTTGTAGGTTCAGCATAATCTGTTCGAACTTGGGCAATAACAGGAACTCCGGTAGACGTTGTATTCTTTAAAATACCAGTTGCCATTCCTGAAAGTAAAGTTCCATTAATTCCTTTTACCGTTAAAATATTTTCGCCGGTCGCATCACCTGTATGGATGGCGTTGGATTTTTTTGCATCTAATTGTGTCTGAATACTGGAAGTAGCATCATTAAACGCTTGTTGCGTTGCCGATTGAAATTTTCTTTCTGCCGTTTCTGTAATCTGATTAGCCGTATAATCTCCGTTTTGGGAGGTAACAGCGCCATTACGGCCAAAGACTGTTGTAACATCACTGGTAGGAGTAAGTAATTCCTGCCAATCTGATTGTACGGTTGGATTTGTTCCTTTTAGAATGAAAGATTTGTTTAAATCGGTTCTAACTGCAATATCTCCGGTTTCGACTGCTAAAGTCAACATTTCTGCTTGGGAAGCAATTACAAAAGTGTTGTTTATAGTCAGGGCAGGAAGTTGTGAAGAAAGTAATTTTCCGTCTGCACCAAGCCCTGCATAACCATTAACGATATTTTTATTTGCAGCGTTTTCGGGAATAAAACCTAATGCGGGCTGTTTTGTATTCCAAGTCGTTTTCTCGTCATCTGTTACAAATCTATTATTGGGATTCTGAGTAATAATATCAGGGGAATGATTAACAGGATGAGTGTAATTTGCAAGTGTACCAAGTCTGGTGATTTCAGCATCAGCAAGTAAACTTTTACCAGAAGATTTGTCTACTTTTTTATTTTCTAATAGCTTTCCCATCTCGGCAGTTAATGCTTTTGCAGCTCCACCGCTCGTGAGATCATTTACCAAAATAGTACTTAAAGTAGCCTGGATAGTTTCAATGGCATCTACAATTTTTTGAACTGTGTCCAGATTACTATTGTCTGAAGCCAGTAAAATAGTAATATTGTTAATTTGCTGTTGTAAAATCATACCCTGTTCAGCACTTAAAAGCGAAGCAGAACCACCGGAAATCAAATCATTCACAATGTCTAAATATTGACTCGCTAATTTTGTAAAATGGTTTAATGGAGCATAACCGTCAGCGCTACCTTTTTGGGTTTTATCTTCTTTAGCTTCAAACAAAAAAGCGTGTGCGGTTTTATCGATTTTGTGGGCTTCAAACTGTACTTTCTCTGTTTTAGCATTTAGTGTGTCCGTTAGATCGGTTATCTTGGCTTGAGGAATTTGTTCGTCTTTATGCCAAAAACTTTGCCAGGTGTCCCAAAATTGCTTTTGGGTTGGCTTTTTTCCGGTTTTAAACCAGCCTAAAATGGTATTGATGTTTGTTATCATATTACATTGAAATTAATGGTTAATTGAATTGTTTTTTTGTACGATTAGTGCGCTTTTTTATGGGGCTCAGAATGGCCGTTATTTGCAGAAAATTGATCTCAAAAGGATGGAATTAAACTTCTCCGGGAGTTCAAAACGTAAAACAAAGCCAGCATTAGAAGGTTTTAATTCTCCAAGTCTGGCTTTGAGTTTAGTTAAATTAATGATTTAGCTGATTTTTTAGATTGCTGTCTCTGAGAATGATGCCCTTATTGATAGCTCTAATGCAGTAAAATGTGGAAGTAGTTTTTACAAGAATAGGACACAACCAAGTCTAAATTTTGTACTATTTTACCAGGTTGTTAAAGAAGAACGAACCCACGTATTTGTTGCTGTACAAACATAGATGTAAGTTGTTGTTATTCGAATTTCCCCAAGTGTGCCCGGAGCAGTTGCAGAGACTGGGGCGGTATCAAAGGCACTTTTATTGATTTGCCCGTTAAACGTCCAGTTTGTGCCATTGTTTTGAGCTTTTATCTGGCCTATACCGTTAGCAATTACAATATTATTCTCTAAAGCCGCCGGCAATCCTTCTGCTTTTCCAAGGACAATGTTTCCGGAACCAGTAGTTATACCATTAAAAATACCGCCGTTTGGGGCTATTACTAAGTTATTGCTACCCGTACTAACGGTCAATTTATAATCAGCAGTAGGTGTTAAGGTACCAATTATTACATTCCCCGATCCTGAAGATATGCCGACTCCCGAGCCATATCCGAGCGCTACGTTTCTGACACCTGTAGTATTTCTCCATAAGGAATAGGTTCCTATTCCAGTATTTTGGTCTGCGTAATTTCGAACTAAACTTTGAAATCCTACAGAGGTATTACCACTTCCAACAGTATTAAAATTTAAAGTTTGATGGCCTAAGGCTGTGTTCTCATATCCGGTAGTATTATAATAAGATGCCCCAACTCCAAGCCCGGTGTTTGATTTTCCTGTTGTATTATATTCTAAGACAAGAAAACCAATTGCGGTATTATATTCTCCGGTAGTATTAGATCTTAGCGTGTTTACGCCTATTGCAGTGTTGTTAGAAACGTTGGAATTACCTTTTCCAATTCTGATCCCATTGATTAATTTATCAACTCCACCCAATTCTTGTAATACTTTGTTATCAACAATTCCCGGTAGTGATGCACTTACGGGAGCAGAAGAAGATCCACCGGAAGTATTAATAATATAAGGGTTGTAGTTCGTTCCGGTTCCTGTAATAGTCATATTAGTTCCGGCTTGTATCCTTGTTTCACTACCATTGGCAGCAGCAGGGATATCGACTTTTTTTACAATTTTATCTGTTCCAATGACAAGAATTTTTTCAGTGTTATTCCCAGGGGGCACATTATCAAGTTGTAATTTTTTAGTTATAATCTGGTTTTGAGCATTTACGATCGTTCCGATTGCTAAAATGCATAGTGTAATTGTTTTTTTCATAGGTATTATTTTTTTAAGGTTTTGTTCTGGTTTATTCCGGTTGTCCAATTATAAATTCTTCCGAATCCTCCAAGCCACCAATCGTATCTATTAATTTAATAACTGTACCCGCAGTAAATTCAAACCAGGTTACCCATGTTTTCGGATAAGTGCCATTAAACCATGCGTTTGAAAACCCTTGTTCTCCCGGTTTTTTGTACATAAGATAGACTCCACTATACGCACCGCAGCTATGAGATCTAAGTAATACTTCATTATTAAGTTCATAAATGATAAAGTCATCATTACTTGAATCATTGGAAGTGAATGATACAATTCTGCCTACTTTATTGTTTAGTTTGGTAAAACTGGTCATCAAACTGGTATCTCCACCGTAGTACGTTGCTTCACAAAGGAAATTGTCTTGACAATAACCAATCACACTGTCGTCTATTTCTAAATAATCGGCTGTATTTGGTTCAACTTTAAAAACGATAAATTCTCCGGGTTTGACAATTTTAGTTTTTGCAAATAATTGGGCATGTGCTGTTTCATCTGTTTGGTGACTATCAAATAGATCGGTCTCTACTTTATTATTAAGGGTATCCACCAGATTGGTTATGTTTTTTTGTGAAATCTGTTCATCCTTATGCCAGAAACTTAGCCAGGAATCCCAAAATTGTTTTTCAGTTGGTTTTTTGCCGGTTTTAAACCAGCTTAAAATGATATTAATGTTTGTTGGCATACTGTTTTGGAATTAATAGTTAATTGAATTGTTTTTTTGTAAGATTAGTGCGCTATTATGTAAGCGCCAGAGTCAATGTTTTTGCGAAAAAAAACATTTAATTTTGTAAACTGGAATGCATTATAAAATGCTGGTATTTGATATTTTGGGATATATAAGGTAGTTGGGGAAAAGAGAAAAAAGTAATATACAACTCTTGTTTCCAGTAGTTTTAGTAGAAAAAAAACAGCATATAATGATTGATAGATAAAAAGTTAGAAGATTTTAATTACCAATTTTTTTATTCTTAAATTATTTAGGCAATATTAGGATGAAGTATATGTATTACACCTTTGATTTTATTGGATAGTCCATCCTCTGGAACGAAGTGTGGTCAATCCTTCGGTATTTGTTGGAGCGTTAAAGGTTGTTCCAATATATAAAGTTCCATTCAAAACCTCATCAGAAATACAGTAGTCTATGATTTTATCTTTAATTTTAGGTGTAAATGTATTGGGGCTAATAGCTAATCCTTTAAACTTGCTATTGCCGATTCTATTAATGTCAGAAATATCCTTGTTTCCCCAATTGCTAATACTTTCAAGGACAGGACAATTTTCTATGGATATGTTGAATATTCTAGGATAGACAGCGATTAAATTTTTTAACGATGGGCAATTCTTAAACGTTAGATCTGGGATTTTTTGCGTTATAAAATCTAAATCTAGTCTATTTAATTTAGGATGTGATATTGGAACCGTAAAATCAAAAACATCTGTAGCATTTCCAATGGATAAATATCCTAAATTTTGATAATCAGCTAAAATTTCAGTGACATCATAAATTTTAGTTTTAGAAAGACCGAGAGATTTTATCTTAATGTTTCCAACATTATCAGGTGGTAATAAGTCTTTTGTAAAATTAGCATTGTTATTAAAATCATATCCTGCTAGTGTCGAATTATTATGAAAACCACCATATATAGTTGTTGTGATGTCATTATTCAGTAACTGCTGGGAAGAATCCCATGTAGTAATAATTATGCTGAAATTGATATAGGTAATACTTTTATTATTTAAGTCAATAAAATTTGTATAAAACTCTTTTGTCGAAATGTAATATCCTATTTCTTCATTGATATTGTTATACGATAAATCAAAAGTTTGATTATCTGTATGTAAACCATTATAATAAACATGATTGCTGACCATGCCTACAATTTTTACATAAATTATTTTACCGACAGTTTTGGTATATTTTGGGAAATTAATAGAATAAGTTGCAGCATTTGATTTAGTTTTGAAATATAGATTGTATTCTATTTTGTTTTTATAGTTTTTCTTTCCGAAAACGGTATTTTGTAGTATGCCTGCCATATTATATTGAAATTAATCATGTTTTTTTAATAGTTAAAATGATTTAATAAGTAATCATTAATACTCCCGATGCTGTACGATAAATATCACCTGCTGTCAAACCGCCTGCTAAAGCTGCTGTATTGTTCTCATAAAGAGGTGCTGTTCCTATATTCATTGTTCCAATCAAAGATACTTTTGTGCCTCTTACCGTAATTTTATTTCCTATGTTAATAATGCTATTTGCGGCCGCGTCAGCTACAGCTCCTTCAGATCCTATATAAATGTTGCTACTTCCTGTTGTAACATATCTTCCTGCAAATTTTCCAATCCCAATATTAGCCGCTCCTGTAGTAACAGCGCCTAAGGAATAATTACCTACTGCATTATTTGAATTTCCTGATGTATTTAAACCTAAAGCAGTATGTCCAATAGCCGTATTAGAAAATCCTGATGTATTGTAACGTAAAGCATAAGTTCCGATTGCTGCATTTTTATCTGTACCGGTAGCATCAGACATGCAGTAGGCTCCAATAGCGGTAGATTGTCCTAATCCTGATATCATAGTAGACAGAGCTTTACATCCAATGGCTACATTATAAGGTGATGTTTGGTTTTCGGCTAATGCATATCCACCGAATGCAGTGTTTGCACTGGCGGTCGTGTTTTTGCCTAATGCTTTACCTCCAAATGCATCGTTATAAGAGCCAGTTGTGTTGGCATGTAAAGCGAAATTTCCTAATCCGGTGTTTGATTCCCCTACAGTATTAAATTCCAGAACTCCAAATCCAACACCTGTGTTATCCGATCCGGTTGTATTTACAGAGAGGACATTAACACCGAGGATTGTATTTGAAGTACCCGTACCTTCTCCTTGTCCAATTCTAACGTTATTAATTAATTTATCGACTCCACCCAGTTCTTGTAATTTTGTATTGTCAACAATTCCCGATTCCGATGCGCTTACGGGAGAAGAAGACCCATCGGAAGCATTAAGAATATAGGGGTTGTTAATAGTTCCCATTCCTGTAATAGTGGTGTTGGCTCCTGCCTGTATCTTTGTTTCACTACCATCGATTAGAAGAGCATTTACTTTTTTTACCACCTTATCCGCTCCAATGACAAGTAGTTGATCTGTGGGTAGTCCGATGGGCACAGAATTAAGTTGTAATGGTTTTGTTGTAATCTGGTTTTGAGCATTTGCGATCGTTCCGATGGCTAAAATGCATAGTATAATTGCTTTTTTCATAGGTATTATTTTTTTAAGGTTTTGCTCTGGTTTACTCCGGTTGTCCAATTGTAAATTCTTCCGAATCCTCCAAGCCACCAATCGTATCTATTAATTTAATAACTGTACCCGTAGTAAATTCAAACCAGGTCACCCATGTTTTCGGATACGTGCCATTAAACCATGCGTTTGAGAATTCGAGTTCTCCCGGTTTTTTATACATTAGATAAACTCCACTATATGCACCGCAGCTCAAAGATCTAAGCAGGACTTCATTATTAAGTTCATAAATGATAAAGTCATCATTACTTGAATCATTGGAAGTGAATGATACAATTCTGCCTACTTTATTATTTAGTTTGGTAAAACTGGTCATCAAACTGGTATCTCCACCGTAGTACGTTGCTTCACAAAGGAAATTGTCTTGACAATAACCAATCACACTGTCACCTATTTCTAAATAATCAGCTGTATTTGGTTCAACTTTAAAAACGATAAATTCTCCGGGTTTGACAATTTTAGTTTTTGCAAATAATTGGGCATGTGCTGTTTCATCTGTTTGGTGACTATCAAATAGATCGGTCTCTACTTTATTATTCAGGGTATCCACCAGATTGGTTATGTTTTTTTGTGAAATCTGTTCATCCTTATGCCAGAAACTTAACCAGGAATCCCAAAATTGTTTTTCAGTTGGTTTTTTGCCGGTTTTAAACCAGCTTAAAATAGTCTTGATATCTGTCGTCATAGTGTATTGGTATTAATTTTAATAGTGTAATTAAATGGTAGATTTTTTAGAAAGTCAAACTTTCCTGAAATTGATTTTGGAAGGAATACGATATCGGTTTCCGCGTAGTATTCCCTTTTTTAGGGCAACTGATTTGATGTTTTTTTACTGATGGAGGACTATTTTTTACTTCCCGTCCTCCTGGGAAATACGTTTACTTTGTTACACCGGTCTGATCACCGTCTTTGCTTACAATTAAGCCAAGAGCAATGCAAAGACCTGTTATTTGTGTGCCAACTTCTGTTGTGATATAACCCAAAGCAACTGCCGCTGCTACTCCTCCAACAATAATTCCTGTTACTGTTGTTTTCCAGTTTTTAATCATGTTTTTCATTTTTTATAGTTTAAATAATTAAGAGATTCAATACGTAATGGCAGGTGAGCTTGCACCTTATACAGTAAATATTTTAGAATGTTAAAACCTTTGCTGAGGTTGTTGTGTTGTTTTCATAAACAGGAGCGAACGAGAAATAATTAATGCTTAAAAATTTTCGTTTTCCCTATTTAGTATCTAATGAGACTTGGACTGTTTTATAAGATTGGTTTGGTAAATTTTGAAATTTCGGCTACCTATAAGACAAGCATATTAGCTGTTATTGGAGGGTGTAAAAGTAAGGTAGAGAAATGTAAAACGACCTAAAAAAAGACCACTGTATTCAGTAGTTTCAGTAAGTTCTGTTTCTGCTGAAACTACTGAATACAAGTGGATTGAAATTTTAAAATTAGGAACTCTGATAGTACTTTTACACTCAGAAAAATACTCTAGCCATGCGTAAAAATGCCATTCACAATTTCAATATTTCAATAGAAGACAGTACTGCTATAGGTAGCTCCGAACAATTAACTAAAGACATTCTAAAAGAGTTGGCCAAAGTTTCAAAAGAGATGAGCCAGCAAAAAGATATCGTACAAGAATGGGAGGAGCAAAAATCTCGTGAGGCTGCTGCTATTTTAAACAATTCCAATGCCTCAACCGAAGGAGGCGCTACCGATACGACTGTCGGAACGAACCAAAATTCGTTTACATCGATTAGCACTACTCCTTCGGTTTCTGAGGAGGCAAAGCCAGATTTTACTGCATCAACTATAAGAGAGACTACCAATAATAGTATTTCTTCAACTTTTTCGGAAACGATGTCAAATGATGCTGTGACAACTGTAGGAAGGGGTACTGCTAATAGTATTTCTTCAGGAACTTCATCAAATACTGCTAAAACAACTTTGGGAAGGGATAATAAACAAACTATTTCTTCAGAAACCAGCGTACATCAAACTGCAACGGCAGAAAGAGCTACCATTTCACCAAATTTATTGAGCACTACTTCTTCGACTACGAAGACAGCACAACAAACTTTAACCACTCCAACCGGAGGAGGCGCTGTTGATACTACAGGCAGAATGACTAAGAGTTCTTCCACATCAACAGGCAATACTTCTCCGGGATCAGGAGCTGCAAGTAGCATTCCAAATTTAAGTAGTGGTCTGGCGACTCAAACTTATGCTAGTGTGGCAGCACAACAAATCGTGGCGGTACCGCAAAAAATGCAAATAAACACGGGCGAACCAACATTAGAAGTTATAAAAGCAGCAATTAAAAAGAAATTAGCGATCGCGACTGTAACAGAGGATACCGTTGCGATAACGTACTGGACGGGTATTGCTAAAGCTTTTGAGGAAAGAGACGTTGCAGCAGATTTTGATGGTAAACCGGAGCATACATTATTTACAGAAATGTATGCCTTATTGAAACAATCCAATCAAAAGGTTATAGAAACTCAAAACTTTAATTGGGACATTGTCCGCAAAAAAATGATTAAAGCAATTGACTCTAATATATTGCATGGGAGAATTTCTAAAGGAAGTAAAGAGCGTTGGACGACGATTAAAAAACAATTAGGCGATGATAGTATTAACGTTGCTAACCTTTTTGAGCAATATGATGAACTTTTCTTATTGCTAAAAGAAGTCGAAGGGCTCGATGCCTTACCGAATACCATCACAATAACTTCCAAAACCAAAATATACCCGAATTTAAGTGCCGACAAACTATATGCATCAATTGGAAGAGAAGAGGTCTACGTATTCCTGAGAAAAATAGAAGACATTCAAGGAAGTGGCGTAAACAAAGGAGGTGTGAAAATTAAAAATGCAGAAGCAATTTCTTTTATTACAGGAGAAAGTCTCGAATTTTTCGTTGATGAAACCTTTATATATGAAAGTCTGCATGAGAAAGAAAACATAAACTGGATTGTTTATAACAGTAAAAACAAAAAGGACAAAGGAATTGTTTTTGCAGACAAAGGAACTTCGTTTCACTATAATTTTGACAAAGCAGGAACTTATAAAATAGAAGCATACGGATTTAGGCCCGGAGCAAACAATACTAAAACGATAAAAGGATCTGCTTTTGTAGAAGTAGAAATAATTACTCAGGAAATTTTAATTACCCCTCCTGCTGTTATTAAAGACAAACTTACAAGACCTTCTGCAGAAGCACAGTTATTTAAAGTCGCTTTAAAAGACACGAAAGTAAAAACATTAAATCCGCTAAAACTTTATTATCAGGTAGTGTATACAAATGCCAACAAAGTAAGTACGATTTCAGAAGAACAAGAAGTAGATTCAACAGGTACTATTAAACTTGTTATGGCTGATTTGGGTGAATTTACTATTAAAGTATCGAGTAAAGACCAGTACGTCTTGAGCAAAAATTATAGTATTAAAACGATTAAGAATTTTGTTGACACTATAACAAAAGAAGGGGGTGAAAAGAATATTTATCTATTGAAACCAATAAGTCAGGAAGCCAAATTCAAAGTTAAAACATTTAAAATTCCGGCTACTCTCGAGGAAAAGCAAAATGTAAAATGGCTGGTTTATGATAAAAACAATAAAGTATACATTCCGAATGGCTTGACATTGCAAGTAGAAAATAATCAAGCCAAAAAGCAATATTTAGCTAAAGGAGAATCTTTTGCTTTTCCTATTCCTAATTTAGAAGGAGAGTTTACTATTGAAGCTTACAGTAACAGTAGCACAAAAGAGGGAGGTAAATCGAATTCAACTTGTAAAATAGAGGTGAAATATCCGCAAGCAACAGAGGCAAGTTGGGCGTACAGTAATGGTAGTAAAAAGGGAACATCTGGTTTTGCGGGAGAAAGCAATTGGATAAAGGCAACTATTCCTAATTACAATAATCAGATTGTTAGGATCTATTTCTATTTGAATACGATTAAAACGAATCACTATTGTGATGTAAAAACAAACGAAAATGGCGAGATTTTTAAAGAAATAAAATTTGATTCTAATTTTAAGAGACAAATCGGATTCCAAAACAGAAAAACGGCCAATGTAGGGTTTAAACTGGAAGGAATGCAACAAGGAAAATTATATCCATTTAAAAAACCTGCTTATAAAGAAACAGATGTAGCATTGCGTGTTAGCGTTGAGAAAAAAATCATTGACGCTTATTTCAGATACGATGGCAATAGGGTAACAGCAGAAGATGAAATTTCTTTTAATGCGAAAGGCACCATCTTGACTATAGTCGTTAAAACCCAAAATATGATTGGTGATGAGGTTGTGTTAACCGCTCACAAAGTGGGAGAAAAAGCGGTTTTTTCGAATAAAGCAAAAGTAAATGCAGCAGGTGTGGCGGCAACAAGTTTCTCTATAAAACGTCCTGAAGGATCGAAAAATGGAGAAAAAATGAGTTATTATGTGGGAGTTGAAGGTTATTCTACGAAACATTTAACTTATAAAGGAGTGAATATGGTGGTGGGGGCTACAAATTCTATGAAGAATGACTCGAAAGGAGGTAGCAAAAATGCTATTGATATCGCCTATTTTCTGGAAAAATACAAAGGAGAAAATGAAGCGAATCTTAAAGTGTTGTTGACTGACATGAATGAATATTTTATGTTAGAAAAATTAGTGCCACTAAAAGAACAGGTAGCTTATATGCTTGCTACGGTTTACACGGAAACATTTAAAACATTTAAACCCGTAAGAGAAAGTTTTTGGATAAAGGATAAAGTTTCAAGAGAAAGAACCTATCACAGGTACGATCCGATTTTGGCAAATACTGAAAAAAGAAGAAAAACGGCAATTGAAAGAGGGAATACAAAAGAAGGAGATGGAGTAAAATATTCCGGTAGAGGTTATGTGCAATTAACATGGAAAAATAACTATGTAAAGATGAAAGACCAGTTTGGTGTAGATTTAGTCAACTATCCTGATAAGGCAATGGAGCCAAAAATTGCTGCCAAAATTATGATTTGGGGAATGAACAATGGTATTTTTACGGGTGTTAGTATCAGCAAGTATGTAAATGAGTCAAAAACGGATTATGTTAGTGCCAGAAAAGTTATTAATGGAAAGGATCAAGCCAGGTCAATAGCAAATGATGCTGAAGATTTTGAGCAAATGATAAAAATAGACAAGAGTACAAAAGTAGGCGAGGTAAAAAGAAAGCACAGTAATATTGTTACGTTTGATCGTGGTTTGTCACAAGAGCGAATTAATCAAATTAGTAATAAGACGATAACAGTTTTAGAAAATGCGGCCAATGATTCCCTAAATAAATCGGTAATCATAACCAGTACAATTAGAAATCCTATGCAACAAGCCAAAGCGATGTATGATAATGAGTCATCTGGCAATCATATTAGATATGCAGAACCGGGTAGAAAAGTAGTTAAGCTATATAATGATTCTGTGAAAAAAGGAAAATCTGAAAATGAAACCCTGAAATTGATGGCTGAAAAAATAACAGCACTTTATAAATTGGGTGAATTAGTTTCAAAGCATTGCGTACCAGAAGAGGTTTTTAAAAATAACAATATTGTTGATGTTTCTTTTAGTCGAGGGTTAATTAATAAATTAGATTTTATACAAAGTTTACTTAGGATAGATGCTGTGACTAAAATTATACATCCTTTTCCAGGACTTAAAGCACATAAAAAGCTGGTTCATGATTCGAAAGAAGGTGCAATACATGTTGAGGTAAAACAATAAAAAAAAGGATCATAATGTGGATTAAAATTTTAGATATCAATAAAATTACACTAAAAGATTTATAAATAATAAAAACATTTACTAACAAAGGGACTGTGTCGTAGTTTTAACGAGACAGTCCCTTTATTAATTCATGGCTATAAAATAACCGAAAAGCTATAACTAAACCTTGCGACCCTTGCGTAACCCCTTGCCATCCTTACGGTTAAATCCCCATAGCTAAAAATAACTAACAAATTAGTTTAAATATTAATAAATTAGTTTTGCTACTAATTAATTAGTAGTTATATTTGTGAAAAGATTTAACCATGATAAAATTAGCCAAAAGAGAAGAACAGATCATGCAGGTCTATTGGGATTTGAACAAAGCCTTCATTAGAGACGTAATTCCATTGTTACCCGATCCCAAACCACATTACAACAGTGTAGCCACAATAGTCAAGATTCTGGAAGAAAAAGGATTCCTGAATCATGAAACTACAGGAAACATGCATTGTTTTTTTCCGGTAGTCAGTAGAGAAGAATATCAGAAATTTGCTTTAAAAGATATCGTTAGTCAATATTTTGATAATTCGTATCCCCGAATGCTTGCTTTTTTTGCCAAGGAGCAAAAGCTTAGCGAGAATGAATTGGATGAAATAGTTGGCATCATTAAAAAAGGAAAAGTATGATACCTTATATCTTATACACCGCCCTGATTCTCTCTGCCTGTTTTGTATTCTATAAAGTACTGCTGCAGAAAGAAACGTTCTTTGATCTCAATAGATTTGTTTTGTTGGGCTGTATGCTTGTGGCTTTTATTTTGCCGTTGCTTCCCGTACCACATCAATTCTCATTTAGAAAAGATACTGTACTGACAACTATTCCGGCAGCTAAGGTTGCTGTTGACAAAACAACAACTGTAGTGAAACAAGCAGCACCACCCGTTCAGGAAGTTTTGGTGGAACAAACCCAACAGCACTTTAATGTTGAGGTAATGTTACAATGGCTGGTTTATTTGTATTGGTTTGGCGTACTAATCTTTGGACTTAACTTTTTGATGCAGGCCGTTGTACTGTTATATCGATCCTATTCCTTATCGGTCATTCAGGATGGTAAATTCAGGATTGTCGAGATAAAAGACGACAAAGCACCTTGTTCGTTTGCGAATACGATTTTTATCAATCCCGAAAAATACGAGTGGGATACGTACAATCAGATTTTGTTGCATGAGAAAATTCATGTGCAGCAAAAACACACTATTGATCTTTTACTGGCTGAGGTAGTTCTTATTTTTCAATGGTTTAATCCATTTGCCTGGCAGTGGCGAAAAGTACTGGAGAGCAATCTCGAATTTTTGACAGACAACAAAATGTTAGAACAGAACACAGTCGAAAAAGAAAGTTATCAGTTTAGCCTGCTCAAAGTAGCAGCGCCACAGTTTCCTTTGAGTCTTACAACCAACTATAATCAATCATTACTCAAAAAACGAATCATTATGATGAATTCAAAAAAATCAAACGTACACACAACCTGGAAATATTTTTTCCTGGTGCCTTTATTGGTATTGTTTGCCTGCCTTTTTAATCAACCGGCAGCGCAAAGTCAGACTTTAAATTCCGATCTAAAAGAGAAAGAATCTAAAGCACAGTCGAACATTCAGAACGGAATGGAAACAGAAGGAAACTGGTTTGCTACTATCAAAGGCAATACGGTAAATATCCAATTCAAAAACGACGGCGATAATAGTTCGTCAACGACTTTTCAATTGAGCGAATTGAAAGGATTGGCAATGGACAAAAAAAGCGAGTTCACCATAACACGTGAAGCAGGAACCATGAATTTTATCGGAAAATTTGAAGGACAAACCGGAATGGGAACCTATAAATTTGTTGCCAATAAAAATTTCAGTAAAGAAATGGCTCAAGAAGGAGTTGAAGTTGCAGATGATGAAGACCTGATGGTGTTTTTTATCGTAAATTTAAAAAGCTCTTATGTAAAAATGCTGAAGAAAAACGGTTATAAAAATGTAGATAAAGATCAGTTGATTCCGTTGGCAGCTTTAGACGTAAATGAAGACTATGTAACTTCTATCAAAGAATCGGGGCTTGTAAATTTTGATTTGGAAGATTTAATTCCTTTTAGATCAATGGGAATTGATAAAGCTTTTATCGACGAAATTCGCAAAGCAGGCTATAAAGATATTAGTGCCGATAAACTCATTGCCTTAAAATCTCAGGGTATTGACGGGAAATATATTGCCGATTTTCAGGATGCTAATAAAGGAAATTCGGGTAAGATAACCGAGGATGATATTATAGGATTTAAATCAATGGATATCGATAAAGATTTTGTGGATTCCTTTAAACAATTAGGATACAATGATCTTTCCAACGATGAACTGATGTCTTTAAAATCCTTAAATATTACTCCGGAATACGTAAAAGAGTTTGAAAAAATGGGGTACAAAAACATCAAAGTCGACGATTTGTTTGCTTTAAAATCCATGAATATTACGGCGAAATATATAAATGATATCGAAAAAGCAGGTTATAAAAATATCAAACCGGATGATTTATTTGCTTTGAAATCACAGAATATAACAGCCGATTTAATCAAACAATACAAAGACTTGGGATTTAGTGATTTGAATCTGGATGATGTTATTGCCGCAAAAGCGATGGGAGCTTCGCCTCAGTTTGTCAAATCGATGAAAGAAAAAGGGCATAATTTTAAAAACCTTGAAAAGTATGTAGAACTAAAAGCTATTGTTGGCAGATAAAACAGACCACAAATTTCGTTACTTACTTTAGGTCTGCATGTTTAGACCAAATACAAAAAACAGTTGAGGTGTAAGACTACAACTCAAATACAATAAAGCCCGAACCGAAAGGAATGGGCTTTTGTTTTGAATCAAAAAATCAGAAGACTTTTAAGAAATCCATGTTATAATAGTACTCCTTGCGGTTAAACCCCAAGCAAAGATTTATTGTTTTTTAATAATTCTACTTTGTGAATTGAAATAAACTTCGATAGAATCCTTGTAATTTTTTTTAACCAATACCCCATTTGAAGGAACATTAAGTCTTAACCGACATAATTTCGAATTAATTTTAAGCAAGACCAAATCTTCATTTCTTTCTTTAGATACAATGTATCCGTGATAAGACAACACGGGCCATTTGAGACTGTTATCTATTTTTGGAACTACAGCTGCAGTTGTTTTTTTTACAGGAATGTAATTCGAAATTACCTTTCTGGTGACAACAGTTGGAGTAGTTTGAAATTGTTTATTTAAGAACGGATCTCGATTTATTTTTTCTAATTCAAAAGTATCTTTGTTAATTTGATTGAGGGTTATATTCTTGAGTTGACTCTCGTTCTCCAAAGAAACCTCATTACTGGAAAACTGACGATTAATCGTTCTATAACCAACCGTTCCCCAAAGTGCAAGAACGGCTATAATTAGAATTATATTTATTTTCTTTTTTACCATTTTATTTAACAGTAAACTTAAATTTGGTGCTATTTGGACCAACATTTCCGGCGCCATCAATTGCTCTTATTCTCCAATAATAAACCCCTGCAGTAGAGAAGGATTGTTGAAGTGTTGTCGAATCGCTGTTTTGAGTTAGCATAATTATATTAAAATCGACATCATTGGAAAATTCCACTATATATGAAATTGGCGATTTTGCACTTCCCACATCATTTGGAATACTCCAGGTATAGTTCATACTCGAATTGATTGTTTGGGTTGAATTATCAGCAGGCAAAATATTTTTTGGCTGATTTGGATTAGTGGTATCGATATTGAATTTTCGTGCCGCGTATTGTTTTGTTTCCGAATCAATGTTTTTAGCCTTTAATCGCCATTCGTAATTTCCATCTTCCAGTGTTAGTAAATTGAGCGTAATAGAGGTATCCGTTATGTTAGGATTGGAATATACTTCTCGCCCTGTTACTGTATTGACAACTTTTACATTATAACTGCTGGCATAATTAAGAGCATCCCAATGTAAAGTCACATTAATAAAATTAACAAATCTATCATTTTCAGGACTTTTCAAGATCACTTGCTGATTGCTTAAATCTTTAGAAATTGTGGTCGAAAAATTAGAGGGAAAAGAATAAATAGACTCATAGGCATAATTCTCTCCTCTTACCCTCCAGACATAATCTCCAGCTTCTAAAGGTAAAGTTATGGCCGTTTTTGTAGTTAAAGAATCAAGTATCAATATTTGATCTGATCCATATACCTGAATACGATATTTATCGCTACCCTTCAGACTATTCCATTTAAAGCTGACCACGTTACTCTCAATTTCAGAATTATTTGTTGGTGAAAGAATTTGAACCGTATCGTCGCTAATATCTTCTTCAAGAATATCTTCGCAGGAATAGGTTAGGAATGACAAAAGAACTAGTATAATTTTATTTGTTGTTTTCATAGTTTTGAAAAATCATTTTTAAATGTAAAACTTCGGATTTATTATTATTTTTGGTTGTATAGAAACTCGTGCTGACTATTCTGGAAAGATTGAATTTTTTTTCAAAATCATAAGCTAGTTTTAAGAGCTGATTACTGTTGCCGGTTACGTCTAATTGATTGGTAATAATATGATAATCATCTTCAGGAAAATTATGTATGGGTTTCAGATCACTTATAGAGATTCCTGGGGAGTTTTCGGAAGCAAAACTTATAATACCTTGTTGTACCATTTCTTTTGATACGCCTTCTTTTCCAATTATTTTATCTAAATAGGCAAGATCTCTTGTGAGACCATTTGTGTTTTTTGCTTTTTTATTAATGTTGTCTGCTTTTTCTGATAGTATTCGATATTCTGTAATCACATCAAATAAAGTATGAAAAGATCTTTTATATGCGGTAAAAGACAGCATAAAAAAGAGCACTATCAAAGCGTGAAATTTTTGTTTATAGGAATAATTCTCAAACATTTTTCAGTGTTATTTTTATTTCGAATATTGATTTGTTTTTTTTGTCTTTTTTTAGGCTGATGATTTCAAAGCGCTGTAGCCAATCCATTTTTTTTATGTCTTCAAGCCAGTTGTTAAAAGAGGATTCTTGAAAAGTTTCACCTTTAATCAGGATAGTTTTGTTCTCAAAAAAAACTTTTTTATTTTCTTTATATTCTCCGCTTAGCGGTATAATGTTTAGCTCATTTAAAGAAATATCAGACGGAACAGATTTTATAAGCTGATAACCGTAATAAGAAAGAAACTTGGAAGATAAAACACCCGATTCTTTTAAGATATTCAGTTTTTTTTCTTTTTGAGCTTCCAGATCCAAGATCAGTTGATACGATTGGTTCGAATATACGGTCTGTAGATTTAATTCTGCATTTTTGGTACCATAATATTGTATTAGAAAGTAGCTTACTAATAATGAAACAAGGAAACCAACAAGCATAATGACACCTAAGTAATGAAACGCTTTTTTATAAATAAGTTCTTCACTGTTCAATGTTTCATTGGTCGTTTTTGAAACACCGTCAGGCTGAACAAAAAAATGAATTATGGTGCCATAAAGCGGTAAAAAAGTAGAAGAAACACTATCTTCTCCAATTTTGTAGGCTACCGTTTTTACCGTTTCGTTTTGCTTGGTGAAACGCAATAATTTATCGTTCTCAAATTCTAAAGATAAATCAGTTGAAAACAGTATTTCTTTTTTTAAGGTATTGTTTAATAAAGCTGCCAAAAAAGAACCAATATAAACATCTATAACCTGGAACCCTTTTTTCTGAAATTTGGAAAGAGTTTCTTCTACAATGTTTTTTCTGCAAAAACTGATAAAATTAGAATTTGCTCCTTTGATGTCTGTATAATAAATGGTATTATAATCAATGTTTTTCTGCCAATTTACATCAGCTTCATTTTCAAAATTAATTTCTTTATTTAAAACACCTTTTCCTTCTATTACAATTATAAGAGGTATTTTTTTATCTGTTGTTTTGGCTAATATTTCAAAGTTTTCAAAAGTTTGTTTGGAAACAATAGTAATCTTATTCGCTTTCTTTTTAATAGAAAGCAGATTGTAAACTTCGCAGTCTTCTTTTTTAATTACACCAACGACATTTATGTCATTTAGCTTTATAAATTTAGATAAAGTCGCTAACATTAGTAAATAACTGTTGGTTTAATAAAAATGTGAAGCTTAGAATCATTTTTAGCTTTTTTCCTGCTGCTGAAGAACCATTTTATAACGGGAACCCTTGACAGTAGGGGAGTTCCTGTTCCTGAATTTTCTTTTTTCAATTCATCCAGACCTCCGAGTAAAATCATTTCTCCGTTTTTTACGCGTACTAAAGATTCAAATTTTTGTGTAGCCTTTCCCGGAGGAGCATCTTCACCAACTCTGGCCAAAAAAGAACTCTTTTCTACCGCAATGGTCAATGTTACATTTTCGTCTGTTGAGACATGAGGTTTAATAGAAACACTCAAATTGGCATCAGTAGATTTCCATGTTCCCGAGTTTAGGATATCGTTTCCGATATTACTATTTATCAATCGGTTATTTTGCTCAAAATAATAACTGGTCTCACCAATTGATAATTTGGCTTCATGTCCGCTAATTGTAGCAATTTTAGGAGTAGATTCTATTTTTAAAACGGAGTTGTTTTCAAGGAGTTTTAGGTTTAAGTAAAACGATGAGGTTACTTTTCCTAATTTAAAAAGACCAAATCCGTTAAAAGCATCTATTAAACTATTTACCGAAGACCCGTTTAGCGTGACATCGGAGTTTGGAAATAAAACACCACTCGTTTTAGGCGTATTAATTTTGTCTAAACCTGCTTTTAATCCTGTTTGTATGTCGTATGATTTGTTGTACTGAACAATAATGACTTCTATTTGTACCATTGGTACAACTTTGTCAATTTGTTTCATGTAGATTTTCAGTTCATTAAGGATCGATCTGGATCCTGAGACAATCAGCCCGTTTAGCTCTATAAATTCTTTTATTTCTAATTTTTCAGAAAAGAGTTTAGGCAGGGTATTAATAACAGATTCGATCGATCTGTTTTCTAATTGAATCAGTTCTGTAATTCTCAAACCCTCTGTTGCTTCTTCACCAATGATATAAAAATGATCCTGTTTTTTATAGGTATATTTTTTTCCCTTAAAAATATGTTCCAAGAGTTGATCGAAAGTTATATTATCTGCCGAAAGCGTTGTTTTTTCGTTTTCAGGTTTGTTGTATAAAAAGTAATTAATATGCAGTTTTTCTGCTGCTTCAGTCAACAAATCTGCGGCATCTGCAACAAAGGCATTTACTTGTAGAAATCCGTTTTTGTTGAGGTTTACGTCATAAAAACCAGGAACTCCAAGGCTTGCTTTAGGCTGTTTTGCTTTAGGGCTGTTGCTTTGTAAGCTGGCAGTAGCGGCTGTGTTTTTTTGTATAAAATAAACATCATTATTATCCTTAATCGCAGATAAATCATTTGATTTTGACATCATTTCGATAACCTGATCAAAAGGACGATTTAAAATATAAGAAGAGATTCGGATATTTTTTATATCCTGTGCCAGAATTAGATTTTTCCCCGATTTGTCAGTAATTGCTTTTGCAACCGCAGATAAAGTATCGTTTTCTATTTTTATGGATAAAAAATCATTTTCCGGATTGTAACTTACATCAATAAATTTGGGACGTTTTTTCTCAACGACGGCAATAATTTTCCTTTTTTTGAAAATGATAATGTTATTGGTGAAGCTAACTTCTAAATCATATTTCTGCACAAGATGTATCAACACATCTTTTACTGTTACATCAAAAAAGTTATTGGCTACCGGTTGATTTAGTTCTGTATCAACATCAATATTTAATTGATGTTCTTCGGCAATTGAAGCAATAAAATCATGTAAAGCGAGTCCTGAAACATCAATTTTAATGGTTTCATTCAGTCCTTTTTTTTGTATCGATAATTCGTCAAATTTTTTACTTAGTTCAACAATATCCTGCTGCGCTGAAATAATAGTGGTAAAAAATAACGCAGCTAGTACGTATGCAACCTGTTTAAGCATTTATTTATATGTTTATTAAAATTGAATATATTTCTTCCAGAGAAGTTTCCCCTGTGGCTAAGAGGTCAAAAGCTTTCTCAGGAAGAGATTTGTAATCTTTATTGTTGTGGTATAATTTTGTGATTGTGTTATTTTTAATCGCTTCTGTAATTACCGGATCGATAGTTAGAATTTCATAAATTGCCGTCCTGCCTTTATATCCGGTATGAAAACACGTATTACAACCCACAGGCTTATAATACGTAGTAATGTCATAAGGAAATTTAAAGTTTAAGGGAAAGTCTTTACTATTGCAGTTTGTTTCTTTTTTGCAATGATCACAAAGTTTTCGAACCAATCTCTGAGCCACTGAAAGGTTTAAAGTTTCGGCAATTAAATAAGATGGAACCCCCATATCTATTAATCTGGAGATTGTTCCTATTGCAGAGTTGGTGTGTATCGTTGATAAAACCAAGTGACCGGTCAATGAAGCCCGAATTGCCATTAGTGCCGTTTCCGAATCTCGAATTTCTCCCAGCATAATAACATCAGGATCCTGACGTAAAAACGATTTTAAAGCGGCAGAAAAGGTCAGGCCAATATCTTCTTTTAATTGTACCTGATTAATTCCTTTCAAAGTATATTCAATCGGATCTTCTACCGTAACAATATTTCTTCGGCTGTCGTTTAATAATCTTAAGGTAGCATAAAGGGTCGTGGTTTTTCCCGATCCTGTTGGGCCGCTTATTAAGATGATTCCGTTTGGTTTTTTTACAGCTTCGAGGTAATTTTCTAATTCTTCTTTTTGTAAACCCAAAGTACTCAAATCTATATTTGAGGCATCCTGACCTAAAAGACGCATCACTATTTTTTCTCCAAATAAAGTGGGTAAAATAGAGACCCTGATATCAAAGGATTCATTGGTAATTCTTCCGTCCTGTGGCAGTCTTTTTTCGGTAATATTTAATTTGGCTTTTATTTTAACCTTATTGACTAATTCAAGGTAATTATCACGTTCTATTTTGTAACGTTCAATTAGTTGTCCGTCGATCCTAAAACGAATACGGGAGGAATCTTCATAAACTTCAAAATGAATATCACTGCATTTTAAAGATTTAGCTTCAAGTAATAGATTTTCGAGAAAATCGCCTTTGTCAACATTTAAAGATTTATTGGAGTTTAATGCTCGCTCTTTTCTGTAATAAATTGACAATGCCTTTTCTATTTCTTCTGCTTGTATAGGATGAAAAACGATATTTTTTCCTAAAAAAAGCTCCAGCTCATCTTGTGCCTCTTCATTATTGTTCGAGTTATCAACATACAATTCTAAAGTATTTTCAAAGTAAGACTTTGGCAATATTCGATATTGATTGGCAAGGTCATTAGTGACCATATGTTGCACGTCAGATTGAATTACGATATCTTGTGTCATTATAAAAAAGTGATTTTTTGGAGAAACATAAAGTGGTCTTTCAGCAGTACAATCAGTAAAAACAGGGCTGAAAATCCAGCTAACGGAACCGTTTCTTCTTTCATAAATCTTTTTAATGCAGTTTGCAGGAAAATGGCAAATAAAAGAGACAATATGAAAAACAATATGTAATTTTTAAGTAAGAACAGAGGACTTATGGCCACGTAAAATAATAAATCACCCAATCCAAAATAATGTTGGAAGGGATTTAAAAACTTTTTAGCCTTAAAACTCATATAGGCCGTCAAAATGCTTAACGTAATTAAAAAGAAACTGATATTAGAAATAAGTATCGTACTTAAGATTTTAATTTTAGATAAAATCAGAAAGCAGGATAAAATGAAAATTACGATTGGCAGCGCAATGTGTATTCTTCTGTATTTTAAATCCTGAATAAAAATTACAATCAAACAAAGCAATAAAATGGCATAAGCTATTTTCAATTTATTCTTTTGTTACTTCAGTTAATATTTTTTTACTGTCAATTTCCCAAGTATTAAAACTACCGTCACCATCTAAGTCAGAAGTCGCAGTTGCTCTGGCAGAGAAGGATTCGTTTGTAGCATCCAGTATTTCGATTCGGTAAACCGCCTGTCCGCCTTCTTCTACCGTTTTCTCCTGTTCAAAACCAATTTCTTCTAAACTGCCGGAGTATTTTGAATGCTTATAAAAGTAACTTTTTTCAAGTCCATAAACCTGATTAAGCATCGCTTGTGCCTCAATGGCTTTTGCCTGTCCAATTACTGAGGTTTGATTGGGTAGCACCATCAGAAGTAATATACCAATGATACACAATACAATTAAAATTTCTGTTAGAGAATAGGCTTTTACGCTTAATTTTTTGTTTAACGCGTGGTATTTTTTAATCTTATTCAACATATATCTATTTTTTATTTTTATTCAACATTGTTAGTCAATTACAGTAAAAACATAAATGTGGGTTTACTTTAAATAACTATTTATTTATAATCTTACTTAAATCAAACATTGGAGCATACATAGAAACCATAATTACACCTACAATGGCACCAATTACAATAATAATCATAGGCTCCAGAATAACACCGATCATCTTGGTCTGATGACTTATTTCTTCGTTATATTGCTCGGTTAGGCGCTCAAACATGGTCTCGAGCTGATTTACCTGTTCTGCGACTTCAACCATCGACACCATTTTGTTTTCAAATACAGGGTGTTTCCTTAAACTTTCATTTAGAGAGGCTCCTCTGGTGATGTCTTCTTTTATTTGCTGAATGGCAATTTCAATCGGGTAAAAACCGATCATTTTTGCCGTTAATGTCAATGAATTTATAAGAGTTGTTTTAGAAGTAATCAGTAAATTCATGGCCTGGCAAAAACGTGAAATATATATTTTTCGAATCAGATTTCCGAAATACGGAATTTTAAGAATTATTTTTGTGGTAAACGATCTGTAGCTATCTTTCTCTTTTAACAGGACATGAATCGTTATTAATCCAATAATAATTCCAATGACAATAGAAAAAATCATTCCGGAATGATTGGATATTTTCAAGATAATTTGAGTGCTTTTTGGCAATTCGCTTCCAAATTGTTTAAAGACAGAGCTGAACATCGGAACTACTTTATTCAACATAAAATATAAAACCAGAACTGTTACCAGCATAACAATTGTAGGATAGGTCATAACCGAAATGATCTGTCTTTTCATCTGAATTTTTCGATTGAAATACTTTTGTAATTCCCCTAAAACTTCCTCCAGTTTTCTGGTTTCTTCTCCAATTTGAATGCTATAATACTCGTAAGCAGAAAATTGATTGCTCTCCCGCATTGATTCGTAAATGCTTCTTCCTTCGACGACTTTTTCTTTGATTCGAAGAATTAATTCCTTTTCAAATGTATTGCTCGATTGATTGCTTAAAATTTCGAGTGCTTTTTTAAAATCTACTCCCGAACGTAAAAGCATGCCTAGCTCTCTATAGAAAATTTCCTTTTTTTTGTCGGAAAGTTTTTTAGAGAACTGAAAAGAACCAGTTTGAATCTTGAGATCTTTTGTCTTAGCTTTAGGTGTTTTATAGGTCGTTAAATCGAAACTCATTATTTTTTTATGGTTTGTAATAGTTCGTTTGGATATACTCTTTTGTAAAAACTTAAATCCATTTCCTTTTCATTTGCTTCGATATTTAATTTTACTTTTTGAAAAACAAATTGTTCTGATTTACTTCTTACAGTGTCCAGTAGTATGCGATTAAATTTGACTCTGAAAGTATCAATGAAAGTTTCACTGTTTCTCAGTATATAATCTTCTGAGAATTGATAGGAAACACGTTCTCCTGTATATCCGTTTAAGTAAATTTCATTTTCGACAACCATCATTTTTTCTTTTTCAAAAATATCTTTGTTTAAGCTATAGGTTAATCGGTTTAAATCGTTTATTAATTGATTTTGATTTTTAAAATCCAGCATTCTTCCTGTAATGATCGAAAAAATAACAAACAATATTCCCATGATAATAGCCGTTATTGCCATACCAACGACTGCTTCAATAATTGAAAAAGCGGGTAAAGATTGCAGGTTTTTACGGTTTTTGGACATAGAATTTTTTTTCAAATTTAGATTGGGTGCTGTCTTTATATGTTATTGCAATTTTTTTTAGATCATCGGTAATCGTTTCTTCTTCTATAAGCAGGTTTTGGTCTTCGTTATTGTTTAAAACAGAATCGCTTTTTAATTCAGACAAATAAAAAAGTTCATTAATTTTATTTTGAGTGTTGTAAAATTTAGCAGTAGTTTTTGGTGTATAAACGGAAGCAAAAATCAGGATTGCAAAATAGAGACAGATTGAAATTATTGTCAGTGCAATAACCGATTCCAGTATAGAATTGGCGGGTACTTTACAACACTTTTTTGATAACACCATAGGTCATTTTTTGAGTGTTGAACAAAGGAATCGAAATAAAATAAGCAGGTCGTTTTGTGGTATTAATTTCGATATTACTGATGAGGTTTTCATAGCTGGACGATCCGGTTTTCATAAAAAAGCGATTGGTATAAACCGAACCGTAAACATTGCTTTCCAACATCAGCTTTCCGGTGCAATACAAATCACCAAACAGTAAACCGTCTTTCTCTATTTCGATACTGTTTTTATCAATCTCTTCGGGTGTAGTGCCAAACAGGACAACCGCTCCCGTTATTTTACATTCTTTTTTTATTTTTATTTTAGCTTCCTCTTTATTTGCATTGTAAACACAAACGACCGATGGATAGTTTAAAGTTACTTTTTCCTCGAGTTCAATTCCGTGAGTTGCAAAAGCCTGAACAGTTCCTTTAAAACCTTCTTCAAATGTTATTTTCGGAGCCATTAAAATAACATCTTCCAGCACTGCGTTTTTCTTTACCCGTATAGAATCTTCAGATCGTAAAATAAAGTTGCCTTTGAAAATAACATTGGCCAAAATTGATTTTACCTGAATTTCTTGAGTAACCTTATTAAATGAATTATAATACAAAGAATCCTTGATTTTCTCTAGATCGGAAAGTTGTACTTGTTCGGATTTTATATTTGAAAACAACGTTTTAAAATTCGGATTTAGTTCCGGTAATTTTATATCTGAGAGTGTATTTTCCCCTTGTACAGTGAGTTGATTTAAACTGTTGTCGATATAAGAAGTTTCAATAAAAGTACGAGGCAATTGATTGTTTCCGATGAGGTTTACTTTTCCGGAATAAGAGAGAGATTTGGATAAATTGGTTAAGTAAATCGCAGTTTTATCGGTATGTCGTGCCCCAACAAAATGTACTGACGATACAGTATCGTTAGCAAGATATGAATTGGCTATAACCAAAGAGAGTAATCCGTATTGTTTAGTTTCATAGCTGCCTTCAATCTCTGAGTCCTCGTCTTTTTCGATTATTGTAACGACAGTTTTATTTCCTAAGGCAAAGTTTAAAACAGATTGATTTTGAATGTAAAGTTCTTCCTGTAAGTTGTAATAAAGATTGAGTTGATTGTACAAATTTGAAAAATACAATAGTGCACCACATATAATTGATACAATCAAGCAGACATAAATGGCATACAACAAACTGTGAGCTCTAATCATTATTCTGGAGCTTTATCCTTCTTTTTAAAAAGATTTTTAAAGAAATTCTTTAATTTTGACTCTTTTTTTGGTTCATTTTTAGCTTTTAGCTTGGCGTCTTTTTGATTTTTTTTCGCCGTTTTTTTTGAAGCAGCTTTTGATTCGGCTTCTTTTCTAGCCTCTTCTTTTTTCTTTGCCTTTTCTTCTTTATTTTTAGCTTTATAACCGTCAAGTTTAGCAGCATCAGAAGTTTCTTCTGCTTCTTTTTGTTTCTTTTTGGCTTCTTCTAATCGGACATTGTCCTGCTGAATACGATATTTTTCTGATCTTGTAAAAGTTTCTTTTTCTTTTACCACCAAACCTTTTCGGTACGTTACTGTCTCTTTACTTTCGATGTTACTCCATTTTCCTGTTTTGAGATTCGAGCTGTATTTACCATTTTCAACTAGATTGCCGCTTTCATCGTATCTGAAATATTTCCCGGATCTGAATCCATTGCTGTAGGTTAGGGTAGTAGCTAAAATACCATTCTGATGCCAGGTTTTCCATAAACCGATACGAAGTCCGTTTTTAAATTGACCTTGTTCCGCCAATTGATTGTTATGATACATTTTAACAAATTTATCATCTAATAAATCGCCAGCAATACCACCTTGGGCTTCATGTATTAATCCGCCTTTAAACCAATAGTAAGTTTTGTTTTCTTTGGGAGTTATCTTTTTGTCTGAAGTGTAAAATTCGTATCTGTATTCTTTATCAGTGATCCTTTTTATCAGGTAAGGATCAGCAAAAGATAGCAGTGTAAAAGCAAAAAGTAGTAGAATATAATGCGGTATTTTGTGTGTTTTCAAGGGGTTATTATGATTTTAAAAGGTGCGCAAGTTACTTTTTTTTCTTTTCATTATCAATGAAACGTCAGTTTGTTAGGACTAATTTTTTTGTAAATAATGTTTTAAAGTCTTACTTGTTGATTAGGTGTGTTTTAGGTTTTTGTAAAACGTATTTTTGATAAAGGGTATTATTAATTTCATTATGATATTTGTTAACTTAGAAATAATAGTGGAAATTTTGCAATTTTTAAAGAGTACAAAGACCATTGGTTAAAACCAACAATGAGTCAAATTCGGATTAATTATTAGAGATTTTTTCATTTTAAAGAAATCTTACTGCATTAAAAAAAGAACAGTAATTAGAATAGTTACGGGTTAAATTTTTATTTTTTTTCGTGTTAAAAATTTTGGATACTTTACTGTTTAAATATTTGATTTTTAGTGTGGTATATTTTGCTGATAATTTATAATTTAACTTTTTTTTATGTTATTTTCTGTTGTTTTAAATAAATTTGAGTCTTTTTTGGTGGTAAATTCTTAAAAAACAATACTTTTGCCGCTCCTAAGAAAATGGGATTATTTATGTTTAAATACGAATTTACGGCTAAATTTATTGCTAAAGTGTTGGCAGTAAGTTTGCTAATTGTTTTATTGCTTTCGTTTTATTTTATTAAATCGAATAAAGAGATTGTTTATGTTGACTCTGTTAAACTATTTGATGGTTTTGTGATGACCAAAGAAATGAAGAAGGTAGGAGAGAAAGAGTTTAATTCAAGAAAAGCAGTTTTAGATAATTTATACGCCACTTTGCAAAACCCTGAAACTTCTGAAGCTGTAAAAGCGCAATTAATGCAGGAGTTTGTAAGAGGCAAAGAAGAATTTCACCAATTTGAGCAAGCTTTTATTTCAGAAGAATCTTCAAAAATTTGGAAAAGAATCAAAAGTTATTCCTCAGAATTCTCCAAAGACAAAGATTACAAGCTGATTATTGGTTCCGACAGTCAGTCTAATGTTTTGTTTGCAGATGACGAGATTGATGTAACAGATGATTTACTTATCTATTTAAATAAAAAATATGAAGGGCTTAACTAAAATTGTTTTTGTCCTCGCGTTTATTATTTTGTCTTCTTGCAAAAAAGATAAAGAAACAACAACCTCAGATGATTCAGAGATTAGAGACCGCTATTTCAACCTCGAAAAAATAGGTTGGAAATCTCGCGTTTATACACAAAAGGTAGAAGATGTTGGTTTTATCGCCACAGAAGTTCCTGTTCAATATTACTTATTAAAAGATTTGGGGAATGAAGACCTAAAGACCGTAGATTCTATTTATGAAGAAAATAAGCGGGAAAGAGTTGTAGAATTTACTTTCCAACAAGAAGAAGAGAAAGATCTGCTCGATAAAAAATTTACAGGTATGGATTACACCGCTGCCGTAAAATATATGTCATTTGGACTTGAGAAGGACTTTTATGTTATCACCTCCAAAAAGGACACGATTGCTTGCTCAGGAGTTACCTACGAACGAAGTTACAAAATTGCACCTTATCAAAAAGTGCTGCTATTCTTCTCCGGAATAGATCCGAATGAAAAAATACAATTAGTATATACTGATTTTCTTTTTAGAAAAGGAACTCTCAAATTTCAATTTAAAGATACCTACACCCAAATAGCCTTATGATTACGCAAAAAAAAATAAGTAAATTTAAAAAAACGGTGGCTATTTACTTAGCAATGATGATTTTGTTGGAAACTTTCCAGCCTATGCAGCTTTATGCATTGACAGGAGGGCCTTCTCAGCCGGAATTTGAATCGTTTACGCCGATAGGAACATCTGATATGGTGGATCTGGCCAGTGGAGATTTTAATTATAATATTCCGATAATGGATGTGGGAGGATATCCTTTAAACTTAGCTTACAACTCGGGTGTGAGTATGGATCAGGAAGCTTCGTGGGTGGGACTTGGCTGGAATCTTGACGTGGGACAAATTACCAGACAGTTACGCGGTTTACCGGATGACTTTAATGGAGATGAAATGATCTATGAAAATAGTTTGAAACCTAATATAACGATTGGTTCCAATGTGAATGTCTTTGGAACTGCTTTTGGATTTAAGGAATCAAAAGCAAAAGCGAGTGTAGGATTAGCAGTTAAATTCAATAATTATGATGGAGTTACCGTAACATCAAGTGCGGGTTTGAGTTATCAAATAAGTAACAATCTTTCGGTGGGTATGAATATTGCGTCTTCAGCCTCTGAAGGTGTTTCGGTATCGCCAAGTCTTTCTTTTAGTCAAAGAATCACTGGGGCAGATAAAGGTAATAATGCGTTGGGAGCTAGTTTAGGAGTGAGTTATAATAGCAGAAAAGGTGTGGAAAGTATGACGCTGTCAACTTTTGCAAGTAAATCATTTACTAAGAGTGTTAAAGATGCAGCAGGCGCAACTAAGGACGTTACAACTAGTGAATCTACCAGCTTAAATTCAGGTACCCTTTCATTTGTAGATGCATCATTTACACCTGTTAAAAGAGTTGGGATGGCATCATCAAATTATATGTTTAGTGTGAATGTAGAAGGTGAGGTTTGGGGAATTGAGCCGGGAATGAAATTTTCCGGTTATATAACGAGTCAAGGTATCAGAGATTCCGAAAAGTATAAGTCTGAAAAAGCATTTGGTTTTGAGAATACTTATAACGCCGGAAAATCAGATGTTTTAGATTTCAACAGAGAAAAAGACAGGACATTTAATAAAAATACAACTTCATTACCGATCACGAATAATACTTACGATTTATACAGTATTCAAGGTCAGGGAATTTCGGGAATGTATCGTCCGTACAAATCTCAGGTAGGGTATGTATATGATAACGCAACTACAGACGTGAGTTCGGGAGGATCATTAGGTTTAGAATTTGGTGCCGGTGGTGGAGTGCACGTAGGTGTAGACGGTACGATGACTTTGGGTAACAGCCATTCGAGAGTATGGGAAAACTCTAATGCTGCTCTGGGGCGGTTTAAAGAAAAAAAGAGCAAGAGTCCTGATTACGAGAAAGTGTTTTTTAAGACCATTGGAGGAAACCATGTGGATCAGGAATTAAGTCTTTTAAACAACAAATTAGGAAGATATAGCCCTATAAGGTTAAACATTGAAGGAGGCAAATTCTCAAGAAGAACCAGTCAAAAGTATTACGCAAAAGATAATAAAGATGGCATCGAAAAAGAAGTTGACGGAGCGGGCTCATTATTGCGTGAGAAACGTTTATCAAGAAACCAGGCTATCCAAAAATTAACGCGTACAGAAGCCAAAGCATACGGCTCAGATTTGATAAGTCCTTATTCACTTAAAGGGAAACACGATCATCACACTACCGAAATAAAAGTAACAAAGGAAGGTGGAGAACGCTATATTTATGGTAGAGCTGCTTATAATGTAGTTAAAAAGGAAGTTACGTTTGATGTTGGTAATAATCCTGTCCACTATAAAGAGGGGTTAGTTGAATATAGAGGAAACGATAATTCGACCAGAAATGATCGGGAGGGAGATAAGTATTTCAACCGGATTACCACGCCTTCTTATGCACATTCGTATTTGTTAACCTCCGTTTTATCGTCAGATTACCAGGATATTAAAGGTGATGGACTTACAGACGACGATTTGGGAACATACACCAAATTTGAGTACGAAAACAAAAATAAGGATAAAGGGAATACTTATAAATGGAGAATTCCATTTAAAGGGAATATGGCCAATCATGATGAAGGTCTAAGATCAAGTAAAAAAGATAATAAAGGAAATTATATATATGGAGAGAAAGAATTGTTATATGTTAAAAAGATTATAACAAAAACACATATAGCTCTTTTTCATCTTTCTGAAAGAAATGATGGATATGGAGTTGCGGGCGAAAACGGATCGATAGGCAAAGATTCAAAAATGTACAAACTGGACAGTATTTCATTGTATTCTAAACCCGAGTATGATGCTAAAATCAAAAAAGGAGAAGTGCCAGTTGCGATCAAGAAAGCGCACTTCGAGTATAATTATAGTTTATGTCAGGGTATAGACAATAATATTAATGCAGCGGAAAAGGATGCATTTGCTGGACAAATAGGGAAATTAACACTAACAAAGGTTTATTTTACCTATAAAAATTCGAAGATGGGGAAATTTACGCCCTATGTCTTTAAATATGCTCCAAAACTGTTGACGGAGAATACAAAGGGCACACCAAATGAAAACTACAAAATTGAAAAAGATTCAGTAAACAACCCGGTTTATGATATGAAGGGATATGATGTCTGGGGTAGTTACAGACCATCCCTTGCACATGTAAATGGTAGTACAACCGGTAACTTATCAAATGCAGAATATCCATATATAGATCAAAATGATCGGGTAAAGGCAGACCAATATGCTTCGGCATGGCTGTTAAAAGCGATACGACTGCCGTCGGGTGGTGAAATCGAAGTTAATTTTGAATCAGATGATTATGCTTTTGTTCAGGATAAACAAGCGATGCAAATGTTCAAAGTTGTGGGCAGTGGAGATAGGACGCCGAGCAATTTGGATGACATTAATGCTACTATTAAAAAGAGAGCTATAGGTGAATATGTCTATGTTGAGATTGATAAAGATATGGATGAAAAAACCTTTAAAGAGAGTTATTTAAAAACGGTCGGTACAGAAGAAAACCCGCTTTATTTTAGATTCCTGCTCAATATGGTTGATCCAAGTCCTCTGGCTGGAGGAAGTACAGATAAGTATGATTATGTAACAGGTTATGTTCAAATAAATGCCGACAAAAACTGTGGTTTTTTTGCAACAAAAGACGGAAAAAATTATGCTTCCATTCCTGTGTTGTATGTGGGAGAAGGGGATGGATTTAGCGAAAAAACGGATAGAGATACAAACCCAATACAAAAAGCGGGATGGAATTTTGGAAGACAAAACCTAAATCGTCTTGTTTATAGTTTAGGCAATAAAGAAGATACCTCTGATGTAAAAGGGATTATTATGGAACTGATTGGATCTATGTCTAGTCTCTTAGACATTTTTGAGGGACCAAATACCCAATTAAGAGAAAAGGAAATTGCCAGCATGTTTGTCACCGGGAAGTCATGGGTCCGTCTTATGAATACTAATAATTGCAAAATAGGAGGAGGAAGCAGAGTTAAGAAAATTGAACTCCATGACCAATGGAATGTGATGACTGAGAATATTGAGAACAATCTTTATAAGCAATCATACGGGCAAGAATATAAGTACACTGACGAACATGGGAAATCTTCGGGCGTTGCAACCTATGAACCATTAGGATCTAAAGAAAATCCATTTGTTAAGCCTTTTTACGACAGAAGTAAAAGAGATTTATTGCTAGGTGCGGAAAGTGAAAATTATGTTGAGGAGCCATTAGGAGAATCCTTCTTTCCTAATCCGAAAGTTACGTATAGCCGTGTAACGGTATCGAATTTGGCACGAAAGAAAACCGAGAACAATCAAAACATGGTAGTAAAAAAGCATGCAACAGGATCTGTGGTGACGGAATTTTATACTTCAAAAGAGTTTCCGACGATTGTTGACAAAACAACTTTATCGTCCAATTTTGATTCATCGACAGCTTTAGCGGGTATAATGAATCTAAATGTTAGAAACCATATTTCTTTAGCGCAGGGATTTTCTGTACATACCAATGATATGGATGGAAAAATGAAAAGCCAGAAAGTGTTCGGAGAAGGACAGAGTAAAGTTATTTCTGAAGTTGAGTATAAGTATAGTGTAGAATCTAATCCCGGAGATATAAATAAGGGACGATTAAATAATATCATTGAAACAATCGATTCAAAAGGAGCAATCGATAAAAAAATGGTGGGTGTTGATTATGATGTTATAAACGATTTTAGAGAAAATAAAACCAAATCTACAACCGGTGGGGTTCATTTAAATATTGCAACACTTCCTTTTACGATAATTATTGTTGTTGTTCCTACCCCTATTCCAAGTTTTAGCGGGCACGAAGATCAAATTAGAATCGCTACAACAACAAAAGTTATTCACAGTTCAGGAATATTGGTAGAAAAGATTGCGCGTGATGTCAGTGCAGTAGTTTCTACAAAGAATCTGGCTTGGGATGCAGCTACAGGAGAAATTTTGTTAACGGAAACAATCAATGAGTATGGTGATAACTATTTTAATTTCAATTTCCCTGCCTATTGGGGGTATGATGGTATGAGTCAGGCAGTTAAAAATGCTGATTTTACATCTAAAATTGAAAAATTCAATGAAGGTTACAAGTGTGATGGAGATACAAAAGAAGCCGATTATTTAATAAATGGCGATGAGGTATATGTCACAGGATTTGATGCTGAAGACAATAGAATCGATTCCAGAGCCTGGGTTGTTAAAGTAGAGAATGAAAGTTTTAAACTTATTGATTTACAAGGAAAGTTGATTAAAAACATTGATAAATCAGGAAAAATTAAAGTAATTCGTTCCGGTCATCGCAACATGCAAATGGCAGGAATGGCAAGCATTACTTCAATGAGAAACCCATTATACAATTATGATGCAAACAATGAGATTGTTTCAATGAAAGAAAACATTGGAACGAATCCATTTGAATCCAGAGATGCAAGTAATAGAATTGTAAACGCCTCTGCCATATTGTATAAAGATATTTGGCCTTCACAATGTGAATGTAATTTACCTAAAATGGTATTCAATGAAAAAGGCGAATTGCAACATGAGTATGAAAAAACAACTTCGGCTAGTGATGATGCAGACGCGGCTAATTTTTATAACCCGTATGTGTACAACGTTCTTGGAAATTGGAGAGCAAACAGATCATACGCTTACCTGACCGGAAGAAACTATACCGAAGATCCGACACCTCGTAAAACTGGCTTTTTTGCAGATTTTTATCCGCTTTATGTCATGTTAGATAATAAATGGGGAATTTCAACTCATAAAAACAAATGGACGTCAGCTTCAGAAGTGACACAATACAATCCGTACGGACAGGAAGTTGAAAACAAAGATGCTTTAAATCGATATTCATCTGCTATATATGGTTATAACAACAGACTACCTGTTGCTGTAGCTTCTAATACGGAATATAGCGAATTGGCTTCTGATGGATTCGAAGATTATGATAGCAATCCTGATTGTGCAAAAGCGTCTCATTTTGACTACAAAGCACAATTAAAGCAAAATAATATTAGTGTTAGCACAACGCAATCGCATACAGGAAGAAAGAGTCTAAAGGTGGCTCCAAGCCAGAAGGCAATAGTGAAAAAACAGGTAATTCCTTGTCTAACACCAAAAACGGCTGCAAAAAAGTAATAATTTATGACTCACATGAAATTAACCAGTACATTAATTTTTAGCTTTTTTTGTATTCTTAGTACGAGCACAATATTTTCTCATAAGTTAAAAAAGGAAACTATTGGATTTACTGTAGTAGAAGGAAAAATATTTCTTAAGAAGTCCGGAACTACCGCACAAAACGGGAGTCTGGAAATTAGTATCTCAGGAGAGAAATATCCGGATTCTAAAAGAAGAAATAAAGCGATTTTTAGGAAAGACAATACAATCTCGCAGAATTCAAAGACAATTGACGAAAAATCTCTTGTTGTTATGGAAGCAGATATTTCTGCGGAAGAAAAAAGGTTTTTAAGAGAAATTTATAGTATTGCCTTAAACAAAAGTTTTTTAACAGGTTGGGATTTTAATAAACCTGTAAAAACTTATGCGGAAGAATCTAAATTAGGATGGAAAGGAGTAACAGTGACCAATGGACACATTACGGAACTTTATTTTCCTGCGGATGTAAATCTAAAGGGAATCATTCCTCGAAGCATAGTTGCGCTTAGGTATTTAGAAAGTTTTTCTATTACGGAAAATGCAAATCTCTTTGGACAATTACCTCAGGAAATGGGGCAATTACTTAACCTGAAATATCTTCAGATTAGTTATACCGGTGTGACCGGTTTGGTTCCGGATTTTGTTAATTGTCAGGCATTAAAAAAAGTGCTTTTAAACAATAATAAATTAGATTCTTTACCGGCAAATTTTAAAGCAGTAACAGCAAAAGTAGTGGTGAATTTAAGTAACAATAGTTTTAATGAACTTGATTCGGTGTTACCTGCAATGGAAAATATACCGGAGAATAATGCTAAATCTAAGAGAAGTACTAATGAAAAAAGTACCGATTTAAGAGGCGCTTCATTTAGTTCAACAATAGTTCCGAGTAGCGAATGTATTCCAATTATTGGAGAGATTGTGGTAGATAAATGTAAGACCAATGTTAGGGCAACGCCATCTTCACAAACAATCAAACCCGGAAGTGCAACCAGTATCTCTTTAACATCTTCAGTTCCGGGCACCATTTTTAAATGGGAAGTAGTCTCTAATGGCGCCTCCGGTGCTTTAGCGGGAACCGGAAATACAATTACTCAGATACTAACTAAAACGGGAGCTGCTGCCGGATTAGTTGTTTATACGGTAACGCCAATTTTGGGTACTTGCCCGGGAAGACCTATAAACGTAGTTATTGATGTAGAACTTTTATATACGAATAGTGTCAAAAGCGGTTCTTTCGTTAGAAACAATTGTGGTGCAGGAGGAACAGCGATTGCCGTAACCTATACCGTACCGGCCAATACATATTTTTCTTCTTCTTCTCAGGCTGAAGCAGACACACTAGCTCAAAATGATGTAGATACAAAGGGGCAGAATTATGCCAATACAACTGGAACCTGTTCTTATCTATTTGGGAATAATCCAAAAGGGGATTTTTTTACAAATGAGACCTGTGGCGGAAATCAAGAACCCGAGGTTGTAAGTTACAACGTTCAGGCAAACACTTATTTTGCAGCAACTCAAGAAGAGGCAGATCAATTAGCACAAGATGATGTTTATGCTAACGGACAAGCTTATGCTAATAGTCAAGGAGCATGTACTCCAATAAGGTAAATCATCACCTGTAGGAGGGCCAAGAAAATTTAGTGAAGTTAACATGACATTAATAAAGGATTGAGATAGGTATTCTTGTATAAAAACGATCTCTGGGCAATTCTATTTTAAAAATAATTAATTCCGGTTAAAAAAGAGACTGTCGGTTTTAAAAGTCGCAGCATAATAAAATTAAAAATGAAGAATATTTTTAAAACAAAGAAACAATGGAGCATGACTTTTATAGTGATGTTTTATTCATTAGTTTCATTTGCTCAGGATTGTCCATCCATTATAGGGGTGATTAAAACGACTCCTACGAAATTTCCTGAAACTTGTTTAGCAGATGTTTTTGCTAGTCCTTCTGCGCAAACGATTTCTACAGGGGAGACGACCGCTATTAGTTTGGTAGCAACTAAACCCAATACAACATATAGTTGGACCGTAACCCAGGTTGGTTTAACCGGCGCGACTTCGGGTACCGGAAATACGATAAGACAGCAATTAACAAATATAGGTAGCGAAACAGCATTTGCAACGTATGTGGTAATTCCTAAATTAGGAAATTGTTCAGGTGCACCAGTTACGATTGTAGTTAATGTAAGACCTTTATATAGAAACATTGTCAAAAATAGCACGTTCACCAAAAACAATTGTGGAAACGGAGCAATAGGATCTACTGTAATTTATACGGTAGCTGAGGGAACCTACACAGGAACGACACAGCTTGCAGCTGATGCTTTGGCAGAAAATGATAGTAAGACTAATGGTCAGGCTTATGCCGATGCCAATGGTACTTGTAGTTTTGAGAATGTGGTTAAAAGCGGATTTGTCAGAGACAATTGTGCTCCGGGAGGAATCGGATCTGCAGTAGTTTATACAGTAGGGGTAGGAAAATATAGAGCAGCTACTCAGGCCGCAGCTGATTTATTAGCACAAAACGATGGACAAGCTTATGCCAATGCCAATGGCACTTGTACTTTTAGCAGTACCAAAAGCGGTTCTTTCACAAAAAACAACTGTGATGTTGGAGGAACGGGATCGGTAGTAGTGTATTCAAAAATGATTACCTCAATTATCTCTCAGGAAGATGCGGATACTTTAGCACAAGATGATGTAAATCTGAATGGACAGGCTAATGCGAATAAAACGGGAACCTGTAGTTTTGGCAATGTTGCTAAAAGTGGATTTGTGAGAAACAATTGTGCCGTAGGTGGAATTGGATCTGCAGTAGTTTATACAGTAGCAGCAGGAAAATATAGAGCAGCTACTCAGGCAGCAGCTGATTTATTAGCAGAGAACGATGGACAGGCTTACGCCAATGCGAATGGTACATGTACTTTTACTAGTACCAAAAGCGGTTCGTTCACAAAAAACAATTGTGGTGTTGGAGGAACTGGATCAATGATAACATATTCAAAAACGGTTACCTCTAGTATTTCTCAGGCCGATGCAGACTCAAAAGCGCAGTCAGCAATAAATGTTGAGGGACCAGCTTATGCCAATGTCAATGGTACATGTAGTTTTAGCAATGTGGCAAAAAGCGGATTTGTCAGAAACAATTGTGCTGCGGGCGGAACCGGATCTGCAGTAGTTTATACAGTAACGGCAGGAAAATATATAGCAGATACTCAAGCAGCAGCTGATTTATTAGCAGAGAATGATGGACAAGCTTACGCTAATGCCAATGGTACTTGTACATTTAGCAGTACCAAAAGCGGTTCTTTTACAAAAAACAACTGTGGTGTTGGAGGAACAGGATCAGTGGTAGTGTATTCAAAAACACTTACCTCTATTATCTCTCAGGCAGATGCAGATAGTTTAGCACAGGCAGATGTAAATCAGAATGGACAGGCTAATGCCAATACAGCAGGTACATGTAGTTTTGGCAATGTTGCTAAAAGCGGATTTGTTAGAAACAATTGCGCTGCAGGAGGAACCGGATCTGCAGTAGTTTATACAGTAACAGCAGGAAAACATAGAGCAGCTACTCAGGCAGCAGCTGATTTATTAGCAGAAAACGACGGACAGGCTTACGCTAATGCGAATGGTACATGTATGTTTAGCAGTACCAAAAGTGGTTCGTTCACAAAAAACAACTGTGGTGTTGGAGGAACAGGATCAGTGGTAGTGTATTCAAAAACACTTACCTCTATTATCTCTCAGGCTGATGCGGATACTTTAGCACAGGCAGATGTAAATCAGAATGGACAGACAAATGCGAATACAACTGGTACATGTAGTTTTGGCAATGTTGCTAAAAGCGGATTTGTGCGAAACAATTGCGCTGCAGGAGGAACCGGATCTGCAGTAGTTTATACAGTAACAGCAGGAAAACATAGAGCAGCTACTCAGGCCGCAGCTGATTTATTAGCAGAAAACGACGGACAGGCTTACGCTAATGCGAATGGTACATGTACGTTTAGCAGTACCAAAAGTGGTTCGTTCACAAAAAACAACTGTGGTGTTGGAGGAACAGGATCAGTGGTAGTATATTCAAAAACGATTACGTCAATTATCTCTCAGGCAGATGCGGATACTTTAGCACAGGCAGATGTAAATCAGAATGGACAGGCTAATGCCAATACAACAGGTACATGTAGTTTTGGCAATGTTGCTAAAAGCGGATTTGTGCGAAACAATTGCGCTGCAGGAGGAACCGGATCTGTAGTTGTTTATACAGTAACAGCAGGAAAACATAGAGCAGCTACTCAAGCAGCAGCTGATTTATTAGCAGAGAATGATGGACAGGCTTACGCCAATGCCAATGGTACTTGTACATTTAGTAGTACCAAAAGTGGTTCGTTCACAAAAAACAACTGTGGTGTTGGAGGAACAGGATCAGTGGTAGTGTATTCAAAAACACTTACCTCAATTATCTCTCAGGCAGATGCAGATACTTTAGCACAGGCAGATGTAAATCAGAATGGACAGGCTAATGCGAATACAACTGGTGCATGTAGTTTTGGCAATGTTGCTAAAAGTGGATTTGTTAGAAACAATTGCGCTGCAGGAGGAACCGGATCTACAGTAGTTTATACAGTAACAGCAGGAAAACATAGAGCAGCTACTCAGGCAGCAGCTGATTTATTAGCAGAGAATGATGGACAGGCTTACGCCAATGCCAATGGTACTTGTACATTTAGTAGTACCAAAAGTGGTTCGTTCACAAAAAACAACTGTGGTGTTGGAGGAACAGGAT
>NZ_JBIPCS010000014.1:0-116050 GCF_044005985.1 Flavobacterium sp. FlaQc-49 | reverse complement strand
CCTGAAACCTGAAACCTGAAACCTGAAACCTGAAACCTGAAACCTGAAACCTGAAACCTGAAACCTGAAACCTGAAACCTGAAACCTGAAACCTGAAACCTGAAACCTGAAACCTGAAACCTGAAACAAGCCTATAGTTTATACCATTTCCTCAGGCTTAACCCAGGAGTCAAAATCTTCTGGAGTTACATAACCTAAACGAACAGCTTCGTCTTTAAGAGTTGTTCCGTTTTTGTGTGCGGTCTGAGCAATTTCGGCGGCTTTGTAATATCCGATTTTAGTATTTAGAGCGGTAACCAACATCAAGGAGTTGTCAACCAGTTCTTTGATACGTTTGTGATTCGGTTCGATTCCCTGTGCGCAATGTTCATCAAAAGAAATACAAGCGTCACCTAATAAATGAGCAGATTGAAGGAAGTTCGCGGCCATAACTGGTTTGAAAACATTCAATTCGTAATGTCCTTGCATCCCACCAACGGCAATTGCCATATCATTTCCTATAACTTGTGCACAAACCATCGTCAAGGCTTCACATTGCGTAGGATTTACTTTCCCCGGCATAATAGAAGATCCCGGTTCGTTTTCAGGGATGTGAATTTCTCCAATTCCTGAACGAGGTCCTGAAGCTAACATTCTGATATCATTCGCAATTTTATTTAAAGAAACAGCCAGTTGTTTTAGCGCTCCGTGCGTTTCAACAATAGCATCATGCGCAGCCAAAGCTTCAAATTTGTTCTCAGCAGTTATAAAAGGGTGATTGGTGAATTCTGCAATGTAGGCAGCCACTTTTACATCGTATCCTTTTGGAGTGTTAAGACCTGTTCCTACTGCAGTTCCGCCCAAAGCAATTTCAGCTAAGTGTGCTAAGGTATTTTTTAAAGCTTTCAATCCGAATGTTAACTGAGCAGCGTAACCGGAAATTTCCTGTCCTAAAGTAAGCGGAGTAGCATCCATAAGGTGAGTACGACCAATTTTTACGACATCTTTATATGCTACAGCTTTTGCGTGTAGTGTATCTCTTAATTTTTCAACACCGGGAATTGTAGTTTCTACAATCATTTTATAAGCTGCAATATGCATTCCGGTAGGAAAAGTATCGTTTGATGATTGCGATTTATTAACATCATCATTGGCTTTTATGAATTGCTCGCCTTCTCCAATTTCAAAACCTTTAAGCACCTGAGCACGGTTGGCGATTACTTCGTTTACGTTCATGTTACTTTGTGTACCGGAACCTGTTTGCCAGATTACTAACGGAAACTGATCGTCCAATTTACCGGCCAAGATTTCGTCACAAACTGCTGCGATGGCATCTCTTTTTTCTATTGGTAAAACACCTAAATCATGATTGGCATAAGCCGCAGCTTTTTTCAAGTAAGCAAAACCTTCTATAATTTCTTTTGGCATAGAGGCCGATGGTCCGATTTTGAAATTATTTCTTGAACGTTCTGTTTGAGCACCCCAATATTTATCGGCTGGGACTTGAACTTCCCCCATGGTGTCTTTTTCTATTCTGTATTTCATTTGCTTGATGTAAAAAATTATTTATTGTAATATCAGTATTTGTAAAATGCCATTTGTAAACTGTAGTCTGAGACTGAGACTGAGACCGAGACTAAAAACCACCCCGTACTCCCGCGTCTGTAAACTTAAAAAAAAATCCTTATTTAAAATGATTTTAAATACACTAATTATTCTTATTTTATAAAAAATGATTTGGTTTTTATTGGCAACGAAAAATATTAGAGTTACATTTGTGCCTACATTCAAAAATTCCGGAAAACATGTTTGAATTTTCACAGTACTTAGGCTTTTTACTTTTCTTAACCATACTAACTATAGGGTTTTGGTTGATGTTTTTCTTAGTTGGATTCGTATCTTATTGGGTTACGGGTGCTAGCTGGGAGATGTTCAAAGAAATGAGAGCAAAAAAGAAAGAAGAACAATCAGTTAATTAATTGATTTCATAAAAAAAGGACCCGTTTTTACGAGTCCTTTTTTTTTTTTTTTTTAAGTCAAAAAGTTAAGGACTTCAAAAAGGATCAAGACATATTGTTGTGGAGGAACAAATATCTTGTAGTTCTGTAATTTCGAATCAAGTTCAAAAGTTGTGGAATAATTTTTAGATTTCTTTTGCTAGCAGTAGCAGATCTTATACTTTTTCGCCACAGCTTTTTAAGTACCTAATTTTCCAACTTCTTGCTTTGAATCTCGCAAAGACGCCAAGCCGCTAAGTTTTTCTCGTATTTTTAAGCTCTAATTTTCTGTTTTCTACTTTCTCGCTTTGGATTTCTAAAAATGTTATAGAGTCTCAAAGTTTTTCTTCTGTTTTTTCATTAATACTTTGCGATTTTGCGACTCTGCGAGATTTTTACTTCCCCATAACTTTCGGACTTGATCCTTCAAAAAGAGGTAAAATTCTTTTCAATAGCCTCCAGCTTTAGCTGGAGATATAGAAAAGAGTAGAGGAAAGGCTTTAGCCGAATCTTAATAGCCTCGTAGTTGTTCAATTTTTAAATAAAAAAGGGACTGTCTTTTTATGTAGACAGCCCCTTTTTTTATATAATTTGATAGTCATTATCCCGGAAAATCTCCGCCATCACCGCCTCCTTCATTTTTAGGAGCGCCATTCTTTTCTCTGTCGTTTTTTGGTTTGTTAAAACGGTAGGTAAACGATAAGTTAAACTGACGTTTACGCCATTGCATTTCACTATAAGATGTTTGACTTTCTAATGTTTTGTCATTTTGAAGATAAGTGTAAGACCTCATGATGCGTGAATTGAAAATATCACTAATGTTGAATGCAATTGTAGCTTTGTCTTTTAACACATCTTTGCTAAAAGCGGTATTCATACCAAATTGCCCCAGATTTTTACCTTGTGCCGTTTTTTGTTCACCATTGTACATAGCAGTCAGTTGCCAGTCTATTTTGTACGGTAAAGTTAATTTAGAGTTGATTCTTGCAAACCAGGAATTGGCTTGATTGTCAAGATTTTGGGTAATAAGAACTCCTTGGCTGTCTGTGTATGAGTTTTCTCCGGTTGTTTTTACGTTGTAAAAATTGAAGTTACTGTTTAGTCTCCATTTTTTGAAAGGAGTGTAATTAAGGGTGAATTCAAAACCAAATTTTTGCTCGTTTCCTAAATTGATTGGTGTATTCACAATTACCGGTATTCCGTTTACTTGGTCGCCATTTGGCGCTTTTACGAAGCTGAATACGTCTTTTGTATTTTCGAAATAGGCTGAGGTGTTAAAAGTTAATTTCTCCCAACGTTTAATGTAGCCAATATCATATTTGTCTGTTAAGGAAGGATCCAGATCCGGATTTCCTTTGAAAATATTAATGTTGCTGGAATAATTTACGGCAGGGTTCATAAAACGTCCTCTTGGTCTTGAAACACGTTTGCTGTAACTTGCTGTGAAGTTACTCTGATCTGAAATTTCGTAACTGATAAAAGCACTTGGAAACAAATTATTGTACTTTTTGGTATTAAACTCTTTAGTGTCTAAAAGATTAACCTGAATATTGGTGTCTTCCCAACGCAAGCCAAACAAGTAAGAAAGTTTATTGATTTTAAGTCCATATTGCGTGTAAAACGCATTTATGTTTTCTTTGTATTCTAAAGTATTTGATAATTTAGGATCAATAATTCCTGCCGGATCTAAAACAAAATACTCATTGTTTAAATCGCCGAAACTTCCTTTGTATCCCGCTTCAAACTGACTTCCTTTGCTAATTGGTAAAACATAGTCTGCCTGTAAAAGCACTTGCTTTTGTACCTGATCGTTTAGTGTGCTGTTGTAATTTTGCGAGCCCGTAATTAAACTGTTATTATCGTCTCTGTTTCTTGAAATAGAAGCATCAACAGTAAGTTTATGACCTTTGTCGTTAAAGTTTTTGATTAAGTTTGACGTATATTCAAAGTTTTCACTTTCAGTATCACCATTATTCAATCGGTATGTGGAACCTGTAAATACGTGGTTAGCATCAAAATTATCGAAACCGATTAAATCGCGGTCTTCTCCCGTGTTTTTTTGATAATTGATGGCATTCGTCCAAAATGTATTCGGAGCAACAGTCCATTCGACACCCGCTCTTCCGTTAAAACCGTCTCTTGTTCTTCTAGTGTCACGATTTTCATCTAAAAATTCTTTGGTAGAACCGTCTGCTTTGAAATACTCTGTATTTGTTAGTCCACCACCTTCATTTGTTCTGTGATTGTAACCGGCCGTTGTAAAGTAATTAAATTTCTCGGTTTTATAATTTAGATTGGCGCTTAATCCGTACGTTTCAGGAATTCCGGTCGAAGCAATAAAAGTTCCGTTAAAACCTTGATTTTTACCTTTTTTAAGAATAATATTAATCAAGCCTGATCCTCCTTCGGCATCGTAACGCGCGGATGGATTGGTAATAACTTCAACTTTATCAATAGCATCTGCCGGAAGTTGGCGTAAAGCTTCAGCAACGTTAATAGCGTTTGATGGTCTTCCGTCAATTAAAATTCGGATATTGTCACTGCCTCTTAAGCTTACATTTCCTTCGGTGTCAACGGAAACAGACGGTACGTTATCCAGTACATCACTTACCGTTCCGCCTTTTACCATCATATCTTGTCCGACATTATATACTTTTTTGTCCAGTTTTATTTCTACTGTTGACTTTTCTGCACGAACCACAACCTCACTTAATTGCGCTGCATCTTCAGATAAATTAACGGCACCTAAATTAGTGTCGTCTTGAATACTTTTTTGCTTGATTTCTGTTGGTTTAAACGAAATAAACTCAATTTTTATATCGTAAGTACCCGGTGCAACTGCTACTTCGAATTCTCCTTTAGGATTGGTAATTCCTCCGGCAATAACTTTGGTGTCATTAGGAAGCATTATAGAAATAGTAGCATACTCAAGAGCTTGTTTGCTAACTTTTTCGAAAACTTTCCCGGTAACTTTTACTTTGTTTTTACCGCTGGGTGGTTGTTGTGCATAGTTGTAAAAACTTGTAAATAGGAATACAAGTACTACAGCAAATCTGATTTGTTTCATTGTTATGTTTGGTTACTTTTTTTCATTAGACACCAAATGTAGCTTTTGGTTTAAAGAGACAAATCACAATAAAATGTTAATGCCGTTTTTTATAATCAATCTAAGAAAGAAGCAACCAGATCTAAGTCTCTCCCGATAATAGCTTTTCCGTCTTTTATAACGATTGGACGTTCGATCAGAATTGGATTATCGACCATTGCCTGAATAATTTCATCATCGCTCAGCGTTTTTTCTTTATAATTTTCAATCCACACTTTTTCTTTGATTCTTACTAATTGAATGGGTTGCAGACTTAGTTTTTGAAGTAATGCTTTTAAATCTTCAAAAGAAGGCGTTTCGGTCAGGTAGGGAATGATTTTGTAATCCTCGTTAGATTGATCTAAAAAGGCAAGGCAGTTTCTTGATTTTCCACAACGTGGATTGTGATAGATTTCGATCATTTTAGTATTTTTAATTTGTTATGAGATTGTTAAAGTAAAAAATTCGGTATTTTAGCAACACCAAAAATAAGATTTACTTATTAAACTGAATTCTCATTTTTAAACTTTATCCTAATATGTTTTTAGAACAAGGAATTAAACCCGAAAATCAATTTTGGAAATACCTTCTGGGGTCGGTTTTTATTATCGGAGCGTCGTTTATTGGTCAGATTCCTTTTTCGATTGCTGTACTTTATAAAAGCTTTAGTTCTAATGCGGTCTTTCCAACAGATAATGCTTCTGTTATGAGAATGTTTGAGCCAAATACGACTTTGTTTTTGGTAATGATCTCTTTTGCTTTTGCATTTGCGGGGATTTATTTTGTGGTGAAATATTTACATCATCAGACCATTTTATCGATCACAACATCGCGGAAAAAAATTGACTGGAAGCGGGTTTCGTTTTCGTTTATTTTGTGGTCTCTTTTTTCTATTCTGAGTTTCGCAGCGGTTTACTTTGGATCTCCTGAAAAATTTGTGTGGAATTTTAATTTAATTCCTTTTTTGATTTTGGTGGTATTAGGCGCTGTATTAATTCCAATACAAACCAGTACAGAAGAATACGTTTTTAGAGGTTATTTAATGCAGGGGTTTGCTAATTTGGCCAGAAACAGATGGTTTCCGTTATTGATGACGTCGGTGATTTTTGGTTCGATGCATGTTTTTAATCCCGAAGTAGAAAAAATGGGGTATATAATTATGGTTTATTATATCGGTACAGGCTTATTTCTGGGTATTCTAGCCCTTATGGATGAAGGAATTGAATTGTCTCTAGGCTTTCATGCTGCTAACAATCTGATAGGCGCTTTATTGGTCACTTCGGATTGGTCTGTTTTTCAGACACATTCTATTTTTAAAGACATGTCTGAGCCTTCAGCAGGCTTCGATGTTATCTTACCGGTTGTTGTGGTGTATCCGGTTTTACTCTTTATTTTTGCCAAAAAATATGGATGGAACAACTGGAAAGAAAAATTAACAGGCAAAATTGATACTGCAAATCATTAAATTAAAACGATCACGATGGAATTAACACATAAAAAAGTTCATAATTACTTTAGACTTAATGGGTATCACCTAAACGGAAAAGACTTGAGTCGAATTGGCTATAGTTATATCAAAGAAGGGGATGTTTACGAACAGGCGATAGGAGAGTTTTTATTGGATTGGTTCGATGATAAAGACTACATTGAAACGAAGACTTCGGGCACAACTGGTCTTCCAAAATTATTGCGTTTAGAAAAGCGGGCTATGATTCAATCAGCTTTAGCAACGGGAGATTTTTTTGATTTAAATCCCGGAGATAAAGCATTGCTTTGTCTGCCGGTTCAGTTTATAGCCGGTAAAATGATGTTGGTTCGCAGTTTTATTTTAGGTTTGAATCTCGATGTAGTATCGCCAAGTGTGGCACCATTAGGGCTAAGGAAGGAGCGATATGATTTTGTGGCAATGGTTCCTTTGCAAGTTCAAAATTCAATAGAGGAACTAAAGAATGTGAAAAAGTTAATTATTGGCGGCGCAAAAATTGATACTGTTTTAGAAGAAAAATTATTGCCTTTAAAGACCGAAATATACGAAACGTACGGTATGACCGAGACCATAACGCATATTGCTGCTAAAAGGGTAGGAGAAGCTGCTTTTTCGATTTTGCCGAATGTAAAAATAGCAAAAGACGATCGTGATTGTTTGGTGATTTCTGTGCCTGCTGTTTCTGATCAGCCAATTGTTACAAATGATTTGGTTGAGCTGGTAAACGAAAATCAGTTTGTGTTTCTAGGACGAATTGATAATGTGATTAACAGTGGGGGAGTGAAACTTATTCCGGAACAGATAGAAACCAAACTAACCGGAAAAATAGCGAATCGCTTTTTTGTAACGAGCTTGCCTGATTCTGTTTTAGGAGAAAAGCTAATCTTGGTCATTGAAGGCGAAAAACAAGAATTTGCGACTGACTTTTTTGATGTTTTAGGCAAGTTTGAAAAGCCAAAAGAAATTGTTTTCGTCCCAAAATTCAAAGAAAACGAAAACGGAAAATTATTACGCAAAAAAAGTTTACAAAACTAAGTTTTGAAAATTCCAATAAAAAAATCCCAAATTCCAATTTACAGGTTGGAATTTGGGATTTTTTTATTGGAATTTAATCTTTAGTTTGGAGTTTGAATTTAATTTTTCGCAATCCCAAATTTCAATAAAAAAATAAAAAATTTCAAATCCCAACACAACAGTATTGGAATTTGGAATTTTTTTATTGGAATTTACCCCAAAGTTTCTTTTCGCTCTAACAGAGCCATATAGAATCCGTCAAAACCAGATTCTGAAGCTAATATTTTACGATCTTTTATGAAGGTAAATTGTTTTCCGATTTCGGTTTTAAGGAAACGTTCTACTTGTTCTTGATTTTCTGATGGTAAAACAGAACAAGTTGCGTAAACTAATTTTCCGCCCGGTTTTACAATTTTAGAATAACTCTCTAAAACTTCTGCCTGAACTTTACGAATGTTATCGATAAATTCCGGCTGTAATTTCCATTTTGCATCAGGATTTCTTTTTAGAACTCCTAAGCCACTACAAGGTGCATCGATCAACACACGATCCGCTTTTTCGTGTAATTTCTTGATTACTTTTGTAGTGTCGATAATACGATATTCGATATTAAAAGCACCATTTCTTTTGGCTCTTAATTTTAATTGTTTCAATTTGCTTTCATACAAATCCATTGCAATCAATTGTCCTTTGTTTTCCATTAAAGAAGCGATATGCAATGTTTTTCCACCGGCACCGGCACAAGTATCTACAACTCGCATTCCTGGTTTTACATCAAGGAAACCGGCAACCAATTGTGAGTTGGCATCCTGAACTTCAAAAAGTCCTTGTTTAAAAGCATCTGTCAAAAACACATTGGCTCTTTCTTTTAGAACTAAAGCTTCAGGTTGATCTTTCAAATATTCTGTTTCAATATTCAAATCCATCAAGGTGTTTCTCAGATTTTCTTTTGTTCCTTTAAGTGTATTGGTTCTTAAAATAACTTTAGCAGGTTGGTTTTGTGCAGCAATTTCTGTTGCCCAAACTTTTTCGCCTAGCTCTTTAACTCCCAATTCATCCATCCAGTCCGGAATAGATTCTTTTAAAGCTCTGATTTTTGAAAGTTCGTCAAAACGACCTTTTATTTTTCTTTCAGGAGTTCCTTCTAATTGTCTCCAATCCGGAATCGGGTATCCTCTTAAAACAGCCCAAACGGCAAACATTCTCCATAGATTGTCTCTGTCGAAAGGTTCTTTAACTTCGGCAATTTCAGCGTATAATCGTTTCCAACGAACTATTTCGTATATGGTTTCAGCAACAAATTTCCTGTCAGAACTTCCCCAACGTTTGTCTTTTTTTAAGGCTCTTGCTACCACTTTGTCTGCGTATTCTCCTTCATTGAAGATAGCATTCAAAGAATCAATGGTAGTATAAACTAAATTTCTGTGTAATCTCATTTTAATTATTTGAGTTGCAAAGGTACTATTAATTGATTGAAAGTTAAATTTTTAATTTTGATTGTTATTTTGACTTTCATTAAAAAGAAAAAAAAACACTCTAATAAAGTATAAAAGAGTGTTTTTCTGTATTTATTTTAGAATACCTTTATTTTGTAATTCGGGTTAATCCAATGTTTTCAGGAGCATGAAGCACCATTGGGAATTTCTCTATTTTTACAGAACTACTGTCCAGACCAAAAGCTCTTTCTTCAGATAAACTTAGTTTTTTGATGAAGAAATAAGAGTTCATGATAATATTTTCGTGCCATCTTAAATCATTATCGTTAGAAAGGAACTTCTCAGATAATACAAATTTAAAGTCTCCGATAATATTGTTTTTGTTCAATGACTCATAACGGCTGGTAATATCAACTTCGCCTCTTTTTACCATGTCTCTGATTACTTCACGGAACATTAAATTGATTTTCGTAGGCTCTCTAAAACCTAAATTAAAATCGATTCTGTAGATATCATCTTTGGCGATTTCGGTCACTTTGTACTGTGTTTTATATGGCTCAGTCAAAATGTTAACGTGTACAAACCAATAGATGTCGGCTCTTTTTGGACGTTTTTGCAAGATCGAATACATTACCTTTTGCTCGAGTTCGTCTACACGATTGGCATTGGTCATATAAACTAAATGCGTGGCATATTTTGGGATTGTTAAGTCCTCACTTAACTCCATTAATACTTTTTTGTAATCGTCAATTTTGACAATTTTAGTATAGTTTTTATTAATTTTCTTAGCCAGATACCAGATAGTCATTACCGAAATTAAAACGGCAGCAATGATTAAAGTTACGTAACCACCTTCTGCAAATTTGGTCACATTGGCAATCAAAAAGCTAAATTCAATTAACAAATAAATTGTAATTAGCGGCACCATGAAAAATAATTTAATACGTTTCATGATGAGGTAATAATTTAATAAGATCGTGGTCATGATCATACATAATACGATGGCAAGACCGTAGGCATGCTCCATATTACTTGATTTTTCGAAGTGTAGTACAATACCAACACAACCAAAAAACAACAACCAGTTAATAGAAGGAATATACAATTGACCTTTTACTTCGGTCGGATATTTGATTTTTACTTTTGGCCAGAAATTCAAACGCATGGCTTCGTTGATCAAAGTAAACGATCCACTGATTAAAGCTTGTGACGCAATTACCGCAGCTAAAGTTGCGATAACGATTCCTACCGGTTGAAACCAATCCGGCATGATTAGGTAAAACGGATTTCCATTTTCTCCTCCTAAAGCTTGCAAGGTTTGACCTTCGTGGTGAATTAAATACGCTGCCTGACCAAAATAGTTTAATACTAAAGTCATCTTAACAAAAATCCAGCTGATTCTGATGTTTTTTCTACCACAGTGACCCATGTCTGAGTACAAAGCTTCTGCTCCTGTTGTACATAGAAATACCAATCCAAGTACAAAGAATCCTTCCGGATGTATCTGTAATAAATGGTAAGCATAATAAGGGTTAATTGCTTTTATAACTTCAGGATGACTGGCAATTTGAATCGTTCCCAGCGTTCCTAACATAGCAAACCAAATCAACATCATCGGTGCAAAGAATTTACCGACTAGTTTGGTTCCAAATTGTTGAATGGTAAACAGGATAAACAAAATTCCGATAACAATTGGAATGGTGTTGATCTCCGGATAATAGGTTTTAATTCCCTCTACAGCGGATGAAACGGAGATGGGTGGTGTGATAATACCATCGGCCAATAAGGCACTACCTCCTATAATTGCCGGTACTATGAGCCATTGTATTTTTGTTTTTTTGACTAAGGCATATAAAGCAAAAATACCACCTTCACCATGATTATCGGCACTTAAAGTGATAAGGACATACTTTATCGTGGTTTGTAGCGTTAATGTCCAGAAGACACAAGAAATACCGCCTAGAACGATGTCTGCATTAATGGTGTGGTCACCAAGGATGGCTTTCATTACATACAATGGAGAAGTACCAATATCTCCGTAAATAATTCCTAATGTGATTAGTAGACCCCCAATAGACAACTTACTGTGTAAGTTTTTATGCGATGCGTTCATGTATATTTTTATAAAAGACGGTTGCAAATTTACTGTTTTAAAATATATTAGCGTCAATTATAATGGATAAAGATAAAAAAAAGCACAATCGTAAAATTGTGCTTTGATTTTTATTGGTGATGAAAAAGGGGAAAATTATATTCTTCTTCCTTCGCCTCTTGAGCTCGATCCGCTTTCTCTTTGTGGCTGACTTCCTCTTGATTCCTGATTTGCTCTTGGAGATTCAGATCGTTGTGGAGCCTGTGCTCTTGAACTGTTTCCTCTGCTTTCTGAACCACCACTGTTGTTCGAGTAACTTCTTGGACTTTCAGTTCGCTGTGCCGGAGCAGTTCGGTTTGAATTTGCTCTGTTTTCGGAATAAGTTCTCGAATTATTTTCGTTTGAACTTCTGTCAACTTGAGCTCGCGGCGTATTTTCTGTTCTTACCGGATTCGTCACGGTTGCTGAATTGGTTCTGTCGTAAGTGCCACGATTCGAGTTATAATTTCTATCTGTACTGGTTCTATCTGTGGCAGTTCTATTTGTATTAGTTCTGTCGCTATAAGTTCTGTCTGTACTGGTTCTATTTGTGTTAGACCTGTCTGTATAGGTTCTGTTGGTATTAGAACTTCTATTTTCGGTATAGTTTCTGTCTGAACCGGTGCCTCTGCCTGTGTTGGATCTGTTAGAGTCGTAACTATTTTGATTTCTGTTATAGTCTCTGCTGGCAACACGTCTTTGATCTAGTTCATATCTGTTGTTAACGTTCGAATGTCTTTGAGAAAAACTGTAATTCGGATGTCTGGTTTCGTAACCGTAAGAACGTCTTGTTTCGTATAATGCCGTTGCTCTGTAACTTCTTCTTTGGTTTACATAGTTGTAACGGTTGTTTACGTTGATATAAATGTTGACATTGTTTCTGTATCTGTAAATCGGGAAAGGTCTCCACGCTGAATAGTAGGTTGGATAATAATTCCAATACCAGGTTGAACAATACGGTCTGTAATTCGTAACCCAAAAAGAGGTGTAGATTACCGGAGTCACATTGTAAACCGGTTCATAAATATAATTGGCTCCATATAAATACGAGTTCCCTACAATCTGAACCACAACTTTACTGGAGTTGTTTCGCTCTACGTCAATTGTTGCAATATCCTGATAAACATCACGGTCAAGTACAGCCTGAATAATTACAACGTGAGTTCTGCCTTCTACAGATTCGATAACACGTAAATAATCAACCTGATCATCATCGTTTAAGTCAAGATTCGAAATCTGATATTTTGGATCGTTTAAGCGTCTTTCAAAATCCTGAAGATTTGCCGATTCTCCAAATATGGAAGCAACAGCTCTAAGATCTAAATTATCGCTTATATCTGAGTTTTTTGCATAAACAGTAGTTTGATTTTGTGCCTGAATGCTACTAAAACCTAATGTTAGTAATGCTATAAAAAGTAATTTGGTTTTCATGACAAATCATATTAAGATTAATATTTGGAGGTATCCAATTACTGTGCCAGAAAAAAAAACAAAAGCTATTTTATATGTTATAAATAATTGTATTTTAGCAAGAAAAATAAATAATCGATATGAAAAAAGGGATCCTGTTTTTTAGTGCTTTTGTCTTGCTTGTGTCTTTTAAAACGTTGAATGACAACGATGAAGAAGTCGTGAATAGTGGTTTTACCTCAGTGCAAATAGAAACTTTAGTTCAGGATAAAATTAGTATTCGTGCCATTTCAATTGATAAAAACAAGGTGTGGTATGGAGCAGATAATTCCCGTTTTGGTTATTTTGATTTAGATAAAAAAGAAAAATTTGAAGATCGTATTTATCGGGATACTTTAAAGTTAGAGTTTCGAAGTATTGCTCAGACTTCAAAAAATGTTTTTTTATTAAGTGTCGCTAATCCGGCATTGTTGTATCAGGTTTCTAAAAAAACACTTAAGGTCAAATTAGTGTATAAAGAGATTAACGCGAAAGTGTTTTACGACAGCATGCAGTTCTGGAATGATAAAGAAGGAATTGCTATTGGTGACCCTATAGAAGATACTTTTTCGATTATTGTTACCCGTGACGGAGGCGAAACCTGGACCAAAATCCTTTCGGATAAATTACCAACAAATGCCAAGGGAGAAGCCGCTTTTGCAGCCAGTAATTCTAATATCGTAATTAAAGGAAATGATACATGGTTGGTGTCCGGAGGTAAAAAAGCGCGTGTTTTTCATTCATCGGATAAAGGAAGAACCTGGAAAGTTGTGGATACCCCAATTGTTCAGGGAAAAACAATGACGGGTATTTTTACTGCCGATTTTTATGATTCTAAACATGGATTTGTTGCTGGGGGTGATTACGAACTTCCGGAGCAGAAAACGGATAATAAGGCCTTTACAAAAGACGGAGGGAAAACCTGGGAATTAACGGGACAGGATCAGGGATTTGGATATGCTTCATGTGTGCAATACGTGCCGGGAAGTAATGCTAAAGAATTGGTTTGTGTAGGAGCTTCGGGAATTCAGTACTCTCAGGACGGTGGGGCAAACTGGAAAGAATTGTCCAATGATACTAAACTCTTTACGATTCGTTTTATTAATAAAAACACAGCAATCGCGGCTGGTTATAATAAAATGGTCCGAATTCATTTTCTATAAAATAATAAGAACCCTAAATAATAAAGTAAGTATTATTATATAGGGTTCCTATCGCTGTTGTTTCTTGTGGGATTAGTTTTTTCCTGCTTTATCTCGATATTGTTTTAATAACTTTCGATTAAAATCATCTTCTGATTTTTTAAGCTTTAATATTTTTTTTGCCGAAAGAATCTTTTTAAGATTTGCGGAATACTTTTCGCGTAAAAGATATAATTCCTTATCGGTGCTTTCTATTTGAGAAAGTAGTGCAGCAGCTTCTTTTTCTGAAAGTGAATTGATGTTATCATCATCTAATTTACGTAGATACATTTTCATTTTATCATGACGTAATTCAAATTGTTTGTCGTCATAAGCATTATAAACAGGCCAGAATTTTTCTGCTTCTGTTGAAGTAAGTTCAAGTTCAGTAGTCAAAAATGAAACTTTGTAAGCCTTGATTTTTTCTCGTTTTTCGTCTGATTTATCGCTTTGTGCATAAAATGAAAAACTAACGAAAAATAGAAGTATTGGAAGTATATTTTTGATTTTCATATTTTTGAGTTTTTTGTTTTATTCTGAAATTAAATTTTCAATATTAGGATTGGTAGCCAGGACATCTTCAAGAGTTTCGTCTTCGAGAGCAACATTTTTGTTCAGAGATTCGATATCTTTTGTGTCAAGCTGATTGATTAAATCGTATTGGTTCAGATTAGACTGATAGGCCAAATAGGTTTCTAAGGTTTTTTCATCCAGTTCTTTTGATGTGTTTTTGTAATTGTTTACGATCGGAATCATAAGTGCAAAAACAACAACCGCAGCTGCGAGTAGGGTGAGTACTTTTTTACGTTTATAGAACGGAATGACTTTTACTTCAGGCTCATTAATTTGCTGTAAAACTTTTGCCGAAAAATCATTAAAATAGTTTTCCGGAGTTTTAAATCCTGTTGTTATTTTCGGTTCGTTTTCTAGTTTAAATGCTTTCATAATGTCTGTAAGATAGGTTTTGTCACAAAAGGTTTAATTTGTTGTGACAAATAATTCAATTTTTTTTACCGCATGATGGTAAGATGCTTTTAGGGCGCCTACTGAAGTGCCCAGAATTTCTGCAATTTCTTCGTACTTCAATTCTTCAAAATATTTCATTTTAAATACCAATTGCTGTTTTTCAGGTAACGTTACGATCGCTTTCTGAAGTTTTATCTGAATATCATCTCCGTCATAATAAACGTCGGCTTTTAAATTGTCGATTGTTTTATTTTGAAGAGCCTCAGAGGTTATACCGTTCAGTTTTGCTTTTTGATTCAGGAAAGTCAAAGCTTCATTGGTTGCAATGCGATACATCCACGAAAAAAGTTTGCTTTCTCCTTTAAAGTTTTTTAGATATTGAAAAACTTTAACAAAAGTATTTTGTAGCACATCATCGGTATCATCATGATTCAAAACAATATTTCGAATATGAGAATACAAGGGTTTCTGATAATCAGACACGAGTTTTTGAAACGCTGTATTTTGCGTTTTAGGATTTAATAATTGTGCTATAAATTCCTTCTCGTCTGTCAAGCTTTTGGTTTATATCTTGTTAGAATGAATTTAAAAGAAAAGGTTTAATCTGCCTCTGTTATTTTTTAGAATTCTGATTGTTCTTCTTCTGTAGATGTTGCCGGTGTTGCCGGTTTTTGTGGTTCTGTAGTTGCTTCAGTCCTTGGTCTGTAAACAGGAGTTGCAACAGGAACAACTTTAGGTTTTGTTGGGAAATAAATCTCCGTCATTAGTTTTGACGGGCTTTTTACATCTAGTTTATTAATCGTCAGGATTTCAAGATGTGACCAGCTTAATTCGGGAACGATTTTCTCGTTGTTTATAAAAGTTTTTGTTTTGGCAATTGCTTCGCTGGTGTGTGAGTAGTCTCCTGTAAGAGTTGTTTTTACAGCTTCAAAACCATTAAGTTTTCCCGATAGTATGTCACTGCCGGCGCTAATAGAAATGTCTCTGTTTATAGGTAAACAAATCGATATTTTGGCTAAACCGGTTGCTGTATCGTAAGTATGGTAAATGACAAAAGGTTTTCCGTTAGTAAGTAAACCGTTTGTTTTGCTGAATTGTATAAGCTTTGGAATTACAACACGGGCATTTTTATTTACTTTTTGAATTTCGCTTGTAAAAGTTTGTTTGATGTAGGAAGTCTCTGTTTTTTTAACAACACCATTGACTTTAATGGTATACGTTTTTGTTTCGTAATCTAAGTTTTTGTCAATATTTACAAGGCTTTTTTCGTACATAGTTCCAATCACATTATCAGAACCACCATTTATAGAGGTGTAAATTTTAAATAGGAAACTCATTGTTCCTTTTGCTTTCCAGGTCACTTTTGTTTTACCCGCCAATGTATCTTTGAATGTCCAATTTACATCAGCTTGCGTTCCGTCAAAGTTCATTTTTTGTTGAATGCTTTCTCCTTCTTTTGTTTTCAGGGTAATTGCATTTCCTTTTCCTTCGTTACCTTCCCATGAAAAAGTGGCTCCGTTACCAATTGTTTTACTTGGAAAAGACATTCGCATCGTTGGATCTTCAACCGCCCATGATTCAAAATCTTCAAAATTTCTAAAATCATTTATGTAATTATAAACGGTATTTCGTGGTGAATTGATGACTTTGCTTCGTTCTATAGTAAAATCTCCTTTTTGAGTAGCTACAAAAACACTAAGGGCAACTAGGCTTAGTAACGCTAAAAGAAATAGATATTTTAAAATCTTCATTGGGTAGGTTATTTGGTGTCGTAAAGTTATAAATTTTCTGCTATTGCGTGGAATAGTACAGGAATTAAAACGATACTTTCGGATTATACTTCATTCAAAAAAAATAAAATGAACTCTTTTTTGAAAATGCTAAATGGAAATCTAACAGTAATTTATTTTTGATTTTTAAATATAAGAAAAAAATCGATACTTATCTTTTAAAAAAGAATTTGATCACAAATAGAATAACAATAAAAAGCAGGAAGGTGAGCAATACTTTGTAGTTTCCTTTGTAGAAAATTTTGTGTAATGCCAAATCTTTTCGATAAGCAAAAATCATTACGATTACGAATGCAATAAAAAAACAGACTGCGAATATTAATTGTCCTTGACTAAACATAGTTGAAATTATTTTTGGCAAATTTAGATAATTGTACACGAATAGTTACTAATTTGGTAGTTCATTTAATTAAATAAAATCATGAAGAAGCAAATAGATGCAGTTAAGGAATTTCATACTGCTTTTAAAATCGGACACAGTGAAACGCCAATTGCAGATTTGGGAGGAAACAAAAAACACCTTCGTTATAATTTGATGAAAGAAGAAAACGAAGAATATCTGGAAGCAGTTGAAAATAATGATCTCGTAGAAATTGCCGATGCGCTTGGAGATATGATGTACATTTTATGCGGAACGATTATCGAACATGGACTGCAAGATAAAATTGAAGCTGTTTTTGACGAAATCCAACGCAGTAATATGAGTAAATTAGGAGAAGACGGTCAGCCTATTTATCGCGAAGACGGAAAAGTAATGAAGGGGCCTAATTATTTCAAACCGGATTTTTCGAAACTTTTATAAAAAAAATAAAAATTTTTAAAAAAATAAACCCGACAGGTTTTTGAAACCTGTCGGGTTTAAAACTAAAAATATTTTTATTTATTGAACTTTAACAGTCCAGCCAAAAGTATCTTCAGAAAGTTTGTTTTGAAGACTTGTTAGTTTTTCTTTTAAAATAGAAGCATACGAATTTTCAACTGGAGTCATTTCGTAGTAAGTATCCTGATAAGAGAATCCTTTGATTACGCTAATAACGGCAGCTGTACCGGCTCCGAAAATTTCTTTTAGAGATCCATTTTTAGCCGCTTCTACCAATTCAGAAACGATAACCGGGCGAACGTCTACATTAAGACCTTCTTTTTCTGCCATAGCAATTAAACTTTTTCGGGTAATACCATCCAAAATTCTTTCGCTGGTTGGAGCAGTCAATAAAGTATCGTTTATTCTAAAGAACACGTTCATTGTTCCGGCTTCTTCCAATTTAGTATGTGTGGCATCATCTGTCCAGATTACTTGTTGGAAACCGTCTTTGTTAGCCAGATTAGTTGGGTAGAACTGAGCAGCATAATTTCCGGCCGCTTTTGCAGCACCGATTCCACCATTTGCAGCTCTACTGTAGTGTTCCGCGATAATTACTTTTACTTCACCTGAATAATATGATTTTGCAGGAGATAATAAAATCATGAATTTATATTCGTCAGATGGATTTGCAATAACACCTGCTCCGGTTGCAATCATAAAAGGACGGATGTACATACTGCTTCCGTTTCCTTTTTGAATCCATTCCTGATCTAATTTTAATAGTTCATTTAAACCATCCATAAAAACAGCTTCAGGAACTTCCGGCATTGCCATACGTACTGCAGAATTGTTAAAACGTTTGAAGTTTTCATCAGGTCTGAACAACCAAATATCATTATTGTCATCTTTGTAAGCTTTCATGCCTTCAAAAATAGCCTGACCATAGTGGAAGACTTTTGAAGAAGGGTCCATCAGAATAGGAGCATACGGCTTAATGACAGGATTTTGCCACTGACCGTCTTTAAAATCACATTCAAATAAATGGTCTGTAAAAACAGCACCAAAGCTTAGGTTTTCAAAATCAACTCCGCTTATTTTCGATGAAGTAGCTTTTCTGATTTCAATTTTGCTTGTTTGAGTTGTACTCATAATAATGTAAAGTTTTTTATGTAATTGCATCACTATAGAATGAACTACGGTAATGTTTTGGTATAAATAGATTTTATTAAATGCAAAATTAAGGAAAAATATATAATTTGCTTAGTATAACTGCATTAATTGCCGCGTTTAACTGAGATTTATCTATCTTTTAATAAACTGAAATAATTGGCATAGTTTTGTAAAGAATTTATGAAAAAACTCTCATTTTTTATGACTTTACGCAGTTGTTTTGACTAAATTTGACTCCGAAAATCGCTTGAAAATCAGCGATATTGTATGATAAACGGTTTAAAAGGTGAAAAGAGAAATAATTAAAACGCTAGATGGCTCAACCACAATTCATTTGCAGGAATGGGATGAATGTTATCACTCGAAGCATGGTGCAATTCAGGAAGCGAAACATGTGTTTATAAAAAACGGACTTTCCTTGTTTGAAGATAAAGCGGTCAGTATTCTTGAAATTGGTTTTGGTACAGGATTGAATGCCTTTATTACCTTTTTGGAATCGGCCCAAAAGCAACAGAAAATAAACTATGTTGGAGTAGAAGCTTACCCGGTTGAAGCAAAAGAAGTTTTAGAAATGAATTATGTTTCCGAATTGGAAGCAGATCAGTATGTTACCGTTTTTGAAAAAATGCATGAATGCGAATGGAATGCAGAAGTTGAAATCAGCGCTGATTTTACGTTAACCAAAAGGAAACAATTTTTTGATGAAATAAACGATTTTGAAATTTTTGATTTGATTTACTTTGATGCCTTCGGATATCGGGTGCAACCGGAGCTTTGGAGTACCGAAATTTTTCAGAAAATGTACAATAGTTTAAAGCCAAATGGCGTTTTAGTAACATACGCCGCTCGCGGAGTTGTTAAAAGAAGTATGATTTCTGTTGGATTTACGGTGGAGAAGTTAGCGGGGCCACCGGGAAAAAGAGAAATGTTCAGGGCTTTTAAAAAGGTTTAAATGAGTTGTTTAGAATGATTCTATATTGATTTATATGTAATAAGAAAACGTATTAGTTGATAAAGTTTTTAAAAAAATAAGTTAAAATATACCATTCGACCTGATATTTGTTTAAATTTGTTGCGAGTTTAAAAATAGAGATAACCCCCAAAAATCTTATTTTATTATGTCTAAAATGATGTTTGATTACACGAAATCAATACTTGAGAGAGTAAGTTTCGATCCGATACTTTTCTGTAAGGAATTAGAGAAAGCTATCAAAACACTGTTACCGTACGAAATGGAACAATTACAAGAATGGTTATTAAATTTCATTATTGAGAAACCAGAATTAAAACAAAGTCTACTACTAATTAAAGTATAAAAGAAAAGGAGCCAATTGGCTCCTTTTTTATGCGCTTATTTTTTTTGTAGCGGACTGATGATTTGAACATTCTGAAAAACAATTGCTCCTTTTACAACTCCGGCGATTGTAGATCTGAGGGCGTCAATGATTTGCATTTTTAATTCGCTTTTCGGGTAAATTAAACTTACCTCACGAGCTGGTTTTGGTTCCTTAAAGTTACGAAGTTTCAGTTTATCGGAATCTTTTAAGTCTAAGGTGTGCAAGTACGGAAGTAACGTTGTACCAAGGCCTTCGTCTGCCAATTTTATCAGGGTTTCAAAACTTCCACTTTGAATCTGAAAATTGGTCTGATCGATGTCAGATCCATTTTTGCATAAATTCAAAATTCCGTCTCTAAAGCAATGCCCGTCTTGTAAAAGTAAAATTTCATTTAGATTTAAGTCGGCTACCTCAATTTCGGTTTTTTCAAAGCTGGCGTGATGTTCCGGTATGTACGCTACGAAGGGTTCGAAATACAAAACGATTTCTTTAATTTTTTCATCCTCAAGTGGTGTCGCGGCAATCGCAGCATCCAGATGACCATTCTTTAGTTTTAGAATAATTTCATCTGTGTTTAGCTCTTCAATAAGAAGTTTTACTTTTGGGTATTTTTTGATGAAATTGTTTAAAAACATGGGCAACAGCGTTGGCATAATGGTTGGAATGATCCCTAAACGAAATTCACCGCCAATAAAACCCTTTTGTTGTTCTACAATATCCTTTATTCTGTCGGCTTCATTTACAATATTCTTGGCCTGATTTACAATTTTATGACCAATATCGGTAAGTTGGATTGGTTTTTTACTTCTGTCGAAAATTAAAATGTTAAGTTCTTCTTCGATTTTTTGAATCTGCATACTTAATGTAGGCTGCGTTACAAAACACTTCTCGGCAGCAAGAGTGAAATTTTTATGCTCGGCAACAGCTAACACATATTGTAATTGAGTGATCGTCATTTTGATAGTATTTTTTGATACAAAAATAATAAAATATAATTTTTATTGATATAAAATTTAAAGAACTTACAATAAATTTGTAGTAAATTAGTGTAAAAATAAGGATTATGAAAACAAATATTTTAGGATTACCTGTAAAAGAGTCGGAATTATTAGTAAAAGAATTAAATGTGTTGTTAGCCAATTTCCAGGTATATTATCAAAATTTACGCGGGATTCATTGGAATATTCGTGGGAAACGTTTTTTTGATTTGCATGTGAAGTTTGAAGAATTGTATACAGATGCTCAATTAAAAATAGATATGATTGCAGAAAGAGTTTTGACAATTGGAGGAACTCCTTTACATACTTTTGAAGATTATATCAAAAACAACAAATTAACAGTTGGAAAAAACATCTCGAATGATGAAAAGGCAGTTCATTTGATTGTACATTCGTTATCAGATTTATTAAAAATTGAAAGAGAAATCCTTAGTCAGTCTGGTGAAATCAATGACGAAGGGACCAATTCTATGATGAGTGATTTCATTGCAGAGCAAGAAAAAACAATCTGGATGATGAATGCCTGGTTGGAAGAATCATTATAAATAGTTAATTATAAATGGATTAAAATCAGAATGACGGATTGCTGTCATTCTGATTTTTTAATAATGTTAAATTTCTATAAAATTTTTGCCTTCTCGCTTTGATTTTATTCGTTTAACGCTATTTTTGCCACAATGAAATTAATCGCTCGCATATTACTATTTCTATTTATTGCTTTTTTGGCAACACCAACAATTGTTTGTGTGCTAAAGAAAGGTAGTGATACGTGCGTAACTTTCAGTTGCTCTGAAGAAGAGCAATCACACAAAGAACTTAAAGCAGCTGTTTACGCGGCTATATTTCAGCATGAATTGGTTATGCCGGTTTTTAATGAATCAAAAAATATAGTATCCGGTAATATTGTCGAATTAGATAATATTTCTCCGAGTATATTTGCTCCACCACCCAACTTGGCATAATACTTCCGATTATTTTAAACGAACTGTATTTATAGATAAATGCAGTTGCTCTTTAATGTATCAATTCTTAGTATTGTATTATGACAAAAAAAATCAATCTTTTTGCCAATCTTAAATCTGATTTTGCGTCAGGTTTAGTGGTCTTTTTAGTGGCTCTTCCATTGTGTTTAGGTATCGCAATGGCATCTGGAGCTCCTTTGTTTTCCGGAATTATCTCGGGTGTTATTGGTGGTATCGTGGTTGGTTATTTAAGCCAATCTCATATTAGTGTTTCGGGGCCGGCAGCTGGTTTAACAGCTATTATTTTAACTGCTATTACCGATTTTGGCGCTTTCGATGTGTTTTTATTGTCTGTTTTTATTGCCGGATTAATTCAATTGGCATTAGGATTTTTAAAAGCCGGAAGTATTTCAAATTATTTTCCAACAAATGTTATCGAAGGAATGTTAGCCGGTATCGGAATCATTATCATCTTAAAACAAGTGCCACACGCTTTTGGTTACGATGCTGATTTTGAAGGAGATCAGGCCTTTATTCAAAACGACGGGAGCAATACCTTCTCGTTTTTATTCGATATATTAAATCATATTCAGTTAGGAGCGGTAGTGGTTTCTTTGGTTTCTTTGGTGATCTTAATTTCATGGGATAAGATTTCGTTTTTAAAGAATCTTAAATTGATTCCGGGGGCACTTGTTGCTGTTGTTGCCGGAGTTGTCTTAAACGAAATTTTTGTTTCTTCAGGAAGTTCATTAGCCATTACAAAAGAGCACTTGGTTTCTTTACCGGTTCCAAAGTCTTTTGATGAATTCAAATCTATTTTAATTTTGCCAAACTTTGCTGCGGTATCGAATCCTCAGGTTTGGGTTGTGGCGTTAACAATTGCTATTGTAGCGTCTATTGAAACATTGTTATGTATTGAAGCCGCTGACCGTATGGATGTTCAGAAGCGTTATACTAATACCAATGTAGAGCTTAGAGCACAAGGAATTGGTAATATATTAAGTTCACTTTTAGGTGGTTTGCCAATGACATCAGTTGTGGTGAGATCTTCTGCAAATAATAACGCAGGAGCAAAATCTAAAATGTCAGCCATCATTCATGGTGTGCTTTTGTTACTTAGTGTTTTGTCTATTCCAACAATTTTAAATAAAATTCCATTAGCGACTTTAGCAACCGTTTTGATTTTGGTTGGATATAAATTAGCGAAACCGGCAACATTTAAACATTTCTGGGAAAAAGGTAAATACCAGTTTGTTCCTTTTATTGCGACATTAGTGTTTGTAGTAGCAACAGATTTACTTAAAGGAGTTGCTCTGGGAATTGTAATCAGTATTATTTTTGTATTGAGAGGAAATTTAAAAAGAGCTTACAGTTTCAAAAAAGAAGAATACGAAGACGGAGATGTTATTCATATTGATTTGGCTCAGGAAGTTTCCTTCCTAAATAAGGCAGCAATCAAATCGACATTGAATGAAATTCCTGAAAATTCTAAAGTAATTATTAATGCACACGATACAGAGTATATTGCACATGACGTTTTAGATTTAATTCGCGAATTTAAAGGGACACGTGCTGTTGATCAAAATATCAAAGTAAAACTTAAAGGCTTTAAAGAAGCTTACGAGTTGGAAAATTCACCGGATATCAATAATCACGTATCTATCGAACATTATTATGATGTTGCTAAGAGAACGATGGTGAAAAAAGAGGTTGCAAACGAAGATTCTAAAAAATAAAAATAAATTAATTGAGGTATTTCTGAAATGAAAGAAGTATCGAAATTAAGCTGCCGTCCGGTAAAATTATTTTTGATACCTTTAATCAAGTTAGAAATACTAACTAAAAACGAAACAAAAAATGAAAGATTTTTATAAGCAAATATTAGAAAACAATAAAGAGTGGGTTGAGAAATCATTAGCATTAGATCCTAATTTTTTTGCAGATTTAGCCAAAGGACAAACTCCGCCATTATTATGGATCGGATGTTCTGATAGCCGTGTTCCTGCTAATGAAATTATCGGTGCTAAACCTGGAGAAGTTTTTGTACACAGAAACATTGCCAATATGGTCGTTCACTCTGATATGAATATGTTGAGCGTTCTGGATTATGCAGTAAACGTATTAAAAGTGAAACACGTTATTGTTTGCGGACATTACGGTTGTGGTGGTGTAAAAGCGGCTATGGGGAATCAATCCGTTGGAATTATCGACAACTGGATTCGTCATATTAAAGACGAATACCGTTTACATGACAAATATTTAAATTCGATTGTAGATGAAACAGAGCGTTTTAATGCTTTTGTAGAAATCAATGCCAAAGAGCAGGTTTACAACTTAGCTAAAACGTCAATCGTGCAAGGAGCCTGGAAAAATGGTCAGGATCTAACACTTCACGGTTGGGTTTACGGTCTAAATTCCGGTTTCGTAACAGATTTGAATGTAAATATTAGTTCGAATGAAGAATTAGATGATGTTTATCAGTTAAACAATCTTTAAGAAATAGAAAATCGCCCTCTGAGGCGATTTTTTTATTCATTCTCGTCTAAATTCTCATTAAAAGCCGAAGGCAACAAAGTTGGAATAAATTTGATTAAAATCGGTAATAACAAACTTCCTCCCGGAAGTTAAAAGATAGTTAAGGACGGAATCGTTTTACAAATATCCAGCAGTTGTTTTTTTACCTTTTTCTTTTCTTTGGCATCCAGATCTCTTGTTGTAGAATACCCCGCGAGCGCAATGTCATTAAGTTAAGGGATTTTCGTTTTATTTTCACGCAGATTCTGCGGATTTTGCAGATTTTTTTTCGCTACATTTCGACTAAAATCTGCAGAATCTGCGTGAGTGTTTTTTTTTTGCACTCTTCTCTTTTTTAAGCTGGTGCGAGAGGTGTCTCTTGACTTCGTACCCTTTCCCATGAGCGAAAAAAGTTGTAGCGGAATATAGCAGTGTGTGCGAAGTCGGGAGACTTCGCACAGCGATCGCAGTAATGGAAGAACACTTCGAAGAACTGGGGAGAAACGGCACCATCATCAAATGGTTATGTAAAAGTTACCGAAAGAGACTCAGCAGGAGATGTCTCTGGAGTTAAAGTAAAAGGTTTTGACATGACGATATACGAAAAAAATGTAACAGCAACTGTAGAACAAAATGCAACTAATATTATGAATGCTTACGGGAAGTCATTACCTAATGGAATTAATTTTTCTCAATTAATCGGCGTTACTTTTGGTCATGAGATTGCCCATGCAAGTCTGGCTGATATTATTCATAGAATTAATAATCCAAATAATGAAGAAGGTCCTGCTATTAAAGTTTCAAATAAAATGATTGACGAATTAAAAAAATAAAATTACTATGATGTTTTCACGTATTGCTTTGGGAATTATGTTAATTATGACACAACTATTAAATGCACAGATAGCTAATAAATATAATAATTGTGCTGAAAAATTTGCAAGGCAATATTTTTTTAAGATGGGCATTACAGATAGTATTCAATCACAAGAGATGCCATTACTTTTTACAGAAGTTTTAAGTGGTAAGGAAATCGAAACTGAACTTACAGGGGTTTTTATTGTATCAAATTTAAATGCTCACAGAAGAAAGTTAATTCTTTTAAAAAATGGAGAGCAATTAAAATTGTTGACTTTTAGCAATGTATATAATTCTTTGCATGAATTGATTTCATTTCTTAATGATATAAAAGCTAATGATAAAGATTTATTTAAATATATAGGTTTTATTCAAGAATATATTGAATCGTCTAAAGGAAAAATAAAAGTTCCAAATAAATTAGATGATAGCAATTGGATTAAATGTGGGTAATGTATCAGATGTGTTGGTGGTTAATAATTCCATCTAACATTTACAGATTATCAAGGATTTATAGTAATATCGCAGTAAGATTAAAACAACCTTCGGGTTGTTTTTTTAGTTTATAATGCCTTAAATCGAAAGAAATGACTTCAAACCCGACTTGGTGTTGCAGATGTGTTGGTGAAATTAAAAACATGATAAAATATGGGAAAACAAAGTCTGGTAATCAAAGATATGTTTGCAGACTTTGCAAGAAAACAAGAGTTGAAAGTTATAGTTATCAAGCATACAAACTTGATATTGATAAAAGTATCATTCAGTTCACAAAAGAAGGTTTAGGAATAAGAAGCACGGCAAGAATTCTGAAAATATCCACCACAACATTATTAAAAAGGATTATATCAATTGCCAGAAGTATTGCCAAGCCAATTATAAGCAAAGAGAAAACTTATGAAGTAGATGAACTGTGTACTTATATAAGACATAAGAAAAATTATATCTGGCTCGTTTATGCGCTCGAAAAGAATTCTAAAAATGTGGTGAGTTTTAATGTCGGGAAACGAACTAACAAAACTCTAAATCGTGTTTTGGAAACTCTGAAATTAGCAGAAGCAAAAAAGATATATACGGACAGACTTAAAAACTACAGGTATCTGATTGATGAGAAAATGCATTCTGTTAAACGTTTTGGAACAAATCATATTGAAGAAAGAATCTGACGCTCCGAACTCATCTGAAAAGACTCAACAGACGGACAATTTTCTTCAGTAAAAGTTTAGTGATTTTTACTGCTGTTTTGAAGATTTATTTTTGGATTTGAGTAATAAAACAGTAAGTTTATCCTTTTAATCATGTTCTTGAAATTTTATATTTAAAAGGTAAAAACTTATAAAAATAATCACAAACCCTTATAAGTATAAGTATAATGGAAAAGAACTCCAAGACGAGCTGGGGCTTAACATGTACGACTATGGAGCGAGAAATTATGACCCTGCACTTGGAAGATGGATGAATATTGACCCGCTTGCGGAGCAAAGCAGAAGATGGTCGCCATATAACTATGCAGTAAATAATCCAGTCTTTTTTGTTGACCCTGATGGAAATTCATTAGGACCTGGACCTGCATGGTTAAGGACAATTCAATTCGCATTAACACATTTAGCTATTGCTACACAAATCGGAGAATATCAAAAAGGAACAAATAATATTTCAACCAATTCAACAAGATTTGCTACTACGGATGGTGTTTTGAAAAAAACAATTGATGCTGATGGCAAAAAAGTAGATGAAGCTTCTCAAATTGGTGCATTCCGACATACTTTATGGCAAGCAACTATTGCATCTAAATTTGGTTCAATGATTGCAAAGGAAGCTGGAGATGCTCACGAAGAAAACCCTGATACTGAAACTGGAAGAGGAATTTATCATGTCACAGCCTTGGCACATGTTGACGAAAAAGTTGATTTATCAAACAACATTATTGGTCGAGAAATTGGAGAAGCCAATCCTAAGCTAGGAATGAAAGATTTGGCGATGAAAGTTTTAGAAATATTTAAAGAAGAAGGCTTATTTACAGCAACAAAAACTACTCTTGGGAAAGGTGCAGAAGTATTTATAATTAATAGGAATAAATTATCAGATGAACAATATAATCAATTGAAACAACTTTTAAGTAAATTAAATAACAATGGAAGAACTGAGGAACAACAAAAAGCAAGTGATGAGTTTTGGAAAAAAGAATCTGAAAGACAAGATAAACAAATGAAATTCCTTAGGGGCTAATTTATATAATATGAAAGGTAGATTTTTAATTTTTATAGTAATCTTAATAATTTGTTTTCAATCGTGTGATATTTTACGAGATGACAAATTAGATAATTATGTTGAAAATGTATATTCGAATTGCAAAGATAAATGTGTTGTAAATTTCAATAATATTTTTGATTATGATAAATTATACCTTTTCGATGAAGGGGTATCAAATGAAGAAGTTAGTGAAACAATTGGATTTAAATACAATGGAGATAAAGACATATCTCGTCTCATCTTGTTTGTTAAAAACAAAACTATAGTATATGAACAAAATTTAGTTTTCAATGATTCGGAATCTTATAAAGTTTTTTTTGTAACAAATAAAGAATATTTCGAAAATAATGTAGAGTTTTCTTTGGAAAAAGATGAGAATATATTCATTCTTAAACCTATTCAGAAATAACATATCTTAAATAGCTGTAAATTAATCACTTTCTGAATGACTAAATAAAAAAGCCATTCCAGAATGAACATGCCTCCAAAAAGTTAGACACTATTTGGGGGCATTTTTCATAAAAAAAAGTAAAATATAATGATGAATTTAAACTTCAATGTAATAATAAACTTCTAAACGGTAATCACTCAGTTCACTCAATAAGAGAATAGAATAATTTTTAAGAATTCAATCACACAGTAAGTCTATATGATGTTAGTACAAACTTTTGAATAAAAAATCGCCTCAAAAGGGCGATTTTTTTTATTCATTCTCGTCTAAATTCTCATTAAAAGCCGAAGGCAACAAAGTTGGAATAAACTTGATTAAAATCGGTAATAACAAACTTCCGCCCGGAAGTAAAAAGATAGTTAATGATGGAATCGTTTTACAAATATCCAGCAGTTGTTTTTTTACCTTTTTCTTTTCTTTGGCATCCAGATCTCTTGTTGTAGAATACGCCAACAGAATCATTAATTCTTTGCTTTGAACGATTTCCTTAACCAATCTGTTTTTGTTTCTTACAATCAGTTTTACAACAGTATGTGTCATCTGATCGTAAAAATGCTTTACCGGATTAGAGTAATTAAAGTATGGGATTTTCTTTTTATGAGTCGTAATAAAGGTGTTGGTTGTCGTGATGCTTGTCGTTACAAAAGCATCAGCAACACCCATCATCGATCCTAAGGAGTGCAGGAAATAAGCTTCTTCGTTTTCTACGACACCATCGCTCCAAAGTGCCATTCCGGCCATGTCAATTAGGTAGTATTGCTCCAGTTTGTTATTAAAATAATCCAATTGCAGCGTTTCTAACGTGTCTACTGTAACTTTTGAAAATTTGGAATAACGGATAGAAGCTTCGAACAATTTAATCAATAAATCGTCATGCTGTGATTTAACGGTTTTGGTTTTTAAGGCTAAAGCCACAATACCCAGAACGGTTTCTTCAATTCGTTTTAAGTATTTTTCAGGAATTTCGCCATGTGCTAAATACTGTCTGAAAGCCAACACATCAATAAATAATAAGGCATTGGTTACCAGATGCGAAAAGTTTTTACTAATAATGCTGTCATTAGTCTGAACGCGCTGATCGATTATGTTTTCTAAGGCTAAAGAAGGGGTATCTTTTGGAAGTAAAATTTTAAACAAACTAAATCCTTCGGGATTCATTTCTTTATAGAATTTTAAAACTTCCGCTATAAAATTGTTTGGTTCAGAACTTCTCTTTTCTAAACAATACATATTGTATAAGGTGTTTAAAAGCGCAACTTTAGAAATTTCGGTTTTAAACCAGCCTTGTATCGCAACAGGAATTTGAGAATTAATAGAGATGATATGGCCATAAATAAAGCCCGTTTCTCTGACTTTATTATAGAACGAATCCACCGTCTCAAAAGGGATTGCTTCTGAGAACTTCTGTTCGCTAAAAAATTTATCTATCCAGCCTGATGCCGATGGGTTAATCATTAACTTTAGTTTGAGGCTACAAAGCTATATTTTTTTCTGATGTTAAGATTAATTTTAAATGAAATAACCACTAGATTTTGTTAAATCTAGTGGTTATCGTGTTTTTTACTTTATGATTCCGGAACAAGCAACTCTGGCTCCTGCATTTCCTGCTGGCTGAGAGGTGAAATCATCAACTCCCTGATGCACGATTAAGCCTTTTCCTAAGATGTTTTTGGTTTCATCTTCACAACCAATACACCATTCGTCAGTAGTCATTGTAATCGTTCCATTTCCTTTTTCATCTGCGGTGAAGTTTCCGATATCGCCTTTGTGATATTCACCAACACCCCATTTACCATGTTTCTTAAAAGTGGGGTTCCAGTGACCTCCTGCAGAACTTCCGTCGGCAGCCGTACAATCTGATTTTTCATGAATGTGTATCGCATGTACTCCCGGTTTTAAACCCGACATTTTTGCAACAAAAGTTACTTTACCCTTTTTTTCGGTGAAAGTGGCAGTTCCGGTTACCGTACTGTTACTTTTTGGTTCCAATGCGATGGTCAGTGTTTTGGCATCATTTGATTTTGTACTTGTTTTACAACCAATGATTAAGGCTGTAATTATAGCGAAAGAGACAATTATTTTTTTCATTAAAGAGGCTTTTAAGTTTAATAGTAAGTAAAATTAACACAAAAGGACTGAATTGGGGGACTATAAAAGTTAAAAAAATCTAAAATTAAGGGTTGTAATTAAAGATAAGTTTTAAAGATATACCGAAAATATTGTTTAAATTCGTGTACACTTTAAAGAAAAAATCGCGAATACTGTTTTTATAATTGGTTAACTTTTAATACTTAACGTTATGAAAAAATATATTTCTGTTTTAGTTCTTTTTGGACTTATGCTAAGTTCATGTAATGTTTTTAAATGTAAAAAAGGAGATACTGCTTCTAAATTAGAAGGAACCTGGGAACTCAATTATATATCCGGGCCCAAAATAACTTTTGAGGGTTTGTACCCCAATGGAAAACCAACAATCAATTTTGATTTAAAGGAAAAACGGGTTTCAGGAAGTAACAGCTGCAATAATTTTAACGGTAAATTGAGTATTGACGGAAACAAAATTGATTTTACGCAACCCATGGCCGTTACAAAAAAGATGTGTACGAACAATCAGGGGGAACAGACTTTTATGAGCACCCTTCCTAAAATAACTTCGTATGATATTACGGATGAAGGGAAAACACTGCACTTCATTTCGGGCGATATCGCTATGATGCGATTTACCAAAAAATAAAAAGTCTTTTTGTTTAAACATTATTAAATTCATTTTATGAAAACGAAATTATCATTTTTATTGGTGTTATTTACCTTTATAACCAGCAATGGTTTCGCTCAGGAAAAAACGAAAAAACAGTTAAAAGCAGAAAGGGAACTTCAAAAGCAAAAAGAAACCGAAGCCCTGATTAATTCTAAAAATTTTGTTTTTGACGCTGAGAGAGCCAATCCGATGGGATACAGAACGATCATTTTAGATTTCAACACCTACACGATGAAGGTTAGTGAAGAAAAAGTAACCTGTGATTTGCCTTATTTCGGACGGGGCTATAATGTGGCCTATGGCTCATCAGACGGGGGAATGAAATTTGAAGGAAAACCTGAAAATATTACAATTGAGAATAAGAAAAAAGGATACAACATCAAAATGACGGTAAAAGGGGAACGTGATGTTTATGTTCTTTTGTTTTCTGTGTTTTATGATGGAGGAGCAAATGTGTCTATTAACAGCAATAATAGAGGTGTGATTTCGTATGACGGAAAGATCAGAGCTCCCAAAACAGAAGAGAATAAAAAATAGAGTTTTAGTTTGATTATTATGCCTTGAATCTATTCGTTTATGCCAAGAAAAGTTTTTCCTATTTTGTCTAAAAGACATCGTTTTGTAGTAGTACTATCTTTAATTTCATTTTCAATTTACAGTCAGGATTTAGAACCCAGAGTTTACGCCAACGTGGCCAAAGATCTTAATGTGGTTGCCGTTGGTTATGGTTTTATGGACGGAAACGTATTAACAGATCCATCGTTGCCTGTTAAGGATTTTACCATTCAGAGTCATAATTTGGTCGGAAGTTATATCAGAACTTTTGGACTTGCGAACAAACTGGCGCGTGTACAGGTCTCCCTTCCGTATACTTTTATGGACGGATCGCTGACGGCTACCAATGGTGCTGTTTTGACTGGAACCAGATCAGGTTTAGCAGACATGAAAGTGCGATTGGGAATCAATTTATTGGGGTCTCCGGCACTCGATAAAAAAGATTTTAAGGATTTTGAGCAAAAAACCATTTTGGGAGTCAGTTTAGTAACCTCGATTCCAACCGGAAAATACTACGATGATAAAAAGATTAATATAGGAACAAATCGTTGGGCTTTTAAACCTGAAATTGGAGTTTCCAGACGGTTTTCTCATTTCTATGCAGAAGCTTACGGAGGAATTTGGTTTTATACCAATAACAATGATTTTTTGGGTAAAAAATTAGAACAAAAGCATACGTACAGCCTTCAAGGGCACGCAAGTTATTACTTTAAAAATAATATGTGGATTGGCTTTAACACCAACTGGTTTTTTGGAGGAAAAACAATCACAGACGGAGTTTCAGACGACAGTGAAATTGACAATTGGAGAGTAGGAGGGACTTTTGCTGCACCCGTTGCAAAAGGCCAGTCCGTAAAATTACAATATCATGTAGGTGCTTATACTAACAATGGTTTAAATTATTACGCCTTAACACTTTCCTATCAATATTCCTTTTTTTAAGCACTATTAAATTTTACAATATCAAAAATCAAATTTTACAATTCACAATTGACATTTCACCATTAAACATTTAAATTATGAAAAAATTAATTCTTGTTTTCGTTATGTGTGTTTCGGCCTCTTGGGGTTATTCTCAATCTTCGTTTAAAGAAGATGTTGAGGTTTTGCAAAGTATTTACGGTAAATCTAAAGCTGATTTGGTAAAGCAATACATGAATTTATCTGATGCTCAAAATGTTGCTTTTATTAAAATTTATGATAAATACGAGGAGCAGCGAAATGCGCTTGGTCAGGCGAAATTTAAATTAATAAATGATTATGCTGCAAATTACGAAACGCTTACAGATGAAAAAGCGGATGAATTAGCCAAAGGAACTTTGAAAAATCATATGAACTATGAGAAGTTGTATTGTAAAACGTACGGGCAAGCTAAAAAAGCCGTTGGAGCAATTAATGCAGCAAAATTTATTCAGTTAGAAGTCTATTTGCAAACGATTATTAAAGCCGAGATTTTGGAAGCAATTCCTTTTATTGGGGAATTAGATAAGAGCAAAATTAAATAATAATATATCGAGTGTATTTTGTTTAACGCTTAAAAGTATAGTCCGCATGGATGGTAGAAACGTTTTAAAGATTTAAGTCCAAATCTATGTCTCTATGTGTTAAGTAGTATTTATGCAGGTTAACGCTTGGCTACAAATAAAAAGAGGTGTTATTTCGAAAATAACGCCCCTTTTTTTTGCTTTACAGCTAGTTTATTTAGCAGTTTTAACTTCATAAATGGTATTAACCAATCCATCACGAGGAGTGTCTAAAGGAAGTTCCCAGAACATAACTCCACCTAATTTTTTAGCTTTTGCATATTCCGCTTTAGCTTTTATAGAAGTAACATTGTCTCCGGTTGCAAATGTTTTTTCTTTTTCGTTGTACCAATAAGCCGCTTTTGCTTTGTCATCCCAAAAGTATTTCCATCCGTTAGCTTCTGTATAAGTTGTAGCATAATTTTTGAAAGAAACTCCTTGAATATGTACTCCCGGTTGATATAGACCATTGTTTACATTTGCTACTTCTTTCCATGTTCTCGTATAAAAAGCACCACCAATCACTAGTTTTTCTGCCGGAATACCTAGTTTTAGTAGATACTCAACCGCTCGGTCTGTAGATTCCTCTTTCGGGTTAGTGCTGTATAAAGGCGTATGATGACCCGTAACGGTAGCATATCCGTTTACCAAATCGTAACTCATGATGTTTACACGATTTACCAATGGCATCACTTTTTTCCATTCTACAGATTCGTCCAGGTATTTTTGGAAGCCCCCTGCAGCAAAACTCAGGTCGTATTTTTTTCCTAAAGTACTGCGCAAAATTTTGATTAGTTCTGTAAAATTAGTTTTATCAGCAGGTTGGTATAAATGCCCCGGAAGCCCTTCTATAGCCGGATATTCCCAATCTAAATCTAAACCGTCTACTTTGAAGTAGTCGCTGAGTTCTTTTACAGATTTAGCAAAAAGGAGTCTTCCTTCAGCGGTTGAAAATGCTGCTGAACAAGGTTCGCAACCAGACCAGCCACCAAGGGATAAAAGCACTTTTAGTTGCGGATTGGAAGCTTTTAAGGAAACCAAATGTTTGATTGTGACAGAATCTTTTGGAGTGTCAACGCTTAATTTTCCTTCTTTTAAATGGCAAAAACTAAAAATAATTTGATTTAGCTTGCTTATTTCATATTCGTTGATTAATTTGTCATCGCCTGTATAATACGCGATGATGTCCATCTTTTTATTTTTTTGAGCAAAAGTAGATATCGTACAGCTACACAATAAAAAGAAAGCAATTAGATTGAGTTGTTTCATTTTTTGTTTTTTGAAGTTTTTAGAATGTTAAATATAGAACATTTAGGTTAAGTTTTATTTTCCTCCTTATTTTTTAGCTTCGTTTAAAACATTGATTTTCCACTGTTTGTTTTTTTGTGGATTACTGTTTCTTTTTAAGTAAATTTACTATAGTTAGATTTTCTTCTTGCAATCATTTGTAAATCAGTGGTTAATGTTGCTTTTTGTTTGGGCTTTTACCTAGTAATTAATCGGTTTTTAAATATTTTCAATTATGAATAAATTAAATACTTCAGTTGTGTTTAAAACAAATTTCAGCAAATCTGTTGCATTTCCAAGTTTGGCAATAATTATCGCAATTTCTCTATGCTGTGGTTTTTTCTCCACTGAAACGGAAGAGGTCTTCAATTTTATAAAAGAGTTGGTTTTTAAAAATCTGAGCTGGTTGTATGTGTTATTAGTGACCGTTTTTGTGTTGTTTCTAATAGGATTGGCTACCAGTAAATTGGGGAAAATTAAATTGGGTCATGACGATTCGGTACCGGATTATTCTTTTTTCTCCTGGGTAGCAATGCTCTTTGCGGCCGGAATGGGAATTGGATTAATGTATTTTGGAGTCAGTGAAACCATGTCGCATTACGCAACTCCTGCTAATGCTAATTTGGCCGTTGATCTTCGGGCCAAAGAAGCACAATTGTATACTTTCTTTCACTGGGGCTTTCATGCCTGGTCTATTTATGGTGTGGTAGGATTGTCGTTGGCTTATTTTACTTATAGACATAATTTGCCACTTGCGATTAGAAGTGGTTTTTATCCGATGTTAAAGGATAAAATACATGGAAGATTTGGTGATATAATTGATGTTTTTGGTTTGTGCAGTACTTTTTTCGGAATTACAACCACCTTAGGTTTTGGAGTTGTACAGTTATGTGCCGGATTGGTAAGTCTTAAAATTATTCCGGATACGGATTTTAAATATCAAGTTGCTATTGTTTTAGTGGTAATGGTAATCGCAGTTTTTTCGGCAATCTCTGGCTTAGGAAAAGGGGTGAAGAAATTAAGTGAAATGAATATTCTGCTGGCTGTACTGTTGATGTTGTTTATATTGGTATTTGGACCAACAATTTATATTTTAAGCACTTTTACAGAAGGGTTGGGGTATTACATAAGTCATTTTATATCACTTACTTTTAATACCTACGCCTATGAAAAAGGCAGTCAAGAGTGGTTTTCTAAATGGACGATTTTATACTGGGCTTGGTGGATTTCCTGGGCGCCTTACGTAGGATTGTTTATTGCGAAAATTTCTAAAGGAAGAACAATCAGAGAGTTTATTTTGGCTGTTTTGTTTATTCCTGCCTTTTTTAATTTTTTGTGGATGACCGTTTTTGGAAGCAGTGCCGTATGGATAGACGAACATGTAGCACATGGCGCTTTAAGTCAATTAGCCAATAACCCCGATACTTTATTGTTTAACTTTTTTAGTTATTTCCCTTTTACGACGCTTTTGAATGTTTTGTCTATACTAATTATCTGTGTGTTTTTTATCACTTCTGCAGATTCGGGTATCTTTATAATGAATGGTATTGCTTCAAAAGGAGCTATTAACTCGCCTAAATGGCAAAGTGTTTTTTGGGGAGTTCTATTATCGCTTTTGTCTTTAAGTTTGTTAAGAACAGGCGGATTAGCCTCATTGCAGACAATGACCCTTATATCGGCCTTGCCGTTTGGAATTATAATGATTTTGTTGTGTTATAACTTATGGAAAGCACTTGTCGCGGATAATGAATACAGTATTAAAAAATACTCCCACGGAAGTTTAAATTGGAATAACAATAATTGGAAAGAGCATCTCGAAAAAATCCTGACGTTTTCTGAAAAGAAAGATGTACACAGATTTATTGACACAACCGTGAAAAAAGCATTTATAGAATTAAAAGCAGAGTTAGCCAACAATAATGTCGATGCGAATATCAATTCATTTTCATCGCCTCAACACGCGATTGAATTGGAAATCAAATTTGATCAGTTGCGGAATTTTAAATACGGTGTAATGGCTCAGGCACTCACTATTTCTGAAACTTTAATAAACGAAAAAAACAGCCCCGACAGTGATTCAGAAATTACATTTCATCCGATTACTTATTTTGGAGATCACAGGATGGGATATGATGTTCAATATTTAAGTAAAGATGGCATCATTTCAGATGTTTTAAGGGAATACGAGCGGTTTTTAAATCTAAGTTCTGATCGGGATAATGATTTGATTATGAAACCAACTAATTAGAAAAAAATAAAACTCAAGTTAAAAAATGTACAGCAGTAAAAATGAAGCACAAATAGTATTGAGTTTAATAAGAAAAAGAGAAACCCGTTTTTATGAGCGTTTTTGCTATTGCAAATCCGTATAATCCGCGTCCAATTCTACATGATCTTTGCACACGGATTGAACAGATCCGTTATCACGAAGACGCGGATTAAAAGGGATTTAAAATTCTTTGTATTAAAATTTACACAGGTACTTAGCTATGTTTTTGCTGGGAATTTCACCAATTGGCACTAATTTTTTTGCCACTGATTAAAAAGATTTGCACAGATTATTTAATCATTTAATCTGTGGCTTTTTTTTTTGTCATAGGCTTGTGAAGTTAATGGCTTCTTGGCAAAGTACTAAACGCCCTTTATAGGAATCTTTAGCAAAGAAATAATTCATGTAAATTGGTGCAATTCGTGGCAAAAGATCAAAAAAAAATAAACCCGCACTGTTTCGGACAAGTGCGGGTTTAAACAAATTAAAAGCTAAAAACTATTTTTATATTAGAAGCAGTAATCATTCTCTGCAACTAATTTAGAAGTAATAACCTCTCTCAAAGCTACTACATTTGGATTGTTTGTATATTTTGTGAAACGTTTAAGTCCCATTAACATCATACGTTGTTCGTCACCTTCAGCAAAAGAAATGATTCCTTCTTTTCCGTTTAAGTTTACGATGTCTACTGCTTTGTACAAGTATAATTTTGCCATTGCAATTTGCTCTTGAACTTTAGCTTCACCTTCTTTTTTGGCTAATTTTTCAGTTCTTAAAATAGTACTTTCAGCCATGTAAACTTCGATTAAGATATTAGAAGCTGCCATCAATAATTGTTGGTGTGAATCTAAATCCGGACCGTATTTTTGAACAGCGCTTCCGGCAACCATTAAGAAAACTTTTTTCAGGTTGGCAATGATTAATTTTTCTTCAGCAAATAATTCAGAAAAATCAGGAGTATCAAAAGATGGGATTCCCATTAATTCTTCAGAAACTTTCATAGCCGGTCCTAATAAATCAACATGACCTTTCATAGCCTTTTTGATTAACATACCAACAGAAAGCATTCTGTTAATTTCATTTGTTCCTTCGTAGATTCTAGCGATACGGGCATCTCTCCAGGCACTTTCCATTGGAGTGTCTTCAGAGAATCCCATTCCACCAAAAATCTGAATTCCTTCGTCAGCACAAGCTTGTACGTCTTCAGAAACTGCTACTTTTAGGATTGAACATTCGATAGCATATTCTTCAACACCTTTTAATTCAGCTTCTTGGTGAGAAGTTCCTTCCGCTTCACGGGCAGCAATTCTGTCTTCGATATCTTTTGCAGCTCTGTAAGAAGCACTTTCACCTGCATAAGCGTTAGTAGCCATTTCAGCTAATTTAGCACGAATTGCTCCAAAGCTTGAAATTGCAGTATTAAACTGAATTCTTTCGTTTGAATATTTTACAGCATTTGCTGTAACTCTACGTTGTGCATCTAAACAAGCAGCAGCCAATTTAATACGACCAACATTCAAAGCATTCATTGCAATTTTGAAACCGTTTCCTCTTTCAGACAACATGTTTTCAACCGGTACTTTTGTATCGTTGAAGAAAACCTGACGTGTAGAAGAAGCACGGATTCCTAATTTATGTTCTTCTTCATTCATTGAAATTCCGTTAGCCGGATCATTTTCAACAATGAAACCTGTAATATTTTTATCATCTCCAATACGAGCAAAAACGATAAATACGCTGCAGAAACCTGCATTCGAAATCCACATTTTTTGTCCTGTGATCGAGTAGTATTTTCCGTCTTCAGATAGAACAGCTTTTGTTTTTCCTGAGTTAGCATCAGATCCTGCACCCGGCTCAGTTAAACAATAAGCTCCAAACCATTCTCCAGAGGCTAATTTAGGAACGTATTTTTTCTTTTGTTCTTCAGTTCCATAAAGGGTAATTGGCATAGTTCCAATTCCTGTATGAGCACCAAAGGCAGTTGAGAAAGAACCTGTAGCTCCTGAAATGTAGTCACAAACTAACATAGTAGAAACAAATCCCATTCCTAATCCACCGTATTCTTCCGGAACTGCAACTCCAAGAAGTCCAAGTTCACCCGCTTTACGCATAGAAGATTCAGTGTATGCATAATCTTTCTTTTCGAAACGATCTTTATGTGCCCATAATTCTTTGTCTACGAACTCTTTTACAGAATCACGCATCATTAACTGCTCTTCCGAGAAATCTTCCGGTGTGAAGACATCCTCGCATTTTGTTTCTTTAACTAAAAACTGACCACCACGGGTTACGTTTTTTTCGATAGTATCTGCCATTGCTTATGTTTTTTTGTATGTTTTTTGTTTCTGATTATTCTCAATATTGTCATTCCGACGAAGGAGGAATCTCCGCGACAATTATCCGTACCGATTATCAATCTTTATGGAGTTACTTACGAAGATTCTTCGTTCCTCAGAATGACAAACTTTGCGAATACTATCTTATAAAACCTCGTAAATCCCAGCAGAACCTTGTCCAGTTCCAACACACATCGAAACGATTCCGTATTTGTTACCTCTGCGTTTCATTTCGTCAAATAACTGAACAGAAAGTTTCGCACCGGTACAACCCAATGGGTGTCCTAATGAAATTGCTCCACCGTTTACGTTTACGATCTCCGGATTAATATTTAATTCACGAGTAACTGCTAAAGCTTGAGAAGCAAACGCTTCGTTTAATTCAATTAATTCGATATCGTTTAAAGTCAATCCAGCTTGTTTTAATGCTTTTGGAATTGCTTTTACCGGACCAATACCCATAATTCTAGGCTCAACACCTGAAGAAGCGAAGTTTACTAATCTGGCGATTGGCTCAAGATTTAATTCTTTCACCATATCCTCACTCATGATTAAAACAAAAGCAGCTCCGTCACTCATTTGAGAAGAGTTACCGGCAGTTACACTTCCGTCAGCAGCAAAAACAGGTCTTAGTCCTGATAATGCAGCAACAGATGTTCCGGCTCTTGGACCTTCGTCTTGTTTTACTACGTATGATTTAGTTTCTTTTTTACCATTTTCGTTAATGAAAGTCTGCTCAACAGTAATTGGAACGATTTGTTTGTCAAATTTTCCTTCTGCCTGTGCTTTCAAAGCTTTCATATGAGAATTGTAAGCGAACTCATCCTGATCTTCTCTTGAGATTTTATATTGGTTGGCAACCGCTTCAGCAGTTAAACCCATTCCCCAGTAATAATCTTCGTGACCTGCAGCCGCTACTTTGTAATCCGGAGTTGGTTTGTAACCTCCCATTGGAATAAAACTCATGCTTTCTGCACCACCTGCAATAATACAATCAGCCATTCCTGATTGAATTTTAGCAGTAGCCATTCCGATAGTTTCTAAACCGGATGCGCAATAACGGTTTACAGTTACACCAGGAACATCTTCTACTTTTAATCCCATTAGAGAGATCAAACGTCCAACGTTTAGTCCTTGTTCTGCTTCCGGCATGGCATTTCCTACCATAACGTCATCGATACGTTTTTTGTCAAAATCAGGCAGTTCGTCCATCATAAACTGAATGGTTTCTGCAGCTAATTCATCAGGTCTTTTAAATCTAAAAACCCCTTTTGGTGCTTTTCCTACCGCAGTACGGTAAGCTTTAACGATATATGCTGTTTTCATTTGTTTTGTTTTTTAAGAGTATAGAAAATAGAGTATAGAGAATAGACTGTTGTCTGAAATCTATATTCTTTTCTCCTTGTTCTATTTTCTAATTACGAAGTGGTTTCCCTTTAGTTAACATGTATTGAATTCTTTCCAATGTTTTTCTCTCTGTACAAAGAGATAAGAAAGCTTCACGTTCGATATCTAACAAATATTGTTCAGATACTAATGTTGCTTCAGATAAATCACCACCAGCCATAACGTAAGCCAGTTTGTTTGCGATTTTTTTATCGTGCTCAGAAATGTATTTACCGGCTTCCATTTGATCTGTTCCAACTAAGAACATTCCAAGAGCTTGTTTTCCTAATACTTTCACATCAGTTCTTCTGATCGGTTGTGTATAACCTGCTTCTGCCATTAACAAAGCATGCTTTTTGGCTTCAGCAATCTGACGGTCTTTGTTTACTACAATGATATCTTTACCGTGTTGTAAAAGTCCAGTGTCAAAAGCTTCATAACCTGAAGTTGAAACTTTAGCCATAGCGATCGTTAAGAAATATTCTTGAAGAACATTTAATTCCACATCGTTTTTACGGAATAAATCAGAAGCTCTTAAAGCCATTTCTTTAGATCCACCACCACCAGGAAGTACACCAACTCCGAATTCAACTAATCCCATGTAAGTTTCAGCAGCAGCTACGACTTTATCAGCATGTAAGCTCATTTCGCATCCACCTCCAAAAGTCATTCCGTGAGGTGCCACAATTACAGGAATTGAGGAGTAACGTACGCGCATCATCGTATCCTGGAATAATTTGATTGCCATGTTTAATTCGTCGTATTCTTGTTCAACTGCCATCATGAAAATCATACCGATATTAGCACCAACAGAGAAATTCGCTGCTTGGTTACCAATTACTAAACCTTGGTATTCTTTTTCAGATAAGTCGATTGCTTTATTGATAGCAGCAAGAACGTCACCACCAATGGTATTCATTTTAGATTGGAATTCTAAGTTCAAAATTCCATCTCCTAAATCTTGGATAATTGCACCGCTGTTACTCCAAACTTTTTTGCTTTCGCGAATGTTGTTTAGGATAATGAATGAATCTTGTCCCGGAACTTTTACTTGAGATTTTGTTGGAATGTTGTAGAAATAAGTGGCTCCTTCTTTTACAGAGTAGAAACTTTCACTTCCTGACGCTAACATTTCAGTAACCCATGCAGCAGGTGCTAAACCTTCTGCTTTCATGATTTCGATTCCGTTGGCAACACCAATGGCATCCCAAATTTCGAATGGACCATTTTCCCATCCAAAACCAGCTTTCATGGCATCGTCTATTTTGTATAATTCGTCTGAGATTTCAGGAATTCTGTTTGACACATAAGCAAACATTCCGGCGAAACTCTTACGGTAGAATTCTCCTGCTTTGTCTTTTCCTTTTACCAGAACTTTAAAACGATTGATTGGTTTATCAATAGTTTTAGTTAATTCTAAAGTAGCAAAAGAAGCTTTTTTAGCCGGACGGTATTCTAATGTATCTAAGTCTAAAGAAAGAATGTCTCGGTCTACTTTTTTGTAGAAACCTTGTCCTGTTTTACTTCCTAACCAATTATTTTCCATCATTTTGTTGATGAAATCAGGAAGTTTAAACAATTCGTGTTGTTCGTCGTTCGGACAGTTTTCGTAAATACCGTTGGCAACGTGTACCAAAGTATCTAAACCAACAACGTCAACAGTACGGAAAGTAGCTGATTTTGGACGACCAATTACCGGCCCCGTTAATTTATCAACTTCTTCGATTGTTAATCCCATTTCTTTTACTAAATGGAATAAACTTTGAATTCCGAAAATACCAATTCTATTTCCAATAAATGCCGGAGTATCTTTAGCAACAACCGAAGTTTTTCCTAAGAATTTAGATCCGTACTCATTTAAGAAATCCAATACTTCAGTTGAAGTTTTTGGGCCAGGAATGATTTCGAATAATTTTAAGTAACGCGCAGGGTTAAAAAAGTGTGTCCCACAGAAGTGTTGTTGAAAATCTTCACTTCTTCCTTCGCTCATAAAGTGAATTGGAATACCGGAAGTATTAGAAGTAACTAAAGTTCCCGGTTTGCGGAATTTTTCGATTTGTTCGAATACTAATTTCTTAATATCCAGACGCTCGACAACAACCTCAATAATCCAATCTACGTTGGCAATTTTTGCCATATCGTCTGTCGTATTTCCGGTCGTAATTCGGTTTGCGAATTTCTGACTGTAAATAGGAGAGGGTTTAGATTTTAAGGAGTTTGCTAAATGATCGTTTACCAATCGGTTACGAACTGCTTTGCTTTCAAGTGTTAATCCTTTTTTAGCTTCAGCTTCTGTCAACTCGCGCGGTACGATGTCAAGCAGTAAAACTTCAACACCAATATTAGCAAAATGGCAAGCTATTCCTGAACCCATAATTCCGGATCCGATTACAGCGACTTTTTTAATTGTGCGTTTCATACGTAGTTAATATTTTGTTTTTTTATTTGAATTTGAGTTTACTTATTTGAATTAAGATTACTCATTTTCTGGTTTTTCCGTTTGATTAAATATATTTTTATCCTGAATTAATTCATTTATGATTTCTGATACTTCGATAAAATGTTTCATTTTTTCGTCAGAAACATGTTTTCTTACCGTTTCATTAAATTTCAAAACGGTATTTTTAGATAAGTCCCTTTTTTCTTTTCCAAATTCGGTGAGATAAATTAAGACACCGCGACCGTCTGTTGGGTTTTTTTTGCGAACAATAAGACCTTTCTCTTCCATTGATTTAAGCGTCCTGGTTAAGCTGGTCGCTTCCATTCCCATTCTTGGTCCAAGAGCTGTTGAGGGAGTACCTTCTTCTTTGTCGATACTCAAAAGCGCAAACCCGGTGGCCATGGTGGCATCGTATTTAGCAGCTTCTTCGTTGTACATTCTTGATACGGCTTGCCATGTAGCTCTCAAAATATAATCTATTGTTTTGTCTTTCATATGTAACTATATCGATTTCAAATATAATCAAAAAATACTATGCATGCATATAATTTTAAGATAAATTTTTTGTTAATAAAAAAATGTCTCTGAATTAGAGTGGTTTAGGGTTGTTTTTTATTTGAAATATACTATTCTTTTTTTGAATTTTAATAAATTTAATTGGTTTGTAATTTGTTTTTGGCATTCAAAATAATAATGATTCTTTTATTTAAGGTAATTTTTATGAAATATTGAATTTGTATGGTGAAATGTTTTCTGTAAAATGTAAAATGTTTGTTTGTGAAATACAAAATGTTTCGTACAAATGAACCATGTAGAGACACACCACGAACAGACACATCACGAACAGACGCACCACGTAGAGATGCACCACGTAGAGACGCACTGCTGTGCATCTCTACAGCAATTGGAATTTGGAATTTAAAAATTTGGAATTTCATCTACTCGTATCTTTGCAACGCCTTCGCGAGTATTCTTTTCATGCGGTCTCTGAGATTTTCGGGGCTAATGATTTCAATTCCGTCACCAAAGCCCAATAGTATACGTTCCATTTCATAATTTGGTGAAAGGAATAAATGTATAATAATACTTTTGTCCTCATTCTCTCTAATAAGCCGTTGTGTTTGGTGTAAAGGTTTTGTTAGTACATAGGGCGCATTTATGGCATCTATCCAGAGCTCAATTTTTCTGGGTCTTGAACCTGTATTTACGGTAACGCCGATTACATTTTTATAAAATGATTCGGCATCAAAATCTTCTTCGATATAAGGAAGATTAAAATCATAATCTATAGAAACGATTCTGTCCAAAGCTAAATTAGTGATGGGAGCAGAGCCTTTTCGTTTTCCAATTAAAAACCATCGGTTGTTAAATTCTTTCAATAAAAAAGGATGGAAATTGAAGGTGCTTTCTTCTGTAGATTTGAATGATTTATAGGTAAGTACCAAAACCGTTTTTTTAATAATGGCCTGATAAATTTCATCGAGATAATGGAGTCCTTTTAGTCCTTCATTTTTATCCAGATAAATTACAGGTTTTGTATGTGATTTTTCGGCGTAGATTTTATCTTCCAAACGTTGCAGTATATCCGATACATCGCTAAACAAAGAAAAGTCTTTAAATTGTTTCAGCATCGAAACGGTTTCGGTGAGCACATTGATATCGGTTTCCGTAAGTGGAATATCGGTTATAGAAAAGCTATCCTCTTCATACTTATAATATTTCTTTTCGTAAACAACGATTGGTGCGTTGTATCCCAGTTTTTCACTGCGCATCATCTGAATGTCGAGCTGCACGGTTCGTTTGCTTACCGGATTTTCTTTTCCTTCATATTCATACAGAGCATCAGAACAGGCATTCATTAGATCTTCTAAAGTCCAGGTTCTATAAGAATTTTGCAGGCATTTGTCTATCGTTTTGTATCTGATGAGAGCATTTTTGTTTTGAGCCATAGTTTAATTTTTTGGGCGTGTCCCTTCGGGTCGGGCTTTCGGCTTTATCTTTTGTCTTGCTTCGCTGTCAAAAGGATATCGCCTCTATCCCTCACGCATTTACGCTAATAAAGAAATCTCTTTTTCAATATTAATTCTTGCTTTCTCCTCAAACAATCTTCTAAATTCCTCTGTCTGAAAAATAAATTCATTTTCTAAAAAATGTTCCAGTGCCTTTTTCCTTCCGGGATTGTATAGAAAATCAGGATAGATGCGATACTCTTTTCTAATCTGGTTAAAGTAGATTTGATAATCATCCCAATCTTTAGCAAGTATTTTTAAATCAAAATCAATAAGCCAATTGATATCTTCAATGTCATTTTGCTTATGGGATTGTGTTGCACAAATAGCATCAAAAATTAAATTTTTATTCAATAGAGATGCACTGCTGTGCGTCTCTAATTTCAATGCATATTCGGCACTTTTTAGTTCATTATCCTTTCGTGTGGCTTTATAAATGTAGTCGTGGTAGAAAATGCTAAACAAAACTTCATCCGGATTTTTGAGACGATTTTGATATTCATCAAACAATTCAATCATTTCTTTCAAATGATTTAAATTATGATAATGCCTTGATTTACCGGAATACGCTTTTTCTAAATCAAGCCATAAAGCCTCAATTTCATTAGCGCTAAAGCCAATTCGGCTAAACAAATCGGTATACTTTTCTTGTAAATTCATATAAGAGATTTAATCAAAAATACAATTTTTATTTCACTACGCAGAATAATTGCGTAGTGGTTTTGAAATCTTTGTTCAAGAAATAAAACAAGTTCATAGAAATAGAAATTGAGTTGATCAGGTCAAGTGTAAGTTACTTCGAAAACTTTCCAAATTTACTTGTACAATTATCTTTTAAACTCAAACATACAATTGGGGCAGTAGCTCAGCGGTTAGAGCAATGTTAGTTTTGGAATTACCTGTAAAAGGCCAATTAAAACTTACTTCCGCCTGTCACGCCATCGGTCGTGGGTTCGAACCCCACCTGCTCCACAATTAATGGTCAAATAAAACTTACTTCAGAACACGGCTAATTTCGGTTCGAATCCGAACAAGTTTTAGAATTATCATTAATAAAACAGAGGGTCAAGATTAACTTACTTCTTCGCGGTAACCCGCTCCCATTAGTTCAGTTAATCCATTACCTTCAAATTTAAGGTCAAGTGTTTCTTACTTCAAAATCTTTAGGGTAGAATCAGAAACACCATTATCTAAATTTTTAAAATTTAAAAAAAATGAAAACAAAAGAAGTAGTAAAAATCAGTTTACGTCAAAATGCTATCTTTATTCCAAGTGAATACATAGCCAATGATATCAAAAAATTATCGGCAACAACATCGGTTTTAGCAGCCAATGTTTCCAAACTCGGATTTACCTTTTCGGAATCCTTATTGCATGCTTTAAACAATGTAAGCCCGAATTACAAAGTGGATGTTTTAGAGGTATTAAAAGAGGTTTTAGGAACAGGGAAAAATTGGACACCTTTGGTTAAAGAATGGAATATTCCAACAGGAGAATCTGTTTTTGATCATGTAGCCACTTTTTTTGCTAATGTTTTTAATAGAACCAATGGTACGAATTTGCCATGTGGACATATCATTCCCGATCATACTTTTCCTCTAGAAAGATATAACGGTTGCCCGTTTTGTGGTACTCCATTCGAATTTGGTAAAATCGAAAAGTTCGGTCAGGGAAGTAAATTAAAAGTGCTTGAATTGTGGGATGAAACAGCCTTGGAAGACTTTTATAAATCGTTATTGCAATCTAAAACCGCTTTAGACGCAACGCAGGTCGAAAGCTTAAAAACAGCTATGAAATACTTGCCTTTGCCAAAGGTAGAGATTGCAATTAAAGAAACTTTGATGTTGCTGATCGATGTTTTAATTGAAAACGGTCAAGCTGAAAAGGCGGTTCAGTATTTTAAAACTCCAACCGATATCTTGCGATATTTATGGTTTAAAAACACCGGTTTATTGCAAATTATCGAGCCAAAAACAATTGTGCAAAGAGCGTCTAAAAACGGACAACATTTCAATTTTGTCGCAGATCAAAGCGCAAAGTCTAAAGTTTTGGCTAAAAAAGATTTAAAACTTAAATATTCAAGAAAAGAATGTTTGATGGTCGCTTCCTGGTTAAACCATTTAGATATGGATGTTCAGACAATGTGTGAAATCATGCATCCAAAAAGAGGAATGTGGGTGCGTTTTATAAGAGCGTTGCGTTTGACTGAATACAGTAAAAGAAAAGGTTTTGAAAAATTAGCCGATTTATTAGATGTATTTTACAACCAAACCTATGAAGTTTGGCAAAGTAAAGTTACTACAGCCCGATTAAAATTTGACGCAGCTAAAACATTTGACTTATTGAAACAACGTCCGGGTTTGTTTGCACGTTCGTTATTTTCAAATATGCTTTGGTTTGGTGCAGACGAAACGATTGCACATTTTTCTGAAATTATCGATAAAGTTCCGGCAAGATTGATTTTCACATTGAATATGTATGCACAAAATTATTTTGATAAAAACATGCAGAGAAGTGTGAAGCCTTTGGGGGGGATAAACAAACGGGTAAATCCAAATGCGTTGTTAAGATTGTATGACGAATTGCAATTAGAAGAGATGAAAAATCAGATTGAGGATTTGTGTATTTTGGCTATGAAAAAAAGATTCGCAGCGATTAAAAATACCAATAAAACGATCTATATCGATTCACAATTGTACAACATGCCGGTTTCGATTGGCGATAGAAGCGATTCTGTTCAGGATTTATCGGTAGCTTTAATGGGAACCCGTTTTCCGATTGAAGGCAACGAAGTGCGATTATTTATGCAGTGGGGGGTAGATTTGCCGGCACAACATCTGGATATGGATTTAAGCTGTCATATCGCTTACGAGAAAAGTGCCGATATCTGTTCGTTTAGAAGATTGACAACAACAGGCTGTCAGCATAGTGGTGATATCATAAGCATTCCGAATAAAATTGGAACGGCCGAATACATCAACATCAATATAGACGAATTGGCAAAAGCCAACGCAAAATTTGTAACCTTTACTTGCAATGCGTACAGCAACGGAAGTATTTCGCCAAATCTTGTTGTAGGCTGGATGAACAGCAAATATCCGATGAAAATTTCAGAAACAACCGGAGTTGCTTACGATCCGTCTTGCGTAGATCATCAGGTTCGTGTGACACAAAGTGCTGCGAAAGGTTTGGTTTTTGGAGTCTTGGATGTAGCCAAAAGAGAAATCGTTTGGTTAGAGATGACTTTCGGAGGTCAGGTGGTACAAGGTTTGGACTTTAAAGGAGTTCAGGCATTGTTAGCAAAGTTGAACAGTAAATTAAATATCGGTAGTCTGTTACAATTAAAAGCGGAAGCTCAAAATTTGACAATCATCGACGATGAAAATGCTGATGAGGTATACAACGCACAATGGGCTATGAACGCTGCTGCGGTTACACAATTATTAATAGATTAGGATGGAAACCACGAATTCTTAAGAGTTCGTGGTTTTTGCTATTATAAATAGGACGTTCCCAAGGGATTGAATTTTGATGCACGTTATTTTTTCAACGTATTGAAATCCGTTGCTATAATTTTTTTCATTCCTATGGAATTGAATTTTGATGCGTGTTATTTTTTCAACGTATTGAAATCCGTTGCTAGAATATTTGTCGTTCCTATGGAACTGAATTTTGATACACGTCATTTTTCAACGGATTGAAATCCGTTGCTATAATATTTTTCATTCCTATGGAATTGAATTTTGATGCGCGTTATTTTTTCAACCGATTGAAATCTGTTGGTAGAATATTTGTCGTTCCTATGGAATTGAATTTTGATGTGTGTTATTTTTTCAACGTATTGAAATCCGTTGCTATAATATTTGTCGTTCCTATGGAACTGAATTTTGATGCACATTATTTTTCAACGGATTGAAATCCGTTGCTATAATATTTTTCATTCCTATGGAATTGAATTTTGATACACGTCATTTTTCAACGGATTGAAATCCGTTGCTATAATATTTTTCATTCCTATGGAATTGAATTTTGATACGCGTTATTTTTTCAACGTATTGAAATCCATTGCTATAATATTTTTCATTCCTATGGAATTGAATTTTGATGCGCGTTATTTTTTCAACGGATTGAAATCTGTTGGTAGAATATTTGTCGTTGCTATGGAATTGAATTTTGATGCACGTCATTTTTCAACGTATTGAAATCTGTTGCTAGAATATTTGTCGTTCCTGTGGAATTGAATTTTGATACACGTCATTTTTCAACGGATTGAAATCCGTTGCTATAATATTTTTCATTCCTATGGAATTGAATTTTGATACGCGTTATTTTTTCAACGGATTGAAATCTGTTGCTATGATATTTTTCATTCCTATGGAATTGAATTTTGTTACGTGTTATTTTTTCAACGGATTGAAATCCGTTGCTAGAATATTTATTGTTTCTATCGAACTTTTTTTGTTTTTTACTTCGTAACTATAGCAAATTAAAATTCATGTTATCCCATATTTCTTTTTTGAAGATTATTAAATATAAAAAAATGCCATTTATAATCTGGTAAAATTTAAGGAATATTATTTATTATAATAGTCAAAGCAAGTTCCATCGGAACGATTTCATTTTTAGCAACGGATTTTAATCCGTTGAAAAATAACGTGCATCAAAATTAAGTTCCGTAGGAACGGTACATATTATGTTTAGCAGTTAGAATAATTTAAACTGCGCAAAATAATTGCGTACTTAATTTTGAATCTTTGTTTGAAAGATTAGAACACATGAATACAACACTTTTACAAGAAATGATTTCCAAAAACTATGTCAAGGTAAACAAACACCCTAAGCATAATTTATATATCTACAATTATACTCAAAATGCACAATTTGAGAGAATATGGAATGAAATTACATTAAGTTGCAGAGGGCTGATTTTAGATGAAGATTTTAATATCGTGGCGAGACCTTTTGCTAAGTTTTTTAATTTAGGTGAATGTGAAAATCAAATACTTCCTAAATCTTCTTTTGAAGTCTATGATAAAATGGATGGTTCAATGGGAATTTTATATTGGATCGAAGAGGTCCCGTTTATGGCAAGCCGGGGTTCATTTGCCAGTGACCAATCTGATAAAGCAAATGAAATGCTACATGGGAAATATAAAGATTCCTGGTCGCTTTTAGATAAAAATAAAACCTATTTGTTTGAGATTATTTATCCCCAGAATCGTATTGTTTTAGATTATGGAACTTCGGAAGAGTTGGTTTTACTGGCGGTTATTGATACACAATCCGGAGAAGAATTTCCGCTTGAAGACATTGGTTTTCCAATAGTTGAAAAGTACGACGGAATTACCGATATCCATATATTGTCTGCAATGAATAAAGAAAATAAAGAAGGGTTTGTGATTAAATATTCCAATAACTTCAGAGTGAAAATTAAGTTCGAAGAATACCTTCGTTTGCATCGAATTATCACTCAGGTTTCTAATCTGAATATTTGGGAATATCTGAGAACCAATGAATCGATGGAAGAAGTTTTAGAACGTGTACCCGATGAATTTTTCGACTGGGTGAAACAAACCAAAACCGATTTAGAAAATAAGTATGTCGTAATCGAAAAGCAATGCCAAAAAGATTTTAAAGTTCTGGAATCGGTAAAAGAAACAGCGCTCTATTTTTTGACTTGTAAACATCCAAGTATACTATTTTCGATGCTTAAAAATAGAGATTATTCGCCCATAATCTGGAAAATGATTCGCCCAACATTTGAAAAACCGTTTAATAAAGGAGAAGAATAAAATGAGAAAAGTAATTTTAATGAAAGGATTGCCTGGAAGCGGTAAATCGACTTTGGCAAAAAAGATAATTTCAGAAAATCCTGAAACATACAAACGTATTAATAGAGATGATTTGCGTGCTATGTTTGATAACGGATTTACAAGTCAGAAAAACGAGAAGTTTGTCAAAAAAATTCGTGATATCTTAATCACAAAATCTCTTGAAGAGGGAAAAAGTCTTGTGATTGATGATACTAATTTGTCTGAAACAAATCTTAGACGTGTTTCACAATTGGTAGAAGAATACAACGCAAAATTTAATGAAAAAGTGGTGGTTGAAGTAATAGAAGTAAACACTGATGTTGAAGTTTGTATAGAAAGAGATGCCTTGAGAGCAAAACCGGTTGGAGAAAAAGTAATCCGAAAAATGCACCGTCAGTTTTTCAAAGATTCTCCTGAATACTGTGTTCAAAATTCGGAGCTGCCAAAAGCTATTATCTGCGACCTCGACGGAACTCTAGCCTTAATGAATGGAAGAAACCCCTTTGACGCCAGCAAATGTGATGAAGATGAATTGAATAATCCGGTAGCCAATGTATTGAGAAACTACAAGAAATTGGGTTATAAAATACTCTTAGTTTCAGGAAGAGAAGACCAATACAGAGAACCGACTTTACGTTTCCTGGCAAAACACGAAATCGGTTACGATGCTCTAATCATGCGAAAAACAAAAGACTATAGAAAAGATTCAATCATTAAAACTGAGATTTACAATGAATTTATCAAGGATAATTATTTTGTTGAATTTGTATTAGACGACAGAAATCAAGTAGTAGATACCTGGAGAAATGATTTGAAGTTGCCGTGTTTTCAGGTCTATTACGGGGATTTTTAGGGGAAAGGGCTTCGACTTCGCTCAGCCTGACAAATGGAGGGAGAAAAGTGCTGAGGTTCTGAGGAACAAAACTTTGCGCTTTTGCGGCTTTGCGAGAAATTTTTGGGAAAGGTTCAAAGGTACAGAGGAACAAAGGTGTTGAGTTACTGAGGTTCTGAGAAAATTTCTTATTTGCACGATTGTCACCCTGAGCGAAGTCGAAGGCTGGTTAAGATAAAAGGGGCTTCGACTTCGCTCAGCCTGACAGATGGGGGGAGAGAAAGGTGCTGAGGGTCTGAGTTACGAGGTTCTGAGAGATAAAAACTTTGCGTCTTTACTTAGAAAAAAATAAAAAAATACATGTTAGCAGGCACTTCGCTTCTAACATTAAACATTTCACAAGAAAAAAATATGAAAACATATATAGACATAGGTATCAACCTAACCAATAAACAATTCCAAAACGATATAGACGATATCGTACAAGACGCAATAGATGCCGATGTAACAAAAATGATCCTTACGGGAACAAGCATAAGAAACAGCGAAGAATCATCAAAGATTGCCAAACAATATTCGGGGGTTTTATACTCTACTGCGGGAATACATCCGCATGATGCGAAGAGTTTTGACCATCAGAGTATTTCGAAACTTAAGAATTTATTACAGCAGAAACACGTTGTTTCAGTAGGAGAGTGTGGACTTGATTTCGATCGTGATTTTTCGCCCAGAAACGTACAAGAAGACTGTTATAAAGCCCATTTAGAATTAGCAGTCGAGATTCAGAAGCCTTTGTTTCTGCACGAAAGTGCTGCTTTCACACGGTTTATGAGCATTACGAGCGAGTATTTGCCAAAACTGCCCAAAGCCGTTGTGCATTGTTTTACAGGAACTTTGCAGGAAGCCAGGACGTATCTCGACAACGGATTTTACCTTGGTTTTACCGGAGCAATATCAGACAGCAAACGTTTTGAACATTTAAAAGAAGTCATTCAATACGTGCCACTCGACAAAATAATGATCGAAACCGATGCGCCCTTTATGCTCCCGAAAAATGTTCCAAACAGTCTCTTAAAAAAGTACCACGAACGCCGTTGTGAACCTGCATTTCTGCCTTATGTGGCAGGAACGATTGCACAGTTTAAAGGTATTCCTTTAGATAAAATAGCGGAAGAAACGACAAAGAATGCGAAGAGCTTTTTTGGAATTTAGATGCAGAGAGGTAAAGTTGCAAAGTTTCTTAGAAAAAAAACTTTGCGCTTTTGCGACTTTGCGAGAAATAATTTCAACAGCAAAACGAATGCAAATTTCAGCAATAATCTGTTTAGTTTATCGCAGGAGAATAATTCTTACCTTCGGTCTTTAACTTCATAAAAATGAACTGCAACATATCATTTAAAGAAAGAGCAAAAATTGGTATGGAAATACTAGCAAAGCAAAAACCTGTTACGTTAGAGCAAGCCAGAGCACAAGCAAAATGGCTTAGCGAAAGTAGCACATCAAAAGAAAAAAAGAAAAGAATTTAAAATGACCATACAAGACCTAAAATCCCAAAACCTGATTCTTTTTGAAGTTATTTCAGGAAGTAAATCTTTTGGGTTAAATACGCCCGCTTCTGATACCGACATAAAAGGTGTTTATTATCTGCCGAAAGAGAAATTCTTTGGTTTAGAGTATATTCCGCAAATAGCAAACGAAACCAACGATGAGGTCTATTACGAAATCGGTCGTTTTGTGGAATTGCTTCTAAAGAATAACCCCAATATCCTGGAGATTCTTGCCACTCCCGAAGATTGTATACTGTACAAACACCCGTTGATGGATTGTTTAAAGATAGAAGACTTTTTGTCTAAACTCTGCAAAGATTCTTTTGCTGGTTATGCCGTATCGCAGATTAAAAAAGCGAGAGGTTTAAACAAGAAAATCGTCAATCCAATGCCGAAGGAAAAGAAAAGCCTTTTAGATTTTTGTTATATTCTAAAAGGCTACGAAACAATTTCTTTGACAGCCTATCTGACAGAAAATAACCTAAATCAGGAACAATGCGGATTGGTGAATCTACCGAATTCCAAAGGAATGTTTGCGTTATTTTACGATGCCGACAGCACATTGGGGTACAAAGGAATTATACAAAAAGAAACCTCAAATGATGTTTCGCTTTCGTCTGTTCCTAAAGGTCAAAATAGTATTGCTTATTTATCCTGCAACCAAGACGGTTATTCGAAATACTGTAAAGAATATACCGATTATTGGAGCTGGATCGAGAAACGAAACGAAGACCGTTACAACACCAATCAGCAACACGGTAAAAATTACGACAGCAAAAACATGATGCACACCATCCGACTTTTGCAAACCGCTGAACAAATTGGTTCTACCGGAAAACTGAATATAAAAGTTAACAATCGAGAGGAATTATTAGACATAAAAGCCGGAAACAGAGCATACGATGACTTACTGCAAATGGCTGATGATTTGATTGTTTCTATTGAAAGTTATTATAAAACTTCGGCTATTCAAGAAGCTCCGGATGAAGAGAAGATTATAAAGACTTTGATTAGGATTCGGGAGGAATTGTATCGATAACAAAAAAGCGTTTTAGTTTTAAAACGTTTTTTTTATGTTTTAAAATTAGGTGTTTATACTTGATTTTATGAATGTTTGTTTTAGCTATATTTGAAAAAGCTTCAATTCTTGGATTTATGGAAATCCGTAAAATTGTTGAGTGGATTGGATTTAGATTTGTTAATAGAATTTTTAATTATTAAAGAAGTAAAACCTAAATAGCATGAGTATAATTATCAATAAAGGTTCACAATGGAGAAAATGGGATTTACACGTTCATACGCCAGCTACATTATGTTCTGATTATGGTGGTGATACTGAAATAATTTGGCAAAGATATTTTGAAGAATTAGAAAGACTTGCAGTTGAAAGAAATATTAAGGTTATAGGTATTAATGATTATTTATTTATTGATGGATACAAAAAAGTATTAGAATATAAAAAGCAAGGAGGACTTAGTTCTGTTGAGTTAATTCTGCCGGTCATAGAATTTAGATTAAAAGAATTTGTTGGTAGTAAAGAATTAGGGCGATTAAATTATCATATAATCTTTGCAGATGATTCGTTACTAAAAGTTGATCAAATTGAAACTCATTTTTTGTCAAATTTGAGAGGAAAGGGAAATTTAGATGCTTTTTGTCCTGATAGCTATACTTGGGGAGGTGTAATTACAAGACAAACCTTAATCGATTTAGGTAATCATATAATAAAAGGTACGCCAGAAGAAAAGAGAACAAATATTAGCCCGATAGAATTGGGTTTTAATAATTTAAATTTTGAGTTATCCAAGATTCAAGAAATTTTAGGAGAAGGTTCTGAACCAAATACATTTCTTAAAGGTAAATATTTCAAAGCAATCGGAAAGGCGGAGTGGGAGGATTTTAGATGGGAAAATTCAGCATTGGAAAAAAAGAGTGTAATTAATGGAACTCATTTCGTGTTTTCTGCTTCCCCTACAGTAGAACAAGCAGTTAAAGGAAAAGATGCGCTAAAAAAGCAAAATGTAAGTAGTAGATTAATGCATTGTAGCGATTCACATAGTTTTGCTAAAGATATTAATGATACTAATTCCAAAGAACTTGGGCATTGTTTTACATGGATTAAGGCTGATCCAACATTTGAAGGTTTAAAGCAGATAATTTATGAGCCTGAAGAAAGAATTAAGATTCAAAAGGAAGAACCTGAATCGGAGAAATTAGATAATTTAATGATTGACGAAATTAGTTTTGAATCATTATCTGATAAAATGTTTACACCAATGCCAATTAAATTAAATAAAAATTTAAATGTAATTATTGGAGGTAAATCGTCTGGTAAATCAATTCTTCTTTATAAGATAGGTAAAACCTTGTATCCTAATTTAGATGATGAAATTTTAAAATATAAAGATTCTGGGGATGATAGGTATAGGGATTTATATGATTTGAGAGAGAATGACCCAACTTTTAATTTTAATATAAAATTATTTTCAGGTAGTAAACAGTCTCTAGCTGATAGAAGCACACAGTCAAGTATTCTACCAAGTATTAAATATATCCCTCAAAATCATTTATCAAATCTTGTAGATAAAAGTAGGAAGAATGGTGCGACATTAAAAGTATTAATTAGAAATTTAATTCTTGAAGATATACCGTATAAAAAGAAATATGATCACTTTATTGATGAAATTAAAAAGAACGATGTTCAGAGAAATAGAGATATAGACTATTATTTTTCTTTAAAAGAAGATGTTAAGAAAAAGGAAATTGATCTAGCAAATAGAGGTGATGTTAAAGCAATACAAGAAGGAATTGAAGCAAATAAGAAAAAAATTGAATTACTGAATAAATTATTTTCAGAAGAAGATTTAAAAAAATATAATGAGTTAGTTGAACAAAAAAATCAATTAGAGATTCAAGAAAACACTCTTAATCTTGATTTTGAAAAAGTTAAAAATTTCAATAATGATTTAAAGAGAATAATTATTGAACAATTAAATAAGAAAAAAATTGTTTTCGATTCAATTGTTACTATAAATATAAAAGAATATTATAATCTTAAATATAAGCAAATAGAGGCAATACTTGGAGAATTAGATTCAATGGAAAAAGATTTGTTAAAAAATGAAGATGGAGATTTTTTAGTAGAAAATGAATTCAAAAAAATAATTAATAACTTAAGGAAGAATAGTGAGAAATTAAACAAAGATTTAATACCATTTATCGAAAAGCAAGAAAATAGAAAACAAATAGAAGCAATTCAAAAAAGTATTTCACTAGACGAGACCAAGTTGAGTGAAATAAAACAGTTTCAAAATGATGTTGATATAAAAAAACAAACTTTATTCGAACAAAAGCAAAAAATATTTATTGATTTTGAAAATAATTTCAAAATATATGATCAAATAATTGAGGAATTAAAGCCGCGGATTTCATCTATAGAAGATCAAGACGACAAAGTAGAAATTATCGGGTCGGTAAAATATGATTTTCCTAAATTTTATAAATTACTTAATGAGTTAAAGAATAATATTAACCGTTTTACAAATGAAGGTTTTGAATATCTATATCCAAATGAAAACTATACTACAGCATTAGCTAACGTTGATTTTGATAAAATATTAAATTCTTTAAAAGAGTTGTTTAATAAAATAGAAGATGAAAAAATTGTATTGAAAAATAGTTATTCACCAAAGGAAGCATGCAAAAGAATTTTGAAAGACTATTTTTTTGATCACTGGGATGTAAAATCTGATAATGATGATATTCATGAAATGTCAACAGGTAAAGCTAGTTTCATTTTGTTAAAATTAATGATTAAATTAAGTAAAGAAAAGGGACCTATATTGATTGACCAGCCTGAAGATAACCTTGATAATCGTTCGGTTTCAAGAGAATTGGTTGAATATTTAAAAGAAAAGAAGAAAGACAGACAAATCATTCTGGTAACACATAATCCAAACATTGTTGTGAATGCAGATGCTGAGAATATAATTGTTGCTAATCAAAAAGGGCAAAATAATATGGAAAGTAGTAGCCCTTATAAATTTGACTATATAAATGGGGCGCTCGAAAATTCTTTTGCAGTTATTGAGAAAGAAGAGGATCTATTGAAAAGTATGGGAATTAGAGAACATATTGCAGATATAGTTGAGGGAGGAAAAGATGCGTTTAAAAAGCGTGAGGAAAAATATGGTTTCTAAAAAAGGGAGAAATATTTATCATAATATTTTTTTGTAAGTAAATACATTGTTTTTGTTGTAGAAAAACATATCTTTGTAGTTGTCAAAAACACTTCGAGGTCTAATATTTTTAATTATGACACAAGAAAATCAAAAAACATCAAACAATGATGTAATGCCATCCGTGGCCAAATTCCTTTCGAACGAATGGTTTGAGGGAGAATTTAAAGAACAACCATTGTATTTGCAGGAAATTTTCGAGTTACTGCTCGAAACGGAGTACGGTGGCGATCTTGATTTAAGGCTAAAAATGCTCAGTTGTTTACGCACGAGCAGAAATTTAGCCCTAACGTTGGCAGCATTTACAGATGAAGAAATTCAAAAAGTCTGTAGTAGTGCAGCAAGTTAAAATGTAGTGTTCTAGTTTTTAGAATATCAATAAAGCTCCGTCACTGCGGAGCTTTTTGTTTTTTGTCCTTTTAACCTAAGCAGAAATCGCATAAGTATTTCTACAACGATTGTCGATTTGCTTTGCGGAATTTCTAGTGTGATTTCTCCTTACGTCGAAATGACACGGGCAACTAAGATGTCGTATTCTAATCTATAAAATAACCGCAAGGCGTGCTTAGTTTAATTATAGAGTATGGCTCTTTTTTAATTTATACCTAATTTTTTTGTGCGCAGATTTGCTTCGACAGTTTGCTATCGGGCATCAGATAACACAGATTTTTTTAAGAGGTAAATAAGATCGGCCAAATCTGCTAAATCTGCGTGCAAAAAAAAATCTTTTCGATCCTTTGCGCTCCTTGCGGTTAGAATAAATAGTAGAGGGATTGGTCTATAAAAGTGTAGCACACATCACGCTAAAAGACTTCAAGTCTGCGTTTACATTGTCATCTAACGGTGAAGTGATGCCGACCACCAGTACTAAAATAAAACTCTTTTTTTGATTTTATTTCCTTTAATTTAAAAAGGACTCCATAATTTTCTCCCACTCTAATACCCGAAGGAACTCTAACCAAAAAGCGGGAGTAACCGATTTCGTCTAATATTCTACCAGAATCGGCAATAATAGGGGAATGAACGGCAGGATATCGATAAGGTATAAAATGTATAGCAACAAGTTTTAATGATCGCGGTGGTATCTTCTCCTTATAAGGATTGTCATCTGTAGACAATCTAATTGTAGTTCCTGTAGCACCTTCTGAAGGAGAAAGAGAAGTGAAATATATACTATCCATAAAACTTCTATTCAAGTTGTTTTTTAATTGTTTTATATCGTTGCTTTTGTTTTAAGGCTTTAACGTTTGAATACAATCACTATTTGCAAATGGTTTTGGGTACATAAATACACAATAATTATATATTCGGGTAAAAACTTAAACGGGAATCGAAGCCAATCCAGTTTTACTTCGCAAGTCCTTGGAGCTTGGACAATATTAAAAACAAACTTGATATAAAGGAATGCTAGTTTTATATATGAACTCTTTCTATTTATATTTGGAGAAATCACTTTAGTCTGAAAAAATATAAAGAGCAAAAAAATTAGTGTTGAAAAGAGATTATTAGAAGTACCTAAATTATCTCGTTTAGCTCGAAATAAAATAGTACAAGAATCTTCAGAAAGTTTTCCAATTAAAGAATGCTTTGCTCTTTGATTATAACAGGATTACCTTTAAAGTTGTATGCATTTTGTTCTTAAAAAGACATTGTTAAAAATAATTTCCTTCCATTTTGTTTAAATTTTATCTCAAGAAGTAAATTGAAATAGAATTCGGATTTTTACTACTAAAACAGGTGTTTATACGCAGTCTTTTGATTTTAAATAACTCTAAATTTGACTTGTAATAGCAAACCATTGTTGGTACATGATAATTTGAGTTTAGAAATGAAAAGACGGTGTAAGTGTATATTGGTATTTCTTTTTGTATGCACCGGCCCCTTTTTGTCTGCTCAAAACGAAAGATTAATTATTGGCCGAACAACAGGGAAGTTAGCGATTGCAAAAAACGTAACCATACGAACTTTCGGTTTTACGGACTCGCTTTCCGGTCAGGTTACTTTCCCAGGATCGCAGATTGAGGCTAGGGAAGGAGATAGTGTAAGTATTGATTTTTGGAATATCTCGCAAGGAAATCCGGTCTCTTTATATTGTAAAGAAATGGAGTTCCAGCAGCGGAATGCGGAAAACGAAGTAATGAAGGTCAAAGAGCCAATTCATCATATGGTGCATGGGTTTTATTCTTTTCAGGCTAAAAAAGCAGGAACTTATCTGTATTATAGTCCCGAGAATTATCCCTTCAATCTTAAGGCCGGTATGTTTGGAGTGCTTATTATACGCCCAAAAGAAACAGATTCTTTAGACCACAAACCATCGCAGGAAATGCTATGGTGCAGTAACGAAATAGATACCAAATGGCATACAGACGCTATTATGGGTACAGCATATGATGTTTCTAACAAGCCCATACTTCTTCCGCTCTACAAGCCCAATTATTTCTTGATTAATGGAAAAACAACGATAGAAAACAAAGGATTACAATCGTTTGTGAATAAAAAAGAGAAGGTGCTTCTTCGTTTGGTTAATTCGGGATTATACCTTCATGAAATACAGTTTCCATCTGATGCGATACTGAAGTTTATTTCGGGAAGTGATCACAATCTGATTGCAGACCCTATCGGATATAAAATACAGCTTCATTCGGGGGAATGTCTTGAAGTGCTTGTTTTTTTAGATCAGGTAAACGAGAAGGAAAAGATTAGGTATCATTTTATAGAACCGATTTCAAAAAAGGTAGCATACAAGGCTGAAATTCCGGTTTTTTATTAAAATTTAAATCAGTACTCATGAAAAAAAGGATCTTATATTTTATTTTATTTTTTGCTTCTTTGAACTCATTTGCGCAAAGCAAAGCTACTTTTTCGGTAGTGGGTAATGCAACAAATAAGGAAAGTCTGCAGAAAAATAAGCGACTGGATATTTCTAAAATCAAAGTCGAAAATATTTCTAACAAACCCATCTATTTGGTTTGGGAAACGGTATCAAACACTTTTCCAAAAGAATGGGATTGCTCGATGTGTCAGCATGGGGCTTGCCAGATCGGGATTCCGAAAGGTTCGGCTTTTAATAAACTAAATGCTGATCAGCAGGGATTTATAGCGATACACGTGATTCCGGCAAACAAATCGGGTAATGGCATTGTAAAATTTAAAATTTATGATAAAGCCAATCCCAGCTATGTGAAGATTTTGACTTTTGAAGTCGATGTGCTTTAACAGCAATACACAACTGATTATAAACCTAAAAACAAACAAAATGAAAAAAATTACTCTTTTATTCTTTATTATTTTGATTTCGGGGCTCTCCTATGGTCAAAGTAAAAGTAATGTGAAATACATTAGATGGAACGCCAATACGCCACAAGGACAGGAAAATCTGAAAGCAATGAATATCGCTTTTGAGAAAATGCGTGCAATGGGCTGTGAGATGGGTGTTTCCTGGTACTATCAGGGAGCAATACATAATATCCCGAATGCAATTAACGGTCCTAATGCGCTTTGTGCGGCGTATCAGACCGATAAAGATAAATTATGGGCTTGGGGTGATTGTACACATAATGGGTCAGATGCAGCTTCTTTAAATTTTCTTTTATGGCACAGAATGTACATTTGGTTTTTAGAAAAAATTGTTCGTGAATTATCCGGAAAAGACGATTTTGCTATACCGTATTGGAATTATGGAAGTAAAGATACAGTCGATAATATCTTGGCAGAACCCATAAGAGACAAATCAGGTTCGCTCTTTACAGCAGCCCGATATACGGTTCTGAACAACGGAAAACCGATTCCTCAAAAGCAACTTACGCAGATACAATTAGCGCTTGAACAATTGAGAACCAATCCTTCCTTTACCGGATCGGCCGGATTTAGTCAAAACCTTGAAGGTTCGCCTCATGGTTTTATGCATAATCTTATAGGTGGAGGATATGCAGATCCAAGCGAAAGTTATTATAATGAAATATACCAAAAGGTGACATCGGGTTTAATGGCAAATGTTGATTCGGCAGGATTTGACCCTGTTTTCTGGTTGCATCACAGTATGGTCGATCGTATTTGGGAGTCCTGGGATGTTTCGGCTTACGGAGAACGCCCTACTTTAGAACAGCTAAAAGCGGACCCGTGGCCTTATCAGTTTATTGCACCCAACGGAGATCACCTTACTTATACAATGGAAGAAGTGTACAAGATCGTTTTCGATTTAGATTACAAATACGATAATTTACTTTATGGTTCTAAAACTCCGGTTGTAGCGGCCAATGAAACGAAAACTAAAAAATTAGTGTCATTTCAAGATTCAAAAGAAGCTGTTATCTGGGAACAAAAAGTAGGTAAGCCACTTGGGGGAACTGATTATAGTCATAAAGTAACCAGTAAACTTGTACAAAATACCAATAAAGTTTTTACCAGTAAAGCAAATGCCAAAATTGTACTAAATTTGGATGTAGTAGCGTACAAAGAACCAAAAGATTACTACACCGTTTATCTTCGTTATCCGAAGAAAAAAGATGTATACGTTGGAACAATGACGTTCTTTGGACTTGAACATGATCATGGAGTTGATGAAAGTCATGCAATAAGTGAAGATGGGATAAAAAAGAGCTTCTCCTATTATATTTCGGATAATTTATTGAAAACGAATTCGAATTATGAAATCATTATTAAAAAAACCGGAGGTGGTGATGCTAAAGTAACGCTTGAAAAAATTGGCGTTTCGCAGATAAACTAAAACCGAAACTAAAAAATATCGAATAGAGAATGAAAACCTGCGGATGCCAATTCGCAGGTTTTTTTTGATCCGTAACACACTTTTGATCTAGTTTGTTAAAATATTTTTAGGAAGTAAATCGATTCTTAATATCACCCGATTTGAAGCTGCAAGAGAGGTTTATTTGATAACTATGATTGAATGGCTGAATGACTAATTTTAGCAAAAAACACAACTGCGCAAAATAATTACGCAGTTGTGTTTAATCTTTGTTCTGTTCAAAATATAAAGGGTATTTGCTCTTGGTGAAGCTGAGTTTTTAAGCAATGATTTCAATGCAGATTTCTGAAATTAGATTAGAAAAGAAAAGCTATTTTTGAAAAGAAGTGCGAACGCGATTTTGTAAATCAGCAGGAACTGAATAATGTTAAGTAAAAGTCATGGATACTAATAAGTTACCTTTTTTAGAAACGATTTATCATCTCAGAACAATTGAGCAGGTGATACTGTACAACAAGATGAGCACTATTTCTAAAGAAGAAGAGGAGGAGGTCATTTTGTTTTTAGAAACGGAATATGAAAATGAAATTCTTGACTATCCTTGGAAGGCTCCGGAGTTTAATCGGGAGGCAGCCGGTTGGGGAGCAAAAACGGTATATTTTGCTGCACAATTGGTTTTGTATCGGGAGCATAAAATAAGTGAATTGGATCTCTTTCTGCCTAAATATAAAGGTGTATTAAGCGCTTCGGCATTGTTATCGGCTGATTTGTGTTTGAGATTTTTGCCTCAGCTCATTATAGAAATGAAACGAATAGATGCAGATGATCTTGCAATTCCTATTTTAGAACAGCTTCTGGCAGATTTTCATTATTCGGCAATAGGATTTGATGTTGATTATGAAACAATCAATTTAGACACTGTTTTCTCTGATGATAGTCTTAAACAGTTGTATTTGAATCGGGTTGTTGAAAGAAAAGCCCTAAAAACAGCAGCAATCAAAGAAATAAATCAGGAACTGATGGCCGGATTTGGAGCTCATAAACAAGTGTTTTGGAAGGAATTGTAAAATAAAAAAAGACCGCTATAAATAAAAAATTACCCACATAAAAGAAATGAAATCTACAGAAAAATTAAATAACGTTTTACAGCACATCAAAGATGTTTTTGTTGGAAAAAACGAGATTATTGACTTATTAGGAATTGGATTACTGGCCAGAGAAAATGCTTTTTTATTAGGACCTCCGGGTACCGCAAAAAGCGCATTGGTAAGAGCATTATCGAATGGAATTGAAGGAGGTAAAAACTTTGAATATCTCTTAACTCGTTTTACAGAACCAAACGAAATCTTTGGGCCTTTTGATATTCGTAAACTTAAAGAAGGAGAATTGGTTACGAATACAGAAGGTATGATGCCTGAGGCTTCTATGATTTTTCTGGATGAAATTTTTAATGCCAACTCGGCTATTTTGAATAGTTTATTGTTGGCTTTAAACGAGAAAATATTTCGTAGAGGAAGGGAGACAAAGAAACTTCCGGCGTTAATGTTTATTGGTGCCAGTAATGTGCTGCCGGAAGATGAGGCCTTAAATGCTTTATTAGACCGTTTTCTTATTCGTGTAAAATGTGATTATGTAGATCCGGATTTACTTCATGAGGTACTTTTGGCAGGTTGGAAAATAGAAAGCAGTGGCAATAAAGAAATACCAACGATTACGGCAGACGAAATTAGAGAGTTACAGTCGCTTTGTAGAACTATAGATCTGACCGGAATCCGCAAACAATATGTGGATATTGTTCATAATTTGAGAAATACAGAAATAAAAGTATCAGACCGACGTGCAGTAAAGTTGCAGAATTTAATCGCAGCAAGTGCTTTAATGTGTGGTAGGGAGGAAGCGGTTTTATCTGATTTATGGGTATTGAAATACATTTGGGATAACGAAGAACAAATAGAAATTCTGGAGGGCATAATTAATCAGACTATCGAAAAAGACGATTCAGATGGCCAGCACCCACAGGCTTTGTACAATAAAGTTCCAAATCCTGAGGAAGTGATGAAAGAGATGCAACATTTGACTGAAAGATGGCAGGACGAGTCTCTTTCTTTTGAAGAGCAAAATGTGATTAAAGATAAATTGCGCTATTTGCAAAGTCGTTGTGATTGGATTAATAACAAGGAGCAGAAGCAATACATTCAAAAAGAAATAGAGGCTTTGTGGCAAAAAATTCTTCAAACGGTATAAAATGTATTTTTTAGAAATAAATAAAAGAGATTTAGAATTTTTAGGAGCAATTAGAAACTGGGAGACCATAAAACTAGCTTTTGATGAGCAGTTGGTGTGGCTAAAAGATTTTGCACCGGAACAATTAAATGCGATAGAAATTCAGCAGATTCCGTTTCATGTTATTTATGAATTAAAAGAAAATTTGCTGTTTAAAAAAGGAAGTTTATTACCGTCAAAAAAACTTCCTTCGGGATTATTATGGACACCGATTATGCGAGCACTTCCGGTTTCGATGCCAAGATTCAATCACAATTATTTTGGTATTGACCAGAACATTGAGATACGTTTAAAGCCGTCAGAAATTGTACAGGAACCCTATGCTTTGCTTACAGATTTTAGTGAAATTCAATCGTATATAGAAACAGCTCCGGACTTTAGATTAAAACCTTTAAAATGGATTGTGGCAGACCAAAAGATACTGGTACTTGGAAATCCGTTGCTGCCTGTAAAAGGGAACACGTATTGGTTAAAAGAGAATTTTTTACTGCCAACAGGGTATGACTTTGAATGGTCAATTTTAGCTAAAACAATACAAAAGAATAGTAATCCTTTAGAAGAAGACCTACTGATTTGGAATAGAGATAACAGTTGTTTTCGTATTCCTAAAAACAAAATGAAACCACTTTCAATTAGTTCGTTTCGTCTAACTTTTTCATAAAACAAAAATGGAATTAGAAAAATACTTTCAATCTTATGAAGATTATTTTTGGGAATGGGACAATGAGCTTTTTTCTGAAGAAGAGGTTTTTGAGGCAATTGTAATTCCAAATGGAAAGACAATTGCTTACGAGAAATTTACTTTTGAAATTTTGCGATTTCTTTCAGAAGAGAGCTTTCCGCCTTTGGGGTCATTACTGTTGGCTGTGATCGCTACAAATCCGGATAATGAAAATACGATTGAGTGGATAAGTCAACTGGCAAACAACAGAATAAATAAAAGTTTTCATCATAAACCCGATTCTAATTTTTTTAGAGTAGGAGCAGCGATTGATTTTTTAAAGATACTATCCGCTTTACCGGACGAATACAAAAATGGTGAAAAACGTTTACAGCTGTTTCAGACTATATTTAAAGATTGTCATAACAGAGTTTCAGCTGAAAAAGCAAAGAGTGTACTCGATGAATATCAAAATCACAGACATCATTTAATACGGGCAGGAAATAAAGTATCTTTCAACGAATCTAATTTTATCAAAGATTTCAGAACGATGGCTTTATTGAAGGCAAAATTTCCAACAATTCAGTCTTTACTGAAAGCAATGGAAAATTTACCTGAAGAAGAGTTGAGAGAACAGGTAAGCGAGGAAGTTTTGGAAGCACAAATTGCATCAGAAACACCCCTGGATTTTATAGTAGCACTTATTCGGGAAGAAAAAACATTTCAGGTAGGGAGTTTAGTAAAACGTATTTGGTCGGGACTTAATATTCCGTTACATCACAATATGTCAAGTGTACAGCCATTGGGTGGAATTTCTGATTTGTCCAATAAGGGTGATTTTGACAAATTGATAATTTCTGAATTTGCCAATGACGATGCTGTTTTTATGTCCAGAATTGCCAATAGTGAGGCTTTGTACATAGAGAGAGAAGTACCGCCCGAAGCAGATAAGTTTTGTAGAATTTTATTGATCGATACTACTTTAATCAATTGGGGGAATCCTAAAATTCTGGGGTTTGCATCGGCTTTGGCCATTGCGACACATCCAAAAACCGATATTGAGTGTAAGATTTTTGTTGTTGGAGATAGGTATCAGGAGGTTTACTTTGAAAACGTAAATCAGGTTATTGAGGGACTAAACGAATTGAGTGGTAAATTGAGTTGTGAAGCAGGATTGGATTTGTTTTTTTTAGAAAATGCGATTGATCATAAAAAGCAAGAAGTCTTTTTTATTTCGTCTGATGAAAGTCTGAAATTGCAAGTAATGCAAAAAGCGATGAGCACCTATTTTGACAGTATTCAATATGTTTTGGTTAACCAAGTAGAAGGAAGAATCAACATTTATAAAAATCAGAATAAAGGAAAAAAACAGCTTCAGGAAATCATAATACCGTTAGACGAACTATGGAAAAAGAACGGAGTCGTAAAAGAACAGTTTGTTTTTAATACAAGCAATGACGATGGTATTCCTTTGTTGTATCCGGCTGAAAGAAATTATCAGAACATTCTTTACGAATGTGGTCATTACTATATGTATGCAGGAGGTAATTTGTTCTTGTTTCATGAAATGGGATTTAAAAAAGGATTTATAAAAATAGCTTCAAATTTGCCTTTTAGTCTTGGTAAATTTGCGATAAGAAGTAACTCAAAGGGAGAGCTTTTACTGTTGAACTATTCGTATAGCCCTTTACGTGTCATCACGATTATTAATTTGGCAACAAACCAATGCAAGAGTAGTAAAGGCCTTCCTGAAGTACTAATGGACAAAAATCTTAGTTTTTTTGAGTATGAACAAACTTTTTATGTAACCAATAACCTTGATTTCTGGAGTGTAGAAAGTAATTGTAATATACAACCAAATTCTGATCCGCAGGTCGCAACAGCTTTTGATGATTATTTTACGAAACAGTCTCTTTTTGTTCAGAATTATAAAAAGGACAGGTCAAAATACAATGTTGCCAAACGATTGGGACATGTTGCTATTGTAAATGGAAAAATTCAAATAAATGATTTTCTTATCGAGAATCTTGAATTTGTAAAGACAAGAAGGCATGCTTTAGATTTAAGTAAAGCATGGCAACGTAAAGCAAATCTAATCTTAAAGTATAAAGGATCAAATCCAGTTACAATTATTAAACTGATAGTGAAAAAAACAGGTAAATCGTTGAAAGATGTTAACGCTTTTGTAGACAGTAACCTATTCGTTATTTTAGAAAATGTAGAAATCAGCATTGCGGAAGAATTTAAAAAAGAATTAGAACAAGAAGGGGCTGTCTGTTATATAGAAACAAAATTTTTTGAATCTGGTGACGGAAGCAGAATTACCAACAAAGAAGGAATTTTAATTTTTGAAAGCAGTGATAAATCGCTTCCGGTATTTTATATTCCTTTTATAATTGAGAGAAAGACAATTCTGGCCACAACAACAGAATATACCGGGAATACTTATTTTTTATCCGAGGAACATTCGCAAGAATATATTGATTATAATTTGTTTGAAGAAAAGTACCTAAAACCGTTCGTTTCGAAAGTAGTACAATATGGAGTTTAAATTAAAAATGCAGGCTACTAATTCGTTCCCGAGAGAAGGAATTATTATTAAAAGCAAATCGATATCGTTTTGGCTTCAGGAAATTCAGCAAATGGGTCTTTCGTTAGAAACCATAAAAGTTTTCCCTGTTCCGGGCACGGTTGCAAATGAGCTGTACGGTTGTATTGTTTTTTTTAACGCTGCTGTTGGTACAATTAAAGACATTGGAAAAAACAATTTTTGCCAGCTTATAGAAGATAAGCTGTTTATTCCGGAGCACACAACTGTTTTACCAAAATTGGTAAAAGAAGAATGGAAAACCTTGTTTTCTGAAAAGTATCATCTGTTACATCCCGAGATAGGATTCGTTGCTTTAGAAGACGAGTTGGTCTGGTCTGATTTTTTAAAAAGACCAAATGAGGTTGCTGTTGAGGTTTTAGAGCCAAGAAAAAGCGTTGCGATACCCCGCATGATTTCGTCATTGCGAATTGAAGTAGATAAAGAGGAACTTTTAAAAGAGATTGAAAATCCACTTTCAGAGGAAGAAAGGATTGAAAAATTACCATTTAATCTAAAAAAGCTGATGAATGGAAATAATCGGGAAATGGATAAATTCTTAGCCTATTTAGAGAAGAACCCGGAAATGGCAATGAAATTGGGAATTCCGTTGGATACAATTGGATCAGAAAGAGGAGGGAATTTGGCTAATTATTTTTTTAGTCCAGGTCACGAAAGCAGACTTAACTTTGAATGGCTGGGTCGGTTTTTTAATGAATCTTCCGGTGGTGATAGTAATGGTACAGGTTTTTTTAGATATGGCTTCGTTTTAGTGTTTGTGATTTTGTTTAGAAGTTGCAAAGGTGCAGAACTAAGGGATAATTTTCCGTCGATATTGGTTTTTATTGGTGTCGTGATATTCGTGATTGTTATGATTTCATTTTGGTCCGGGTTTCAAAGAAAATCTTCAAATTCTGGCGGAGGTTCAGCTCTAGTGGACTCTGCGAGGTTTAGCACATTACAAAGTAAGTATGAGAAGTTAGCCGAAGATTTTGTTAGAAGAAAGGAATACGAGAAAGCAGCTCACATTTATTTGAAACTTCTAAAGAGAAATGACAAAGCAGCAATCGTTTTAGAAGAAGGCAAATTGTATCGGGAGGCCGGAGCAGTTTATCTAAAGTATCTTCAAAACAAAAAAAAGGCTGCAGAATGTTACGAAAAGGGTTGTGTCTATAAGGAAGCTTTAGCGCTTTACAAAGAGCTGAACGAACATGAAAAAGTAGGGGATTTGTATGCTATTTTAAAGAACAAGGAAGAGGCCGATAAAAATTATTATAATGTTGTTGGTTTCTATAAAACTAATTATCAGTATTTAAAAGCAGCTTTAGTTTGTAAAAATAAGATTGGAAACAGTACAGAAGCACAAGATTTATTGTTGGAAGGCTGGAGAAGTGAAAAAGACGCCTCAAATTGTCTGAATAATTATTTTGCTACGATTGAAGTGGAGGAATTATCTGATGCCATAACAGCTGTTTACAAAAAGGAAGTGACAGACAGGAATAAAGAGAAGTTTCTGGAAACTTTAAAGCATGAATTCGCTAAAGATAAAACACTGGAGGACATTACCAGGATTATCGCTTATGAAATTGTGGCGGATCGAATTGATGAAAACCCTGAAATAGCTTCTCAATTGATCCATTTTAATAAAACGAATAATTCAATGGTGAAGGATGTAATGAAGTTTAAATGGAAAAAGAGAAACCATACAAAGGATTAAAAAATTGAAAAAGAAAAACCAATTTTTGAGGCAGATTTGGTTTTGAAAAAGTAAAACAAAATGAAAACAACAGATAAAATTATAATTATTGATTTAGAAGCCACATGTTGGCAAGGACCTGTTCCTGTAGGACAGGAGAATGAAATTATTGAAATTGGATTAGCAATTTTGGATACTACAACCGGAGAAATTACAAAGAATGAAGGGATTTTGGTTAAACCACAACGTTCAACTGTAAGTTCGTTTTGTACAGAGTTAACGACTATTACTGCGGATCTGTTAGATAAGAACGGGGTAAGTTTCGAGGAAGCTATCGGAAGATTGATTGATGAATATCAACCTGATTTATATACTTGGGCAAGTTACGGTCAGTACGATCTGAATATGTTAAAAAAACAATGTAAATCGTTCGGTATTCCGTATCCAATGGGAGAGGAACACATTAATGTAAAAGTAAATTTCGCAGCAAAATTTGGGTTACAAAAACCAACCGGAATGAACGGCGCTTTACATTTGCTGGATATTCCCTTAGAAGGAACGCATCATCGTGGTATAGATGACGCAAAGAATATTGCTAAAATTTTGCATTGGTGCTTGCGTAACTAGTAGAGGCTTTTTGGCATTTAATATGTTTTGTCCTGCAAGGTCTTTTTTTGACTTTGTAGGTTTAAAACAGTAATGATGATTGGTACGGAAAAAAAGTTCTTACAGTGCAAAACGTAAATCACCTGGTTTTAAAAAAAGATTTTGTGGCTGTAAAAAGTAAATTATGATACCTACAAGGTCAAAAAAAACCTTGCAGGAAAACTACCATGTGTAAAACCCGTAACTTAATAATCTGACTGAGGTTTTTAGGTAAGGTTCAGAGCTCTTTTTTATTTCTCGACCTTTACCTCTTTGCCCTTGAAAATTATTTCTCGCAAAGACGCAGCGTCGCCAAGTTTTTATCCTGATTTTTTAACTTTGTGACGCTGCGACTTCGCGAGATTTTTGTTTCTCCACAACTTTTGAACCCGATCCGTTTAAAAGCAATTTTTAAAATAACGGAATAAAAAAAAGGACCGTCCTTGCGAGACAGTCCTTTAAAATATATAGAATTTGATTCTTAGTTGTTACCGTAGATTTTAACATAAAGATCTTTGTAGATTTCTTTTATGATTTTACGTTTCAATTTAAGGGTAGGAGTAAGTTGTCCACCATCGATTGACCATACATCCGGAGTTAGTTCAAAACGTTTGATTTTTTCCCAGTGACCGAATTTTTCATTAATGCCTTCTACTTCTTCATCAATTCTTTTGATTACTTGAGCGTTTGAAGCAATTTCACTATTCGAACCTCCTAAAGTAATTTTATGGATTTTAGCCCATTCTTTTACGAATTCAAAATTTGGCTGAATAAAAGCTGCCGGCATTTTTTCGCCTTCACCAATTACCATGATTTGCTCAATAAAACGAGATTGTTTCATCGCATTTTCAATTAATTGAGGAGCAATGTATTTTCCGCCTGAAGTTTTGAACATTTCTTTTTTACGATCGGTAATTTTTAGGAACCCTTCGCTGTCAATTTCTCCAATATCTCCGGTGTGGAAATAACCATCCTGTAAAGCTTCAGCCGTTTTCTCAGGATCTTTAAAGTAACCTAACATTACGTTTGGTCCTTTGCAAAGAATTTCACCGTCTTGGGCAATTTTTACTTCAACGTTGTTTATTACTTTTCCAACAGTTCCAATTTTGAAACCTCTGTTTCTTTGGTCGTTAACAGCAATTACAGGAGATGTTTCAGATAAACCGTATCCTTCCATAACCGGAATTTCTGCAGCAGCAAAAACTCTAGCTAATCGGGGTTGTAAAGCGGCACTTCCTGAAACCATTAAATCCAGATTACCTCCTAAACCTTCTTTCCATTTGCTGAAAATAAGTTTACGGGCAATTTTTAATTGAAATTCGTACCAACCACCGTTTGCTCCGTACGGTTCATATCTTAAACCTAAATCAATAGCCCAGAAGAATAGTTTTTTCTTGATTCCTGTTAATTCAGCTCCTTTTGCATAGATTTTATCATAAACCTTTTCTAATAGTCTCGGAACAGCTGTCATAACTGTTGGACGCACTTCTTTCAGGTTATCACTGATTTTATCAATAGATTCTCCGAAATAAACCGATACACCATAATATTGATAGATGTACAAAATCATTCTTTCAAAAATATGGCAAATTGGTAGAAAACTTAAAGCAGTACTTTTTCCCGGATCAAAAGGAATTCTCGGTGAGCTGTCTAAAACATTAGAAACAATGTTTTTGTGTGAAAGCATAACCCCTTTAGGTCTTCCGGTAGTTCCTGATGTATAAATAATAGTAGCCAAATCATCGGCTTGAATGCTGTCTTTTCTGGCTTCAACTTCAGACTGATTGCTTTCATCTGCACCCAAAGTCAGTAATTCTGTCCAGTGTTTGCAGCCTGCAATTTCATTAAAAGAATATACTTCCTTTAAGGTCGGAACATTGGCTTGGATTGCTTTTACTTTTTGGTATACTTCGTCGTCTGAAACGAAACAGTAAATGCTTCCGCTGTGGTTTAAAATATATTCGTAATCCTCTTCAGATATAGTTGGATAAATCGGAACGTTCTGTGCTCCGGTTTGTAAAATACCAATATCCATGATATTCCATTCGGTGCGGTTATTAGAAGTGATTAAAGCAATTTTATCATCTTTCTGAATGCCCATGCGCAATAATGCTCTTGAAACAGCATTTGCTTTAGCAATATATTCCTGGCTTGATGTTTTTTCCCAGGTTCCATTTTTTTTGGTTGCAAGCGCAACCTGTAGATTATAAGTCTCTTGTTGATAATAAGGAAAATCAAAAAGGCGTGTGATTGAAACCATGTTTAAAATATTGAATTTTATTGCAAATTAAATAAAAAATGGGTATAATTTTTAATTTTGTAGAATTTTATGGCAAAAATTATAAGTACTATTAAAAATCAACGAAAACGTTTTCTTTTCACTAGTAAATTTCAGAAAAAATCAAGAAATGTTTAATTTTTACCTGCTGCTTATTGCACATGAAAGTCTTCATACGTTTTTACTCTCTCTCCCATTAAGAACATTTTCTTTTTGACAAAATGAATGGAAAGTTGCGTGTAATTCCATTCATCGCTATCATTTGTTCTGTACCAAAAGGTATAAGAGGCACTGTTGAAACCTTCTTTAAAAACAGCAACACCTTCTTCTGTACATTCAACGCCCCAATTTATCTTTTTTTTGCTTAAATCATCATCTTGAATGATACCTGTTCCATCTGGATTTAGAACTGTACTAGGTTCTTTTTTTCCAATAGGCAAGTAAGTTCCCTGCATCGGATAGGAAATAGTAGTGGTGATGTAACGTTCGCGACCTTTGTAAACAATTTTATCAATGTTGATTTCCTGAGAATAAGATTGCGTGGCAATAAAAAATAAGACAAAAAGAAATGCTTTTAAAATTTTCATTCTATGTAGATTTTAGTGTTTTTGGGGCCTCAAAAAATCCTTTAGCAGGTTTTTTAAGCGAATATAGTTCAAATTTCAATAAAAAATGACTCCAAATTACAAGAATGATATTTTTTTTTAACATTTCATTTCCAAAGATTGCTATCTAAGAAAATTAGCTTTTTTATCCATTTTAATCCGCGTCTTCGCGATAGCGAATCTGTTTTGTCTGTGTGCAAAGAATGCGTATAGATAGGACGCGGATTACGCGGATTTGCTGTCGCAAAAACGCTGATGAAACTGATTTTTTTTCTTTTTTTTTCTTTGAATTTTTTTTTAGACTGCGGTGATCTTGGAAAAAGGTTACTCTGTTGAAAATTGATTTTCCAGTAGTTTTTCTTTGAAATCAGATTTGAATGTGTAAGCAAAAGTAAGCATTAGAGCGCGTGTGTCTGATTTTGAGGTTCGGTTGTTACTAAAAAGTGCCGTGTTGTTTTTATAGCCGCTTTCGAGTGTGTTAAACATATCGGTTACGACCAGTCCTAAGCGGGCATTTCCTTTTCCTAATTTTTGTTGAAAACCCATGTCTACATTATAAATCGGAATCCTTTTTCCTTGTGGAGTAGCCAATGCAGAATTGTAATTTCCAATTATCTGAAGTTTTCCTCCTTGCCACGGAGCAAAATTATTAATGATTTTTCCATACCAGTTAAAAGCCTTATTGACCACATCCTGCGCCAGATTAGAGGCATCAATATTTTGTTGAAAAGCAGTTATACTAAGGTTTGCATTGTAAAATTTAAAGGGTTTTAGACTAAAGATGGTTTCCAGACCATACGTGGTAGTTGTGCCGATATTCTGCGGTTTCAGTAAAACAACGCCATTGTCTTGAAGTTCCGCATATTGTTTGATGGTGTTGTTGGCATTTCTGTAAAAAGCATTTGCTGAGATGGAATAGTTTTCCCATTCTTTATTATAGCCTAATTCTACAATATGTATAATTTCAGGTTTTAGGTATGGATTTCCTCCATGTGGATTCAATGCATCTGTAATGTCGACAAAAGGATTCAGATTGTCTAAATCCGGACGATTGATACGTTTGCTGTAGCCCAATTTCAGAAACTCATCTGATTTTAGGTTCAGTTGTAAGGATGCTGACGGAAAGAGTTTTAAATAATTGTTTGAGAAATTGTCGCTGTTGTTTTGTGTTTTCCCATTGTTAGTAACCTGTTCGGCACGAATGCCTAGATTGTATTTCCATTTTGGATTTTCAGCAGTGCCAATAAAAGAATTCAAAAGACCATAGGCCGCATTGATTTGTTCGTTAAAATCAAAAATGTTGCTGGCTAAAGGATTAACCACATAATCGTTGTTGATTTGGTCCGCACTTTGGAAATCGGAATTAAAAAAACGAAAAGTTCCTTTGTATCCAGTTTCGACGATTGCTTTTTCTGAAATTGGAACGGCATAATTTAAAAAGACATTCGAGATATTTTCCTTTTCATAGTTATGTGTTTTTTGAAGGGCTGGATCTCCAATTATGACTTCATTCTCATCATAATTATTTGTGTCGATATCGGTATTTTCTCTATGAAAATTGAACGACGAAGTAATACCTACATTGAGGCTTTTTCTATTATCAGAAAATTTTCGATCATAATTAAAAGCCAGTTCTGCTGCTTTTGAGCGTTCCAGTTCCAGAGAATGTCTGATGTTGTTTGAAAAAAAGCGGTTCGTATTGGTATGAACTGCGGTATGCAAAGTTTCGTCGTTGTCCTGATTTTCTAAATTTCCTAGTGTTTCAAAAGAGAATGTGTTTCTTTCGCTTGGCGAAAAATCAATATTAAATTTTAGATTTTGTAATCCTTCTGTTCGTTGATCGCTTCTGTTTTGATCGATATAATGTTCGTCAGCAATAAAATAATTGGTTCTTTCGCCTTTTATTTTTTTTGTTCGTCCGGCAAAGCGGTTGTCGTAACCCAAGCCAAAATTCCATTTTTCGGTTTTCTGATTTAATTGTAAAGAGCTGTTCATTCTGCCTTTCGCTCCAAATCCTCCACCTAAAACTACAGCACCGTTAAGACCGGCCTGATTGTTTTTCTTGAGTTTTATATTGATTATTCCGCTTTCGGCATTGGTATCGTATTTGGCAGTCGGATTGCTGATTACTTCTATGCTTTCGATACTGCTTGCCGCAATCTGATCCATATTGGTGATGGCGGAGTTTTTTCCGTTAATCAGTATCATTGGAGTTTTTCCGCGTAGCGAAATGCCTCCGTCAGCATCTACGGCGACAGTTGGAATACTTTTTAGCATGTCTGTAGCGGTACCGCCGGTTTGTGAAATATTTGATACGGCATTAAAAACAAAGCCTTCATCGGTTTTTTGAATTTGTTTTTTGTTAGAATTTACAATAACGGCGTTTAATACGTTCGTGTCGTTTTGTAAAACCGTTGTACCGAGATTTATGCCGGTGTTTGTAAATGTTATTTTTTTAGAAGCAGTTTTAAATCCAATTAATTCGAATTGCAACTGATAATCGCCTGAGACGACTTTTTCTAAAGAAAAATTTCCTAACGCATCTGTTACGGCATAAGAAGCAACTTTGGTAGAGTCATTACTTTTTTTCAAGATTACAGAAACAAATTCAATTGGAACTTTACCGTCAGAAACAGTTCCTTTTATGGAAGGTGAATTTTGAGCAAAGGTGTATTGACTTATGATAAGTAAAGTGATGAGCAGTGTTATTTTAGGCATGTATTTTTTCATAAGGCAAAGATATTTGTCAGATGAATTAAGCGGGAAGAAACTGGCTTAAGATAGTATTAAATTAATCTTAGTCCGTGCTAAAGATTAAATTATAAACCTTAAATCGATTAATAGCTTGGGTTTAAAGTATTGTTTATCAGTATTTAATGCGTTGTTTCTGTCTCCTGAAAGATCTTTTTTTAACCTTGTAGGGATCATTATTTATGTTTTTGACTTTAGCAGAGTTTAAAAAAGGCTTAGTAGGAAAATCGCGATACATCAATCAGTTACTTAATAATCGAATTCAGGTTAGGAATAAAAAAGGGTGTTTTTCCCCTAAAAAAAACAGGAAAAAGCAGAAGGAGCAAAAAGTTGGATTGCGGTAATTTTATCAAATAATTAAATGCGTAAGCCGAAAAGCAAACGAGTAGGCTTTAATTTAAAAATAAGATCATGGAAACTGCTTTTTTTTTAATGATGGGCTGGTGTGGTACTAAATATCCTGGTTGGAGACCATGGAAAGTGCCGCCACATCCAGATCCGGAACCTTGGTGGATTTACACCGTTCTTGGTTTGGGAATAATAGCCGGAGTTGTAGGTGGAACAGTATTTAGTAATCTAACGATTGATAATCAGTATTTTGCTGGTCAAAATGCAGTCGCTTCCGGATTAGCAGCTTTTGCCGCTTCGGGTATAGTTACCGGTCTTGCTTCGTTAGCAAGAAAATAAAAAAATGCCTCAGCTATTTGGGGATAGTACTGAGGCGTTTTTGTTATATTTAGTTTTTCTCAATCCATTTTCTGGCATTGACAAAAGCTTCATGCCAAGGCGAAACTTCGTCATTTCTGTCTTTTGGATAATGTGCCCAGTTCCATTGGAACGTTGAACGCTCAATATGTGGCATCATTACCAAATGTCTTCCTGTTTTATCACACATCATTGCCGTGTTGTAATCCGAACCGTTAGGGTTTGCCGGATAACCTTCGTAAGCGTATTTAGAGACGATGTTGTAATTTTCTTCCGGTTCCGGTAAGTTGAATTTTCCTTCTCCGTGTGAAACCCAAACTCCTAAAGTACTTCCCGCTAATGTAGATAACATAACCGAATTGTTTTCCTGAACGGTTACCGAAGTAAAGATACTCTCGTGTTTGTTACTTTCGTTATGAAGCATTTTTCCGTGTACTTTATGTTCCGGATTGATTACTTCTAATTCCATAAACAACTGGCATCCGTTACAGATTCCAACCGATAAAGTATCTTCTCTTTTGAAGAAATTAGCTAAAGCCGTTTTTGCTTTTTCGTTGTATAAGAAAGCACCGGCCCAACCTTTGGCAGAACCTAAAACATCTGAATTAGAGAATCCTCCAACTGCACCTATAAACTGAATGTCTTCTAATGTTTCACGACCTGAAATCAAATCGGTCATGTGAACGTCTTTTACATCAAAACCGGCTAAGTACATAGCATTTGCCATTTCACGCTCAGAATTACTTCCTTTTTCACGAATAATAGCGGCTTTTGGTCTCTCGACTCCGTTCGAGATGACAGGTTTTTTACCTGTAAAGTGTGCCGGGAAAGTATAGTTTAATACTTGATTTTTATAGTTTTCGAAACGTGCCTGAGCTCTTCCGTTTTTAGATTGTTTTTGATCTAATAAATAAGAAGTCTCAAACCAGATATCTCTGTACTTCGCAATATCCAATTTGTAAGCTCCAAATTCCAAGGTAGCGGTATTTTGTACGGAACCTATTTTGAAGAACTCAACATTGTTGGCACTTAATTTTGCTTCAACAGCTGCATTATTTTTAGCTTGAAAAACGATTCCGATGTTTTCTGCGAAAAGAATTTTTAACAAGTCTTTTTCAGCGAAAGCAGAAAAATCAATTTTAGCTCCAAGATTTATATCTGCAAAACACATTTCTAGTAAAGTAGTGATCAAACCACCACTTCCGATATCGTGTCCGGCAAGAATCTGATCTTCTAAAATTAATTCCTGAATGGTGTTAAAGGCAGTTTTAAAGAAAGAAGCATCTTTTATAGTAGATGTTTTGTTTCCGATTGTATTTCTGGTTTGTGCAAAAGAAGAACCTCCTAATTGGAAAGCATCCTGAGACAAATTGATATAATAAATAGCATCTCCGTTTTTCTGTAAAACCGGTTCTACTACTTTTTTAATGTCGATACAATTTCCTCCGGCAGAAATAATAACCGTTCCCGGTGCAATTACTTCGTCGTTTGGATATTTTTGTTTCATCGAAAGGGAATCTTTTCCTGTTGGAATATTGATTCCTAATTCGATAGCAAATTCAGAACAACCTTCAACAGCAGCGTACAAACGAGCATCTTCTCCTTCATTTTTACAAGCCCACATCCAGTTAGCTGAAAGTGAGATTCCTTTCATTCCGTCTTTAATCGGAGCCCAAACAATGTTTGATAACGACTCTGCGATAGCATTTCTACTTCCTGCAACAGGATCAATTAAAGCGGCAATAGGAGCGTGACCGATAGAAGTTGCGATTCCTTCTTTACCTAAATAATCTAAGGCCATTACACCTACATTGTTCAATGGTAAATGTAACGGACCTGCATTTTGCTGTTTAGCCACTTTTCCACCTACACAACGGTCTACTTTATTGGTCAACCAGTCTTTTGAGGCAACCGCTTCTAAACGTAAAACGTCTTGTAAATAACTTTCGAAATCATTTGCCGAGTAAGAAACATCAGCATATTTTCTGTCGATTGTTTTGTCAGTCATTACCGTTTTTGGTGAACTTCCGAAGAAATCTTCCAAAGCATAATCCATCGGTTTTGAACCATTTGATTTAGATTGGAAAGTAAAACGATGATCACCCGTAACATCACCCACCTGATACATTGGAGAACGCTCTCTGTCGGCAATTCTTTGTAAGGTGTCAATGTCTTTTTGGCCAATAACCAATCCCATTCTTTCCTGAGATTCGTTACCGATAATTTCTTTTGCAGAAAGGGTAGGGTCTCCAACAGGTAATTTATCTAAATCGATTAAACCTCCGGTTTCTTCCACCAATTCAGAAAGACAGTTTAAGTGCCCACCCGCACCGTGATCGTGAATAGAAACAATTGGATTATTGTCGCTTTCAACTAAACCACGAATTGCATTTGCGGCACGTTTTTGCATTTCCGGATTAGAACGCTGAATCGCGTTTAATTCAATTCCTGAACCAAAAGCGCCTGTATCTGCAGAAGAAACTGCTGCACCACCCATTCCGATTCTATAATTTTCTCCACCTAGTATCACGATTTTATCGCCTTCCTGTGGTTTCTTTTTGATGGATTGATCCAGTTTTCCGTATCCAATTCCACCTGCTTGCATGATTACTTTGTCGTAACCAATTTTGCGGTTGTTTTCTTCGTGTTCGAAAGTTAAAACAGAACCTGTAATTAAAGGCTGACCAAATTTATTTCCAAAATCAGAAGCTCCGTTTGATGCTTTGATTAAGATATCCATTGGAGTCTGGTACAACCATTTTCTTTCTTCAACAGCATTTTCCCACTTACGTTCTGCGTTTAAACGAGAGTAAGAAGTCATGTAAACAGCAGTTCCTGCCAATGGTAATGAGCCTTGACCACCTGCTAAACGGTCACGAATTTCTCCTCCTGATCCGGTTGCAGCTCCATTGAAAGGCTCTACAGTTGTTGGGAAATTGTGTGTTTCTGCTTTTAATGAAATAACCGAATCAAATTCTTTTACTTCATAAAAATCAGGTTTATCGGCAGTTTTTGGTGCAAACTGCTGCACTTTTGGTCCTTTTACAAATGCAACGTTGTCTTTGTAAGCAGAAACAATATCGTTAGGATTTTCCTGTGATGTTTTTTTGATTAGTTTGAATAGAGAAGTTTCTTTTTCTTCACCGTCAATAATAAAAGTTCCGTTGAAAATCTTGTGACGACAGTGCTCTGAATTTGCTTGTGAGAAAGCAAAAATTTCAGAATCGGTTAGTTTTCTTCCAAGTTTTACGGCTAAATTATCTAAATAAGCTACCTCTTCTTCACTTAAAGCCAAACCTTCCGCTTTATTATATGCTGCAATATCATCGATATCGAGAATCGGTTCCGGTTGTACGTTGATCGTGAAAATTTCCTGATCTAATTGGCTGAATTTTTGCAAAAGCATCGGGTCAAAATCGGTGAAATCTTCCGTTGCCGGGTGAAATTCTTCAATTCTGATAATGCCCGAAATACCCATATTCTGAGTAATTTCTACTGCATTTGTACTCCAAGGTGTAATCATAGTGGCACGTGGGCCAACAAAAAAATCCGTCAGTGCGGATTTTTCGATCTTATTGGAGTCGGCAAAAAGCCAGTTTAATTTTGAAATGTCTTGAGCTGAAATTTCGTTTTGCGTTTGTACGGCAAAAACAGTTTTGCTTTGGTTTTCAAAGAAATGGATCATTTTGTGTAGTTTGTTGTATTGAAGTGCAAATTTAGTGTAAATAAATAGTAAGCGCAAATTTGAAAACCATCTCTTTTGAAAAAAAATTAAAGGCTGTTTTTTTATGAAAGCAAGTAATGTAAGTTCGTTTTGAAAGTGGGAACGAGGCGGTTGTTGTGTTTCGCTTTTTTAATCTCGTAAAGGCGCGGAGTCGCAAAGTTTTATTGGTGTATTAGGATGTTTAAACTTTGTGACGATTAGGCTTTGCAGGTGGAATTTGGACTGGCTTTGAATTGCCGTTGGTTTCAATCAACGGTTATTAAAAAAACATCTCAAATAATTTAAAAAAATAGCTTGTCTGATTTTTGTGAAAAAAAAGCGGCAATCTGCCGCTTTTAAATTATAAATGTTCTAGTTTTTAATTAGTTGATTATGATTTTTTTGTAAACCGTTTTTGCTTCGGTGGCTATTTTGATAATGTATATTCCCGCTGCAAGATGGTGAACTGCTATTTCGGAATCTGTGTTATTTCGTTTTTCGAAAACTTTTTGTCCGGAAAACGAAAGGATTTCAACAGAATAGTGCTCTGTTGAATTAGGAAATCCAATAGTGAAGTTTCCTTTAGACGGATTAGGGTAAATCAGAATTTCATCGGTAGTAGTAGCCGTTTCTTCTTTGCTTACTTTTGCTTTTTTACTGGCTAAATTGTTACAGGTGTCACTAGTGTAGGAATCCCACTGCGAGGTCAAATTAAATGTTGTGGATGGAGAAGTTACGGTTGCCTTTCTTCTTAGCGTAACATCGGCGGCAAAGTTGGCTGTTCCGCCACTAAACGTTCCGATGATGTCAATCAGAACACCATTTTTAAATAAACCGACAGCATCATTGCCATTAAAAGCCAGTTCGGTTGCGGTTGTCGAAATATTGGCGGCACTGGTTGAGAAACAAGTCGAGGAAATGGAGCTGTTTACCAGTACATATTTACCACCGCTGCTCAATGTTCCCGTTAAGGCTAATCCTGTACTCCAGGCACCTGCGCCATTTGTTTGTTTTTTTAGGGTGTAAATAGACAGGTTTACGGCACTTCCGGTGTTATTTGCGATTTCTAAAGCTTTATTGTTTCCGGAACCTTCAATATATTCAGAGAAAAGTAACTCGGTGGCAGCTCCGCCTGTACCGCTACTGTCGGTTGTAACGGCAATCGTAGTGCTGGCCGGAGAAGTGTTTCCTGCCGCATCTTTTGCTTTTACGTAGATCGAATAATTGGTCGAAGCAGTTAAGCCTGTTAGGGTTGTAGTTGACCCTGAAACAGTAGTTTTTAAAACATTGTTGGCATAAACATCGTAACCGGTAACATTCACATTATCGGTAGAAGCGGTCCAGCTAAGCACAATTGAAACCGCAGTTTTACTTGTCGAAGCTAAACTTGTTGGTGTAGTAGGAGCTTGAGTGTCTCCGGATGGAGAAGTGCTACCGCCCCAGATTTGGTTTACATATTCCGGATGATCAATATAGGGATTTCTATTGTTTTGACGGGCGTAGATAGCATTGTTTCGGGCAATTTCTCTTGCACTTACAGGATCTTGCGCATTCCATTGCAAAAGAATATTTAAAAAAACGGTTGTAAATACTTTGTTACTGGAACCATCAAACATCGCATAACTATAACCCGAAACAGTATTCTCATAGCGGGTTGCAAAGTAAAAATACATTCGGGCAATATCTCCTTTGAAATCATTTATAGGTTCAAAAACAGTTCCCGAATACCCTGATGTTGAATTCGGACCCAGTTTTCCTCCGTTTTTAGACGTATAAGTTGGGGAATTCACCACTCCGTGTGGATAGTTCGAGCGCATTCCGTTTACTTTACCATCTGTTGGTGTAATAAAATGGGCATCGGCAACCATTGGTGATTGCTCATTAAAAACCGATTGTGGAATAATGTGCTCTCTGTTGTAACAATCACCCTCTACAGAATAGTTACCGCATCTTTGTGTAGTTCCGGTACTGTAATTATAAGGGTCTTTTCCTGACGGGTTTTCGGAGTACATGTCTAAAACGGTTCCGTCATTTTCGTAGAAATTGTCTACATCTGAAGTTTGGTAGGTGGTGTATAAACCTGCATATCCGTTATTGGTATGGTCTTTTATAATGTTATACAATTGTGTTTTCAATGTGTAACCGGTTGCGGTTGCGGTGTTGTAATAACCGGATGGAATCTGTGCGAAACCGGCAATAGTAAAGACCAGTAACAGAAACGAAGAGTAGCTTTTTTTCATAAATAATAGTTTAGGTTTGGTTAGGTGAACAAGATAAATTAAATTTTCAGAAAATTGGTAATCAGTTATTTAATTTATTGATCGCGCCAAACCTACTATTTTTATAAGTATGCGGTATTAAGAGATGTTTAAGTTTTGGATATATTTTCTTACGGTTGTTTTAGTGCTGGTTTTACTCGCAGATTTTGCTGTGTTTTTTTTAAACCATATAAGTCATATAAGTTCATTTAAACGAAACTTATATTTTCTGACGTGACTTATATGGTTCAAATTAGGTAGCTATGTGGGTAGTAAAACTTATTTTTTTTGGATTTTTTTTATTTTGGTAAATCCCGAAATGATGTAAAGAAACCAAATAAGTAACATACTATTAAGCTAAGTTTAAATGAACTTATATGACTTATATGGTTTAAATTCGGTAGCTATGTGAGCAATAGAGCTTATTCTGTGAAAATTTCACTTCAATGAACTTAGAAGCCAAATGAGTAACATACTATTAAGCTAAGTTTAAATGAACTTACATCACTTATATGGTTCAAATCCGGCAGCTATGTGGGCAGTAAAACTTATTTAGGAAAATTTTACTTTAATGAACTTAGAAACCAAATAAGTAACATGCTATTAAGCTAAGTTTAAATGAACTTACATCACTTATATGGTTCAAATTCGGCAGCTATGTAAGCAATAAAACTTATTTTATAAAAATTTTACTTCAATGAACTTAGAAACCAAATAAGTAACATGCTATTAAGTTTAGTTTAAATGAACTTACATCACTTATATGGTTCAAATTCGGCAGCTATGTGAGTAATAGAGCTTATTTTGTGAAAATTTTACTTTAATGAACTTAGAAACCAAATAAGTAACATGCTATTAAGCTAAGTTTAAATGAACTTAACATCACTTATATGGTTTAAATTCGGCAGCTATATGGGCAGTAAAACTTATTTAGGAAAATCTTTACTCTGATAAGCACCCAAATCGGGAGGAGAAGTTCTGGTATTTCCAATAATATCCAATGGAATTGCATAAGCCTGATTTCCTTTCGCGAAAGCGGCAGACGTTTTATCTATATTGAATTTGTTTTTAGAGGCATTATAAAACTTCGGATTTTCGTTTAGAATAATTTGATTGTAGTGAACAGGATCATTTTTAAACTGGTAATCCGGACTGTTGTTTGTGCTACTGAATTTCAATAAACAGTTATTCAGTTGATATACAAATTGTGCATTTGCGCTTTTGTCTAAGTTAAATTCGTTTGTGCTTGTACCATAGATAATGCAATTGTTAAAAGTAGCCTTGGTTAAATCTTTGGTTTCGGGTGTTGCACCGGCCAAACGATTGCTTAAGTGAACGGCGAAATGTTGGCTACTCGACCAATTGTTATAAAAAGTAGCATGTGTAAAGTTGTAATCTCCACCGTAAATACAAGATAAACTCGCCAGTCCTGAATAATTTATAACAATATTCTCTCCGTTGATTCGTGCATTTTGAGCTAAAATTCCATATTGGGAACAGTTGTAAATCTGTGTGTTTTTGATTTGTACTGTTGTAGCATCCTGGTTTCTGATGGATAAACCTATTGTAGCATTCTTTAATGTCAAATGATTGATGATGTGATTTGTGCTTCCGTCCGCCAGAATAACTGCATCCCATTGTCCCGGAATATCCGCGTAAAGGGATTCCAGTCGATCTCCTCTAAAGACAACTTCGTTTTCCAGTTTTGAACTGGTTGAAGCAGCCCCGTTTATTTTTAAAGAAGCATTTTTATCTACAAAAAGTCCGGAATTGGCATGGAAATAGACTTTTGCTCCGGCTTCAAAAGTGACGGTTTTGCTTTGAGGAACTCCTGCATAACCATAAATAACGTATGGTTTAGTGTTGTTGAAAATCAGTTCGTTTCCGTTAACTGCATCTGTTTCATTCAAATAAAAACCATCAACAGCTTTTCCGTCGATTTGAATTTTTTCTTTGGTTCCGTCCGGATTTTGCTGTGGGTATAAAAAAACAGCGTCCTGAATTAAGGTTACCAAAGCTACTTTTTGCAGATTGGCTCCGCTGTCGAATTGAATTTCATCCGTGTATAAAAAATCAGTTGGGTTAGCATCTGTAATGTCAGCTGTGGTTTCTACAAAAATGTACAGACTGTCTTTAGCCAAAAGGGTAACATTGTTAAAAATCTTACCATTGTTTCCGCTCATTCCGTCTACAGTCATTCGATATTTAGAATTTAATCCTTTTTTGAGTTGAATGACCGGAATAGAAATGTCTTTTTTGCTTGTGTTGTATACTTTAAGTTGATAGGTGCTTGAGCCGATGTTTTTAAAAACGGTATCCAAATAAACAGTGTCTTTTGAAAATTTTAAATTTCCTGAACTGGCTGTGGTATCAAAATCAGTCCGGCAGGAACTGGCAGCTAAAAGTATTCCGAAAATGAAGAGTACAAAAAAGTGACGCATTTGAATTGGTTTAGTTTTTTTGTTGCAGATTGAAAGGGTCTAATAAAGATTTTTGTTTATTTAATCTTAATACCTTCTTCCTTAATAATCTGTGAAATCCAAGGCATTGAATTTTATTGAAAATGTATTTGCCTTTGATTTATGTTTTGGTAAAAATAGCAAAAATCTGACAGGTTTATAAATGAATTTTAATATTAGAATTGGATTTTCGGATTTGTATCTCATCTTTTCTTTAATTTTACGATTTTAAAGCCTATTTTAATGAAGTATACAAAAGAACAAATTTTAGCGCACTGCAACGAGTTTTCGAAAAACACTTTGATGGAAACGTTAAAAATAGAATATATTGACGCCGGAGAAGATTTTTTGACGGCAAAAATGCCAGTAAACCCTGCTGTTTACCAACCAATGGGATTATTGCACGGAGGAGCTTCAGTCGCTTTGGCTGAAAGTGTCGGTAGCGCAGCCTCTTTTTTCTTTATAGATCCGAATGAACAAGAAGTTCGCGGAATCGAAATTTCTGCCAACCACCTAAAAAGTATTCGAGAAGGTTATGTTTTCGGAACAGCACGAATTATTCACAAGGGAAAAAGCATTCATCTTTGGGAAATTAAAATCACAGATGAAGCTGGGAATCTGATTTCGCTCTGCAAATTGACGAATATGGTTTTGGATAGAAAGAAAAGTTAAAAATAATATTTTAAAAAATTAATGGCTCAAACAAATTCAGCGGCAGTTTCTGCTACGTTTAGAGAGAGGACCGTAAAAGCGATTCTTTCTGTTATCTTCTTTTTTATTGTCTATCTTTTACTCATTATTTCAGGTATTGGTCTTACTGTTTTGGCAGGTTATGGAGGACTAATGCTTATTGTTGCCAAACCTAGTTTTTTGACCTTTATGATTGGTGGTGGATTATTGTGTATGGGAATTTTAATCTTGATCTTTTTGTTCAAGTTTATTTTTGTGAAAAATGTAGTTGACCGATCTCATTTAGTCGAAATTACGAGAGAGGAAGAACCTAAATTATTTGATTTTATTGAAGAGATTGTAGGTGCTGTAAAGACAGATTTTCCAAAAAAAGTGTATTTATCATCAGATGTTAATGCTGCAGTTTTTTATGATTCTAATTTTTGGAGTATGTTTTTACCGATTAAGAAAAATCTTCAAATTGGTGTTGGACTTATCAATTCAGTTTCAGAATTAGAACTTAAAGCTATTTTGGCTCACGAATTTGGTCATTTTTCGCAAAGAAGCATGAAAGTAGGAAGTTATGTTTATAATGTAAACAGGATTATCCATAATATGCTCTTTGATAATGATTCTTATAATTCTATTGCACAAAGCTGGGGAAGTGTAAATGGGTATTTTGCTTTTTTTGCCGGATTAGCAGTAAAAATTGTGCAAGGAATTCAATGGGTTTTGAGGCAGGTTTATGAGGTTGTAAATTTAAGTTATTACAGTTTATCCAGACAAATGGAATTTCATGCTGATGCCGTTGCTGCAAATGTAACGGGTTCTGAACCTTTAATCACTTCTTTACTCCGTCTGGATCTTGCTAATCATTCGTTTAATAAGGTTTTAGATTATTATGGAGATAAAATCCCGAAATCTATTAGTACAAAAAACATATATGAGCAACAGACTTTGGTGATGAATTTTATTGCAGCTAAAAGTAAATTACAAGTTCAGAATGATTTGCCACAATTGACTACAGATTTTTTGAATCGGTATAATAAATCAAAGCTTGTAATCGAAAATAAATGGGATACGCATCCTAGTATTGAAGACCGAATTTCGGAACTAAAAAAATTAGGGATAGAAAAGTCTATTGCAAGCGACAAATTAGCAACCTGTTTGCTAAACAATCGTGTTGATTTGCAGAATAAGTTTACAGACAAGTTGTTTTTGGCAGTTTCGTATCCGGATGCGGTCGTTTACAACAAAAACGAGCAATTTTTTGAAGAGTTTGAAAGTGAGTTTTTGTCCGGGTCTTTTGATGAGGTTTACAATAATTATTACGATAACAAGAATCCTGATTGTAAAACTCAGGAATTAAATTCTTCAGCTGAAAAATATGAATTGAGTGATTTGTTTAGTAACGCTTCAATTGATTTGATATACAGTTCAATTTCATTAGAAAATGACATTCAAGTTTTAAAACAAATTTCAAATGGAAGTTATAAAGTGAAATCATTCAATTATGATGGACATAAAATTTCATCAAAAAATTGCGATGAGTTGATCGATAAATTAACAGTTGATTTGAAAGAAATTAAAGAGGAAATTCTTGAAAATGATATTCGTATTTATTCTGTATTTTTAGAATTGGCAAATAGTCAGGGTAAAGGGGGAGAGTTAAAAAACAGATATGATAGTTTTTTTGATGTAGATAAGAACTACGATGAAAAATTCGAGTATTATATGAAGATGCTGAAAGTCTCTGAATTTATGCATCATGTGGCTACTTTTGATGCTATTGAAAAGAATATGTTGCTACTAAAAGAAGAGGAAAGTCAATTTAAGATTCAAATTGAAAAAATGCTGGAAAGTAATGTTTATAGGGAAGCAATAACAATTGAGATGAGAGTCTCCTTTAATAAGTATTTATCGGAAGAATGGGTTTATTTTAATGGTAATCAATATTTAGATGAAGTTTTGGAGTTGCTATCGAAATCGATGATTGATTATCAGGATGTTTTGTCAAAAACATTTTTTAAAACCAAAAAAGAACTTTTAGAGTATAAAGCTCAACTTTTACAGTATCATGAATAATTTCTTTTCTATAATAAAAAATCATAAAGCACAAAATTTACCCTTTGTGCTTTATTCCAAACCCAATTCGAACAGAATAATTGGACTTTTACAACAAAATAATGATTTACACACCGTTTCAAATTTTACGGAGAAAGGTTTTGTTTTTGCTTCTTTTGATGAAAAACAACTGATCCTGATTCCTGAAAATGAATCGGAAATAATTACTTCTGAGCAGGAAAGTGTAACGATTGCTCTAACTGAAATAAATGATTCGGGTTTTGATGCAACAGCTAAAAAACACTATGAAGATTTAGTTGCCAAAGGAATTGAGGCAATTAAAAACGATGAATTCAAAAAAGTGGTTTTGTCAAGAAGCGAAAGCGTTGCCTTAGCCGAATTTGATTTTACCGTTGTTTTCCAGCAATTGATTCAATTGTATCCGACGACTTTCTGTTATTGCTTTTTTCATCCCAAAGTCGGATTTTGGATGGGAGCAACGCCGGAACAACTGCTTAAAGCAAACGGAAATGAATTTGAGACCACTGCATTGGCCGGAACACAAAAAGCCAATTCGGAAGTGGAGATTTTGTGGCAACAAAAAGAAAAAGAGGAGCAGCAATATGTGACCGATTTTATCATTAAAAGACTTCGTGAAGTGGCTTTGTCTGTAAACGTTACGGAGCCTTACAGTATAAAAGCAGGATCAATCTGGCATATCAAAACCGATATTTCGGGTGTTTTAAACGAAAATTCTACTTTAGAAGAAGTGATTGATACCTTACATCCAACACCGGCTGTTTGTGGTTTACCGAAAAAGAAAGCAAAAGCATTTATCCTTGAAAATGAAAATTACGACCGCACTTTTTATACGGGTTTTCTAGGCGAGTTAAACAGCAGTTTGGCTTCAAGTGCCGTAAGTTCTGATTTATTTGTAAATTTACGCAGCATGCAGATTCAGGAAAACAAGGCCATTTTGTATATGGGCTGCGGTATTACCAAAGAAAGTATTCCCGAAAAAGAGTGGGAGGAAAGCGTGAATAAATCAATGACCATGAAGAGAGCTTTGTCTATTAAAGTGATATAGTCTCGGTTTTCAGTCTCAGTCTCAGTTTGTACTGTAAACTGCAACTTGAAACTTGAAACCTGAAACAAAAAAAACAAAAAGAAACAAAAAAATAAAAAAAAATGAAACTAGACATATTAGCCTTCGGAGCACACCCTGACGATGTAGAATTAGGTTGTGCCGGAACCATTTTAAAAGAAGTATCACTTGGAAAAAAAGTGGGCGTTGTAGATTTAACCCGTGGTGAATTGGGAACCCGTGGTACAGCAGAAATCAGAGATCAGGAAGCAGCTGCTGCTGCAAAGATATTAGGAGTTGTAGTTCGGGAGAATTTAGCAATGCGCGATGGCTTTTTTATTAATGATGAAAATCATCAATTAGAAGTCATTAAAATGATCCGAAAGTATAAACCTGAGATCGTTTTGTGCAATGCCATTGATGACCGTCATATTGATCACGGAAAAGGAAGTAAATTAGTTTCAGACGCTTGCTTTTTGTCAGGATTAGTAAAAATTAAAACATTGGTTGACGGCGTAAGTCAGGAGGCTTGGAGACCGAAAGTAGTCTATCATTATATTCAGTGGAAAAACATTGAACCGGATTTTGTTGTAGACATCACTGGATTCGAAGAAAAAAAGATCGAAGCCATTTTGGCCTATAAAACGCAATTTTATGATGCCAATTCAGAAGAACCTGCAACGCCAATTACGAGTAAAAACTTCTTAGAAAGTTTAAATTATCGTGCACAGGACTTAGGAAGACTCGTTGGAAAGGATTTTGCCGAAGGATTCACTGTTGAAAGGTGTTTGGCAGTCAATAGTTTAGAAGATTTATTGTAAATTTTTCATTTTTTTATTTGTGGAAGTAAACCTTTGTTGTATATTTGCAACCGCAAAGAAAAATGGTGGTTGTAGCTCAGCTGGTTAGAGTATTGGTTTGTGGTGCCGAGGGTCGCCGGTTCGAACCCGGTCAGCCACCCAGGATTTTGGAAAGCCTTGAAGAAATTCAAGGCTTTTTTTGTGGTCTTTTTTTTTTGAAACCATATAAGTCATGTAAGTTAATATAAGCTGGGATGCTTAATTCTTGAAAACGCTTCATCAGTTTACTATAATCCCATCCTCGGGATTAAAAAAAGCAACCTTTTTTGTTTTAAGTGCCAATAATCTCCAATTTCTAAAGCGCATAAAGAACATCTTTAAAAAAGCCAAATGTCACCCTGAGCGAAGTCGAAGGCTACGCAAGGAACTACAGGATCTTCAGACTTGAATCAAAGTTTATTTTACTTTTCTTTTTCAGGCAGATTTAGCAGATTCTTGCAAAAGCAGTGATAAAAATCTGCTAAATCTGCGTGCTATTTTATTTTGACATTTCCTCACCAGATTTTGTTCTTGATTCGGAATTCTTTAGAAATGCGAATATCACTCTGAGCGCAGTCGAAAGCTTCAAGAAACGAATTGGACTGTGACTCAAAGTAAAACCAAATGTCGCCCTGAGCGAAGTCGAAGGCTACGTAAGGAACTACGCGTCTTTTAAGCTCGAATCAATCTTCAACACTATAAACCACTAATGATATAGAAACTTCAGTTTGTTCATCAACAAGCAGACGCAGCAATTTTTCAAAAAAAAATCAAGTACATTCTAAGTGATTTACAAGCAAATACAATTTTTAATGAATTTACATCACTGATATGCCATTTTTTTCTTTGCAGAAGTAAACCTTTATTGTATATTTGCAACCGCAAAGAAAATGGTGGTTGTAGCTCAGCTGGTTAGAGTATTGGTTTGTGGTGCCGAGGGTCGCCGGTTCGAACCCGGTCAGCCACCCAGGATTTTGGAAAGCCTTGAAGAAATTCAAGGCTTTTTTTGTGGTCTTTTTTTCGAAGCATATGAGTGATGTAAGTTTGATGCTTAAGTTCTGGAAAAACTTCTAAAAAAATCTCGCAAAGACGCGGAGTCGCTAAGTTTTTGTTTTGATTTTTTAACTTCGCGACTCTGTGTCTTTGCGAGAAATAATTTCTACTACGTCCCAGTTTTTTGCATTGATCCGTTTTTTGAGGATTAAATTAGATTTGAAACAGTCAGAACAATCCCGTAAATTTAGCATCCCAGCTTATAGTAACTCACATCACTTAAATGGTTTAAAAACAAAAAAAGCACGATCGTAAAAATCATGCCTTTCGGGTTGTTATAATTTAGTTTTGTGAATTATCTAACTTCTGAAAAAGTATTTCCTTGTTTAATGTCACCAGTATTAAAGCCTTTCTCGAACCAATACATTCTTTGTTCAGAAGAACCATGAGTAAAAGAGTCGGGAACTACATGCCCCTGCATTTTACTTTGTATGGCATCATCGCCCACGGCACTTGCAGCGCTCAAAGCTTCGTCAATATCGCCTGCATCGAGGTTTTCTTTATTATGATGTGCCCAGACTCCGGCATAAAAATCAGCTTGTAGTTCTAATGCAACAGAGAGTTTATTGGCTTCCGCTTCACTTTTTCCTTGTTGCGCTTCTCGCATTTTTGCTGAGGTGCCCAGTAAAGTCTGGATGTGATGGCCAATTTCATGCGCTATAACGTATGAAATGGCAAAGTCGCCACCCTTGGCACCAAATTTAGATTTTAGTTCCTCAAAGAAGCCTAAATCCATATATACTTTTTTATCGCCCGGACAATAGAAAGGACCGGAAGACGATGAGGCGCCTCCGCAGGCCGTTTGAACAGAACCTCTAAAAAGTACCAGTTTTGGCTTTTGGTATGTCATACCATTTTCTTCGAATATTTTGCTCCAGGTGTCTTCATTATAAGCCAACATAACTCGGACAAAATTGCCCATTTCTTCATCTTCTTTGCTTAGTGGAGCAGCAGCTTCAGTCTGGGTTTGTTGTCCGCCTTGTAGTTGTTCTAAAACCGGGGTTATAAGTTGCGCATTTTCACCGCCAAAAATGTTTACTAATAGTATAATAATACCAATAATTCCGCCTCCTACGGCTACTTTTCCGCCGGAAATAGATCTTCTGTCTTCAACATTGTCACTTTGTCTTCTGCCTTGCCATTTCATATCGTGTTGTATTAGTGGTTATTGTGGTTATGGTCTTACGAATTTATATATTTTTTTGAAACAAAAGCCAATCAGGAGGATTAACTTTTTATTTATCTAAAGGTAGTAGAGTTAATTATCTTATCCATTTTGATAGGGCTTCTTCAACAGTGCCACGAATAATTGGTTTTGAAATGTAATCATTCATTCCGGCCGACAAACATTTGTTTCGCTCGTCTTTTTCGGCGCCTGCCGTGACCGCAATGATCGGAATGTGTTTGCCGTTTATGGTGTTTCTAATGGCTCTTGTCGCTTCATAACCATTCATAATTGGCATTTGAATGTCCATAAAAACCAGATCAGGATTGATATTTTCGATTTGATTTACCGCTTCATAGCCATTTTCGCATTCGTAAATGATGGTGTTGATATTCAGATTCTTTAAAATCGTTTTTAGAAGCAGCATGTTTACTTTATTGTCTTCCACAATCAAAATACTTACTTTTTTATGATTCACATAATGGTCTAAATCGTATTCCTCATCAACCGTTTTAGAAATAATTTTATATTTCTCATTGTTGTTTTTATGACTGGTATTTAAATTCAGGTCAAAAAAGAAAGTGCTTCCGCTGTTTATTTTACTTTTAAGCTGCAGTCGGCTTTCCATTAAAGCCAATAGCTGATTTGAAATGGTAAGTCCTAAACCGGTTCCTCCAAATTTTCTCGTTGTAGAGCTATCTTCTTGGGAAAAAGCTTTGAATATTTTTTTCTGATTTTTTTCTAATATTCCAATTCCGGTATCTATTACCGCGAAACGGATGGTATAATTTTCTTCCGATTTTTTTTCAAGGATAGAAACAGCAAGTTTGATAGAACCTTCATTTGTGAATTTAATGGCATTTGACAACAGATTGATCAGAATTTGTTTTAAGCGCACGATATCGGTCCAGATGTATTTTGGTACATTCGGGTCAACATTTAATTCAAGTTGAAGACTCTTCTGATTGGATTCGTAAACAATCAGATCAAAGATTTGTCCTAATATTTTCTGAATGTCGTATAAGTCGATGAAAAGCTCCAGTTTTCCGGCTTCAATTTTAGAAAAATCCAGAATGTCATTGATAATTTCCAATAACGAATGAGCCGATTGATTAATAGTGGTCATGTACTTTTCCTGAATTTCTTCAAGATTAGTTTTCATCAATAAATGTGTGAATCCAATGATGCCGTTTAAAGGCGTTCGGATTTCGTGTGACATATTGGCCAAAAAATCAGATTTCGATTTATTTGCTGCTTCTGCTAATTCTTTGGCTTTTATCGCGGCTTCACTTTCCTTAATTTTTGCCTGATTTCTGTTTCGTTCTAAAGCCGATGAAATGTTATTGGCAAGTGTCTGAAAGATGTAAATCTCGTCATCTGTCCATTTTCTTTCTCTGGTGCAATCGTCGAAACCAATAAAACCGGAAAAGTTATTGTTGGCATATAAAGGCAATATTAAAATCGATTTAATCTCGTTGGCAATCAGTAATTTTTTGAAGAAAGTTTCTTCAAGGTTTTTCGTCAGCGTGCTCAAGACTTTTTTTCTTTGAGAATGAAGAACAATTTCTTTTAAATTATCTTCTGTAAATTTCTGTAAATCACTTATTTGGTGTTTTACGCCTTCTCTTGACCATTTGTACTGTTGACTAATGGTTTGGGTGTCAAAATCTTTTTGATAATAAAATATATGATCTACTTTTGAAGCTTCTCCTATAATTTCATAGGTTTCTTCAAACATTTTCTCCGTGCTTTTACTCATTAAGAATTTTTCTGTACACAGTGCCAAAGCCGAAAGTAATTCACTTTTAAGTTCCAGTTTTTTCTCTGCTCTGAGTCGCATTTGGGAGGAAATGGCGAGTGAGATTACATCCGATATGGTTTTGGCATAATTAATATCTTCATTGTCCCATTCTCTTTTTTCTTCGGTACTTTCAAAACAAGCCACACCGGCCAACTGTCCGTTTAGGAAAATGGGCGCATCAAGCATCGACTTGATTTTGTTTTTTGTGAAATAAATGCGCTTAAATTCAGATGTTTCTAATTTGTCAAAAACATCAGGAGCATTTATGATTGCCTTGTTTTTTAAGGTTTCAAAATAAATGGGATAAGACTCCTTGTCCAGAATATTTTTATCATTTGTGGTTTGTTTGTCACTGCTGAATAAATTTTCACAGGTAATAATATCATTTGAATATCTCCAGAAACTGACTCTGTTTGTTTTTGATACCGTTGCTGCTTCCTCAATAATTGAATCAATTACCGTTTGAAAAGTGTTGTAATTACGGAAATCGGTAGTTGATAATTTTTTGGTTGAATTGTTATACGCCTCAATTTTTTCGTGACGTCTTCTTTTTTCGTTTTCAATGTTTTTTATTTCGGTAATATCCCGAGCAATACCGGCAAAACCAATAGTCTGATTCAGGTCATTTTTGCGGATAATTACTTTCTGCGAAATCCATAATTCCTCTCCGTTTTTCTTTAGTACCGGAATTTCAATAGTAGGGTAATTGGTTTCGTTTTGTTCTAAATTTTCATAAAAATCAACCGCATTTTTGATGTAATCGTCATGAATAAAATTCGAATAATGTTGTAGAATTATTTCATTTTCAGCATACCCTAAGATCGAAAATCCGAACTCATTTACAAAAGTAAAATACCCATTTGCATTGATTTCAAATATGATATCGGTGGCCGTCTGAATCAGATTTTTATATTGATCCTGAACGATGATTTGTTCGGTGACATCCTGACCAATGCTAATAATTAAATCGTCGGAAAACTTTTTGTCTTTCCATTGGATGTATTTATACTCGCCATTTGTATTTTTTAATTTCTGAATATAGAGTTTATCGTCAATCTGTTTTTTAATGTAGTTTTCTTGTTTTACCTCGTGGTCTTCATTGAGTTTCCAGAATTTTTTTGCCATAACATCGTCCGGAGAATAACCCAGAATTGAAGTAATGGTTTCGCTGCAAAATAAGATTTCTCCTTTTTTATTTGTTGCAATTGTCAAGGAGTTTCCTTTGTGGACGATCTCATTTGTAAATCTGAAATTATCACGATTGTTCAGTAAAATGGCATATTTTACCTGATTGATAATGAAGATGAGTATCGAGAAATTAATTAAGAGTATAGACGATTTTAACGGAATCAAATGAAAAACTACCGTTATAATCTGAAAGGTAAAAGTCAGACCAACAAAAAACCAATAGATTTTTATGGGCTTCAGAATGTTATAAGAAAAGAAAAAAGAGATCAGAAAAACAATTATCGGTACAACATCATTGGAGAGGTAGATAATATTGTGTCCAACATAAGAGATGTAAACAAAGAAAAAGAAGATAAAAATCGGCTGAATTTTATTCCTCAGAAACTTTACTTTATCTGTTATTAAGTACACCATCAGTACTAAAAAACCAATAGATACATTTAAGATCAATAAACTTTTGGGTCTGATTTTAAAAATTTCATTAATAATTTCGATTACAATAACCGCTATCCCAAAGAATAATATGTAGAGTTGGTATTCACGGTCTGCGGCTTCGTCTTCTTTCTTTTTTTCGATGAAGTACCCAATTTTGGTTTTAATTCTAAAAAATTGATAAATCAGTAAACCAAGAAAACCAAATAAGGACAGTGCTAAAATGATGATTTTAGGGCTGTTATAGAAAATGATGTCAGAAGTAAATACAAACCAATTTAATACATTTGATTTCAAGAGATCTCCAAAAATGGGGATTCCTGAAAGCAATGAATTAAAGGAACTATAGCCTTGTACCATTGTATTTTGGGTAGGTTTGGTTGAGTAATTAGCTTTTGGGGAGTTTTCTTAAGAGTAGGTTAAGCTCTTTTTCTATTTAGAAATCGATTATTATTCTAAATCTGACTTACCGATTGAATCAATAGAATTCTCATCTTCCATATTGAATATTGCACAATAAATAGCATATTTTACAGAGTAGGTAATCGGAATTGTAAACACGATTCCTATACAACAACCAATAAAACCAACCATAGAGGCCAACGAACCAACAATAATTAAAAGCAGAATTGTTAAAGGTTGTTTGCTTACAATCATAATGCTTGATTTTATCGCATCGGTTGCATTCAGGTTACCGAAAATGATCAAAGGAATAGTAAGTGTCGTGAAAAATGATATTGCAACTGTAAAGATAGTCTCTACATACAGAACGCCTATGAGGTTAAAGAGTACTGAAATTAAACCTCCAAGTAGAGAGATTATTAGAGTGGCAATAAAAAGTGGCGGGAAATAACGTGAAGTGTAATACGAAAAAATGGTAGAGGCGCTAAAAGATTCATCTCTATCCGCGCAATCGGCCATTTTTAAAAAACCTGCAGCAAACGGACTAAAAATCGCAGCAACAAAAGCGATCACTACCGAATAAATAAGGAATACTGAATTTTCAGGTTGTTCGTTTTGTAAATTCTTGAAGAATTCTTCATTAAAATGTTGAACACCGTATAGCGAAATCAAAATTCCACTGCCAAGAAAAAAAGCAAGAATTGAAAAAACCAATAAGATTAATCCTGCATACAACGCTATTTTTTTGTAATTTTCGAAGGCATGGTTAAACACATTAGAAAAATCTAATGCATAGCCATTTTTCCTAATTTCTTCAATTTGGTAAAGTGTTGATTTCATTTTTTTGAGTAAAGTTGTTTTATATTTGGTCTGTTTAGCTGTTTTTCTGACGTAAATATAATATTTTTAATCAATTCCTTATTAAAATCGGTGAAACATTACTAAAATGTTTTAGTGCTTATAGCCAGTCTAATATGCGCTTAATGGCGACTAATTTTTCTTTATAGGGAGCATAGCGCATAGGTAAATCCAGCCAATTTGCTTTTTTGACCACCCCTTTATGATGGGAAAAAATATCGAAACTCAATTGTCCGTGATAAGCTCCTATTCCGCTATGACCAACACCACCAAAAGGGAGTCTTTTGTTAGAAAAATGTATAACAGTATCGTTAATACAGCCACCTCCAAAAGAATAGGTCGTAATTAATTTTTTAGCAAAAGATTTGTTGTCGCTAAAAACATAAAAAGCAAGAGGTTTCTCATATCTGCTGATTACATTTTTAATATCTTCTTCTGTTTCATAGGTAAGGATCGGTAAAATTGGTCCAAAAATTTCTTCTTTCATTACGGCACTGTCCAAACTTGGCTCTTCGATCAGAGTTGGTGAAATGTATAAGGCATTAGCATCTGTTTCTCCACCAAATAACACTCTTTCCGGATCAATCATATTCGCCAAACGCAGCCAGTTTTTGGTGTTGACAATGCGCGCAAAATCGGGTGATTTTTCTATCTTTTTGCCATAAGCTTTTGTGATTTCCTGCATCAGAAAAGAAATGAAATTGATTTTCATATTTTTCTGAATCAGGATGTAATCCGGAGCAATGCAGGTTTGACCGGCATTGATAAATTTACCCCAGACAATTCTTTTGGCGGCTAATTTTAAATCGGCTGTTTCATCAATGATACAGGGGTTTTTACCACCTAATTCAAGGGTAACAGGTGTCAGATTTTCGGCAGCGGCTTTGGCGACAATTTTACCTACAGCGACACTTCCTGTAAAGAAAATATAATCCCAGCGTTGTGCTAGTAATTTATTGGAAACTTCCACACCACCTTCAAAAACTTCTACATGGTTGACATGAAATGTTTTCTGGATGATTTTGGCTATTATTGCGGATGTATGCGGAGTAAGTTCGGAAGGTTTTAGAACCACTCTGTTTCCTGCTGCAACAGCAGAAATTAAAGGGCATAGGGCGAGTTGGAAAGGATAATTCCAAGGCGCGATAACCAAAACATTTCCGTAAGGTTCTTTGAAAATATAATCAGTGGAAGGAAAATTAAGAAGGGACGGGAAAACAGGTTTTGGTTTTGCCCAATTGCGAATGTTTCTAATCGTATCCTTCAATTCCGAAATAACATAGTTGGTTTCGGTTAAAACAGCTTCAAATTCGGGTTTTTTAAAATCATCGTATAACGCTTTTACAATCAAATCCTCGCTTTTCTGAATGTTATAGAGTAACTTTTTTAGCGTTTCTTTTCTGTATCCGATGTCGTTTCTGTAGTCCATTTTTATGTTTAACTTGATTTTTCTCTATGCAAGTTAATTGATAAAATTTAAAAAGTTAACAATTTAATCATAAAATCACAGCGCATTCCAGATCGTTTCATCTGGAGTAGGAGCAATAATTATGATATCTTCTTTAGAAACAGGATGCACAAAAACTAACTTGCGGGCGTGCAGATGGATACCTCCGTCAGGATTACTGCGGTCAAAACCGTATTTTAAATCTCCTTTTATCGGAGATCCAATGGCGGATAACTGCGCACGAATCTGATGATGGCGACCGGTATGAAGATTGATTTCCAAAGCAACATAGTTCTGGAGTTCTTTGAAAACAGTATAATCCAAACTGGCTATTTTACTGTCCGGAACTTCTTTTACATGTGCTTTTGAAGTATTATTCTTTTCATTTCTTTTTAAAAAATGAACCAATTTGGCAGTTGTTTCAAGAGGTTTGTTCTTTACAACTGCCCAATAGGTTTTCTGTGTTTCGCGGTTAGAGAACATTTCGTTCATTCGCGATAATGCTTTACTTGTTCGTGCAAAAACGACAATTCCCGTAGTGGGTCTGTCTAAACGGTGAATCACTCCAAGGAATACATCACCAGGTTTCTTGTATTTGTCTTTAATATATTCTTTAACGACATCTGACAATGGTTTATCACCTGTTTTGTCACCTTGTACAATATCGCCTACACGTTTGTTGACCACAATAATATGGTTGTCTTCATGCAGTACCTGGAGGTTATTTTTATCGGAAACGATTTTCATTAGAAAGGCTTAGAGGGGGGAGATTTTAGATTTTTAAAGTTTCAAGTTTCAGGTTTCAGGTTTCAAGTTTCAGGTTTCAAGTTGAAAACTTAGAAACTTAGCGACTCAGTAACTTAGAACCTTTTCTTAATACTGTTCCTTTTCATTCGGGAAATCACTGGATTTTACGTCGGTTACGTATTGACCGATTGCAGTAGTCATTTCGTGATATAAATCTAAATAACGACGTAAAAAACGTGGACTGAACTCATTATTCATTCCTAACATGTCATGAATAACCAAAACTTGTCCGTCTACACCGCCACCGGCTCCTATTCCGATAACTGGGATTGAGATGCTTTTGGCTACTTTTTCGGCCAGATGTGCCGGGATTTTTTCAAGAACTACACCAAAACAACCAATTTTCTCGAGCATTTTAGCGTCTTCAATTAGTTTTTCGGCTTCATCTTCTTCTTTGGCGCGAACGCTGTATGTTCCGAATTTGTAGATCGATTGTGGTGTTAAACCCAAGTGACCCATAACCGGAATTCCTGCGTTTAATATTTTTTTGATAGAGTCTTTAATTTCTTTTCCACCTTCCAGTTTTACAGCATGACCACCGCTTTCTTTCATGATTCTGATCGCAGAGCGTAAAGCTTCTTTAGGGTCAGACTGATAACTTCCAAAAGGTAAATCTACTACAACCAAAGCTCTTTCGATAGCGCGAACTACAGACGAAGCGTGGTAAATCATTTGGTCTAAAGTAATCGGCAAAGTCGTTTCGTGACCTGCCATCACATTGGATGCTGAATCACCCACCAGAATCACATCGACTCCTGCGGTATCAACAATTTTTGCCATTGTAAAATCATAAGCAGTTAACATAGAGATTTTTTCTCCATTGCTTTTCATTTCGATCAATGACTTTGTTGTGATTCTTTTATAATCTTTTTTTGCTACTGACATTTTATTTTTTTTGAGAATGTAAAAGTATTGAATAATTATAGATTGGAATCAGCAATAAAAGATTATTTCAATGGAAAGGAGTTTTCCGTCTTTAAATTCGATTGTAAAATGACCATCTCCCAATAGTAAAGTGTAATAATGTGGCGTTTTTATAGAAGCACCAATATAGTTGCCGTATTTTGCTATAAAAGCTTTTTCTGATATCGAATGGTCGAGTATTGAATTGGCATTCAGCACTAGTTTGTTGTTTTCGTTGATGAAAACCTTTATGATTTCTGCTTGGTTTTGTTTTTCATCAACTGAAGCTTCTAAATCCGGGTAATAATAAAAGAGATTGCTTAAATAAATCCCACAGTCGTCGCTGATAGTTGCTTTTTTAATTGGTTTTCCAAAAGTTTTTTCTAGCTCTTTTTGCGTAAGATAGAGTGATTTTGTTTTTTGTTCTTTGAGAATAAATTCAGCTTTTTTGCACAAAGCCATAATCTGTTCAGGCGTTTTAGGTTTTGCTAACCCTTTGGTTATAGCAATATTAAGATCGGTTTCAGCAATTAGTTTGGGGTCATTTAATTGCTTGACAACTTCATAATATCTTTGATACGCGGGAGCTAATTTTGAAACATCACTATTCCAGGCCAATTCTACAATTCGTTCTCCAATGGTTTTACGTTCGGGAATGGCAGTAACATCAAGTTGATCAAAATTCTTTAACAAGGCATTAAAATCGGGTCTTTCTCCAATAAACTTTCCTATGGTGTATTGGGCATACTCAGGGGTAAAACTACCATTTATATTAACCCATTCTTCTAGATTTTTAGGAAGATAGTTTACAGCAACCGGATCTCCTGTAAATAAAATTTCTTTTACTTTTGAATTTCTGTCGGGTAAGGTTCTTGCTTTTAAACCGGCAACTAAAACAAAAAGATGATTCCCTCCATAATAGCTATCATTGCCTTCTATGATTGGATTCTCTTTGTCTTTTATTTTAATATCGGCAGCATTTAAGGTTTTCGAAACAAATTTTGCTTCTACATATCCTTCAGAAAAATTATCTGATTGTACTTTATACCAACCCTTTTCATTTTCGGATAATAACTGAATTTCTGCTCCGTACTTGAAATAGCCTAAAAATTCTCCTGTATTATTTTTTGAAGTGAATAGTCTGGTGTCTGATTTTAAGTGATAACGATCTTGAGAATGAACCAGTGTGGAAAATAGAAAAAATAATATAAAGTGGTATTTTTTCATGAAGAGTTGTTTTTGATTTTTTTGCCACGAATTTCACGAATTTTCACGAATTGTTTTTTTACTCTCTGTTATGAGATTAATGTAAATTCGTGAAATTTGTGGCAATAATTTTATTTTAGCAATCTGCCATGTTCACTGCAATTGCCAAACCTCCTTCAGAAGTTTCTTTGTATTTAGAGTTCATGTCTTTAGCGGTTTGCCACATCGTATTGATTACTTTGTCTAAAGGCACTTTTGCATTTTTAGAATCGGTTTCTAAAGCCAGTTCTGCTGCATTTATGGCTTTTATGGCACCCATGGTATTTCTTTCAATACACGGAATTTGAACCAGACCGCCAATCGGGTCACAAGTTAAACCTAAGTGGTGTTCCATGGCGATTTCGGCAGCCATTAAAACCTGTGCAGGAGTTCCGCCCATCAATTCGCAAAGTGCAGCTGCAGCCATAGAAGACGAAACGCCAATTTCGGCTTGACAACCACCCATTGCGGCAGAAATCGTAGAACCTTTTTTGAAGATACTTCCAATTTCTCCGGCAACCATCAAAAATTGTTTGATTTCTTTTTCTCCGGCATCGTGATTTTCGATTACCAAATAATACATCAAAACGGCTGGAATTACTCCGGCGCTTCCATTAGTTGGTGCGGTAACCACACGTCCTAAGGAGGCATTTACTTCATTCACGGCAAGTGCAAAACAACTTACCCATTTTAAGATCTGACGAAATTTTACTTCCGTTTTTCTAATTTCTTCTAACCACGTTTGCGGAGAATTATAATTGGATAATCCGATTAGGTTTTGGTGCATGTCAAAAGCTCTTCTACGCACGTTTAGTCCACCCGGAAGAATTCCTTCAGAGTGACAACCAATATACATACATTCGAGCATAGTGTTCCAAATACGCATTAATTCGGAATGAATTTCTGCCTCGGAACGCATTGATTTTTCATTCTCGTACACAATTTCAGAAATCAATTTGTTTTCTGTAACGGTATAGTCTAATAGTTCAACGGCGTTTTGAATAGGGAATGGAAAGGCACATTTTATTTCCTCTTTTATTTTGGCGGTGGTGCGTTCTTCTTTCACAACAAAACCTCCACCAATAGAATAAAAAGTAGATTCGTATTCTGAATTATCGGCTTTGTATGCAGTAAATTTTAATCCGTTTGCATGAAACGGAAGAAAGTCTTTATTGAAAACAATGTCCTGAAGAAAATAAAACGGAATCGTACTGTGATTTCCAAGAATGATTTCGTTTTTGGTCTCAATATTTTTGATAATTCCAGCGATATCTTCCACCGGAATATATTCAGGATCCTGACCGCTTAAACCTAACATCACAGCCAAATCTGTGGCGTGACCTTTACCGGTTAGAGAAAGAGATCCGTAAAGATCGACTTTAACTCTGGCAGTTTCGTCTAAAATAGATTCGTCTTTTAATTCTTCTAAAAAACGTTCGGCAGCACGCCAAGGACCAAGAGTGTGTGAGCTTGAAGGCCCAACACCAATTTTAAGCATATCAAAAACAGAGATACATTCTTCCATTGTACAATTTTTATTAAGACAAAGATAATTGAATAATGCAAAGAAGCTTAATTTTCATTTGTTAATGTTGCAGTTTTGTTAAAAAAGATATTAAATTTTAATAATTTGGCAACGATGTAAATTTAAATTCTTAATATCGAACTTTCGTAAAAAGTTCGTGTTTTTTTTAGGTATTTTTGTGAGGAAATAAATGCCGGAGAATTTGATTTTTTTTATAGAAATCAGTAAAACGAAGTTCTGAGATTTCATTTAAAATAAGGTGTCCTTTGACGAAAAACGGAATAGCATAAAGAAGATAAAATTTAACTATGATAGAATTTTTCAAGCATTTTTTACAAGAATTCGAATTACCACTAAGCAATCCAGTATTGATCTTTTCGTTGATACTTTTCATTATTTTATTGTCTCCAATTTTATTAAAGAAAATAAATATTCCGGGTATAATCGGATTGATTATTTCAGGTGTAATCATTGGGCCTCACGGACTTAATATCCTGGCAAAAAACTCTGCAGTCGATTTGTTTTCGACCATCGGACTACTTTATATTATGTTTATTGCTGGTTTGGAACTCGATATGAATGAATTTAAAGCCAACAGAAATAAAAGTTTATTGTTCGGTTTATTCACCTTTATTTTCCCGCTTTGTATTGGATTTCCGGTTTGTTTTTATTTGTTGCAGTACGATTTTAATGCCAGTTTTTTAACAGCGAGCATGTTTGCAACTCATACATTGGTGGCCTATCCAATTGTTAGTAAATTGGGAATTGCCAAAAATCAGGCCGTTGCAATAACAGTCGGGGGAACCATTTTGACCGATACCGCGGTTTTGATTATTCTTGCGGTAATTATGGGAAGCAGTCAGGGAAATCTGAATCAGGCTTTCTGGATAAAATTAGGGGTTTCATTGGCTATTTTCTCTGCCATTATGTTTTTGGTTATTCCGAGGATTGCCAAATGGTTCTTTAAAAAATTGGAAAGTGAAAAACACGCCCACTATATCTTTGTACTTTCGGTTGTTTTCTTTGCGGCATTTTTAGCCGAAGTAGCAGGAGTAGAGCCTATTATTGGTGCTTTCGTTGCCGGTTTGGCATTAAATCCTCTTATTCCGCATTCTTCTGCGTTAATGAACAGAATCGAGTTTATCGGGAATTCTTTGTTTATTCCTTTTTTCCTGATTTCTGTTGGGATGCTGGTTGATATTAGTGTAATTCTAAGTGGACCGACCGCTTTAATCGTGGCAGGAACCCTGAGTGTTGTAGCTATTTTTGGAAAATGGATTGCGGCGTTTTTTACACAAGTAGTCTTTAAATATACAAAAACCGAGAGACAGCTTATTTTCGGATTGAGTAGTGCGCACGCAGCAGCAACTCTGGCGGTTATATTGGTTGGATTTAAGGCGAAAATTCTGGATGAAAATATTTTAAACGGAACAATTATTTTAATTCTGATAACCTGTATTGTGGCTTCTTTTGCCACTGAAAAAGCGGCTAAAAAAATCGCAATTTGCGAAGAAGAAGTTTCTACGGAAGATGCTAATAAAGATCAGACTTTAGAAGAACACATTTTGATTCCGCTGGCTAAAACTTCTGCAACGTCCAGTCTTTTGGATTTTGCTCTTTTGATCAAGGATAAAAAATCTAAAAATCCGGTGACGCTGTTAACGATTGTTCCGAACAACGATCAGGCCGAAATTAATATTTTAAAATATAAAAAAGCGGTTGATAAATTTGTAATTCAAGGTTCTGCCTCTGAAGTAAAAATCACCACAATCGCCAGAATTGACCACAATCCGGCAAGTGGAATTGCGCGTACTTCAAAAGAAATTATGTCCGATATTGTGATTATCGGCTGGCCAAGAAAAACAGGTTTTCTGGATAAGATTTTTGGAGAAAACGTAGATTCAATAATCAATAATGTAGATAAGAGTTTGTTTATCTGCAGATTTCAGAAAACATTTATAGAAGAAAAAAGGCTGGTTTTTATTTGTCCTCCTTTTTCAGAAAGAGGAATCGGATTTCATCTTTTGCTGCAAAAAATAAGTCGATTGTCTCAGGAATTAAGCATCCCGATCGTTATTTATGCCGAGTATAAAACGCATCAGTCCATTACGCAAATTGCGGCTAATTTGAGATTAAATGCAAAACTAGGTTTTAAAAGTATTTTGGATTGGGAAGATTTTGATGCTATTTCGGATGAAATTAAACCAACTGACTTAATTGTTTTTAATTTATCCCGTAAAGGTTCGGTATCCTACCAGTCGATCTTTGACAAATTGCCGCAGAAATTCGAAAAATCATTTGATGATAATAACATAATATTGGTATATCCTCAGGACGATCGTAAAGAAAGTGCCATGGATGCCTACGAAGATTTTACCGCAACGCCGCTTAAGAAAAGTATTGAGGCGATTGAGCAAATTGGTAGAGGTCTGGGAAGTATATTGAAGAAAAATTAAGAAAAATAGAATAAGAATTGGTACCCTTGACAATGACACGAAATTTTTTTGCCGTTATAGCGCTATCTATAACTTTTGTAACAACAGCTCAAACGAAAATGCAAGCAGTAGATAAACTCATAAACAAAACTGATCCGGGCTGGACAGTTGTTGAAGGTTGGATTAAAACAGCAACGAATAAAGTTGAAATTTTACCGGTTGATGCGGCAAAAGCAAAAGAAGTATTGTACAAAACACAAGTTACGACCCAATCACCAATGGGGGCTATAGTTTTTATGACAGGAGGTCTTTTAATTGATGATGGATGGATTAGAATTTTAGGTTCCGGAAATACAAAATTTAATCGCACACTTCCGGATTGGAACAAGGGAAAAGCATTTAAGGAATTTGGAGAAGCACCTTCTTTTTTGATCGTGGCAGATGATGCAATAGGCGGTTTTTATCTCTTAAATGGTGGCGGACTGGGAACAGACTTAGGAAAGATATATTATTTTTCGCCTGATAATTTAGAATACGAACCACTTGATATTACGTACACTGAATTTTTACAATTTTGCTTTTATAATGATTTGGATAAATTTTATGAGGGCAACAGATGGAAAGGATGGAGAGAAGAGGTTTCAAAATTAAAAGGAGACGAGGTTTTTAACTTTTATCCGTTTCTTTGGTCAAAAGAAGGAGGAGATATTAATAAGAACTCCCGAAAAATTATTCCGGTGGAAGAGCAATATAGCCTGAATGTTGATTTGCGTAGTCAGCTTGGTTCTAATAAGTAAAACCGGATTTTTAGCGTTACGATATTAATTTAAAAAAAGATATCATGGAACATAAAATCAAGTCAATACGACCGTTTATCGGAGCAAAAGATTTTGAATTATCAAGACGTTTTTACAGTGATTTGGGCTTTGAAGAAGGCGTATTAGAAGCTAACTTCTCTGTTTTCAAATCGGGGGAAACGGCATTTTACCTTCAGGATTATTATGCTAAAGAGTGGATAGAAAACACGATGATTTTCTTAGAAGTCGATGATGTTGACCGTTATTACAAGGAACTTTTAGCCTTAAATCTTCCGGAGAAATATGCCGGAGTAAAATTAACACCAATTCGAAATCTCGACTGGGGAAGGGAATGTTTTTTACATGACCCGTCCGGTGTTTTGTGGCACTTTGGGGAGTTTAAGAAATAAAACCTATTGCTCTTTTAAAAATTTAGCCCGTAATCTCATAAAGGGCTTTTCAATTGTCTGATGAAGTAGGAATGCAGCAATTATACAGGATAGAGTACTAATTATGAGCGATAAATTACTATCAATATCAATAGTAAGTTTTAGAAGTAATTGTTGGGTAATATGAATAATTCCTTTGTGGGTTAAATAAATTCCATAGGAAAGTGCTGCAATAAAAGAGGTTGTTTTAGAATTCCATTTGTACAAAATACTGGTGGGAGATATGGCACCCAAAACCATAAATCCGTACCCTAAAGCAACAAGTGGAAATCCGAAAATAGAAGCGTAAAAAGATCTTTCTTCCATACATAAAAAGTAGGCAGCGGTTAGTATAAATAGACTAATGGCTAAAAAGTAATTCCCGAATTTTGAAAGCCTTCCCCATAAATCGGGCATAAATTGATAAACTCCGGCGATAGAAACACCAATCAAAAGTCCGTCTAAGCGGTTGTAAGTAGGATAATAGATGTATTTGTGCCAATACAGCCATGAATTTTCTGCTTCAATAAAAGGAAGGTATAAATGCTGCCAACTAAAAAAGCGAATCGCAAAACCAAAAGCAAATAAGACTATTAGAATCCAGTAGGATTTATAAAAAAGGTTGTTTCTAAGTAAAAAGAGAAGTACGATTGGCAATATCAGATAAAAATGCTCCTCCACACAAAGGGACCAGGCATGAGAGAAAGTCCCAAAATCCTGGATGTTTAATCCTATATTCTGTGTAAAAGTTACAAATTTCCATATGGGTGCAAGTGCTTCTTTCTCTCTGAAATAAGGAAATAAAAAATAGATTGCCGTAACAAACCAAAAAGCCGGAAGTATTCTGAAAAAACGTTTTATAAAGAAATCTTTAAACGAGATTTCGGTTCCATTTTTAATTTGAAAAAAAAGTTGAGAAGAGATTAAAAAACCACTTAATACAAAAAATAAATCTACTCCTGTCCAGCCAAATTTAGCAAAATCGGTCAACCATTCCGGATGCCCAAAAATTGGAATTTGATAATGGAATAAAAAAACAAAACTGATTGCAAATGTTCTTAAATGATCTAGTCCGTATAATTTTTTGTGCACTTCAGCTTCCGTTTTTTTGGTTTTTAAAACTCAAAGATAAAAGAATATGTAGTGCTTAAATTTCTTAAAATATAAGTTTTATTAACAAAATAGAGTAGGTGATATGGAGTGTATTTCCATACTTTATATTTTTACTTTTTTCTCTAAATTTTCTTTTACTCTGAATTTTACAATTTTAGTTATCAGAGCAAAAGGCATCGGTTCGTTTAAAGGAAATTGGACAGATCCTTTTCCGGATTTGTATTTTGAAAGTTCTTCCTTAAAAGTTTCATGTCCACTTGGCAAAGCATATAAACCAATATGGTTTTTGAAAGCAGCAAAATAAACAACGATCCCATTTTGATCAAAAGCAGGCATGGAGTAGCTGATTTTTTCCTTGGCATCAGGAGCCGCTTTCTGAATCGTCATTCGTATTTTTTCTAAAATTTCTTGTACGTCGTTTGGGAAAGAACCGATGTATTCGTTTATGGTGGTGGGTTTTTTGATGGTCATTGGTTTTATTGTTTCAGGTTTCAGGTTACACGTTTCATATTTCACATTTTCGTTTTTAGACGTTTTATGTTTCAAGTTTCACACTTTATGTTTCGCATTTTGCATTTTTACATTTTTACAGGTTTCAAGTTTCAAGTTTCAGGTTTTAGGTTTTAGGTTACTGATTACTGATTACTGATTACTGGTTTCAGGGATGTCTGAATTTTGTCATTTCGAGCGAAGTCGAGAAATCCCACACGCAGCTCACGCCCAGTTTGTCATACTGAGGAACGAAGTATCTTCATGAGATAATCCATAAAGTGAAGCTCAACGGTATCGATTCAGCGAACTAAGATACTTCGTTCCTCAGTATGACAAGATTGCGGAAAATTCATGAGATAATCCGTAAATTGAGGCTCAACGGTATCGATTCAACGAACGGAGATACTTCGTTCCTCAGTATGACAAGATTGAGGAAAATTCATGAGATAATCCGTAAAGTGAAGCTCAACGGTATCGATTCAGCGAACGGAGATACTTCGTTCCTCAGTATGACAAAATTGCGGAAAATAGAAACGGAGTTTCTGGTGTGATTTCTCCTAAAGTCGAAATGACATGCTAAGTAAAATATTTTACATTTCACAAGATACATTTCGCAAGAAACAGCTCACTCAAGCCAGCCCTTTAGGAAAACGATCTAAAACCAAATTCAATTGAATTTGATGTTCTAGATATGCTTTGGCTCCGGCTAAAACCAATGTAAAGCCTTCTGTTGAATTCCTAACCTGATCTATTATTTTGTCTGTATCGCCAACAAAACCTGAATTTGTAATGCTTACAAAAGTTTCATTTTTGTTTAATGGAGTAAAAATCCATTCTACTGTTGTGGTTTCTCCGGTATTTCCCCATTCAACGACAATCTTTTTGTTTTCTTCTATGACCTTTGTTAAAACCGTCAACGAAAAACCATACATTTCCCAGACCCATTCGATTGGCTGGTACTCTACTAATTTTCCGGAGCCTTTGGTAAACCAAAATTTACTTGTGATTTCCGGATCTATAAAAGCCTGAAAAACTTCTGAAACAGGTTTTCTTATCAGCATTTCGGCTTTTGCGAATTTGTTGTTTTCTGTTTTCATTTTGTATAGGTGTGAGATGTGAATTGTAAAATGTATGCCGTGAAATTTATAGCCAGTAACCTGAAACCTGAAACATGAAACGTGAAACGTGAAACTTTTTTTCAGACCTTCTAAGATAAAAAATTATTGTTTCGCTTTTAGTTAATGAACAGTATTGTTTTTTAACAGACAGCCAATAATTAAAAGTAAAAAAGAAAGTAAGGAGATGACGGTTCGGATAAGATGCAGGGTATTCCATTTTGCTTCAAATTTACCTCGCAAAATAGTGGCTTCTTGGAGCGTGATAGAGGTCAGGTTGGTTTTGTCGAGCATTTCGTTCAGCGGGATGTTTCCCAGAATCGTTACAAGAAAAACACCAATAAAATAAAGGAGAGCTGCAGCAGTAACAACCCAAAAAACAGCATTATTGGATTTATAGCAATACGCTGCTATAAAAGAAAACAGCATCGAACCGAAAAAGACCAAAAAGAATAGCGGATTTTGAATCGTACGGTTCATATTTTGAAAGGCTCTGAGATAATTTATATCATCAAGTTTACCGATTCCCGGTGTTACGGCATTAGCCCAAGTAAAGAAAATACCCGCTAAAAGCCCCGTAAATAGAGTGGCTAATAGAAGTGTAACGGTTTTTGTATCAATAATAAATGTGTCCATATTTATGTCGTTTGGTTAACAATGTAAAATTAGAAATATTGATTATTCATGACTTGTTTGAAAAGTAATACGATTTGTTTGAGAAGAACTTTTTTGTGAAAAGAGGTTTGTAAAATGGTATTGTGAAATGATATTTGTAAAAGGTGAGATTATGGATTGTCTTTCTTAAAACCACAGTTACCTTACCAATCCATTATTTTGTCGCCCAATGTCACCCTGAGCGAAGTCGAAGGCTACGCAAGGGCTTTCCTTTATTCTTGCTTTTAATTGATGTTTTACAATGGGAGTTACCAACGTAGCCCCCTGATTAGTCGTTTACTTTTAAAGCAAATAAAGATTTACACTTTCTCCTTATCAATCCATTTTCCAACTGTTGGCGGGCTGTAATTCCTCATTTTTTCCAATAGATCATCAATACAATCGCTTACTAAAAGCATTTCCTGATTTACATTTTTTAAGAAACCTTTTTCAACCATAGTATGTGTAAGTTCTAACAAGGAATCATAATAGCCGTTGATGTTTAAGATTGCAATTGGTTTTTTATGCAGTCCTAACTGTGCCCAGGTCAGCATTTCGAAAAGCTCGTCAAGTGTTCCAAAACCACCCGGAAGTGCTATGACACCGTCTGATAAATCGTTTATTTTGGTTTTTCTTTCGTGCATGCTTTCTACCAAAATTAATTCGGTTAGGCCTTTGTGTGCAATTTCTTTTGAACGCAGAAAGCCGGGAAGTACTCCAATTACTTTTCCGCCTTCACTTAAAGCGCCGTCAGCAAGAGCACCCATTAAACCTACGTCTGCACCGCCGTATACCAATTCTATATTTTGTTTTGCTAATGTTTGTCCGAGCAAAGTGGCTTGCTCTTGGTAGATTGCTTCCGTTCCAAAACTGGAACCGCAGAAAATGCTTATTCTTTTCATTTTGTATTGGTTTATTTTTTTAGCTCGTACACAAAATTATGACGAGAGGGTTCATTGTAATAAGCAACGTCTATTTCTTCTACTTTTGTTGCTCCCAGTTTTCCAACTGCTTTTTGTGAACGATAATTTTCTGCTCCAACATGAAATTGAACTTTATCAACAGCATCAAAAGCATAGTCGAGCATTATTTTTTTCACATGGGAATTAAATCCTGTTCCCCAAAATTTTCTTCCGTAAAAAGTATAACCGATAAAAATACTTTTATTTTCTGGTTCATATTCATAAAAACGGGTGCTTCCGGCTATTTCGTTTGTACTTTTATCAAGGATCAGAAAAGCGCCTTTGCTTTCCATTGCTCCTTCAAAAAAGTTTTGAAAGACTTCTCTCTCGTACCTGTTTTTATTTGGATGTTGTTCCCATACTAACGGATCAGAAGCCACTTCAAAAAGACCTTCAAAATCAGTTTGCTGTAATGGAACTAATTTTACAAATTCGTTTTCTAATACTTCAGGCTGCAAATTTAAAAGTGATGTACTCATATTTAATGGTGTTTTTAAATTATATTTTTTTGATTTGAACACAGGAAACATTTTCCAGTTGTACTTCTTTCCCCGTTTTTTTAAGCAATCCCGTTTTTAGATTTCGTTTAAAAACCACCACATTTCCAGTTAGCACATTGGATGCGATCAGGAATTTTCCGGTTTCATCAATCGCAAAAATTCTCGGATGTTTTCCTAAGGTCGACTGATAACCGATATTGGCTAAAAGTCCTTTTTCATCAATAGTAAAAATGGCAATATTGTTTTCTTTTCCTCGGTTTGTAGCGTACAAAAATTTTCCGTCAGGTGAAATGTGAATGTCCGAACTTTCGAAACCCTCTGTAATAGTGTCGGGATGTGTATTTACTTTCTGTATTTTTTGCAGAGCCCCATTTTCATAGCCATAAGCACTGATTGTTCCTAACATTTCTTCAATACAATACGCAAATTTTTGATTGGGATGAAAAGTCAAATGACGTGGTCCGCTTTCAGGATCTGTTTTTGTAAATGGAATTTCGGTTGCTGTTAATGGCTGTTTTTGTGTGGCATCAAATTGATAACAACGTATTTTATCGGCTCCTAAGTCGGGTAGAAATAGATAGTCGTACTGCGGAGAAAATATTGTGGAATGGATGTGTGAGCGGGCCTGTCTTTCTTTGTTTACACTTCCGTCCTGATATTGAAAATTTTGTGCTATCGAATCGATTTTTCCATTTTCCAATAACGGATATACAGAAACACTTCCTTCGGTGTAATTGCCGTTTACCAGCCATTTCCCACTTTTATGAACGGAAACATAGACCGGATTCTCGCCACCGCTAGATTGTTTATTTAAAAAAGTAAGTGTCTTATTTTGTGGATTGAATTCAAAACTGCTTACGCTTCCTGCATTTGGAGTTTTACTGTCGGTACAGGCATAAACATATTTTCCGTTTGGTGAAACCGTTAAAAACGAGGGGTTAATGAGGTTTTTGACCGACGCCACTTGGGTCAGTTTTCCTTTTACAGTATCTAATTGATATACCAGAATGGATGCTGCAGTTTTGTCTCTGTTATAAGAACCCAGAAAAACGTAGGTATTTTGAGCGCTTAAAGAAATGCTTAATAAAAATGTGATCAGGAAAATGGATATTGTCTGTTTCAATTTTTTTGATGTATTGCTGTTTTACTTTTTATATGCTTTTACTATTTGAAGAATGTGTTTACTTTAACGGATATCTAAATCCAAAAACGGCAAGTTCTCCCTGCATGAAATCCAAATCTTCAGACCGTTTGAAACCTAAATTTTCATATATTTTCCATGCTGTTTTCATAGACAAAGTACTGTGAATAATAAGTTGATCCAGTTGGTTTGCTTTGGCTTTGCCAATACATTCCTCAGTCAGTAATTTGCCAATTCCTTTTCCGCGGGCAACGGGATCTACAGCCAATAATCTAAAACCTGCCGTATTTTGTTCCTGAGTTGCAATACCTCCGGAACCGTAATATTTCATGTCATTAAAATAAACTACAGCACCAAGAATTGTATCCTGATCATCAGCCACAACTAAAAGTTCTGTTCCAGGATGATTGGTGAAATCGCCAATATTAGCTAACATTTTATAATAATTGGGCTGTTCATTTTCTTTTGGAAAGCCATCTAATTGTGAATAAACAAGAATAAGAAGTTCTCCAATTTTGTTAAATTCTGAAGGATCGGCATTTCGAATTGTATAGGCTGAAGGATTCATATTCGGTACTTTTATTTTACATTTTTCCACCATTGACGGAATTCCTGTTTTTCATTTTTTAGTTCAACTAACTCACCAATCATTGGCGTAATTAGCGGAATCGGATTTGTTTCGTTTTGATTTAATTGGGTTACTCTTTTCAAAGGCTCATCCCAGGCATGATTGGCCAATGGAAATTTTGAAGAATGAACCGGAAACAATCGTTTCGTTTTTAGATCTTTTGCAGCTTGAATTACATTTTCAGGCAGGTTGTGAATGTATTTCCATTTGATGTCGTATTGGCCATTATCAACCAAAGCAAGATCAAAGGGACCATATTTCTCTCCAATAGCAGCAAAATGAGTATCGTAACCGCTGTCTCCTCCCAAATACATTTTATAGGTTGGGGTTTGTAAAATAAAAGAGAGCCATAGTGTATTGCAACGTTTGAAAGCACGACCGGAAAAATGTCTTGTTGGCGCTGTATAAAGTGTAATATTGGCGTCAAGTTCTATTTTTTCATACCAGTCTTTTTCAATAATGCTATCGGATGAAAATCCCCAAAATTCAAAGTGGGAACCTACACCGAGACCACAGACAATTTGCTTTGTTTTGGACTTTAGTTTAAGAATCGTTTTATAATCCAAGTGATCGTAATGATCGTGTGTAATCAATAGGTAGTCAATTTCAGGAAGATCATCAACGGTATAGATATCGGTTCCTTTAAAAGCCTTCGTAGTGCCGGCAATAGGGGAGGCGTTACCGCTAAAAACAGGATCGACTAAAATTCGCTTTCCTTCCATCTGAATAAAATAAGAAGAATGTCCAAACCAGACTAAAATGTCTTTATCTAAAGGTAGGTTTAACAAATCTGTTTTTATTGAAGGAATTAAATCCGCAGGAATTCTGTGTTCCTTTTTTTTGAATAAAAACTCAAACAACACTCCTGTCATCGTGTATCCTTCCGTAAGGTCCGGTGTAAAATGTTCATTTTCAAACTTTCCGTTTTTATAATTCGGAGATTTTTTGATTAATGCAAGTCTTTCGCCAGTGGGAGCTTTACCAAATCGGGCATCCTGTAAAAAAAGATAAACGGCTAAAAGGACAAGCAGTAGTATAAAAGTTATTGTCATGGTTTATTTTGGTGGGTATAATTCATTTAAGTTTTCAACCGAAAGGGAAATCATTTTTTTGAGCACTTCAACATCAATATCGGTTAGTTTTTTGATGTAAATGCAGCCTTTTCCGGATTTATGTTTTCCAAATTTAGAAAGAAGTTCTTCTCTGTTTTCAGATGTAACATAACAATAAAGAGAAATTGCTTCTTTTCTTGGTGAAAATCCGACAAGCGGTGCATCGCCTTCACGACCGCTGGCATATTTGTAATGGTAACTTCCAAAACCAATAATGGCGGGTCCCCACATTTTGGCTTCAAAACCGGTTTGTTCCTGCATTAATTTAACAAGTTCAAACGAGTCGTTTCGTTTCGTACTGTCCTCAACAGCGTTAATGAAATCGTTAACACTGCCTTCCGTTTCTATTGTTTTGTTTACAGCCATGACAGATTATTTTTTATTTAATAAATCACTTTTTAATAAAAGCGCCTTGATTTTGATTTCGGTTTGGTAAAACAATTCAGAGTTTGTATTCATCTGATTTTCTAAAACGATCAAACTGACATCACTTTTCGGGAAGTATAAATTTACGGAAGAAAAGCCATCGCCCAGCCCGGAATGCCCCATATATTTTGGATTTCCCTGATCGACGATTCGTAGTCCATAACCATAGCCTTCTTTTTCTTTCCCAAAAAGATTGTGCTGCGCCTTGATAGTATAACGAAGCATCAATTGGTAGGTCTCGGGTTTCAGGATTTTTCCTTTATGGAGATTATTGTTCCAAATTGCTAAATCGGTAACCGTTGATATAATCCCATTAGCAGAAACGGTTTCGGCGGTTATTCCGGATTTATCATTTTTTGTAAAAACATTTTTGTCATTAATATAGCCCGAAACCAATTGTGTTGTTTTGTCTTTAGAATAACAGTAAGTGTTTTTCATGTTTAATTTTTTAAACAAATCAGCTGCTACTTCCGGATATTTTTTTTGGGTACTAAAGGCAACAATTTGTCCCAGTAAAGAAAAACTTAAATCACCATATTTAAAATCAGTTCCGGGTTTAAACAATAGCGGTTTTTGTAAATCGATAATTCCGTGGGTATGATTTAATAACTGATGAATTGTAACAGAATCTGCCCAGGTTTGTGTGAGATGCGGAAGATATTTTTTAATAGGTGCCTGTAAATCAATACGCCCTTTTTCAACTTCTTTTAAAATCAAAACAGCGGTGATTTGCTTGCTGTTTGACATGATTTCAAATTGGCTGTTGATTGTCAATGGGATCTTTTTATTAAAATCAGCAGAACCCAGCGCTTTAGCATAAACTGTTTTTCCTTTTTTTGAAATAAGAAGTACACCATTAAATTTAGGATCACTAACTTTAATTAAACTGTCTATTTGGGTGTATAAGTGGTCTTTTTTTTGCGAAAAGGAAGGGCTGCTTGAAAGTAGTAACAGAACGGATACTAAAATAGAAGTTCGTAGAAGTGTGGTCATTTGGTGTTTTTGGTCTTTTTTGTTTTTTTAGTCACGGTTTTAGTTTTCAGTCTCAGTTTTCAGTTTCAGTTTTCAGTTTCAGTTTTCATTCTCAGATTACATTTTACAACTCACATTTTTTTCAAAACATTCCATTTTCATTGATCATTTTGGCGGGAACACTTTGTCCCAGATCCCAAAGTTCTACTATTTTTCCGGACTCAAATCTAAAGATATGAACTACGGCCACACCCGAATCATTGGCATTTTGTTTGACATGTGAATGTACGGCAACTAAATCTTTATCTGCTATTGCGTGATGAATTTCAATAGTTTTATTCGGATTTTGTCTGGAGGATTCTTCCATTGCCAGCATCAGTGTATTGGCATCCCCTTTAAAATAAACATTATGATGCTTAAAATCCTTACTGACATACAGGCGAAATGCTTCATGCGAATGCCCTTTTGCAGCAAGTTTTAAAAAGTCTTTTGCAATATATTTCTTAGTCATGATTTCAAAGATTAAAAAGCTAACTAAGTTATGAAATAACTGTTTATGAATTTAAAAAATTATCGCTTTATTAACTTTCTAATCTGATGAAGTCATGAATTTATAAAAGTACAGTTTGTTGGTATTTAATTACTTTTCCGACAATCTCTTTTCGTTTTCGGTTTGTGGTTTGTCTTTGCCGTTTGGCTGGCCTTTTCCGGTTGTAATTAGTTTTTTTAGACTGTTTTGAATGTAATTTGTCCAGGAGTCTCTACAAATTTCAAAACATTCATAATCGGGAACCAAACCAATATGAGTAAATCGCAGCGCTGTTTGGCCATCGTTCTCTGTGATCTCAAAAGTAGGTTTTGTGCCGGTCCATTCTTTTTCGTCTGCTGTAAATTTGAAATAGTTTTCTTCTATCAACCAGACAATTTTTTGATTCGGAATTACTTCTGTCAATTTTATTTTGCAGCGATGCACGTCTTCGTAATGATACTTAAATTCATCATTTAGTTTTGCTGTATTTCCTTCAATCTCTTCCGACCACCAGCCGCGAACATTGGTAATGGCATTAAAAACGTCTTCCGGAGAATGATTAGTTATGAGGGTTGTGGTAAAATCTTGTGTGTTCATTTGGTATGATTTAGAAATTAGTATAACAAATGTACGTTCTAAATATCAATACATTAGGGGTGTGAAAAGACAATTTTGAGGAGAGAATCGGACAAGTTGCATCTTGTTGGGGGGAATATTTTAGATTTTAGATTTTTTGTTCTTTTTTGTTGCTTAGAAATGCAGTAATAAGCAGAAAACTTGTTGGGTATGAGATGTTTTGTCTAGTTTGAATATACAAAGGTATTTATAATTAGAACTTACTGGGTGTAGATTCACGAGCGGGACGCTCGCGCCAGCGATGGGTTAGTAGAAGTTTAAGATTACTAATTTAACTTACGATGCTAGCGCGAGCGTCCCGCTCGTGCCCGCAATGATGTCTCGTCCTAAAATAAGTTTACATATTTATCCTTAATCCTAAAATAGATTTACAATTCATTTTTAGTCCTGTTATTGGTTTACAATAATAGGACTTTTTAGATAATAGTTCTTCCATAATTTTT